>DUVN01000007.1 GCA_012841015.1 Clostridiaceae bacterium
GAATTTCAGCCATTGTTTTTCTCCTTCATTGTTTTGCTGAACTTTTATATTAACTGAATGAGAGGAATAATGGCTCTTTTTATTGCGTGCTTTTACACCACTATACGGACTTAATCGCGGGTCCTTGCCTAAAGTGTCATTTTTGTCCAGATTCGAGCAATTCTCAGTCGATTGTGGACAATATTTACACCTTGGGTAGCGGGTCCTTACCTAAAGCGTCATTTTTGTCCAGATTCGAGCAATTCTCAGTCGATTGTGGACAATATTTACACCTTGGGTAGCGGCTCCTTGCCTAAAGTGTCATTTTTGTCCAGTTTAGTATACGCACAGTTGACGGCGTCGTCATCTTTCCCTGAGAGTCAAATTTCGTACAGTTAGGTGTGGCGTCATCCTTCTGAAAGTAGCTAATCTTTGATCATAGGGATTTCATCAAGCAATGCTCCGTCGCGGCTGATGACGCGCGCAACGGAACGTCCCTTGGGCACAATACGCGCAGGTACACCAGTGATCGATTCCGCTTTCGCTTTCAAATCGTGAATCTGAACGACGGGAAGACCTGCTTGTTTGAGCCTCGCAGAGAGCTCTATTCTTCTCGGATTGCACGCGAGACCGTACTGCGTGACGAGCAGATCAACATCTTTGCCAGGTGTTGAGATCGTCCCAACGCGATCGACGATCAAGGGTAACCTAGCACGTATGAGCGGTGCGACAATGATCGACAGCTTCGCACCGGCTGCTGTATCGCTATGTCCGCCCGAACCGCCCATGATGACACCGTTCGAATCTGTGTGGACATTCACATTGAAATCGGTATCGATTTCTGTCGCCCCCAAGATGACTACGTCGAGATGATCGACGACGGCAGATTTGGCTGTGGGACTTGCATAGCGTCTCGCGCTGATTTCGCCATGACATTTACATGTGGCGATCGATTGCACAGCTTCTCGATCAAAACACTGGACATCGAGAAGTGTCTCGAAGAGACCTTCCTGCAACAACTGAACGAGCAATCCGGTGATACCTCCGGAGGCAAAACGTCCCGTGATCCCCATCTCGCGCATAAGTTCACCGAGATACTGCGCGACGGCGAGCGATGTGCCGCCTGCGCCCGTTTGGAAAGTGAACCCGTCGCGGAGCAGTCCCGATGCGCTGATTGCTTTTGCCGCTTGTTCCGCGATCAAAAGGCCAATTGGATCGCGCGTGACGCGCGTCGTTCCCGACATGATACGACTTGGGTCACCGATCGAATCGATGACAACGACAGCATCTACCAACTCCTCAGAAATCGATGCATTAATCAAAGGGTACTCGAACAGCTCGTCCGTTACGACGACAACATGCTCGGCATGCTCAGCATCGGGCATCGCGTAACCGATTGAGCCGAAAGCAGCTTTCCCCTCCTTACCATTACAGTTACCGCATGTATCGGCCGCCGACGCCACGACAAAAGCGACATCAAGAGATGATTCGCCACGGTCCATCGCCGCGGGGCGCCCGCCGTGACTTCTGAAAATGACTTCTCGCTCAAGAACTCCTCGAGAGATAGCGTGACCGACTTGTGCATGCATGAAGTTACACTCAATACCTCTCACCGTCCCATCGCGTATAAAGTCAATAATCGGTCGGTAACATCCCATAATTGCCGACGCGTTAACAGTCAAGTCCTTGATACCCAT
This sequence comes from Clostridiaceae bacterium, assembly GCA_012841015.1. Taxonomy (GTDB): domain Bacteria; phylum Bacillota; class Clostridia; order Saccharofermentanales; family DTU023; genus UBA4923. The sequence continues at coordinate 1,677 of DUVN01000007.1, forward strand.
TGAGGAGCACTCGGCAAGGACTGCAAGGAGAACGCGATCGCCTTCACGCAGATGGTGGTGAAAAGAAATTGTCATGCCATCACAAAGACCTGACTGGCGGATCGCTTCTCTCAGCGATGGCACTACTTTTGTTGATTGTGTCATGATGGCTTCTCCCCCGTTTCTGTCACGATCATACCGCTCGCTCTCGCCAGCTCTAGTGTTCTTTCCGCCTGTCGCAAAACGGGCAAATCGATCATTTTCCCTCGTAGTGAGACGGCACCGCGACCATCACATTTCGCCCTCTTCATCGATTCGATGACTTCCAATGCAAACGCGACGGCATCTTCCGTCGGTGTGAAGGCGCGGTGAATTGAACGCAAATGATGGGGCGAAATTGAAAGTTTACCGTCAAATCCGAGACTTCGCGCATAGACCGTGTCAGCGTAACAGCCGTTCTCGTCGCGTGCGTCGGTAAATGGCGTATCGATGGCATCAACTCCGGCCGCTCTTGCCGCAATAAGGAGTCTTGAACGACTGTAAAGGAGCTCCATCCCTTCCTTTGTGCGCGGACAACCAAGATCAGCACAAAGATCCTCTCCGCCGAGCGCCAACGCCTCGACGCGAGATGACGACGTCGCCGCTTCAAAAGCTTTTTCGATGCCGAGTGCCGTCTCAATTAGAGCAATGATCCTTGTACGCCCCTTCTTGAAACCATACTCCTCTTCAATCAAATCGAGCATTACGGCGATGTGGTGAATCGTATGAGCGCCTGTAACTTTCGGCACCATGATGGAGTGAGCGCCGGCCGCGACAACAGCTTTGAGATCTTTTTTTACATAAGGTTTCTCAAGGTCATTGATACGGACAGTCAACCTGCGCCCTCCATAATCAATGGAACGAAGAGCAGATGCGACGAGTTCGCGCGCTGCATCTTTCTCCGAGGCAACAACTGAATCCTCCAAATCGAAGATGAGTACATCAGCAGGTAGCACAGCACCGTTTTGTAACATGGTCGGTTGATTTCCAGGTAGAAAAAGGTATGAACGTCTCACGGTGACACTCCTTCCTCCCCTTCAAGAGAGCGTCTAATCGCCGTCGTAAGCCTTGCTCTGATCGTACAATCGAGTGCCCCCTGATCTTCAAGCGTAATCGTACCACTTGTCACACCGAATAAATCAAGCACGTCACGGACTGATCGCAGAATCGCCTCACCGAACTGGTTAATGACGGGCGAATGCAACTTAATCTCAAGTGAATCAGCGGGCTCGATCCTCACGAGTACGTCACCCGACTCAAGCGTACCTGCCCGCGCATTTTTCATCTGATTACTGTTCATTTTCATTACTTGACTCCGCGAAGTGCGAGAATGCGCTGCATCTCGTTGTAGACGATCATGACTCCTTCATCGACACCCATCCCTGGTTTGGCGAGGATTTGATCGGGTTTCATCGCCATTGCAACGTGAACGCAAACTTCCGCCGAACGGTTCGTCTCGTTACACGTACCTCCCATGTACGCACCAATGCCCTTTTCTTTGCAGTAGAGAACGGCATCCGCAGTATTATGAAGGCTCCCAAGATCTGGCGTCTTGATCTGGATCATGTGCCCGGCACCCGCATCGACAAAGGCGCGCACATCATCGACTGTGTTGCACCACTCGTCGGCGACAAGCTCAACCTTGATACCGCGTTCGTCAATGCACCGCGTCAATCTCGCCAGCCACTCAAGCTGACCCTCATGTGAACCAGCGTCAATTGGGCCTTCTATACGCAGCGCAAATGGACGAGCCGCTTTCTCAAGCCGATCCAAATAATCAGCGATGATATCGACATTTTCATATCCGAACAGCTCACCGATCATACCGTAGACGTCAATGTGGAAGATGGGTTGATACGCGGGATCCTGCCTGTGGTGAAGAATACGATCGCACAGCCATGATGTGTATTCGACGAGCGCGTCTCCGTTCGATCCGAGTTTTTCGAGATTGTTGACTAATGCATGCGGTAATACGTGTACGTGTTTGAGTATCATCTTGTCTGCATTGTCATAGCGCATGTCACCCGTCTGTGAGAAGATCGGAATCATCTCATCGCTTACGGTCGTCCCGTACTCATCAGCAATCACTTCACACATGAGTTTATGATTCGTCTTGGCAACACAATCGAGAATTGCCTGAGACAAGCCGTAGCGAATCGCCGTGTGAAAGCGATTTCCGTCGCGATCCGTCACACGTTCAAACTCTTCCATCGTATCACGGAAACAATCAATGACACGTCCCTCAAGTTTAGGTGCAATATCGCGCATGATCACAGGAATAAAATCCTCCGCCAAAAACAGAGGGTCTCTTCCACCTGCACCCGAATACTGTACGGCAGCACAATCTCCCCATGCCACCATGCCGTTCTCAAGGACGAGCATCAACGAGATCGCCTCGCCAGCCTGACGAATGGCTGAAAATCCAGGTGTTGCCGGCGCTCCGACGTAGAAGAATCCGTCCATCTTCGCCCCCCGCTTGATCGCCTTCTGGTCATCAAAGTAAAACCCTGTGCGCCCCGGGGCGCAAACTACTTTTACTATTTTCATGTGTTCTCTCTCCCTCCCATTCGCTCGTTATCACTTATTCGTCGGACGACCGACTAGACGCCCTTTGCTGATCGCATAGACATCGTCGATGACCATCTGAAAAGACGGCTGACGATTCTCATACTTGGCACGTTCTTTGATTTTTTCCTTATGGAAATCGAGAAGCTCAGGCGTCAAAGGAACATTCCCCGCGTGGAATAACCGAATCGCCCCATCATTGTCACGTGCCGGAAGCATTTTTCCGGCGTTGTATCGACTGGGTGCAAACGGGATATCGAGTGCCCCCGAACGTATAGCACGTATGACTCCCTGTGCCAGATCACCTTCACCTAACTCAAAGCATTTATCTAGCACACAGCGCGTCTCTGCAGCGATGATGATCTTCTCATCTTTTAGACTGTACGTGTCGAGGCTCTGTTCTCCCAGCATGTTAATCATCTGACGCGTGCAGAGCATCCCGTCAGCGTTGGCCTCCTTTGTCGGGACACCGATCGCCTCGTGCGGTGTTTTGACAATAACTTTAGTTGCATGCGATAGGGCCGCGACAGCACTCCCCCAAGCGATGACAGAATACGCCTTCGATTCCTCCTGCGGGAACCCGCCCATCCACTGGTGGAGAACAGTCGTCACATTGACATCGCCGTGCCCATATTTACGTAAGTACTCATCAGTCAGGCTCTGCAAAACTTGTACAGCTGCAACGTCCTGTGTCAAGTTACCGCATTGGCCGTAACCGACCGTAATGTTTTTCACGCCTTGTTCGGCGGCAAGAAGACTCTCGATAATTGCGACACTGTGCGATATGAAAGGCGGAACGAGCGTCCCTGTAAGGGGACCGTACGGTTCACGATTAATCGGGCACCCGGCCTCCTCGTAAATGCCCGTCAGGCGATCGACGTATTGCCAATCGCGAATCGTTGCCTCAAGCGATACATTTTTCGCGTAGGGAATGTTATAGGAGATACCGCCACCCTCGTAACTCGTATACCCGCCGGCATACGCAATCTCCGTCAGCAGTCTCGCGTCGGGGGTACCGTGACGAATTTGGAGCGGCGTGTCGAGCGCATCAATCAGCATGCGACACCCTGCGACGCCGTGGTTGACAGCCGGGAAACCGTTCAGCATCGCTTTACCAGTACGCTCTGACTCTTTAATACCGACCTCCGCCTCGTTGTAACGGTTCTGTCTCGTATAGCTGTCAATCGTTGTCGGCAGCAAATCAGCTTCACCGACATCTTGCAGATACGTCAAGAGCTCGATCATCTCCGGGATTAGCGGAACCCCCGCACGTGGTTGGACGAGCGTTCTGTTGTCCTTTTTTGCTTTATTCAACTTGTAACTGAATACTTTGTGCTCAGGCAGATTTTGATGATACGTAAAAGCCTCCTGAATGTCGACGTCTTTTCCAGTAGGCCACTGTGTCAGAATTTCAGAACGGACACTATCAAATTCATCGCGCGTCCACTTTCTGTTCCTCACCTCATCCATGTTATTGTCACTCCTCTTTTTACTCTTTATCAATCATTCGTTGTTGCCGAAAAATCTTATAGATCGTCATCAGAAAAAATTTCTCCTAGTTTAACAAGTTCACGCTTGATGATGCGCAAAGCGATGTCTTTTTCTCGTTCGGCAAGAACACCCATCGCCGAAAGAATGTAACAGTCATCTCTAAAAACCGATGCCTGTTTCGGGCGAAGCGACATTGGGTAGCGCGCCGTATAAAGGGCATGTTGTGCAATGTCAAGGGGTGCACGCGCATGGATCAACGATCCTCCCGTCAGGATAATCTGTCTTACGGAACATAAATCCTTGCCAGTCTGAACGTAGACGAGCCCCGATGTTGTAAACGCCTCCTCAAGCGTCCCTGCATGCCGCCTCGTCGCAATGTCGACAGCCCCTGATGCGAGCGCGTGGTCAAGCCTTGTCATGGCATCGTCACAAGCAAGCGGAACCTTCGACTTATCATCCGCCAATTCGCTCATCAAGCTTACACAGTCTTCTAAAGTCAATCCTGAACAATCTGAAATCCACGGTTGTCCGACTTCAGATACGATACCGACCGTGCTGTACCGAACACCGATATCTCCTTCCACCGTCCGCTTCGCGTACGGCTCATCAAGCCCCTTGCAGATGACCTTAATGTCGACCGGCTCACCTCTCGCGATCGAATAAACGTCCGTCGTCGCGCCGCCAACGTCGATCCCCATCAGCTCACCGATGCCGGGTTCGGTCTTCGTTCCGTCTGCCAGAAGCTTCATCGCGGAAAGGATGGCAGACGGCGTCGGCATGACAATGTCCGAAAGAAGTTCTCTCGTTTGCGACAAGCCACGTGCATTGACGATATGTTTCAAAAACAGTTCGCGAATCTCACGCTGTACAGGTTCAATGTTGAGCACGCCGAACGTGGGCATGACATTTGGACAGACGGTAATAGGGAAATCTTCAAGAGCATCCTCACAAACGTCGATCGCTTGGCGGTTACCTGCAAGAATGATGGGGAATCGAACGGAAAGCGTACGCAACTTCTCTGCATTCCCTTCCATGCAGGTGGTATTCCCACCATCCGTCCCGCCCGTCATCAGGAATATATCCGGTGGATCGGACTCAATGTCCTGAAGGTCACGACGTGTCAGCGCGTGTGTGAAAAGGCGCGTAATTCTCGCCCCTGCACCAAGTGCCGCTAAGCGTGCCGCTTCCGCCGTGAGCTCGGGAACAAGTCCCGATACCATCATGCGAAGGCCACCAGCAGCCGAAGAACACGCCGATTTAAATTCAAAAGTGATGTCGCCTGTCATCTGACGCAAACGATCGAGAGCGACATCGAACCCTATCCCGATGTCAGAGTCAGCCGTCGTAAAAGCTGAAGCCGTTCCGACGATCTTTTCAGACATAAGATCAACGGCCGTCATTTTCGTGAACGTACTCCCAAAATCTATCAGAAGGGCGCAACGCATATCACTCGACCTCAAGATCCTTCTTCAGATAGTAGATCGTCTCTTCAGGTGGTGTGCCGGGTGGAAATACACGGTCAAACCCCATATCGTGAAAACGCTTTTCGACATCGACAAAATCTTGTTTCCCGACAACGATGTTACCACCGACGTAGAGGAGAAGACCGTCAAGCCCCGCCTCATCCATCTTATCCCTCATACCTCGACAATCAAGTTCACCGTGTCCGTACAGTGAAGAGATAACAATCGCGTCAGCCGCAGTCTCCAAGGCTGCCCCGATAAATTCTTCCTGTGACACCATGACGCCGAGATTTGTCACGTCAAAACCTGCTTCTTTGAACGCATACTCAAGGATGCGAATACCGACAGCGTGGACATCGGCGCCGATGACGCCAATCACAAGCTTCTTATCGTTCCTCTGTTCCATTATTTGTACCTCCGTCCGCACTTCGCACGGCATATATTCTATTAATCTAATCCTTTTTTATGGTTGGAGCGATTCACGTAAATCGCGAAAATATTGTTCAACAGCATCGTTGATGTAAAGCATCGATCCCCTGTCGCAGGCAAACTCCGTCCTGATAAAAAACTTGCCCCTATCCATAAATTCCTGAATAAGCACCATCTCCCTCGGATCGATCAGATTCTCATAATCAGGTGCAAGCGCTACAACATCGACTTGGTCAACAAAGTGACGCGTCACCTCCGGATCGCCGAAACGTGCGCGCCTAATCTGTAACGGCTCAAGCAAATAGCGTTCACACGCTGTCTGCAGCACGTCAGCAAATCCTGTGCTGACCGTCAAAACTCCTAGTGTCACGTGCTTCGGGATACTCATACACTCCGCAATGGAAACCCGCGAGAGCTCGAGCACGACCGGCATCAACGGCATGTGTTCAGGTACAAGGAGTTTCAGCTCCTTATAAAGACGATCAGGTGCGACGATGAGGTCGTAACCAGATGACAGGCGCCCGGGATGCGACATGACATCGTCGAACGGAATACGGAATGTGCCGGCAATGCGGATCGCCTCAAGAGATTGCGCGATAATGGAGCGCTCTTCCGATGTGGCAGCAACGACGGCGACACGTACAGGGCGCGTAATGTCCTCCATCTGTCTTAACCGCAATTCAAAAAAGATCTGAGCTTCGCGCGTCGTAAAACCAAGAAAAGACATCTCCTCAATCATCCGGTCGATTGCCGCAAGCGCCTTATCCTTGCGGCTACCGGCATCCATTTTTTCCAGCGGTGAAGAAACGAACGTACCGCGACCACGGAGCTGCACAACGAGCCCATCTTGCGACAGCAACGAATAGACGTGTCGGATCGTACCGACAGAGACACCACGTTCCTCGGCACATTCTCGAATAGACGGCAATTTTACACCGGAAGGCAATACGCCAGACTCGATGTCACCACGAATATCGCGATAGATCATAAGATAGAGCGGCTGGTCAACACAATTCATATCAGTCATGATGTCTTTTCAACCACATGTCAGGACCTTCTTTGTAAAGGTCAACGCCTTTAGTATCGATAGCGACCGTCACCGGCATATCTTCCACCATAAGACGGCGCAGTGCCTCGGTGCCGAGATCGTCCCATGCAATGACCTTTGCCTCCTTGATCGCTTGGGAAAGCAGCGCACCTGCCCCGCCGATTGCGGCGAAGTATACAGCACCGTGTTTCTTCATTGCGTTGATCACTTCGTCACTTCGATACCCTTTGCCGATCATACCGCGAAGGCCATTCCTGATGAGGCACGACGTATACGGATCCATTCTGGACGATGTCGTCGGCCCGGCGGATCCTAAGGCGCGCCCAGCCTTCGCCGGTGAAGGACCGACGTAATAGAGAACGGCATTCTCTATGGGAAAAGGAGGCTCCTCTCCACGCTTCAAAAGCTCTACCAGACGCTTATGACCTGCATCACGCAATGAGTAAATGACACCCGAAAGAAGAACGCGTTGTCCGCTTTTCAGCTCTCTCGCTACACGTTCCGAAAAAGGCGCTTGAAGCCTAACCGTCTCAATCTTATCTGACATTACAGAACCTCCTTGATATGGCGAGCCATATGGCAATTGATATTCACAGCAACAGGTAAGCCGGCGATATGCGTCGGAAGCACTTCAATAGCAACTCCGAGAGCCGTCGCTCTGCCGCCGAACCCCTGAGGTCCGATGCCCAGTTCGTTGATCTCAGCGAGGAGCGATTGTTCCATCCTTGCATAGAATGGATCGCCATTCGGCTCCGTCAGAGGCCTCGAAAGTGCCCGTTTAGCCGCTAGTGCCACCTGATCGAATGTACCGCCGATGCCTACACCGACGACAAACGGCGGACAAGCGTTGGGACCTGCTTTTGAGACTGTATCGATCACGAACTTGCGTACACCTTCCTCCCCATCTGCAGGCAAAAGCATCGCAAGTCGACTCATATTCTCGCTGCCAAAACCCTTGCATAACAACGTAATCGTCACGCGATCACCGGGAACTAATCGTGTCGTCACCATCGCAGGCGTATTGTCGTGCGTATTGATTCTCCTCAACGGATCGCGGACGACTGACATACGGAGAACGTGCCTCTTGTAGCCTCGACGAACGCCTTCATCGATCGCCTCATACGGATCGCCTAAGAATCTGACATCAAATCCGACATCTAAAAACACGACAATCATCCCCGTGTCTTGACACATCGGGACGCGTTCTTTTGCAGCTATATCACAATTAATAAGGAGATCATTAAGGACTTGGCGGGCCATCGGCCCATCTTCGCGATCCAATGCCTGAGCGATGCCATTGTAAATATCATTTGGGAGCTCACAGGCGAGCTCCCCACAGAGCTCCTCGACTACATCGCGCAGAATCGCTACATCAAATTCACGAACAGACATCTTCATTCCCCCTCAGAATTGATGTGCATACACAATACACGAAATTGTGCTAACATGCAAACATTTCGCCGTCTTCCAGACCTCCCGACTATTTGATTATTATCGACTGACCTTTTTCCCCTTTCGGAACTAAACCCTTAAACCGTACATCAGTGTTGATTGCAACCGGTAGACAAGCAAACAATGAACCGCTTTTGCAGGGCGATTGCTTAAAAAATTCATCCTTTAGTAATCGCTTTTTCATTGAAAAAATGGAGAGATCGACAATATTTTCGCGAAAATCGACTTTAAAACGCCTTGACTCTATAGCAACTATAGGCTTTATACTGCAATTAACTCACATGAACGGAGGTGTGCTAGGTGACAAGAATCCTGTTAAAAAACCCCGAGGCTATCGTCAGTTGTGACCGAGAAGATCGCGTATTTCGTAACCACCATCTCATTGTAGAAAATGAAATAATTGTCTCAATTACTGACAGCATAGACCAAGATGCATTGTTTGACGAGGTAATCGATTGTTCCGGTAAAGTTATTTATCCCGGATTGATCAACACCCATCATCACTTTTTTCAAACGTTTGTTCGCAACCGGCTGTCGATTGACTATCCGTCGATGACTGTCATTGAATGGCTCGATAAGATCTACAGGGTCTTTGCAAATTTCGATGAGGAGATGATCTACTACTCATCGTTGACAGCTATGAGCGACCTTGTGAAGCACGGTTGTACAACCGCCTTTGATCATCAGTACTGCCACACGAAACCGAACGGCATCAAAATGCTCGATCAACAAGTGAAAGCCGCAACGGAGATCGGTATACGTTACGTTGGGGGTCGAGGCGGCAACACGTTGCCGCGGGAGAAAGGCAGCACTATCCCCGCTCCCATGTTGGAGACGACGGAAGAATTTATCGCTGACTGCGAGCGCCTCATCAAGACCTACCATGACAACCGTCCGTTTTCCATGACACAAATCGTGGTAGCCCCCTGTCAACCTCTTAACTGTTATTCAGATACTTTTGTTGAGTCCGTTGAGCTTGCAAGAAAATATGGCGTACGTATGCATACACATCTGGGGGAAGGCGAAAACCCGCTTATGGTTGAACGCTATGGAATGCGATCACTTGATTGGTGTGAGGAACGCGGCTTCGTCGGCAAAGATGTCTGGTTTGCACATTGCTGGGAATTGACTCCTGAAGAATTTGTAAAACTTGGTAAATACGGGTCCGGTGTCTCGCATTGTCCGGCTCCTGCTGTCTTAGGTGGTTTTCCAATTCTTGACATGAGGCAGATCAGGGACACAGGCGCGATTATTTCACTTGGATGTGATGGATCTGCCACCAACGATAGTTCCAATCTGCTCGACACACTACGTATGACATATCTCATGCAAGCTTGGCATAGCAAGGTGCGAGGCGGTTGCGTCACACCATATGATGTCCTCCTCATGGCGACGCGCGGCGGCGCTAAAACACTTGGTCGACCAGAGATCGGTTCCCTCGAATCCGGGAAGGCGGCAGATCTATTCGCACTCGATTTGAATCGCCTCGAATACGTCGGGGGACTGCATGATATCGCAAACATTATTCCACGTATGGGCATTACCGAGCAGGTTGATTTCACTATGATCAACGGAAAACTTGTTTTCTATAACGGTGAATTACAGCTCGTGAATGAATATGAACTGAAGAAAGAAGCTGACAAATGCCAGCAACGCATCAACGAACTCGTTGATTAACAGAAGGAGAAAAAGAATGAAGAAAGTAATCTCACTGTGCCTCGCTATCTTGATGTTAGCGATGGTAGTCGTCGGATGTGGCGACGGCAAAGACCCTCAAACCGATTCAAAGAAAAAGGTAGCTCTCCTCTTGTCCGGACCTGCCAACGACCAAGGTTGGAACGCGACAGCGGTCGAAGGATTAAATGCCATCAAAGACAAGTTCGATCTTGAGACGACCTTCCAAGAAAACGTACAAGTCTCCGATATGGAGGCAGCCTTCAATGACTACGCAAACCAAGGCTATTACTTAGTAATTGGACACGGATTTCAATTTGGTGAACCGGCTGCCAAAGTCTCAAAGGATTTTCCCGATCAGTTCTTTATGGCGACTGAATCGAGCTCAAAAGCGAAAAACATGTCCTCTTACGTGATGTCGTGCGAAGAGGGCGCCTACCTAATGGGAACGCTCGCCGCGATGATGACAAAAACAAAGGTAATAGGCGCTGTCGGCGGTGTTGAACAGCCATCCATCACGAAAGAGCTTGAAGCTTTCAAGGCGGCAGCAAAAGCTTATGATGACTCCATCACTGTTCTGACTGCCTACTGCAATTCGTTTACTGATGTCACTGCCGGACAGTCGGCGGCAACTGCCATGATCAATCAGAATGCAGATGTTCTCTATCAAGTGGCTAACCAAGCAGGCACAGGTGTCATTAAAGCTTGTGAAGAGAAAAACCTCTACTGTTTAGGAAACTCCTATGATCAGTCATCCATCGCACCTACTTCAATACTCTGCTCAACCGTTTACAATTTGCCCAACGTCATCATTTTCGCATACGACAGCATCCTTAACGGGACATTCGGTGACGCGATCGTTCCACTTGGAATCAAAGAAGATGTCGTTGACATCGCTTTCAATGACGCCATGAAAGATGTGATTGGCACAGAAAATATCGATAAGATCAACAAGATGAAAGAGGACATTGTAAACGGCGATCTGGATGTCCCTCTTATTGAGACACCAACCAGCTAGGACTTTCTCATTTTAGAAAGGGAGCCTGATATGCAAATTGACATGCGAAATATTCGCAAGACGTTCTTTGGCGCTCCCGTGCTCAAGGGTGTGGATTTCTGCGTTCATTCCGGAGAAATCCACGCTCTTCTTGGTGAAAACGGTGCGGGCAAATCAACGTTGATGAATATCCTCTACGGTCTTTATAAACCTGACGACGGAACGATTACAATTGATGGTGAAGAAGTAAGCATTGAAGATCCCCGTGATGCACTGTCACAAGGTATTGGAATGGTCCATCAACATTTCCAGTTAGTTAATACACTGACAGTATCTGAAAACATCACTCTAGGCCTTCGTGAGACAGGATATCCATTTTCGAAAAGAAAACTGATTGATCAGCGCATCAAAGAACTCTCAGAAACATTCGGTCTCGATGTCGATCCTGCGAAACTAATTAAAGGTCTTTCGGTCGGCGAACGTCAACGCATCGAGATCATGAAGCTCCTCTATCGATCGGCCAAAATTTTCATTCTAGATGAGCCGACTGCCGTCCTTTCACCGCCCGAAGTGGAGTCATTTTTCAACGTCCTTCGTGAACTGAGAAATGCTGGAAATGGGGTAGTCATCATTACACACAAGATAGGTGAGGTGATGCAGATTAGTGACCGCGTGACCGTTCTTCGAGATGGAGAAGGCGTCTTGCAAAGCCGGCTTGAGGATACAAACGAACATGAGCTCTCAAAGGCTATGATCGGGCGTACGCTTACACAGCGTGAGCATGAAATACGTTCCATCGATGTCACCTCTCCACGGCTGGTGCTGCAAGACGTTACCATTCATGACGGGAAATTGTCTCTTCTTCAAAACTTATCTATTTCCATCGCACCAGGTGAAATCATGGGAATTGCAGGTGTCGACGGAAACGGTCAACAGGAACTCGCCGAAGCAATCATAGGAATCAGAAAACTCTCTTCAGGTACGATCACCTTCAATGGCAACAAGGTTGACGGTCGCTCGATTATCGACCGTATGAATAATGGTATGGGCTACATCCCTGCAGACCGCCATAACGATGCCATTTTGCTCCCCATGAACCTCAATCAGAACTTGCTCTTGAAAAAGCATCTCGACCCTAATTACCTGAATCATCACTTTCTGAAACGTAAAAAGGCGGAATCAACGACGAAGAATCTTATAAAAGAATTTTTTATCAAAACTCCATCAGAGAATACAGCCATCCGTTACCTGTCAGGAGGCAACCAACAAAAATTCGTCCTCGCCCGAGAACTCGATTCGGACCTTCAGCTGCTCATCGCTTTTCAGCCGACTCGCGGCCTTGATTTGGGTGCAACTGATTTCATCCAATCACAGCTGCTTGATTTGGCAAACAGGGGCGTTTCTATTCTTCTGATTTCAACCGATTTACAGGAGATTATATCGCTCAGCGATAGAATTGCAGTTCTCTACAAGGGAGAGAATATGGGAATCCTTGAGAATGACGATCAGCTCGACATTGCGCTTGTCGGAGCCATGATGGGAGGGAAACGTCTTGAAAATCAATAGAAATATCATCCATTATATCTGGCCTGTCGCGTCAGTACTCATGACCGCTATCCTGCTCCTCATTCTGATCGGTGTCGATCTGGGAAGCGCATTTTCCGGTTTCTTTCGGGGAATGTTTGGCAATATCTATCAGATTAGTGAGGTCCTCGTTAAAACGACACCACTCTTGCTTGCCGGGCTCGGATGTTCGATCGGCTTTCAGTGCGGATTTATTAACCTCGGCGCCGAGGGGCAACTCTACATGGGTGCGCTCGCATCGTCAGTCGTAGCTATCTTCCTAGGACATTTGCCGCATTTATTGCTCATCCCTCTTATGATGGTGTGCGGTTTTTTAGCAGGAGGACTGTGGGCTCTGATTCCCGGTGTCATGAAGGCGAAATTCGGTCTTTCCGAAGTCATTATGAGCCTCATGTTCAATTATATCGCCATACAATTTATTGCGCTTGCGATTCGAACATGGCTAAAGGATCCCGAATATCCCTTCCCCATGTCACAACCTTTCACAGAAAGTGCACAATTGCCGCGACTCGTTCCAAGAACACGGCTTCATATTGGATTTATCATTGCGATTGTGCTCGCAGCACTTGTCTACATTTTCCTATGGAAAACAGCACGAGGCTTTCAGATACGTGCTTGCGGATGCAACCCCCGCGCTTCCTTTTGTGTCGGTGTCAACGTCAACCTTAATATCATACTCTCTTCACTTTTGAGCGGTGGCTTAGCGGGTTTTGCGGGATTCGTTGAAGTTTCAGGAGTTCAGCATAAACTTATGGACGGTATTTCCTCAAACTACGGATACCTCGCCGTCATGGTTTCACTCCTAGGCAGCAACCATCCACTTGGCGTGGCGATAGCAGCGCTACTGCTTGGAGCCCTCGATATCGGCGGATTATCGATGCAGCGTTCAGCAGGCGTACCGACGTCCCTGACGACTGTCATCTTAGGGATGATTGTTATCGTCTTCCTCCTACGCCATCACTTTGGAAAGAAAGAGAAGGAAATCAGCCATGAATGATACTGCTCTACTTGTAACCAATCTCCTTTTTGCTTCGGTTCGAATGGCGGCGCCTTTAACGTTTGCTGGTATTGGGGAGAGCGTCTCTCAAACATCAGGTGTCTTGAACATCGGTGTTGAGGGGATGATGCTCGGTGGAGCGTTTACGTGCTTTCTCGTGACAACGTACACCAATAGCTTTCTACTTGGTATTCTCGCTGGTATGTTGGTAGGGCTCCTATTCGGAACCCTTCACGCACTTATTTGCGTGACGGCTAAGCAGGATCAAACTATTTCTGGACTAGCGATCAACTTTTTTGTCTTAGGTCTGACAAGCTTTTTCTTCCTTGTGCTCTTTGGCCAAGCATCAACACTCCCCGATATCAAGACACTACCCGTTGTTCCGCTTCCATTGCTTTCGAAGATTCCGATTCTTGGACCGGCATTCTTCTCGCACGATCTTTTGACCTATGTTCTTTACATCGTGATTATCCTAACGACCATTTTTCTCAAAAAGACAGACTACGGCATTCAACTTATTGCTGTAGGAGAGAATCCTATGGCTGCCGATACGTCAGGCATCCCTGTCAAGAGGCTGAGATATTTTGCATCTATGTTCAACGGATTGATGTGCGGGCTGGCAGGTTCTTATATGATGATCGTGCAATTTGGTTTTTACATCGAAAATATTACGGCGGGACGCGGTTACATCGCCCTTGCAGCAGTGACACTAGGGCGACGAAACCCTGTAGCTATCTTTTTTGTGTCGCTGCTGATTGGTCTAACAGAAGGAGTGCAGTTTACACTACAAAGCCTAGGCGTTCCGATTCCATCGCAAGTCTTTTCGATGATGCCCTACCTCGTGGCCGTGATCGTTCTTCTCTTTTCAATTGGCAGAAGCAATGATCCCTCCGCACTCGGCGTACCGTATGATAGGCAAGAGCGAAGTTAACATACAATCAAAAGCCCATCGTCAATAACATGTACGACGGGCTTTTGATATTCACCTTTATCGCAAGTGTCACGGTTTACATATCACTTGCCGGCGGGGCAAATAATAACGATGAGAGCAATAACAACATGAATATGAAAAGAGAAAACATGCGTCACGCTTCATTTGAATACCGAGAAGCGGCCGAACCTCGTTGGAGGATTGGTCAAATTGCAGAACTCTTCGGGCTTAGCGTTCAAGCATTGCGCTACTATGATCAAATTGGTCTCTTTTCTCCCCATGAACGAGATCAAGATACTGGCTACCGATACTATCTACAGACACAAGTGTACCGACTCGCAAATATCGTCTATCTGCGAAAACAGGGGTATTCCATCAAAGAGATCAAGGATTACCTCGATAATCTTACGTTTAAGGGACGCGCGGCGGGATTGCAGATGCAAGCGGAGGCGCTGGTCAAAGAGGTCAAACGACTGGAGTTCATTAGTAACACGATCAAAGAGAAGATTCACTACATCGAAAGTAGCGACTATCGAGAGAAGGGATCATCAATTGAAGTCGTTTCTGTGCCTGCACGATCATATCTTCAGATTGGACCAGAGAAGGAACTCTACGCGTCGGAGGCATTCTATTTTTTCCCTACAATCGTCATCTACACACCCACGGAAAAAATCTTTGGCGCTTGCATCCGTCAAAAGGAAGACTTGTTAGCTTATACCCCACAGTCACTCGAAATTGAATTGATGGAAGAACGTCTCATCACGATACCAGCTCGTGTTGCAGTGAGATCTTTCTATAAAGGACGCTATGAGACTATCCGGGAAAAATTAGTTGAAATGATGGCTTACGCTCAGGATCGCAACATTGAGATAGCCGACTGCAGTATCCACTTCAACATCATCGATCAATTTGTTGAAAGTGATCCGAATCAATACATCACGGAAATTCAAATACCTCTCGTTTGATCAATCAGTCAAGGCATTTTCTTTTTTGCACATGATAAAAACTATTTCATCAGTTGTAGCAAGGGATCATTGAGGGCTAGTGTGTCAGTGAGTGAGCGGCAACTCCTCTGGCTACTTTCGCTCAGCTGTCAAATATTAAAACCACCGTTTCCTACAGCACAAAAGTTCGAGATCAGACAGAGGAACCGGTCACGTAAAATGATGTTCTCAACTTAGAGCTTTAATAAGAAAGTGCCATTGGAACTCCTATAGAATGTTAATAACCAAAATGACATTAAGGAGGCACAACCAATGGCTCAAAGAAAAGATAGCACGAGCTAGACAAAAATACTATGGGACTGTCTAGGAGCAGCGGATTCGATGCTGCATATGCTGATTTGGTCATACTCAACGAAGGGAAAAGCTAGGATAAAGTAGCAGATTTTTCATATGACAACGGTTAATATCGACCGTCCCTATCTGATATACTAATTCGTGTCATCAGGATATTATGATGAATCGCCGGTGTAGGGATTCGGCTCTTGCGTCACCTAACAGAAACCGGCAGAGTATCGTACGCGGAGGTAATAATACGATGATCAAAGAGTTCAAGGAGTTCATTGCGCAGGGTAACGTTCTAGATGCAGCCGTTGGCTTTGTTCTCGGTCTTGCATTCAAAGCGATCGTCGACAGTGTTGTCAACGGCATCTTGATGCCTATCATTGGCTACGTTACTGCCGGCATCGACTTTTCATCACTTAAGATCGTCTTACGTAAAGCTAAAGATGGTGTTGAGGAAGTCGCCATCACCTATGGCCAAGTGATTCAGTCGCTCGTGACCTTCATTCTTGTCGCCTTCTTCCTGTTCTTAGTCGTTCGTGTTGCGAATAAAGCACGACGCAAAAGAGACGCGGAGGTAGTGGTGGAAGAAGCAACAGAGTCTGAGGTGGAACTGCTGAAAGAAATTCGTGATCTTCTCTCAAAAGAAGATTAATGGGCATTCGCCAGTAAAAAAGGGTTGAGGAGTTTTATATGTACTGTGGAAAATGTGGAGCTGAGAACAGTGCACAAATGGATTATTGTTGGTCATGCGGATCACCGCTCAGGTCTGGTCAGGCTCAACAAACAGGGACATACAACGTTGCACCGCAGCAATATACGCCTAATCAAGCGCCTTACGACTATCCGCCCCCAATGGCACCGTATAGGCAACCCATACAGCCACTTGCCAAGAAGAAGAAGAAAAAGAAGACAGCGTTGATTATAAGCATTGTCTCAATCGTTCTGGTCGTCATTGTTGCAGTTATTCTCTTTCTTCTCTTGGGTGGTGGAAACAAGGGGATTCAAAATAAGTGGGTCGTTGTCTACGAGACTTCTGATCAATTTTTTCCCGGTTTGATCTTAGACTTCAAAAAGGATGGAGAGTTGATATTTGAAGTGCCCACTTTAGATTCTGAGAGAGCGCTGGAAGTTGCAGTTCTAGTAGCTCAGACTAAGGCGACGTACAAGATAATCGATGACAATAATATTGAGGTTATGATGCATACAGATGGGGATACGAGATTGTTGAAGATGAAATATAAAATTGAGGGCGACACTCTCACGTTTTCGAATGAAACAGGAGAGTTTTACACCACTCTCAAACGCGCCAAATAGGAGTTTGTCGAGCCAAAGCTTCGATCGCAATACAACCGCCTTACAAAATTCACGAACAGTCGTTGACTTATCTTGGTAGTTGACGACTGTTTTTATTTGCTTCGCAGTCGTATCCTTTTTCTATCTTTTCAACCACTTTTTAAAGGACTAATTCTTATCAGGTAGTCTTTTGACATTTCAAGCAGACAAGAACAACAACACGCCCATCCTTTTTATAGAAAGACACCATATCAGCCTCATAGAGTTATTTTCAAGTTCACCTCTGAAGAAAGTTTAGTAGACCAAATTATTCTGAATCTACAAAAATCGTGCCGTTTGTCGTATGATTAAATCATAGATTTTGCTCAACGGGGTGGCCGCCAGCAGACAACAAACGAGACGAAGTTATACTTCCAGTAACAGAATTCGTCACGGCAAATAGCTGCCGAATAGTGGTCTCCACGCATCAGCAAAATGAAACTCTTTTAAGTGTGCACAAAGTTTCAGAACGCCGAACTGGTGAGATTAATGGAGGTCATCATGTTTGTTAAAGCGATTGTTGGGAGTAAAGGTTCCGGCAAAACTCCGATCATGCTCGATCAGGTGGAGTCATTGGCAAAAGATAAAGATTTGAACATTGTATTCATCGAATACGGTAAAACGGTTGACCAGATCCTCCCCCATTCCGTTAGACTGATTGATATTACTGAATATCCCGTCCGCGGATATGGACAACTCATCGCTTTCCTTGCAGGAATGAACGCGAAGGACTACGACATATCACATATTTTTGTCGACAGCCTTCTTACCATCGCTGACGATTACAACAAAGAATATTTGGACGATTTCCTTGTCTCCTTAGAATCTTTCGCTCAGCGTGCTGATGTTAAAATCACCGTCTCAGTCAGCGCCGATGTTCAAGACTTAACAGAAGAAGCCCTACGTTTCGTCGAGTGTTAACGAACATAGAGATACTAGGAAGTTTTTCTCTGTAAATAATGTTGAGCGTCTGAACGTATAACAATGCACGGAAATCCTTATTTGTTGCGGGAATATATCCTCGACTGATCATAAAGAAGAAAGACGACGTACTAGATTAGATAGGACGGCAACCGCCTCTTTCTATCCAGTGTGCTTTGGCGTTCAGCTTAGAGACAAAATAGTATTTTTCATGACATCGGTAAATGTTAGAAGATATTATCTGATATACTATTTTACATCATCAGCATATTCTTAGGAGTCTCGATGCAAGGTTTCGATCTGATCACCAGCACACAAAAACTGGCCTCATGAACTGAATAAAATCTCGGCGTTTGTGTGGCAAATGAAGCACATCGCAACTAAAAAGCAGTAGAGGTTCTGAGAGAAACGATCGTGTCTAGGTTGGAGTTGCTGAATAAGTTGTGCGATCTTCTTTCAAAAGAAGGTTAATGGGTACCCACCGCAAAAAGGGTAAAAGGAGATTTATATGTACTGTGGAAAATGTGGAACTAAGAATGTCGATCAAGCGCGGCATTGTTCGTCGTGCGGAGCGCCTCTCGGGCCGGGGCCCGTTCAACAAGCAGGTGCATATTATGATGTACCTCAGCAACAAGCAACGACTCAATCACCCTACGCTTATCCGCCTCAAGCAGCACCGTACCAACAGCCTGCGCAGCCGTACCAACAGCCTGCGCAGCCGTACCAACAACCTGCGCAGCCGTACCAACAACCTGTGCAGCCATACCAGCAACCTGCACCAGAGCAGCCTTACAAACAACATTCGCAGCCGTACCGACAGCCTGTGCAACCATACAAACAACCTGCGCAATCACCCACAAATAAAAAGAAAACAGGATTGATTATTGGTATCGCTGCGGCAGCTCTGGTCGTCATTGTTGCGGTCGTCCTCTTTTTTCTCCTAGGCGGAAGCAAAGGTATTGTTGGTAAATGGGTCGTTATCGGGGAAGATTCATATGATTTTTCAAGCGGCATGATTTTAAACTTCACAAAGGATGGTGAAGTGAAACTTGAGATATCCGACACGGCTCCTGAGCAATTAATTAGAGAGTTTAGAGAGATAGCAAGCTCGATGGAAAAGTTCATGGTGAAGTACAGAGTGAGCGATGACTATCTCGACCTTGCGATGCTAGACGAAGGAAGAGTAAGAAACGAGCTCACATTGAAATACATGATCGAGGGAAATATTCTCATCTTTTTCGATGATGATGGTGATCTTGAGGCCGTTCTCAAACGTACTAAATAGCAAGTATCCCAGTCAAGGAGTTTGCTGGTAGCGCCGCCCTCCGCGGATCTCGGCAACGAGTAAATTATAATAGCCGTCGACGCTTTTTCTAGTCGACGGCTATCCTCGTTTCAAATTATTATTGACTCGTCATCCTTACTTTGCTTTTGGCGGAATCTCCTCCGTCATAAACACAAACTGGACACTTGCCACATCTTTATTCTTATCAGAGACAAATGATTGAATGTCAAAGGATCCTTCGTACTCTTCCATCATTTCCCGTATAGCGTCTTCAAACTTCTGAGGCAGGTCGCTCGTCTCATTCTTAAGCGTTTCGGCTCCTTCTTCAAACGTGACCAACCCATCGTAGTAGGGAATGAGGCCATCGGCACGGTAGCGATCGAGTCCCTCGTCGAACGATGAGATGCCGCCGACATAATCAGCAATCCCCTGCCCTGTCTTCGTAATACCTTTGAGCAACTCGGCTCCACCGGAAGAGAGTTTATTGCCATTCTTTGCGAGGGCAGCGAGCCCATTTTTGATCTCGGACGATCCTGACAACAGACCGGGTTTCCCGCCAACACCTTCGTAGCCTTTGAGTAGACCGCCTACACCTTGTTCGATGTATGCTTTCAGTCCATTGTGAAATCCGATCATCGGTTTGCCGTCGGGTCCGACGACGGGTTTCCCGTCAGCGCCGTAGACACCTGCGTAACCGTCTCTCAGATTCTTTAGTCCACCGACGAGCAGAGGGAACTGGTCACGAAGCTGAGCGAATTGACCCGACAAAGCAGCGAGACCTTTCACTTGCTCAACAAGCTCGACGATGCCGTCATGTAATTCGCCGTATTGACCCGAAAGTTGTTGTAAACCGCCTGAAATCTCAGAAGCTCCGTTTGCCAAAGCAGGGATTCCTTGTTGTTGGTTGAGCAACCCGTCGATGGTGCCACGCAACATGACAACAGCCGGCTTATAACCAGATGCAAGCTTCGACATGCCGGCGAGCTGATTATAAAGCAATTGATCTTGCTGAGGGTTACCGCTAGCGGTGAACCCTAGTGTTGTCGTAATGTAGTATTCCCACTCAGCAGCCGTCATCGAATCAACATTATTTTCGGGAATGACGAATTGATCTGCCTGCTGCTTGAGACCAGCAAGTTGAGCTTGTGTCTGCCCCAAACCAGCGGCCAAAGGTCCACTTGCAGCGGCCAAGAGTGCCAAGTTGTCACGCACCTGCTCCGATCCTTCCACGAGAGCATCGAGTTCTGCCAGCGTGTCTTGGTCGATGTTCGGAAGTTGCACACCATCGAAATCCACGGCAGATAGTTGATCGACAATCTGATTCAATCCTGCCAAAATATCAGCCGATCCCTTGATGAGTTGCGCACCCTCCGCCTTCAGCTGTTTCGTCCCTTGATACATGGTGCGGACACCTTGATCAAACGCCTGATAACCTTTCGATAGTTGACCAACACCTTGGACGTAGCGATCGACGCCTGTCGTATAGTCTTTGACGCCTTTTTTGAGCTGATCGACACCGCCCGTGAGCTGGTCTCCGCCTGAGACCAACTGTCCACTCCCATCGCGCACTTGATTGTAAGCGCTGAGCAGTTCTTCATAACCCTTACGCAATTGTGCCGCCCCATCTGCAAAATCGGCAATACCCGACTCCAACTCCTCAAGCGGAGCGAGCATTTCATCGAATTCATCGCCAATCGTATCAAGATCGACATCGAGTGACAACGGGATACCAGCTATCGTCATCTGAGCCATTGCAAAATCGCTTACATCCAAAATGACCTTGAATGTTGTCTCCATGCTAGGCAAGGCCATGTACGTCATCTGCTGTTCCGTACCTGCATAAGACACCATGAATCCTTCACTCGCCGCTACGATCTTTGAACGCTCTGGGTCAATCGGGATACTTATCTGGAGCGCATACTGGTTGAAAAAATCAGCATCGATCTTCTCATTGCTCTTGACGCTCATCTCAAATTCGAGCTCACCCGACACACCTGAGAGTGTCGAAGGTTCTCTTACCTCACCGTCAAGCTTCCATGTCATATCGAAAAGCCACGGTAGCTCACGCGACTTGAGATTCCCCTGATAATAATACGGACCCTCTGCTTCCGCGATCGAGACAGTTGTTCCACTCAGGACAGGTGGTGCACTCCCAGTCAATTGAATAACCTCCTCGTAGTCGCCATAGTCTGTCAGAGAGCTCTTTTTCGACGGACTAAAATGGTTGACAACGTAAACACTGTCAACTTCTCCCGTCGCGCTGAGACGAGCGTAAACAACTTCTCTCTTGCTCGCATCTGATGTTGGCAAGGTGACCATTTTCGCCTCGCGGTCAGCTTGGACAACAGCGGGAATCACGCCGATCACTAAAGTCAACAACACGAAAATGGCAATTGACTTCACTAAAGAACTGTTCTTGAGTCGTTTTCTCTCTTTAATCGGATTCATTTTTAGTTTTTTCCTCCAGACTTTGATCGTTGTCTGTCTGGAAGCATACGGAGCTTCCAGGTTGTTTTTTCAATCACTCGGTCACAAACATAGAGTAAGTTTGGTAGTAGAACGAGTACGATTAGAAGTGATAGCAGGGCACCACGCCCGAGAACATGACCAATCTCTTTGACGACTTGAATACTCGATATCAAGTAGAGCAGGTAACCGGCAACAGAGAGGATCATTGCCGGAGGAATGATCGAACCTGCAACCGTCTGAATCGTCTTGGCCGACGCCTCTTTGCGCCCCATGACTTGTCGGTGGTCAAGGTAATGTTGCGTCATCAAAATCCCGTAGTCAACTGTCGCCCCTAACTGTACCGTACTGATAACGAGATAACCGATAAAGACGAGCGGAATGCCCGAGATATACGGGACGGCGAGGTTGATCCATACAGCTAGCTCGATGGCCAGAACAAGAATAACTGGTATGGCGAGCGACCTGAACGTCAGCATAATCACCAAGAATATAGCGAGAACAGCAAGGCCGTTGACTATTGGGAGATCTTGGGTAATCGTCGTCTTCATGTCAAGGAGGACAACGTTGGCACCGGCGATATGCGTGTTCCCGTCAGGATACGCACGGTCGACAATTGATCGAATTCTTTCAGCAAGCTCAAACGTCTCTGGGCTCTCATCGGGCGAATCAGCAATGAGCACAATTCGGCTGTAATGCTCTGAGATAAGCTGCGATACCACGCGTTCCGGCAAGAGATCGACAGGCACTCCCGCACCCACCATATTGACATAACCTATAACCGATTTCATCTCGGGTAAGGCTTCCAATTCTTTCACTAAACGCTGCTCTGTCGCCCACTCACCCTTAGGGACAAGTAGCGCCATCTGCATGTTATCGCCAAACGTATCGCGCAGGAAGGCGGCATCGCGCCCTGCCCGCGTGTCTTCCGGATACGATCGCCCTCCGTAAATAAAATCATTCGATCTCTGACCGATGTACGCAGGTACAGCGAGCAGTAGACTCAAAATAACAATAGGAATGGCAATACGAGTCACGACGCGACTAAACCCCTTAAACGACGGGAGTAAAGAGCGATGTGTCGTCTTCTCAACCAACTTATAAGTCAACAGGGCTAGCGAAGGCAACAGCAAGAAGACGGTGATCAGACTGACCACAACGCCACGCGCAAGTACAAGTCCTAAATCCTTGCCTATACCGAAACGCATGAAGATAAGCGCGAGAAACCCGAAAAATGTCGTCAAAGCTGACGCGCTAACAGGGGCAAAACTCTTCACAATCGCCTGTCTCATCGCCTCTTTTGGTTCCATCCCCTCAGCGCGGTAATCACCGAATCGATGCAATAAGAAGATAGCGTAATCCATCGAGACGGCAAGCTGCAGAACAGAACTGACGGCTTGCGTGACGAAAGAGACGTCCTCCACGAATGAATTCAAACCCATATTGATGAGCACTCCGACGAAAATGACGAGCATGAAAAGAATGGGCTCAAACCATGAACGGGTCGTCAGAAGCAAAATAATCAGGGCGGCGGGAATCATGACGGCCAAGATCGTGGTTATTTCAGTTGTAACACCGCGCTGCATGAACGACTGCTCAACCACTTCTCCTCGTATATGCCCCGATTCCCCGACAAGCTCTTCAAGCTCGGCCAATGCTGCCTGCACATCAGCATCGTCGGAGATCGTTAACTGGAATAGCGCAATGTCGTCCTTTAAAAATCCTTCAACTATTTTCTGATCTTGAAGATCAAGAGGAACGGCGAGATCAAGCTGATCGTCCATCCAAAGGACTTCATCGACAAAATCGAGCGCTTGTAGCTTTTCTTTCATCGCAAGTGCTTCAGAAAGGTTGTTGATAGGGTAACCGATTTCCGCGTTTGGCACAGCCTGCTTAAATTCCTCGCTCATTTTATTAACGGCGATCGTCGAGGGGGCTTCCTGAGGCAAATATGACGAAAGGTCAAAATTAATCTTGACCTTCAATGAAAGGAAGACACTCACGACAATAAGTACTAGAAACACAAAGAATATAACAACTCGGTATTTAACAATATGCCCTGCCAGTTTATTCATTTTCCTCAAGCCAAGAAACAACCAAAAGACGTGACAGAGTCTATGATTCGCCTTGACATCCTCCGTTCAATCTTGATCTCTATACAGCAGATATGGCGGCACTTAATATGCACGACACTTGTATACTATCAGGCATTCGTGTAGTGATTCGGGCATGAATTTGACAACTTTGTGGAGACACCTACCTGACATACAACACTATTTTTACATATGTCTATTAAGCAACAAATCCTAAAAAGAGTGTCATATCGTGCTATAATGTAGCGAGACTCAAGAATGGATTTGCCAATTCATATCTGCCTACTTCATCGCAAGATGTAACAATCGCAGAACAGAACTAAGAATAAAATATCCAGCTGTCAAAATCACTCCGACGAAAAGACGACTTTCGATCAAAACAGATACACTCGAAGAAACTTCTTCCGACATAGTCGTATGAAGCTACGGGAGCCTAATCTAAAATGAACAAGAATAAACTATCGTCTGCAACCAAACATTCATTACCTCACTTAAGCGCGCAAGAGCAGGTTAAACAGGCAAGACTGAGACGAGACGATCGGAGAACTCGCCGAACCATCGGTGCACTTCAGAATAGTCTTGTAAAACTCCTTCTGAAAAAGCCACTGCGCGAGATCACCGTTACTGAACTTACAGAATCAGCTGATATAAGTAGAACGACTTTTTATCTTCACTACACTGACATCGATGATTTGTTCAGCAGCTTAGAGGACACTATCTTTAAACGGTTTGAAAGAATCATCCACGATACCCTCATCGATTCATCGATGATTCTCCATATAAAAGTCGATAAAACTGGAAATGTTCAGTTGCCTGCTCTCTACGAGGTCTTCAAATTCATTCACGACAATACAGATCTCTGTATTGTTTTGCTCACGAATCCCGATAGCACCTTCCTAAGCAGAATCTGGCTAGAAGGCTATACAACATTAATGAACAAGGCGGCTAGTACGCATGACAGTAAAGTAAATCGTTCAATCGAGTACTATTACTATACCGTTTCGAGCGGTGTTCGAGGACTGATCGAACATTGGCTCGAGTCAGGCATGAAAGAATCGGTCGATGAGGTGTACAGGCTCGCAACCGATTTTATCCTGCACAATTTAACGTTCCTACAACGAGACTTCAAACACCACTTCTAAAGCAATTGAATAATTTAATTGACTGAGGCAGTATTTTCCAACTACTCTAATGATCGCTTGGTGGTAAGAGCATCCCACAAATGTTCAGATCCATCGTTTGCCAAAGATATATGAACCCTGTACCACGACTCGACTTTTAAACAATTTCGAAAGCGCAAAATGAACCAGAGAATGCCCGTAGTATAGAAAGGAATAAATACCATGAATTACGATGCGATAAGAAAACAAGTCGCTGATGCTGCTGAAGAACTCATCAAGGTAGCATGCCATTCGCGATCTGGCGATATTTTTATTCTCGGTTGTAGTACGAGTGAAGTTCTAGGACACCAGATCGGAAAAGGTTCGAGCCAAGAAATTGGATCGCTCATAATAGAAACGCTAATACCCGTTATCAAAGCACATGGCCTCCACCTTGCTGTGCAAGGGTGCGAGCATATCAACCGCTCTCTCGTTGTAGAACGAGATGTCATGCTTCAAAATCGCCTTGAAGAAGTTAATGTTGTCCCTGCTCTCCATGCCGGAGGTGCATGCTCTGTTGCCGCATACGATCAATTCAATCAACCCGTCATGGTCGAGCACATTACCGGTACGCTTGGCATCGACATCGGCGATACAGAAATCGGCATGCACATCAAGCACGTCCAGCGCCCCGTAAGGCTTTCCGTCAAGACAATCGGAGAAGCGAGAGTAACGGCTCTTATGTACCGCCCCAAACTCATCGGTGGAGAACGGGCACAGCATCTGAAGTAGCACACTGTGCGAAATGGTCAAAAAGGGCTTTCAGCAAGAACTCGCTTAAAGCCGAAATGATAGACAGCATCAATCGCGATGCCACGTAAGCGAACAGCCGCTGACGCAGAGCCTGCATCGGCGGCTGTGTTGTGCCACCTAATGATTCGTTTTTAATTTTCTAATGTTCTAACTTCCGTCTCCTCATGATGACTAGCAGGATCGCCGCTACGATTAAGGCTATACCTATTAAGTAAGTCGAGCTCAAATGTTCGCCGGTAGACGGAGCAGAACCTTTACTATCTTGATCAGGTGATTCGGTGACTGGGTTGAATGTATTCACGACGATTAGACCTGATTCAGTTTTGTTGTAGTTTTTAGGTACAAAGTCTTTGCCGAACTGATCTACTTCTTTGACAGTAAATTGATAATCATTGCCTTCAAAGTCCTTCAATTCGATATTATTCCATCTAACCTCAGTTACACCATGAGCCAGCTTCAAAATGTCAACATCAGGTACTGCTTCATACTCAACGAGGTCTGATTCGCGGTAAAGCTTAAACCAGATCGTTGGTCGAGTCCGGCCAGATCCACCAACCCACTTCTTCGTTCCAGAAACTTCACCAATAGGTGAAACGTAAATGTTAGTCACTTCAAGACCGGCCACCTCTGACTGATGGTCAGGCACACTCTCTACCAATTCACCAGTTGCATCATCGAGGCTCAATTCAACGACCGTGAACTCATAAGGTACGCCTTCAAAAGTCTCAAGCTCAATATCGTACCAAGTGACCGTATCACCTTCCAGCTTCAATATCTCTGCATTTGGCACATCCTCGATCAAGCCGGCAAGTATTCTCTGTAGCTTGAAGTAGACGTCTGCCCGATCAATTTTTGAACCGCCATGCCAAGTCTTTGTGGCTGTCACTTCGCCACGGTCGATGACGTAAGTATTCGTAACATTCAGATCCTTTGCGACTGCCTCATATTTACCGGGTGAAATTTCGACAAATTCACCCTCCACTAACGTACCTTCAAGGACTCTGAATTCGTAGGGCAGACCTGAAGTATCTTCAATATCTACTTCCCACGTCACCGTTTCCACTCCGTCTACTAGTTCACGCACATCAGTGTCTGGCACAACTTCATAGTCCTCCATCACTGCCGTCTTCCGTTGGAGTTCAAAGTAGATGGTTGGCCTTACAGTCTTTTCTCCACCGATCCAAGTCTTCGTCGCCTCAACTGTTCCAGTTTTGGGAACGTAGGTGTTGATAAGATCGAGATCAGATCCTGTGAGCTCGTAATGCTCCGGCACACCCTTAATAAATTTGTCTGTCTTATCATCGAATATAAGTTCTTCGACGAAGTAACGATAAATGTTTTCTTTGGAGTCGGTCTTATCGAGATTTTCCCAAGTAAAGCTGACATCGCCATTAAAGGGGCCCTTGATCTCCGTATTGGGCACTGCGTGAGGAATGCCTCCAGCAGCCTCTCTCATCAATCTAAAGTAAACGGAAGGCGTTTCGACGTTCTCGCCACCTCGCCACGTTTTCGTCGCTGTTACATTGATTGGAGGCGACACGTACGTATTAATAACATCCGAACCGTCATAGTCGACTGTATAGTTTCCTGGTACCTTTTCTTCTTTTACGAAATAGCGATACGGAACAGGTTTGTCCTCAGCATCTTTCAGATACTTGCCGTCTTCATCCTTAACATAGTGTTTCAGATTGTTGAACGTATAAACCCAAGGCTTAGCTTCTCCATGTTCATCAACGGTTCCGTCTAGCGTGGCACGAGTGATTTCTTGAGCGTCGGTACGCTCACCTGTAGTCGGGTCGATGTAATCAGAATAAAGAACGAACTCTACCTTCGGCCTGTTGAGATCAGAGCCGTTAACCCACTTTTTGCTAGCAGTAAAGCTCGTCTTATCAAGCCGGTTGACGATACGTGTCGAAGCAGAGCTCACGGCGTCGATTGAATAGTCTTCCGCAACCGATTCACTTAACTTTTCTTCCGCATAATAGTAGTAACGGATGCGATCGCCGTCAGAAAGGCCGTAGGCACTTAACTCATCATGTGCGTCATATTCGCCATAGATAGGAAGATCAAACCAAGAATACATCCAAGTCAAGCTGCCTTCTTGTGTCGTCTCTCGACTCGTGCCCATCATTGTATCATCAGCAAAACCATCGAGAACGACTGGTTCACCGACCGCTTCTGACCAGAGTTCTGTATCGATCCGCGTATCATTTTCCAGGACGATACCGCGATAGAGCTGCAACTCGACGGCAGGCAGTCCACCTATTTCGGAGACCGTCTTATCGCCGATATCCCATGTCTTGTGAACCGTAAAGCCGTTGCGGTAACGATTCGTGACTTCCCAGCGGAAAAGCCCTTCTTCGGAGACATCTTCTGAGCTGAGAAGCTCGTAGTTCTTCGGAATGATCTCTTCAATGACTTTGTATTCGTTTTCGTGGCGCGTGACTGTACCGCTTTCGTCTGTGACATTATAGTACTTGGGCAGTTTCTTCCACGTATAGAGCCACTCATAGAGCTCACCAGAGTCAGTGACATTCATGTCTACTGAGCCATCGAGAACGACCTCATCAAACTTTTTCATGACAGTCGTCCCCGTAGCTTCATCATACGTCGTCTTGTAAAGACTAAACTTGATCTCTTCCGGACGAACGTCCATATCAGCAAAATCTTCCGTAACAAGGGAGAGGTCAAAGATCTTTCTTGCCTCAAGCATGACTGGATTATAGTCGTTAAAGATCTCTGTGGCGCTGACAAGCGTCTTGTCGTAGCTTTCAGGGACATTCACCTCATCGACCGAATAATGATGCTCATGTTCCTCGACGACCCCATTATTATTCTTGTAATAGTA
The DNA here is from genome assembly GCA_012841015.1 of Clostridiaceae bacterium. GTDB lineage: Bacteria > Bacillota > Clostridia > Saccharofermentanales > DTU023 > UBA4923. The sequence goes on from DUVN01000007.1 coordinate 30,470, forward strand.
AACAGGCAAATTCTCCCACGTTACTTGAGACTCGCCATCACGGAGCAATTTCGGCTCACCTGTGCCATTGTAGAGCTCGCCATCTTGACGGAGTACGAGTTCGATGTCGGGCTTGATGGTCGGCGAATCTTCTGACCACGTCTTTGTCGCTGTGAAACTCATCTCCTGCCAAGTATTCGTCACGATCACTTCCGTGCCGATCTCAACACCTGCCGCGTTTTGGATCGGAGCGACCGTAGTCTCAGCCCGATAGTTTTCAGGAACTTGTCGGACGAATTCATATAAATCATTAATGTACCCCTCGAAAACTGAGTAGAAATAACAATTGCCTGAATCATCCGTTGAGGGAAGATTTGTCCATTCCACCGTGCAGGAATCAGCCGTAATCGGCATTAAGGCTGCACTTGTTACAACCTCGTAATTGTCCATGCTGGCCGTCTTTCTCACGAGTTGAAAGACGATCGTCGGCTTGACAGCAGGCGAATTATCGGACCAGACCTTGCTCGCCTTCTGTGTAAGGAGTTGGCGATTGATAAGTTCAATCTCAATTTCCGCACCGCCTGTTAGCTCAACATACTCAGGATGATGGCTCGCGAGCTGGTAGCCCATCACAGGTGTTTCTTGAACCTTATAGCGGTAAAGCTTGCCGTTAAGATCATGTGTCTTTAAGCCTGTCCACGTATGGGCCCAACCAGTATTTTCGGAGATATTAACGGGAGCTCCCTGAACGGTATAATCACCGTATTCACTTGTATCGGCGTTGTATTCAGCTCTCGTCAACGTAAGTTGGACTGATGCCGGTCGAATTTCAGGGTAACGCCCTTGCCAAGTCTTCGTGACGAAAAGATCACCGAGGGCGTGATTTTTCAAGACGGTTTCATCCGCGACCGTCTGATCAAGTCCGGGATAATCAGATCCTTTGACCGTTCCGTTTCCTATCGCAATCTCAAAATCGACAGGGACACCCTTTTCTTGGATCGTGTAAGTATACGCATGACCTTGACTATCTTCTTTCAGCAAATCTTTGAACGTGTGTGACCAAGCACCGTCTTCAGTCAACAAGACAACATCGATAAGATGCTTTGGATCAGTTTGGCTTTCCCCATAAAGTTCAACGGCGAGGCCTTCATCGGTAGCGTACTCGGGTGGTGAACCAAGCCAGACTTTCTTGACGGGAATATCGAGGAGTTCACCTTCTTGCACATTATAAATACTATAGTAGAAGTAGCGGTTTTCAGCTGTCACCGCGATTTCATAGATAGTCTCATCCAAAATATAGCCGGGCAACGTCGCCGTCTCTTTTAAGACATAGTTACCGAGCGCCAAACCGTCAAATCTTCTATACCCATATTGATCTGTTGTACGCACGATAGGATTTGGATCGCTGAGATAAGTGTCTTTCGTCCCTTTATACAGCGTGAATTCGACACCCTGAAGTCTATGCCCCGTGTAGCGATCATATTTTGATATTAGAATTTGGCCGAGCTTCTTCTGGTTTTCCATGAAGACGGTCGCTGTACCGGTGGGATTATTTCTGAGTACGGATGGCAAATCAATCTTGAGCATCTTGGTTGGAAGCAGCCAGCTATTATCTGGTGTCTGAGTCTCCTCAAGGTAATAGACTCCCGTCTCATCCCAGCTGAAGCTAGGAATATCACTCACAGGGATTGAACCATCTGCTCCGGAAACAAGCCCCGTAGCGAGCACTTCTTTTTCTACAACACCGTTTGCTTCGATCTCCTTATAGAACGTAAACTCAGCACCGCCCAACACTTGATAAACATCGTAGCCAACTTGTTTGGCAACCCACTTGTAGCTTGGGTTTTGTTCAATGAGAAGATCTCTTTCTGCCTCCGATACATTCTTAGCCACCAAGTGCCGTTTGACGAGGTTGAGATTGATCTTTCGATTGACAGCAGTGAAACTAAAGTTATGCGTCAGGCCGCCATCGCGGTGCGTATAGTTGCTGTTTGTCAGCATGCTCGTCGTCGCAAAATCTTCGACGACGAAGCGGTAAACATCACTCGTCTTGATATAGCCCAATGGAGCCGAAATCTCACGAATTTCGTAGCTGCCGGCCGAAAGCTGATCCCACGTGACGAGACCTTCAGTGTTTGAAGATTTTCTTTCGACCTCTTCGAATGTCGAAGTCTCTTTATTAAGCTTTGCCAGACTGAACGTAGCGCCCGCTAAGAGGGCATCATTGTCGTCTTTTTTCGTGATTACAACTTTGCCGTCGACCGTCTTGCGCTCGTTGGGGAAGTAGATGTTTTGCGCTTTAAACTTAACACCGGCAGCATCGACAAGTTCACCCGCTGCATTAATTTTGAACGTGTAGGTATTAGGATTGTGATTGTATAACGTCTGGTTTTGTGCTGGCCCTGAGATTTCTTTAATTTCGTAAAGGTCACCGACTGTAAGGCCAGAAAGTTTGACGCCGTTACGCACATTATTGCTTGTAAATGTTACCTGTCTAGCCGCTTCTTGAGGATTTGTCTTGTTCCGGATCTCAAACTTCCACGTCTCACTAACGATCGTGCCGTCAGACTTTACGTACTGTGACAAATCTTTTTCTGCGTTTAAAGTCTGGCGAATTCCGAGCTTGAACAGGGAAACTTCTGCCTTGTCATTGCGGAGCGCCGTATCACCAGTAAACTCAACCAACTTGTTCGGCGCGTCGATCTTGACAGTAATCGGTACAACCGGAGTCAAGAGTCTCGGCGCGTTCGTCTCCGTTAACGTGTAGGCTCCGTAGGGAATTTCTGTAAACGTCGCTACGCCATCACTCCCCGTCGTCGCCATATATTTCTTGCCGCTCGCCTGATCGGTCAATGCAAACGCGATACCAGGCATCAGTTCGCCTGCTCCATCGAGCTTTTTTATGACGACAGTTCCTTGGACGATCGGGTCATTATAGAATGGCCCAACAGTGTAGATGAGATTCGGTTGCTGTTCCCAGTCAGACCTCAATACCTTGATCTGCGGGTTATTTTCCGGCACATAGTGACACGGTGGGAAGCCTGTCTCAACGACAAAGTACGTGCCGATCCTAATGTCAACAAATTCAGCAAAGCCTTCGCTATTGGTAACAGCCGTCGTGAGCGGGATTCCGCCTTCGTTATAGAGAGTAAATTCTGCACCAGTCAACGGTGCATCGTAAGCGACAACGTTCTGATTCAAAGGATCAAATGTACGTGAACGCTTCCCAACACGTAATGTTCCATGCGGTGTAGGCACTTCATTCCAGACAGATTGAACTTCGAGAAACCTCCCGCTGAGCGAATCATCGGTGCGAATAAAGCTGTTATAGCCTCGCTTACCCGATGTCTCGGCATTATATTGCGGAGCCTTTGCGTCAACGATGACGATAAGCGTGTCGTCCTTCTTAATCAGTCCAGTCGAACCATCCTTCGGGATCACCCGCATCGCCGTCACACCATCTGGCGCTGAACCATTGGCACCGGCATCTCCCCACGTTAACCCACTGAGGTAGGCGCCAGCCTCTACATGGTCAGGAATATTGACGTCACCCGTCGTGAATTGAATTTTGAACTGATCGGCCGTCGTTCCCTCAAGCCTTGCCGCAAGAACCTTATTACTGAACGCTGAGCCACGACTGGCGCGCAAGCCTTCCATGTTCATCTGAGTCACTTTATCGAGGTAATAGGGAAAGACATCGTAAAGCTCATTATGATCGCGATCATGGATCGTATCGTTCTTGACGAAAAGCCTATACTGGAAATAACCAGAATCCTCGGTATAGATACCTTCTGACCAAGTACCTGCACCGACGAGATGGCCTGTCGCCGTATCTAAGTTTGCATTACGCACGTACTTCACAGCATTCATCGCTTGGGCCTTCGCCATAAAGAGCGAGACATAGTCGTGCATGTAAGGATTTGCAGGATTGTCCCCTAAGTTGTCTGTCGTCACAGGTTGGCCGTAATCCCAGTTATGCCCCGTTCCCGTATCAAAAGACAAGTAGATGTCGTTCTTATGGAAACCGGCGTTCATCGCCAGATCAAGTTTTGCGTCAATAAAGGCGACCGTCGTGACGTCGGCTGATATTGAGTCTGCTGTGAATATAATGGCGACGCGACCAGTCGAGCCGTAGTCGGAGACCATTTCAAACTTCGCACCTGGCTGGAGGGCAAACTCCTTCTTCAGCAAGATATTCTCCGGTTTGACGACAATGTCAGTGGGTAGAAGATCGACCATACGGAAATTATAAATCGGCAGATCAGCGTCGGTCATTGTAAAGGGGCGGTTATTCAGGCTTCTTTTAATACCGATTGTGTACCTTCCCTCGTCGCCGGGATAGTGCGGGAGCTGTGCGTCCATATCTGATCCAACTTCAGATGAACGGAACGTCTGGATTTTGTCAGGAATTACTTTTAGCTCAAAAGGCAAGATCTGAGCGTGGCGCGTCACCGTCTCAGACGTATAAGTACCAGAGACGCCGTCCCCAGTAAAAGAGGCCGTAACCTTGGCCGAGTTTGGCAAGTAGTTTTTAGAATGATCCGTTGCATTGTAGCCGGCATAATAAGCCTTCGTTTCATCTGAGGGATTTGTAAAAACTGTCACGACGTTAATGCTGTAACTAGTCATCACTTCGCGATCACCCAAATCAACGGTGATTTTATTGATGCGCTCCATACCGTGACTGTATGCCGGGAATTCGTAGACACCGCTACTCGTCATACCGCTGTATGCTTCAATTTCAGTCCCATCAGCTCGGAATGCTTTAACCGTTGCCAGATGACCTGAACTTGGCAGCTGCACTTTCGTGTAAACAAGACGATCGTCTAGCGCGAAATCTTCAAAAACAATGTTCTTAAAGACCTTTGATAAAGCGAGATCATTCGTACCGACAACGAAGCTTAAGGGCCACGTAAAGCTAGCCGTTTCCTTCGTCGGCTCGTAGTCCAACACATTAAGTGGGTAGACCGATTTTGTAAAGCTCGTCACTTCAACTTTCGGCTCCGTCGGCTGTGGCGCACTGCCTGCAATAAGTGAAATAGGCACATCGTCCGTCTTCACAATTACGGGTTCCGCAGCAGGCTTATTGGCAGGAGTGAGTTGCGCCTCGATCACATTCGTCACCGTCTGGTCTTTAATCCCGCCCGGGAATCGAAGATTAAGTGTCGGATACGAATAGGCATAATCCTTGTCGTAGTTCGGCACAGTCACAATACCGTATGCCGTCACTTCCTCAGTCGGCATATTCGTAACAGGATCGTAGTACGACCAGCCAGGGCTCGTCTCAAGGTTGATCAGCGCTGTCTTCGTGACGATCGATCCATTTTCTACTGCTTCATAGCTCGGGAGCGTGTCAATGTAAGTAATTGTTTCGATGTTGCGATCGAAATTCGAATTGTAAGTCGTCTGCATAATACGGAAGCTGTACGTCACATCGACTGGCACATCGACGTGGCTTACGTTTTGGCCATCGATCTCCGTCGTCGTAAAGCTACCGGCTACACGCGGACCGCCGATGTACTGGTTCGTCCCAACGGCTCCTTTTTCGATGTAAGGTTCGCTGTAGTACGCTTCGATCGTCGGATTCATAGGGTTCCCAAACTGATCGACAGCGGCTGCGAGCAGCTCATTATTTGCGTCTCTAAGCTGTGTGTAAAGAGTTTCAACTTGGTTTTGCGGTGTATAATCTCTCTTAAACGCCCACGTTACAGGTATTTCATAAGATTGTCCGCCGATTAGTCTCGGGAAATTGAATGAGATATACGGCTTACCATCTGTCGGCTTAGTGATTGTGTAGTCATTGTTACCTAAGAGAGGCGCCGTGACTTTCGAACTATCGATATACTCCGGGTTATAGTAAACCCTCAATTCAACATTCTCATATTCATCGGCTTCAGCTGAAAGGGCAATCTTTAAACTCGTGTTCAGGATATTACCTACGTAAGCGCGATTCGTACCGACGTTCGAATGTTCGATAATGATATTATCGGTATGAAAAAACGTCAGCGCGTCATAGAGGAAATTGACGTTATAGACAGACTGATCAGGAATAAAATTAACATCAATCGAAGCGGGATTGGCAAAATGTAGTGGCGTATCAGGAGCATAATACGTCTCGCTCGTCTTCGTGCCCTTGTAGTATTCGACCTTACTCGGTAGAATTTCATTGCCGCTAGCTCGATCTTTATACGTAAAGATGAGTTTCTTCGGGTTGATCAGATGCCCCCAGCCTCTTGTGTTCGAATAACTCTTCAATGTTGTAGGCTCACTTATGTGAATAATTGCTTCTGTATTAATCGGCGAGCCTACGTTCAATTGGTTAAAATAGAACGTGTAGTCGTTTAGCGATGTAAGGCTATCAGGCGCGTAGACGTCCTCGATCGCATTGTAGCCGAACGTCGAATAATTGAGACTTCTCAAGTTAGTCAGCGGTCTCAGATCCAATTCTTGCAGCCTATTGCTCTGAAAGGCATAGCTTTGAATAGTTGTCAAAGGTGCATCCTGCGGGAACGTAATGTCCTCAATAAGGTTGTTGGCAAAAGCGTAGCTACCGATGGAGGCAAGTTTTGTCTGCTGGCTTAAGTCAACTTCTGTCAGCCTGTTATTGCGGAAGACATACGAATAGATATGCACCAGATTGCTTTCCGTAGGGAATTTGACACTCGTGATGCCGTACGCACTTGACGAATACGTCTCAAAAGCATCGGAGCCGATCGTCGTCAAGTTTTTGAGACGTGATAGGTCGAGTTCACCGGTCAGTCTGTGAAATGAAAATGCATCGGAACCGATCGTCGTCAGATTTTCCAAGTTGCCGAACTCTAACGAGACGAGGTTCGTACTTTCAAAGGCTCTATAACCGATCGTCTGCAAGGCAGAGAGACCTGACAAATCAAGATAAAGCGGATCGCCTCCCTGACTGTAGAAGGCATAGCTGTTAATTAGCGTCAATTTCGGCAAATAACCGAAATTTAAATTAGAAATACGGTTACTCTGAAAAGCAGAAGTATCAATCGTCTGCAAGGAGACAGCACCATCAAGATTTAAGTTGGTAATCGTATTGGAAGAGAACGCGTAGGTACCGATCTTTTGCAACTTTTGCATCACACCTAAATCAACATTAGTCAATCTATTGTTGCTGAAGGCATAGCTGCCAATTTCTACGAGACTATCTAGGCCTGTGAAGTTAATGTCAGTCAAACCATTATTATAGAAGGCACTTGCCCCGATCGTACGCAGAAACGTCATGCCCGTGAGATCAATCGAATCAATGTTCTTATTCGCAAAAGAATGGTCTGCGATACTGACCACGTTATTCCCTTGTGGATCTTTAGCAGGAAAGACGACCGGTCTTGCGCCAGAACCAAAGCGCTTTGATCCCTGCTCTGAAAAGCCCGTAATCGTCGCTTCGTTGCTCGTAACAGTGTAGGTAAAATCGTCTGCAACCCATGCGTCACTTGGTTGCTCTTCCGTATCGGGATTAACAAGAAAGTTCGCTTTCGAAGCTAGGGCGTTCTCATCTTTAGGCAAATCCCAGACGACGACATTGTTGTAGTAATCATCGTGTCCCGGATTGTTTGAGAACGTATACGGCTCAAGATCCGTAAGTTTCGGTAGATTCTCTAACGTTACTTCAGCCAGTTGATTGCTCTGGAAGGCGTAATTTCCGATTGAAGCCAATTCAGGATTGTTGCTGATCGTAAGCGATGTCAGTCGGTTCACGGCAAACGCGCTGCCGTCGATACTCGCTAAAACTGGCAGATTGTCGATCGTCAGATTTGTCAGCCAGTTATTATAAAACGCCTGAGCTCTGATCGCCTCGAGTTTAGGCAGGGGACCCGTGGCCGTACCCAGCGTAAGGTCGGCGATCCTATTGGAGGAAAAGGCGCTCGCTCCGATCGTTTTGAGCAAAGGCAAATTGTATAGATTTACCGTCTCAATCTGATTGCTCTGGAAAGCGTTATCACCGATCGTTTCTAATTTCGCTAAATTGCTCAAATCGACTGACGTCAATCGGTTCGTACGGAATGCAGAGCTTCCGATCGATTTTACATTTGGTATTAAAGCAAAATTGATTTCTGAAATTCTATTGTTATAAAAAGCGTAGGATCCAATCGTTTCGACAGTTTCAGGGAGCATGAAACCAGTCAGGCCGGCTTGTTCAAAAGCATTCGATCCAATCGTCGTCAACAGCAAACTGCCGGTCAGATCTAAATCCATGTTTAAATTGCGATTGTAGAAAAGCCGGCTTCCTACTGATGAGAGCTTCGGCATATCAGGCCACGTGACTGTCGTCGCCAGATTGGACGTACCGTACATATTGCTGAACGCATCACTTCCAATCGACGTAAGATGATCAGCAATCGGCGTAAAATCGATCGACGTCAGCTTATTTGTATTTCTGTAAAACGCCTGATAGGCGATCGAAAAATCATGATCGACTTCGGGAAAATACAGTTCTTCAACGCCTGCATAAGCAAACGTATACGCTTCAATGTCAGATAGATTCGGCATACCCCGTAAATCGGCTATCAGAACCGTTGCACCATAGAAGGCACTATTCCCAAGCCGCGTCAGGGCAGGCAGATCCCCAAGCGTTATTTGTGGTCCTTGGTAACTCGTGCTGTAGCTTGAGAAAGCATGAACGCCAATCGTGGTCAAATTGGGAAAACCGTCAAGGTTAAAAGAAGCTGTTGTCGCTCGGAAAGCATAGTCGCCGATTGTTTTCAGTTTCGTCAAGTCACTAAAACCGACGACTGTACTGATCGCACTCGCCCGCGGTCGGCTATAAGAATAAAACGCATAGCGACCGATGTGTTGCAGTTCTTTCATCTGCGAGAAATCGACCGTTTCAAGGGGAACGTTGGAGATATTGCTATAAAAAGCGTTGTCGGCAATCGATGTAACCGGGTTATCTGGATTGTTGTAGCTACGGTCTGGCAAAACGAGATTCCTGCCACCGGCAGGTAAGGCACGAAGTTTTGCGACGCCCTGCGTGCTTAGGCTTAGCAATGTTTTGCCATCTGCAGAAAAGTTAAAATCACCGAGTACCCAGCCTCCACCGATCTCGTGATTCAGCCAGTCGTAGGCGCCAACTTGAACTTGAATTGTTTTATTAATCTGATGACCATAATCATCCGTCAAGCTGACAGTAATGTTATAGAAACCATTTGTGCCCACATCAAGTTCAGAAAGGTCAACGGTCACCTTGTCGGAAATATCCTTACCCGTATAATCGGTCGCTGTGATGGCATCAAGTATTCTCGCCCGCGCTTCATCTTCCGTTAATCCCTCTGGCAGCTGAATCGTTGCTGGGTGTGTCAAAGTCGGCGGGCCCTCTGGGACGTACTGAATCGTTACGACGTAGCCATCCCTGTCCGGTGTAAACATTATAGACGGCTCGACATAAAAGCCCGCAAGGGCTGGAGGCTCATACGTCATCTCGACACCCTTAACAAAAACGCCATTAATATCAGTCATATCGTCGCCCAGTGTGACACTCGACATAACTGCGGCGCCCGTCGTTTTGTTAACGTAACGAAACGTCACGGTGATCGGATTGACAACATAGCCGAAAAATCTGGGACCATTATTCTCATAAGGGGGAACAGCAGGACTCTCCGTATACACTCTGACGAAGCGATCTCCGTTTGCATCAAAGATTCTCGTGCCAAAACTCGTCACAGAGTTCGGCACAGTCGCTTCTATCAAATCGTTCATAGCGAAGGCTTCGCTGCCAATCTTTTCCAACCCTTCATTCAGACTGATAGTAGTCAACCTGTTTTGCATGAAGGCCTGAGCACCAATCCTACGTAAAGAAGACGGAGCAGTAAAACTAGCCAGTCTACTGTCAGCAAAAGCGTAGACACCAATTTCGGCCAAAGAACTTCCTGTAGGAATAGAGAGTGTCGTAATAATATTTCCTGCAAAGGCGTAATCGCCGATCTTTTTTACTGTCTTCGGAAGAGTAACGTCCGTCAATCCGCGCGACTGGAAAGAAGATACATCGCCCCTTGTAATCTCCGTAACCGGCAAACCGTCAATAGTCTCGGGAATGGTTACCGTGGTTTCCGTACCGGTCCAGCCTGTAATGCGAATCGCAGTGCCTTCATCGATGACTTCATAGATAAAGACAGCGCTGCCACCCTCTCCGCCTGCACCGCCTCTAGTTCCCGAAGGTATAGGCGGCACGCCGCCTTTTTGTGAAGCAATATCCTCTTCCGATGGAGTTTCCGTTCCCTTTACAGGTGGAGTTTCTGATTCACCTTCCTGAGCTATGCCAATTTCCTCCGGAACAGCACCCGTCTCCCCCTCTGAAGAATCCTCTGATCCCCTTTCTGGAGCACCCCCTTCTTCTCTTTCCGGAGGCATGGTTATTTCGCCTCGCGAAGCTGGTTCATTATTCTCTTGACTTGTATTCTCATCACCTAGCTGTGTGTCCGTTTCAGCCATACCCGAATTCGTGGGTAATTCACTTGCCAAATCACCCGATCCTTCTGCTGCCACCCCAATCGGTACAATATTTGTAAAGAGTATGACGAGTAGCAATACTAGACTAATCAATGTGATTCTAATGTTGTCTCGATCTCTTCTATGTGTTCTTCTGAACATATAAATACCTCGTTCTATGTTTCATTCATGTAGGATTTCGTTTGATATTTTAGCTGCTTGTTCTACACGCAAACAGAAGCAATTCTACCATAGAAATGTTTAAATATTTTAATGATATGAAGATTTAAGAGGCTGTCTTGTACGCACCATCAATGAGCGTTTTTAGACAGCCCCATCAATAATAAACTCTCAAACTTCGTATAAGTCTGAACCACACGCTTGGCAATATCTCTCCGTTTCCCGACATGGACGCCCACAGCGCCAGCAATACAAGCTGACCTCTGTTTGAGCAGTCGATAAAGAGCTCGCTTCCGTCAGCGGTACGTCGCTCATCTCTACCGATGGCGTACGCCCATACGTCAACGGTAAACCGGCATCATACTGTAACGGCGAGAAATAACTCGGTTCTACCGGAGACTCTGAGATCGGCTCTGCAGAAGGTGCGTAGTCCGGATCTTTCGACGGCGGCGTAAAGCTCGGTTCTACCGAAGACTCTGAGATCGGCTCTGCAGAAGGCGCGAACTTAGGTTTTATCTGAGGCGCGGGTCTAGACTTTGTCGGTGACGTAAGGCTATGCTCTGCCGGCGGTGCATAGCTCGGCTCTACTGATGCCACGTGGCTCAGCTCGACCGGAGGCGCGTACCTCGGCTGTGTCATCGACCTATACGCAGCAGAACTGGACTCAGGTGACGGCAAGACGTAGCTCGGTTCTACCGCAGGCAAGGACATAGACCCCGTCACCGGTTCGAAGCTCGACTTTATCGACGGCGTAGGACCCTGCCCTGTCGGTGGTGTGTAACCCAACTCTGCCGGAGACACATACCCCGGTCCTGTAAACGGTCTATACGCAGAACTGGACTCAGACGGTGGAACATAATTTGGCTCTATCGACGGCATTGGCTGTATCTTATTTGGAGCTCGATGAGGAGGTTTGCCACGCCGGCTCCTCCGGGCACGCCTAATTAATATTGGCAAGGCAATACAAAGTCCTACATAGAAGGTGAGAGCTACGCAGACAAGCACAGTATGCTGCTGCCAAATCTCTAAGATTGGAGTAAACCAATAAGTTCCTGTCACGTGAACTATTGCTGTTCTTGTTAGCGGATTGATGTCAAGTAAACCACTACCATAAATGCTATTACTGGTCCATTCATAGGAACCGACTGGCATATCAGCGATATTAAAACGTCCCATTTCATCTGTTGTGAAGGAAAAGAGAAACTCTGAATCAGAATGCAAGTCAATCTGCTGATGGGCCAGCGCCCTCCCAAAATCTGCCTGAACCGTCACTTTGTCCTCAACTTCAATGTCCTCAATCGATTCGATGATGGCATCACTGACCTGCGAGGCGTCATCAACTGCAAAATATTCGCCGCCTGTACTGCTAGCAATCCTATCAAAAAAGTCTGCAGCATCGGCACTGGTATGAGCGCCACCAATGGAATATACATTGATCAAACTGGTCTCAAGTCCACCCACGACACGTTTATCAGATTTCTCGTAGTCAAGACTAATATCGGCTGTAAACAGGGCCAACAGAACATCGTCATACGTATAATTGCTAAAGGGCTCCGGATCTAACGGTGGAGCATCACCGAGGATGATGATGGCTTTTTTTGCTTCACTGCGCCAGTCGAGATCAACCGCTTCCATGAGTGCCGAATACACTGTTTCGTTCTCATCACCACCGTAACCTAAAGTCAGCCCATTAATAGCAGATATGATAGACGCGTTATCATCGGTAAAAGGCAGCTGAATCTTGCATGGGTAGTCGTACGAACGAAAGGTTCGCTCAGAATAATCACGGTAATCAATCAGAGCAACTCGATAATTTTCTGTTTTATCTGCAAGGTGGTCAAGTATATCAGCCATATTCTCCTTGGCATTATCGATATCGTCTTCCATGGAACCTGTGGTATCAACAACAAAGCAAAGGTCTAAGCCACTATTAACTTCTGTTCGTATAACTTTGGCAACAGGTTTTGATAAAGTCTTTAACGCATTGATAACGGCAGTCTTGGCATTAAGCAATCCGCTATAATCATCACCATGGTAGTAACGGCCACTTGCTGACGCTATCAGCAATTGCTTAACTTCAGGGCCAGTTAATTTGGGATTACTGGCAAAAACCAAGCCTGCAACACCGGCAACGTGTGGTGTGGCCATTGATGTACCATTAGAATTACCGTAACTGGCTGGAACACAGCTATAGATATCAACTCCCGGTGCAACGATGTCAACTCGATCACCGATATTGGAAAAGTAGGCATAAGAATACTGCGTCTTATTATCGGTAGAGGTAGCGGCATCAATCCCGACAGCACCTACAACAATAACGCGTTTCTTGACCTCCTCATTGTCCATTAAGTTTAAAAAATTGTTATATAATGCTAAGGCACCTCCTGTTTCTCCTTCCCACCCAAAGGAGCTTTTTGTTGTCTCACCCGATGTCCTATAAGTACGGTAGCCATACGGCTCGTTATCGTCTTTATAATAAGTTATGTGATTATTATTTCCTGCCGCGACACAAATGACGAAATCTGGTTTATTTGCTGCTTGTCTGCTTTGTATAATTCGCGCTAAACCCTTTTGAGTCATATCGGCCTGTGCTGTCAAGTAATTAATGGCGTTCTCATTACCCTTACTCGCAGCAAAGCCGATCAAGCGACTGGTGTTTTGGCTGATATTGATAGCCTGAACGTCTTGATCGATAAGGTGTTTAATAGCTAACAAGTAAGTGTAGGCTGTGGCAAAATTCCAAGTATATGAGTCACCAACATCGTATCGAAATAAACAGTGGTAGAGTTCGCCCTTGCCGCCCATAACGCCCGACACACCAGTCTCATTGTTCCAAGTCGCATTCATCGTCCCTGCAACGTGTGTACCGTGATCCTCCGGCTCAATTGTGTATTTATTAATATGTGTCTGACCTGTTTTTTCATCAATAAAGAGACAGCTGCTATTGACAACCGTTAGATCGGGATGAGAATCATCCGTCTTAGAGTCGATCAAACCAACCTTTACAGTAGCCAATTGGTCTAAGTACCCCCAAGCACCTGGTGCATCGATGGCCTCCATGCCCCAGTTTTCACCGCGCGGCACCTGAACATTCCAAGGATCACCATTCCAGGGATCGTTCGGGAACACAGCTTTTTTTTCTGTGACATCATCTTGTTCAAATTCGGTAACCGTGTTTAGATAAGCGCTTTCAACGATCGATATGGTATTAAGCTCTGCGACTAAGTCTTCAAGCTGCTCGTAAGTCATACTTCCTTCGAAGGTCAGTCGGTAAAAACCAATGTCCGCCATCGTGTCATCGACGTCGGCGTCTAGTTGACTCAAAAATGAAGCAGCTTGCTCCTCTGCGCCTTCTTTAAAAAAGACAACAACTTCGTTATTGACGTATAGTACACCTTTGTCTTCATTAAAATCGATTCTCTCCGCCTCTTCAGCGATTTTTGCAGCGTTAAAACTTGTTGCAGCCGTTTTCTCCCTAGGTAAGATGAACTTGGGATAGATCAGAAACGCCCAAACAATAAGCAAGAGCACAACTACGAGCAGAACAACACCTAGCACGAGCAATGGTTTTTTGAATGTCCGCTTCATATCTGCCTCCCTTCTTAAAATGATTGCCGCCAAGGTTCGTGGTTTTTTGGCAGCATTAATCGCCCCTTCCGCTAGCTACTTGCGATCGTAGGCTCAGGTAATTGGGAGCTTGACTCCTTATCGGCAGGTCTTCGAGTTACAGCAATGCAGGAGAATATCGATAGACAAGTGGCGCCAATCCCAATCATAAAAACAGCGTAGACAAAAGCAAAATCACGAACCACACGTGTCACACCAACGAGAACGTCCTGCCAACCACCTGACAACACATGTATGAGCTTAGGTACTGCAATGCCCATACCAAGGCATACGCCTGCCGTTAGCAGAGCAACGACTCCACTCGCTAAAAAAGCCCTCCGTATACGGCGATTATTAATTAGAACGAGTAACATGAGATGCAAGATAACTAACCCAAGACCTACAGCTAGAGAAGACCAAGAGTTAAAGAAAGCTGTCAATCTGCCTGCAGATAAGGCACCTATAGCCGCTAACGTTATATTACTGCTGAGAGCACGAAACAACAATATGATCACGAACAAGACAGAAGAGATCATCAATAAAATTGAGGCAACGACTGTCAAGGCCACCTTTAGTCCACGTAACGGCTCATCATACTTTTCTGACGGTTGTTCTGGCGCGGTGGCACCACAAAATAAACATTTTCCTGTCGCCAGATCAAGCGTGCCGCCACATTGGCTGCAAACGTGGTTGGCAGCTGATCCTTGCTTTTTGTTCATACTTATAAACCTCCTAGGCTCATAGGTAATGAGAGAGTAAAAAACCAACTTTAATCGTATCGTCATCCTCAAGAAATCTTCCCTATCCTCTAGGGCAGAATGAAGAGGAGTGCACGTCATCAGCTTCCGCCTTGTCAAATCAATATCTGCTGAATGCATCATACAAGGAATAGGAATTATTTGCAAAAACAATCGCTCAAACGAGCTGTCAATTGATGGGACGCGCATTGACCCATTGCCATACATGACTCGATCACGAAACCCCTAGGAAGGCCTCTTTGAATACTTCTCTTTTCAGTTTTTAATTTTTATGATTAGTAGCGCGAAGCTCTACCGCCGTCGCCTCTTCCTTCTTCCATCATTCCGAACGTCTCGACGAAGAATGTTCGGAACCTGAGATTGTATTGATTGGCAATAGTATCCAGTGCATCTTCAACGATATCTGCCATGACATGTGAATCAGCGACGGCACGTGCGTTAATGACAAGCGAAATCGCGCTGTAGGGCTGTGTTAACTTTCGGTCATATTCTACATCGTAGTCTACGCCGATAAGGCTTGCTTTAACGAAATCGTCTCCCTCACCGGCTGCAAACGCTTTCAAATGCGGGACATTATTATCGCTGGCCTTCAGACCCTTACGAACTTGGTTAAAAAGATCTTCAACAACTTCATTAAAATCAATATTCTTATTATCTTTTTCTTCGAAGAACACGCGGCGATTATACCAGCTCAACAAGTTTTCAGCTGCGATAAATGCTTCAGAACCGTAGCCGATTTCTCGATGCACAGCAGCTGCTTTGTGGGTCATCATGTAATCAACGACCTCTTCAACCCCTTCACCTGTCAATGCGGACATGGTAAAGACAGGCGTGTCAGGGAATGAAGCCTTAAGAAACTCCACGCGTTTTTCCTTTTCCTCTGCGCTGATCAAGTCAACTTTATTCAGCACAATGAGATCGGCTTCAGCCATTTGCGCTTCAAGCAAGAAACGCATCTCGGCAGGAAGGTTAATTTGTTCCGTTTCAGGCATAAGCATGCGCATACGCTCGGGATCAACAATGCAGGTGAAAGGCATCAAATCAAACTCTCCTGGCCTTCGCTCTTCAAGCTGTAAATATACGTGCTCAAGCGCCCCGATACCACAGCCCGGAATGTCAGACATGATTACCGTTGCGCCTCGAGCGACCAACTGATTGAGTTTGTCAACGAGATTTTCATGCTGGTAACAAATACAATCGCCGGCAATCTGCGTTGTCAGGATGTCGGTCGTCGCCGTAAAGCTGGCATCAACGATATTATCTGCACCGAGGTCATTGACCAGAATAGCTGCTTTCCCGTAGCGTTTATCAATGACTTTCGCAAAAGCGATCATCGAAGTTGTTTTCCCTGCTCCCAGAAAGCCACTTGTCACCATATACTTTGCTTTTGGTTGTAGCATACTAATTCCTCCGTTCGATTAATTTATTGTCTCGCCTATTAATGTCCATTAGGATCGTAATATCTTGACATATTATTTCTGTTAATCTCATAACCGCGTGGATTAATGTTATATCCATCCATGTATTTCAACAGACTGTACATCAATCCCACAACCATGTGGAATAATGGATCCTCAAAGTCGAATGCGCCAAATCTCTCCTTGATTATCCTTCGTAGCCATCTTCCTGTTACGTTACCGATACAAGGTTTTGCCCGCATCTGAACTTAAGTTATAACTACAAAACGGAATGAGCTTCCCATTCTGAGAAACCACGTGAATATAGCAGCGGCGCAGTCTATTTAAATCCAACGTATACGCATCCTGAAAAGCCATACCGGAAATCGCAAGGGTCGTGTTCTGGCGCTCCATTAAAAACTCATCCAAAGACGAGACATCAATGAAGCTCGTTGGTTCTAGCGGGACGATCTCTTCAGGAGCTGACCATTTTCTGGCCACGGCTGTTCTCGCCTGATCGCTCGAGATACCGCAACTGCAGCCATCACCGCCGCTACTTAGCAGTGTCCAGTTGCCATCTTTCACCGTATAGTCCGCATGAAATCCGCAGAGTGGATGTTCGGCATTCGATGGCAAAAAGTCGGTCCTTTTTAGCTTTCCGCCCGTCTGGCGCTCAATCTTTGCAAACAATTCGGGGAATGTAATGCGCGCATTTGCTCCTGCGGAATATCTGCCAAAAAGTGAAATTGGTTGGAAGTGAACTCCGCGTACAATGGGCATGTTGTCAGCAGCAAAGCGCAGAATATCACCGACTTCATCATCGTTTGCACCTTTCATAACGGTTGGCACAAGTACAACTCCAATATGAGCGTCTTGGCAACGTTGTACAGCACGGATTTTATCCTCTACAACCCTGCCCCCTCGGAGCGCGAAGTTCGCTTTGTCGGAAAAGCCGTCGAATTGCAAAAAAACAGTTGAAAGTCCCGCTTCTTTAAGTCTTTCAATATATCCAATCTCATTAGCTATTCTTAAACCGTTCGTATTGAGTTGGAAAAAAGAAAAACCCTTCTCCCGTCCCAAGCGGATGATTTCAGGGAGGTCATCGCGCATCGTCGGTTCTCCGCCGGAGAGTTGGATATTGAATGGCCCGCCGTTTCCCATCAGCATATTGTACCAATCGCCAATCGTCGTTAGATCGGGGTCGTCAGCGGCATCTTCTCCGCCGGAAGAGGCAAAACAGATTGGACAGCCAAGATTGCACCGCTGTGTCACCTCGATCAAGACACAGCACGTATCCTGCAAGTGATGTTTGCATATACCACAGCCGTACGGACAATCGCTTTTGAAGGCAGGTTCGTCGACAATACGCGTTTTCCATTTGAGAAAGCCAAGCGGATGATCCCACACAAAAACACTAAATGCCCCGTGATGAGGACACTCCTTTTCAAGAAAGACACCATCTGCGTCAGCCGTATAACGCGCGTCAATCCTCTTAAGGCAAATAGGACAGACGCTCTTTGTTTCAGACAAGAGAATACGACTGCTATTATTGGCTTTACGATTTGGTGACGTTTTCATCGATCGATACCTCATTCAGTGGAAACAGCAGAAAACAGATTCTTTGCTTGGGAACGTCTTAGTGTCAAAGAAGCACCCTGCATTTGCGTAGGAATAAAAATCATTCGCAATTGTACGAAACTACTCATTGTTTGTCTAATTCCCCATATCCAAGTACTATAATGCAATAATTCATAATATTGGTAAAGCGAGCACATACTACTCAAGTGAAAAAGTTGAACCTCATGCCCACAAGCAAATCACTCAGCATCCTCATAAGAAAGGGTGTACTTCCTCCTTCTAAAGATGCCAGAGCTTCTGCTTGAACGGTTTCGCCGCAACCCTCCTATCGACTAAAAACAAATCGCGGAGGAGCTTGGCATAATTTGGCAGTGAGACCTACCGGGTAAGACACTTCATCTTTCTACCAACTTGCCTACCGTAATTATACTCTCGATTTCAGATAACTTTTGGGTTTGGCCTTTCATACAATCTTACTATCCTCGAAACGCCTGATGCAGTTCATAATCTTCATCCCCTGAGTTGTGCCGTAGTAGCCTTCCTCCAGATGCCGCCTCGCGACGGACACTCCTTGCCTTGGCTTGTACTTGGACGTTACCTGTCCATGCACGCGACTTACCATCCATTCCCTCTATTAGATGACATGCAAGAGACGTTACCTACCCGCGTTGGGAAGTTACATCCACATATGAAGCGCCATACCTAGCACGCAAAAGAAACAACTGTCAGTACGAGAAATTTTTTCAGTGTTTTACTCTTAAGCTTGCTGCGCTTTCTACCCGCGACTTCTGCCCGTTGCTTATCTTAGATATCTGTGCCTGACACCAGTGCCACCGCTTCCGGGATGGATTCTTCGCTTCGCTTGCTGCATCATAAACACTATGAGTACCACTCCTTCCGTCATGGCGACTTTCGTAGTATTTGTTATGTACTCAATTATCTGCTCGATACAATAAACTCTTAAACAACCGCTGTTCTATACAGGAACATTTAGCGAAATACTTTCTGCTATCGACAAATTGACTGACACCGCACGTTGAGGGCCTAAACTTCCCTGCAATTGATCCAAACTCCTCGTTATCCTCGGGTATGAGCGTTTACGTTGGGGAATAACTTCAGGAATGAGCTATTACGCTGGGAAACTAATTTGAGCATGGCGATTACATAGGGAAAGGACTTCGGGTATGTTCGGGTATGGGTGATTACATATGGAAAGGACTTCGGGCATGTTCGGATGTGGATGATTACATTGGAAAGAGCCCCGGGAATGAAACGATTACCTCTGGGAACATTTTCGATCATGAGCGATTACGTCGAACAATGCATCGGACTTTAATCATGAGTGATTACGTGAAGAAATATATTTGCGGGAAATACGCGCTCGATTACTGGGGCGTGCCGGCTGTCCGGGGTAAAATCGAACCGCCCGATGTGATCTTCCCCGATGAGTACGTCATCTTCACCGACAAGCCCCTCTACCGTCCCGATCGAGCCATCATCCACACCTGCCGCATCTCAGGCGCCAAGAAATACGTGGAGGGGAAAGCGTGCACCCTACCCTTAGTCTTTCTGCAAGTCGCCCTCGAATACA
>DUVN01000006.1 GCA_012841015.1 Clostridiaceae bacterium
AGCGTAGGATAGTTGCCGGTTTGTTGAGAACCGAAAGTGGCAAGTTGAGCGCACCCATACAGAGCAATTTCGCCCTTCAGCGTAGGATAGTTGCCAGTTTGTTGAGAGCCGAAAGTTACACGTTAAGCGCTTCACTACTGAGCAGTTTTCGTCTTCAGTGTAGGATAGTTGTCAGTTTGTCGAAAACAGAGCACTCTATCAAGCATTCTATATAAGCCAGTGTTTGGTTCTCATTGACTTTGTTCTGTTGCGAAATACAGATTTACAGTACTGTCGATTAATTTTCTCAATTTCTTATTTAAATGATCCGGTGGGGTCGTGCTACCTTAGCGGTCTTTTCTGCATATACCATAAACGACGTGGGATAATTGATTTGTGAAATTGAGGGCGTCGGTACCCTCCTTATTAATCTTTACTTCAATTTAAATTCTTCACAAAAATACTTTAACGAGGAATCGCTACTTTGATTATGGTGCTTTTTTGTGAAATGTAGCTCGTTTATGGAACAACCAAATGATAGGCTGGTCATTAGACGTGAAACAGCACGCCAACGGAATGCTCTCTTGCCACATGCGTTCCGGATTCTAAGTGCGGATTTAATCACGCGATTAGGAGGATTATGAAAAATCAGTATATAGGAAGAATTATTTGGGGCATTGCATTGGTGGCTGTAGGAACTATCTTTGCTTTGAATGCGCTCGGGATCACTCAAATCAGTATCTTTTTTGATGGGTGGTGGACTCTCTTTATTATCGTTCCGTCGTTTGTTTGCTTATTTACCCGACGTGGAAAAATGGGATGTTTAATCGGGCTTGTCGTCGGTGTTTCCTTGCTTCTCTCTGCTCAAGGTATTATCAGTTTTGCCACTGTTTGGAAGCTAGCTATTCCGATTATTATTATTTTAATCGGTTTAAGGCTGATTTTTACGTCACCGTTCCAACGACAAACGAACAAAATAATTCGAGGACTGAAACGCGATAATGAAGCTCCCGTAAAGGAAACGGCAGCTTTTTCAGCACAAAAGATTTGTTTTGATGGTCAGGTTTTTAATGGTGCTGTATTGGATGCTGTTTTTGGAAGTATTTCATGTGACCTTCGAAATGCAATTATAGAAAAGGATTGCCTCATTAGTGCATCAGCTGTGTTTGCAGGTATCGAAATAAAAGTACCTGATCATGTACATGTTGAGATTGCCTCTGACTCGCTTTTCGGAGGTGTTTCCGATAAGAAGAAAAGTACAAAGGAGCAGGGGGGTCAGTCGAATAAGACGATAACTCTTTTTATCGAGGCTCACTGTGTATTTGGAGGTGTAGATATCACATGAGATCTTGGCACTATATAATCAAATACGCTGCCATTGCGTTGGCCATTTTGCTGATCATTGGTGTGTTTTCTATACTAATGCATGTTCTATCTTACTTTATACCTTTTTTTTCCTCTAACACTACAGGTGAAATGAAGACGTATGAGGTGGGAAGCGACATCACTGTTTTGGATATAGATATTCATCAAGTTGACTTGGAAGTGATGACGGCACTTGATTCTAATTTTAAGGTGGAAAGTAATTACAACTATTTATCTGTGCTCGAGAAGGATAATGAGCTACACATACAAGATAAAAGAGGATTTCACTTCAATATTCGCGGTAATGCCGTGCTTAAACTGTATGTCCCTTATGGTAAGGTGTTAGAAAAAGCAGATATCAATACAGGTACAGGGACAACGGACTTAGAGAACTTGCAGACAAAAGTGATCAAATTAGAACTTGGTGCCGGAAAGGCTGTTTTAGAGAAAATATCGGTTGTTGACCATGCTTTTGTCGATGCCGGTGCAGGAAAAGTTGTGATCAAAGACAGTCAGTTTAAGAATCTAGATTTAGACATGGGTGTCGGAAATTTCGAGTTTTCCGGTTTGCTTCTAGGCAAAAACGTACTGAAACAAGGAGTCGGTTCGAGTCAAATTGATTTGGTCGGCTCTTTAGACGATTATACAATTCATGTTGAAAAGGGGCTTGGCAGCGTTCGTGTTGGTAAGGAAAATGTGAAAGATAATACACAACTCGGGCAAGGTGACAGGGTGATCTCTTTTAAGGGAGGTGTCGGTTCTGTCAAGATCGATTTTACAGAATAATTGAAACTCGAATTGTTCAATTGCTCATTTGATTGCAAGCAATAGCCTTGGCGATTCAGTGTGCTTATTGCCGGTTTCTATGTGCTGTCTAGATTGGGCATGATTGGTGGACAATAATCGTTTTGCATCAGTGGACTGATGAGTGTAGGAGATATGAGGTAAGTATTGATGGTGGATTGTAAGGAAGAAAAGAAGAGCGTAGTGATTTTTGATCTTGACGGTACGCTGCAGAAGACATTGCCGTCCATCACCATTTCAAGCAATATGATGTTGGACCGTTTTGGTCTTCCCAACCTCACGCAGGGTACTGTTGTGCGATTTATTGGTAAGGGCTCGCGTGTACTCGCGGAAAGCGTCATGCGTTATTCGGGTATTAATGATCCGGGCACAATTGAAGAGGCTTTTCGTATCTATACGGAAATATTCGATGAGCACTGTACCGACGAGCTTGAGCCCTATGAAGGCATTCCCGAAATGTTTGAACGCCTTCTTGCGATGGGCGTTGAGCTTGCTGTTGTGACGAATAAAAATATGTCGATGGCTCCTCGTGTCCTAGCAACGTCCTTTCCTTTGGAGCTCTTTTCGGAAATTCGCGGTTTTAGTCCTGATTTCCCTCTCAAACCTGATCCGACTCAGACGATCGATGTGCTGGAAAAGCTTGGAGCATCGCCTGATTCTTCCTTTTTCGTCGGTGACAGTGACATTGATGTGCTGACGGGCAGAAATGCTGGAATGCGTACGATCGCTGTCAAATGGGGTTACCAGCCGATCGAACAGCTACGGGCTGTCCGTCCCGATTATTTCGCAGAAAGTCCTGAAGACTTGACGGCGTATGTTGGACGTGTCTTGTCGCGATAAAGTGTCGGATCGCTACTTATCCGTTCTGCTCTCGCTTTTCTTGCTCCATTGCCTCGAGTTTTCTTGTGTCGATTTTGCCAACGGCTGTTTTGGGAAATTCATCGATGAATTCGATTTCGTCAGGAACAGCATAGCGCAATAATTGCTGTCGGATAGTCTCTTTAATTTTTCTTTCTAAAAGCTGCTTGTCAGTCCCTTCTCGGACGCTGACAAACGCCTTGACGACTTGCATTTTGTACGGATGTGGAATGCCGATCGCCGCTACTTGCAGGACTTCAGGAAGCTCTGCGATGAGCATCTCGACTTGTGACGGATAGACGGGGATACCGGAGACTTTAATCATCCGCTTGATCCGGCTTGTAAAATGGTAGAATCCGTCAGGATCGCGCCATCCGAGATCACCTGTTTCAACCCAAAATTGCCCATCGTCATGTTTTCGTATGGCGTTTGCCGTCGCCTTAGGGTCGTTTAAATATCCTCTCATGACGGTCGGCCCAGTCACACATATCTCGCCCGTTTCACCGTCTGAGAGCGTAACTCTCGTGACAGGGTCGATGATTTTCATCTTCATACATGCGAGGGGGAAACCGATTCCATTGCGATCAGAGGTTTTTTCGTGCGACAAGCTACAGACGGTGACAGTCTCCGTCAAACCGTATCCTTCTCGCAGTTTGCACGTTGAACCGTGTTCCTTCAGGAAGCGATCAAATCGCGTTTTTAGTTCAGGCGGTAATGTGTCGCCGCCGCAGAAAATTGCCCTAAAACAAGAAAAGTCGACATCCTTCATGGCGGGTGAATTGAGTATGCCTTCAAACAGTGTCGGAACACCTGCCATTAAAGTTGGGCGGTGCTTCTTTATGACGGAAGCCAACCCGTCTGGAGAAAATTGCGGGACAAGTATACAGCATTGACCGTTGACAAGCATCGAATGCATACCGATGCATAGCCCGAAGCCGTGAAACAGGGGGAGGATGGTGACCATCGAGTGGCCTTTGACGGTGGAACAGCCGGGCTGTTCACCGACGGCCCATATAATTTGGTAGGCGATGACGTTGAAGTTATGGTCAGAAAGCTCAATGATTTTTGGATCTGCTGTCGTACCGCCGCTGTGCAGGTAGACGGAGACTCTATGTGGATCGCCGTGTTCAGAGGGGAGTACACTGTGCCTTGTTGTTCCTTTTTTGATCATATCTTTCCACAGGATCCAGTGTTTGTTTCGAGGCATCATTTTGGTAACTTTACGTCCTTTTGCCAGCCATAACCCTATGCGGCTGACAAGGTCGCCTGAACCTGCCATGGGGACGACAATCATGAGCTCAAGACGTGTTGTACAGCGCTTTTCTTCGAGAGATGAAGCAAGACGCGGGAGAAATAGCTCCGGAAATGCAAGAAAACGGCTCTTTGTTGAGGTGACCGAATCGATAACGACAGCTGGAGGCGCGAGCGGATGAATCATATTACAGATTCCGCCTATTCGGTTGACAGCATAGAAGAGGACGACTGTCTCGGGAATGTTTGGCATACAAAATGAGAAGACGTCGCCCTTTTTAAAACCGATCGCGGCAAGGCCACGGATACAGGCATCAATGCGCTCATTTAGCTCTCCATAGGTAATGCGGGCGCCAAGGAATGAGATTGCCTGTTCTTGAGGACGAGACGTCCAAACTTCTTCAAGCATTTCTGTCATCGTTTTTTCAGGAATATCGAAAGTCTCACGAAAAGACTCATCTAAAATCGTTGGATTAGGAAATTGTTGTATCACGGTAATAGCTCTCCTCATTAATCACAGTTATACGAAACACACCTAACGCTTTTTACATTGTCAAGTGGCACGACCAATCAATAATTGGACGATTTATGATAACTTAACTAGTCACATATTCCATTGCCTGCCCTTTCCAAGCGTTAGAAGTTATTCTATCATTTTGCCAAGGTTTCACATATACTGAGACGTAGCTTCTTAGCCGTCTCATGCCGCATCGTGTAGCAGAAATGAGCGGAGTCGGTAAAATAATACTAGGTATTATCTTCATATATAAGTCGCTCAACGCGTACGCAATTGGCGAGGTATGCAGATAGATATGCTCTGGCTTAGTGTCGAATAAGTCGAAGTGACGGCAACAACTGTAGATAAGATTCCGGGAGACAACATGGCGAAAGTAAAGAAAGTATATGTTTGTAGTGAGTGCGGACATGAGACGAGTGGTTGGCTTGGCCGATGCCCATCGTGTGAGGCGTGGAATTCGTTTTCTGTTGTGAAGGAAATGCCCGCCAAGTCGTCTACTGTTCACGCTGGTAGCTGGCTGCCTAGCACTTCTGACGGAGCGCGTACCGAGGTGATCGATCTGTCAAAGATTGAAGTCGAGGAGATTCGCAGATTGCCAACGACTATCGCTGAACTCGATCGCGTACTTGGGGGAGGAATTGACCCGGGGTCGCTGATTCTCTTAGGTGGTGATCCTGGTATCGGCAAATCGACATTGGCTCTTGAGATCTTAGGTCATATTCCTGAGGATGAGATTCTCTATGTTAGTGGTGAAGAATCTGAAACGCAGATAAGGATGCGCTGTGAGCGCCTTGAGCTTGGTGATAAGGCGATTCCATTGTTGACGACGACGAATTTCTCGATAGTTGAAAAGATTATTCTTGAGCTGAGGCCTACGTTCGCCGTCATCGACTCGATTCAGACTGTCTATTCCGATGATCTGACGGCTGCGCCTGGCTCCGTCTCTCAAGTTCGTGAAGCGGGGATGGGATTTCTGCGTATCGCCAAGAGTTATGGGATTACAATTCTCATGACAGGACATGTTACGAAAGAAGGTGCGATTGCTGGCCCGCGAGTTTTAGAGCACATGGTCGATACTGTTCTTTACTTTGAAGGTGAAAGAGACAGCTCATTGCGCATTCTGCGATGTGTGAAAAACAGATTCTTTGCGACGGATGAGATCGGGATTTTTGAAATGACGGAAAAAGGTCTCGTGTCGGTCGACCAAGCGACGTGTCTTTTTCTTGACGGAAAGCCTCGCAATACGCCTGGTTCCGTCATCACAGCAATTTTGGAGGGGTCTCGTCCTCTTCTACTAGAGTTGCAGGCGCTAACTGTTGCGTCGAATTATGGTTCGCCGATCCGTATGGCCCAAGGGATTGACCGCTCGCGATTGATCATGTTGTTGGCTGTTGCCGAGAAGAAGACGAATCTCGACTTCAGCACATTGGATGCATATGTCAATGTGACAGGAGGCATGAGGATTCGAGGTACTTCGGCCGATTTGGCGATTTTGGCTGCTTTGCTATCGAGTGTTCGCAACGAGCCGCTAGGGCTTGAAGCTATTGTGATCGGGGAAGTAGGGCTTACAGGTGAGGTACGCTCTGTGTCGCGCATTTCTGATTATCTTGAAGAGGCGTACCGCGCAGGGTGGAAGCGCTTTGTTGTGCCTGCCTCTACGCGTTCGAGACTACGCCGTTTTGAAAAAGAGCGCGATGTGCGCGTATATTACGTCAGTGAGTTAAATGAGGCGTTTGACCTGTTGTTTGTGAAAAAAGGCTGATGCTCGGTGGAGGGTTACAGAAGGATGAAAGTGAAAGTATATGCTCTAGTGCTTGCCGCCGGAAGAGGGACGCGGCTAGGTAGTGACGAGAATAAAATTTTCCGAGCGCTCGGCGGTCGTTCGATCCTTGAACGTTCTGTCGATACTTTAATAAAGTGTGCCGATGTCGATCACGTAATAATCGTCGCTGATAAAAATGAGATCGAGCGTGTCGAGCATTTGATAGGAGAGGTTTTTCCCGGCGAGGCGATTCCCGTTGTAAAGGGCGGTACGTCGAGACAGGAATCTTCTTTGCGGGGACTCTTAGCCATTGAGTGCCTATTTGGTTCGATAACTTCTCAGAGTCATGAGCGACATATCGTTTTGATTCACGATGCTGCTCGCTGTTTTCTGTCACAGGAACTTGTAGCTGAACTCGTCGATACAATCATGAAAACGCGCTCCGGTGTCGCTCCCGCTGTTGCCGTGACCGATACGATCAGGCTGGCGGATGAGCGGGGCGAATCGGTTAAGCAGACACTGCCAAGGAATCGATTGGTTGCGATGCAGACTCCTCAGGGCGCGGATTTTGATATCATGCTTAAGGCGGCGCTCATAGCAGAGGAGGAAGGCGCGCACGTAACGGATGATCTCGAGTTATTGATACGCATTGGCTATCCCGTCAGACTTATTAAAGGTGACGATCGAAATCTAAAAATTACGATACCGGGAGATATAATTATCGCTGAAGCAATCGTATCTGATGAGATGGAAATGTGACATTTTATGATAGACTATAGAACAATAGATGAACGAAGGTAGTAACCTCATTAATTAATTGATTTTCAGGAGGATTTTATGGCAAAGGCATCCGCACCGACCTCGACAAGATTGGTCGCGACGATAAACGCTCGTTATTACCCCGTGGAGGGTGTAGCGGACGCATACTGTTTGAATGGGAGATTCCCGAGCAAAAGGGAGCTTCGTTCTGTCAATACGACGCTCGATCATGATTCCAAAGGTTCTTTTGTCGCGCTATTCGGCTATTCGTCGGACGGGCAAGCACCAGTATCTGGATGGCAGGAATCTCTTACACGTTTAGTGGGGCAGGTCAATTCCGATCGAGGCGATATAGATAATGATATAAACGATCTCGCAGAAACGGCGATGGATGTGACAGGCCGTATCAAATTAAGAGAAGACGCCGCTCGTGAGCCATACTTTTCAGGTGTTATTATCCGCGATGGAGAGATAGCTGCCGTGACAGTAGGCGACAGCTTGGCATTCATCTATCGGTATGAGGCGCTGTACCCCCTGACAAGCAGCTTGAAAAAGCTCGAGCCGACTGACTTGTATGGCGATCGTGTCGAAGGATTCGAAGATTTTATTGCCGGAGAGGCGGGAACGATCCGTTATTCTAATATTGCCCAGATTGAGCAGGGTGACCGACTCATCCTATGTAATAGTGAGGTGTTCGATTCTATCGGTCAGAGCCAGATGATGCGCTATTTGCAAGAAGCGGAAGATTCACTCGATGCAGCTAGTTTGCTCCTAACGGCTGCTGCATCTCAAATGCCGGGCACCCCGATGCAGGTTGCGGTGGCAGACGTCATCTCGATCAAGGAGGATGATTCGACGGCAGCGCGCTTTAGCTTGGGACGTTTTGCGACACAAGCGATGGAACCGGTTGTCGAGCCCGTTCAGGAGTCGCCTGATGTTGACCTTGCCAGAACTCAACGTTACCAGAGGCAGGATATGGTCGACACGATGAAAGCGGCGCCTGCCATGGAGAAGCCGGCGTCGCCCGATGATAGGTGGGCACGTGATTATTCTGCCGACCCTGAAAGGAAGTCGCCATTCGCTTATGAGAAGCCTGCTGAGCCAGCTCCTTCTGATAGGGAACCTCTTTTTTCGCCGTATCGCAATTTCGTCGAGGCACCGACGTCAGCGCCACGTTCACCAATTGAAGATGGTGATGTTTTTGCAGACTATAAAGAAGAGAGCGAGCGCCCTTCTGATCTTCCCGTTTTTGCTTACAGTTCGGAAGCTCAAAGGCGGCGGAGTGCGCAGTACGATGATTTCAGGCAGCAAGAGGTATGGAATGCCGGTGATGAGTCGAATGATGATCGTCATTACGATCCGTACAGTGATGATGATTATGATGAGCTTGGCTACGAGAGGAGGCCACGTGCTTCCGATAGCAGAAGACGTCTCGTGTTCTACATCATCTTGATCTCTATTATCATTGTCAGTCTTGTCGCCCTGATTAAGCTTTTGGCAGGAGGAGGTTCGTCGTCACCATCTGACGAGACGACGACGACATTATCGTCGCAGACAGATCCGATTGTTGCTCCTGATACGACGACGATTCCAACTGATCCGTCCGCGCCTTCCAAGTCGACGACGACAACAGCGCCACCAGCTACCGGTGATACGATTTACAAAGTGAAGAAAGCAGGTGAAGACCTCGCGTCGATCTCGTCGAGCTTCAAGAGAATTTATCCGAACGGATTGAATGAAAGAGGTTTAAAGAAGTTGGCGCGTTACAATAATATAGATGATTACCGTAAGGTACTCTCTGTGGGTCAAGAAATTAAACTGCCGCCGCTTCAGACGTTGAAGGATATGCCGAATGAGTAGATTTCCCTTGTCAAAGGGATGACAAATGAAAGCCCGGTTTTTTCCGGGCTTTTCAAATAATATTGCTGATATTGAGGGGGATACCTCGTGGAACCATTAAGTTTAAACAAAGTTCGAACGCTATTTTTGGAGTTTTTTGAGAAGCGCGGTCATCTCGTTCTGCCAAGTTTTTCGCTTGTGCCAGAAGATGATCCTTCTGTGCTTTTAATCAATGCGGGGATGACGCCGATGAAGCCGTGGTTTACGGGAGCCAAAACACCGCCATCTAAACGCGTTGTGACGTGTCAGAAGTGTATTCGCACACCTGATATTGAAAACGTTGGAAAATCGGGACGCCACGGTACTTTTTTTGAAATGTTGGGAAACTTTTCTTTCGGCGATTACTTCAAGAAAGAGGCGATTCTCTGGGGTTGGCAGTTCTCAGTCGATGTATTGAAGCTCGATCCTGAACGCATCTATGTCTCGATTCACTTAGATGACGATGAGGCTTTTGAGTGTTGGCGTGACATCGGATTCCCTGAGGAGCGTATTTTTAGGTTTGATGAAAGCAATTTTTGGGAACATGGGGTCGGACCGTGCGGTCCTTGCTCTGAGATGTTTTACGACAGGGGAGAAGAGTACGGTTGTGGCGACCCGAATTGTAATGTCGGCTGTGAGTGTGATCGCTATGTAGAATATTGGAACCTCGTCTTTACACAGTTTGATCGATTAGAGGATGGCACGTATGTGCCACTAGAAAAGAAAAACATCGACACGGGCGCAGGACTGGAGCGGATCGCATCCATCGTGCAGAACGTACCCACTCTTCTCGATGTCGATACGGTACGAGCGATTGTGGATAAGGCTTGCGAGATGACGGGAACTGTCTATGGTGAGGATGAGTCGCAAGATGTTGCCATCCGCATTATCACCGATCACGTCCGATCATCTATGATGATGATCGCTGACGGCGTGCTTCCCGGCAATGAGGGGCGCGGTTACGTCCTCCGTCGCCTGATTAGGCGTGCGGCGCGGCAAGGTCGTCTGCTCGGTGTGGATGAGCCGATTCTCGCTCCCGTCATGCGTGTCGCTATTGCTCAATCGAAGGATCATTATCCTGAGCTAAAGGACGAGGAGAGGATCATTCGCGTACTTGAGGCAGAGGAGAAGCGCTTTAGCCGGACGATCGAACAAGGCCTAGCTCAATTAAGAGAGGCGATCGAACGCGGGCGCGCTGAAGGTTTTGACACGTTGCCGGGCGATATCTGCTTCCTGTTGCACGATACGTACGGCTTTCCCATTGAGCTGACGATTGAGATTGCTGCTGAAGATGGCATGAGCGTTGACATGGAGTCTTTTTACCAGCTGATGAATGCACAGCGCGAACGTGCGCGAAGGGATTTTCTTGAAAAATCATCGACGGCATGGGGTGCGATCTCGCTTCCCGATCATATTCGTGCGCTTGAACCGACGCCCTTTTACGGTTATGACCGCCTTGATTCTCAGGTTAAGCTCCTGCATATTCTCAAATTGTCAGAATCCGAACGCGCATTTGTTGAGGTTGAGAACGCATCGGAAGGTGAAGAAGTTGTTCTAATTACTGACGGGACGCCGTTCTACTCGCTGGGCGGCGGTCAGACGAGTGATCGCGGTACGATGAAACAAGGTGAGACGACGATCGACATTTTCACGGCTGACGTGTCAGGCGACGGGATTGTGCTACACCGAGGAAAAGTTCGTGCGGGGACAGTATATGTCGGTCACGATGTCGTGTTCCATGTTGACAGGGTGCTGAGGACTTCAACAGCACGCAACCACACGGCGACGCACTTACTGCATGCTGCTTTGCATCGCGTGCTCGGTAAAGGTGCAGACCAGAGAGGTTCACTTGTTTCGCCCGATCGTCTGCGCTTTGACTTTGTCCATGACGGCCCTGTTTCCTACGAGCAATTGCGAGAGGTCGAGAGACTCGTCAACGCTAAGATTTTGGAGAATTTGCCAGTTGTAACGGATGTGATGAATTTAGAGGACGCTAAGGCACAAGGTGTGACGGCGCTTTTCGGCGAGAAATATGAGGATAGCGTCCGCGTTGTCTCGTGTGGTGACTGGTCGCGAGAATTGTGCGGTGGCACTCATGTGAATTCGACGGGCGAGCTTCTTATGTTCCGTATTGTATCTGAGAGCGGTATTGCTGCCGGCATTCGGCGTATTGAGGCTTTGACAGGTGAAAGTGCGATGGTCGAAATGTCTAAGGATGCTGAAGTCATAAGACAACTGGCGGATCGCCTTCGCGTCCATCGCGACGAAATGATCACGCGCCTTGATGTTCTCGAGGCACGTCTCAAGACGCAACAGGAGGAAATTAAACGATTACAACGCGAGAAGCTCAGCGGGTCTATTGCCGAACATGTGGTGGATGAGCGAGAGATCGGTCCCTTCAGGACATTGATGACGATCTTGCCAAATTATGACGCAGAGACACTTCGTGAGGCAGGTGACCGTTTCCGTGATCGGCTCGGTGAGCGCGCCGTCATTGTACTCGCATCGCCATCGGATGATGGCAAGAAAGTACTTTGGGTAGCGATGGCAGGTGTAAAGGCGATTTCGGACGGCGCTAAATCAGGTGATCTTGCGCGTATCGCAGCGAAAATCACAGGCGGTGGTGGCGGTGGACGTCCAGATATGGCGCAGGCAGGCGGTCGCGATGTCTCAAAAATTGACGATGCAATGAATGCTGTCCGAGATCATTTGGTGTCTATTTCATAAGAGAGGAAGAGTTCGATGGATAATTGTATTTTTTGTAAAATTGTTCGTGGTGAGATCCCTTCGACGAAAATCTATGAAGATGACAATGTGTTGGCGTTTAAGGATCTCCACCCTGTCTCCCCCGTTCATGTGTTAATTATCCCGAAGATTCATTTCGCTAATCTACACGTGATGTCTGCATCGGAGGAAGGGCTCAAGGCTTTGGGTGAAATATATCGCGCATTACCTGAGATTGTGCGCCTTGTCGGTCTGGAGGAAAAAGGTTTTCGTCTTATCAATAATTGCGGCGCATCAGCCGGCCAGTCTGTCATGCATACGCATTTTCATTTGATCGGTGGCCGTTCCCTCGGAACGAGGATCTTATAGTGGCGAAAGAGCTATCGCAAAAACAACGGCTCATGCCTTCTTAGGATGAGCCGTTGCTTGCCTTATCGTAACAGATAACACAGTGCGCTTGGTGTAGCGTGCTTTTCAGATTTAGTTGAACCTTAGTTCGGTGCCTGTCTATTGGCATCCATCGCCTGCAAGAGCTTTCTGATCTTCGTCGTCGGGTCGAGTAGGGTCGAAAGGGATGCGTTGTGGTTCAGTGCATCGATGATTAAGGCGACAAAACGCGATGCGTTAACATCTTTGTACCACTTTGCCGCTAACAGTTCGGGCGAGCGGTAAATCAAGTTCGTGCAAAACACGGCATCGATGATACCATCCTCGTACGCTTTGTTGAAAGAATCGAGACCGTCCGTGAACAGGCCGAACGTCGCCGCACAGAAGATTTTGCGCGCGTTTCCAGCTTTGAGCGTTCTCGCGATCTCGAGCATTGATTCTCCTGATGAGATCATATCGTCAACGATCATGACATCGCGTCCATCAATCGGCTCGCCTAAGAATTCATGGGCGATGATCGGGTTGCGGCCATTTTTGACGACAGTGTAGTCGCGCCTTTTGTAGAACGTTCCGAGAGGTAGTCCGAGGACGGATGCGTAGTATACTGTACGAAAAATCGCACCTTCATCGGGACTGATCATCACCATCTCCCTTTTATTGAAATCGATGTCGGGGTATGCTCGAATCAACCGCTCGAGGACTTGGTATGTCGTCGGTATATTCTCAAAACCGGAAGTTGGAACGGCGTTGGCGACCCTGTCATCATGTGCGTCAAAAGTGATGAAGTTGTCGACACCTAATTGGTCAAGCTCTTCGAGCATATAAGCACAGTCGAGCGATTCACGTGCATTGCGTCGATGTTGCCGCCCCTCGTACAGGTAGGGCATGATGACGTTGATCCGCCTCGCTTTTCCTGAAGCTGCCAAAATGATGCGCTTCAGATCTTGATAATGGTCGTCAGGACTCATATTATTTTGAAAACCGCGCATGTTGTATGTGACGGAGTAGTTCGTCACGTCACATATGATATAAAGATCGTGTCCGCGCACGGTACGTTCGATGACTGCTTTGCCCTCTCCTGATGAGAAGCGGAACGTATTGACAGGGA
Source organism: Clostridiaceae bacterium (assembly GCA_012841015.1). GTDB lineage: Bacteria > Bacillota > Clostridia > Saccharofermentanales > DTU023 > UBA4923. The sequence continues at coordinate 13,393 of DUVN01000006.1, forward strand.
TATGAAAGTCGTCTCGCAGGAAACCTGGGCTGATCTCGTCGGGCACTTCTTCGTCGAGGTAGGCTTTTCTTCGATCGACGAGCGCTCTGTTGATTTCCTTTGAAAGCTCTACTGCACCGCGCATGGCGATAATGCCGATCGGGGCAAACGGCTGCATCGGGTTGTTGCCGTACTGGTCATATTTGTAATAATTGCTATCGTTTCTGCTTGTGACTCTTCCAATTTCTTGCGGCATTCTGTGTCTACCTCCTGACGCTAGTTCTGTTTTTCGAGATCATCGAAACTTAATTGTCGTCGCGCTGTGTCATCTTTATGACCAAGTGATTTGAGGAGCGCGTCAATTCGTTTAGCCGGCGCCATCAGCCTCGACAGCGAGGCATCGTGGTTGAGTGCAGAGATTAATAGGGCAAGATCGTCCGCCATCGGGATGTCTGTGTACCAAGGTGACGAGAGCACCTCAGGCGGCCTGTATGCCATGTCCGTTGAGAAGACGCGTTCGATGATGCCATTCTCCCATGCTTGTCTAAGTTGCGCGATTCCTTCTGTAAATTGGGCAAAAGAGGCTGTGCAAATCACTCTATTGGCGCCTCTCATTTTCAACGCGCTTGCGCAATTGATAAAATCGTTACCGCTATCGAGCAAATCAGCGACGAGGATAATATCTTTTCCTTTGACACTATCGCCAAGATAAGTCATCGATGTTGTCTGTGCCAGCACATCGTCAACGTATTTGAAGTCGCGCCGGTGGTAAAAAATGCCTAGCGGAACTTTCATTGCCGAAGCGTAAAAAATCGATCGGCTGATGTTGGCTTCGTCCGGACTTACGATCATCATATGATCGCGATCTACGCGAAGATCAGGCACCGTCCTGAGGATCGTTCTTATGCTTTGGTAAGATGTGGGAAAAGATTCGAAATTTGATCGCGGAACGGCATTAGCGACACGTGAATCATGCGCATCGAATGTGATGAAATTGTCAATACCGAGGCCGAAAAGCGAGCGCAACATTGCGCCGCAATCGAGAGACTCTCTGTCTGATTTTCTGTAGCGCCGACCTTCATAAAGAAATGGCATAATGACATGGATGCGTGTGGCAGAGTCGCGTGTGCAGAGAATAAGGCGCGTCAAATCAAGAAAATGTTCATCGGGAGTCATGGAGACGTCAACACCGTACCGTTTATACGATGTACCGTAGTTAAGAACATCAGTCAAAATGAATACGTCGTGTCCCCTCACTGTATCGATGACGCGCGCCTTTCCTTCGCCTGAGCTGAACCGTGACAGATCGACCCTGATACGGTAATCGTTGCGAACATAGCCTGGAATCTGCAGGATTTCAGGATTGAGTTTTGCGAGCGCCCTTCGCCGGGAAGCAAGCTGATGGTTGATGCGTTCGGCGAGCGGCGGGTCGAGTTGATGAACGATTAAGGCGATGGGACCGTACGACTCGAGTTCTGGCTCATCGCCGAAAAGGTTCTTGACGGATTGGTCAGCAGGAAAAGTGAGACTTTGCATGTGTAGCCCTCCAGTGTGTATAGTATAACAGATAGATAGCAGGTGAATCGAATGACTCAGACACCAAAAGGTAAGAATAGACGTAAGGCTCAAGGGTACATCGCAGCTGCGAGAGCACAACAATTTCCTCCACCGTCTCGTCGCGAGGTAGCTTTTGTGGGGCGCTCCAACGTTGGAAAATCGACACTTATCAACGCGTTAAGCAGAAGAAGGAATCTCGCGCGCACGAGTAAAACGCCCGGTAAAACGAGGTTAGTCTTTTTCTATGAAGCAGCAAGACATGATCTCTATTACGTCGATCTTCCAGGTTATGGCTATGCGAAAGCGTCGCAAGATGAACTGACATCTTTTTCACGTGTGACAGACGATTACTTTAAGTCTGGTAGGCCAATTGATCTCGTTCTTTTGCTCATCGATATACGACGCGGTTTCGGTGATCTTGATCGACAAATGCTTGACTATCTTTGCCATTTTCAAATCCCATGGCAGGTCGTGTTGACAAAGGCTGATAAGCTGTCGCGTCAAGCCATCGTGAAGGCAGAACGTGAGGCGATGTTGACAATTGAAAAGTATGCAGGTTTGTTTGAGCAAAAGGTGTATGCTCCTATCTCAGTCGCCGCCGGCCCGTCTCCACGAGATACTGCCGTTGAGTTGCTCGAAAAACGTATTTACGCCATCATCGACGAATAAGAGTTGTCGCGCTCACTTTAATCGCACGCAAGTCAATCGTTTGAGTGTTGTGTCGATTTAGCCGGCGAAGGCTGTTTTTGCGATGGAAGGTATTTGTGTCTTTCTTTTTTGTGTTTCACAATCTTCATATGGGATTCATGACAACACAAACGAATAGCGCACATGTAAGGCAAATCCGCTATCCGCTCATTTTGTTTCTATTCGTCATGGCGCTTTCTTTCATAATGACGAAGAAAATGCTTCTGGCTTGGGAGCATCGGTTAAGTAGTGGTATTCGGCCGTTTAGTGGAACGGTCATTGATGCTGGTACAGGAGTTCCCGCACACCGGGAGAAAGGACGATGGCAGATCGTACGATTGGCGGACGGTGTGCCAGTGATGTTATGGATGAACAAACCTGTGAGGCTAGGTGATCGAATTGCCGGGGTTGCTTCGTTTAAATGCGGTGAAGGTATGAGGAATCCGGGCGGTCTTTCGACACGGCTCTGGCTTTGGGTACAAGGTGTCGCTCATTCTGGTCGTCTCATTAGGTGTGAAGTTGAGCCGGTCGATCATTATAGCTGGACGATTCGACGCCTGCCCGATGCGTTTCGTGATAGGGTACGTTTTCATCTTTCATCTTTCTGGGATAGTACGAGCGGCGGTGCTCTCCTAGCATCTTTGACCCTAGGTGACTCGGCCTTATTGAGCGACGTCGAACAGCACAACCTTCGCGTGTCGGGGCTATCCCATTTGACGAGCGTTTCCGGGACGCACCTCTATTTCTTTCTCGCTCCATTTCACATGATGACAGATCGCTTGAGACGGACACGACGCAGCAGACAAAGAATAATGCTCGTGCTGACACTTGTTCCCGGCGTTGTGTGTGGCTGGAAGAGTGGAATTGCCCGTGCCTGTTTGAGCGTATTTATGGTTCGGCTTGATGTGATTTTTGGAAGGCAGCGCGATACGATCAATACCTTGCTGACTGTGGCAACTTGTCTTTTGCTTTGCAATCCTTTTGTCGTTCGATCTCAAGCATTTTGGATGAGCCTTGCCGCCGCAGGCACGATTCGATTTGTGTTGACAGCGATATCAGGGCAAAGAGAATGGATCTTGCGAGATCACAAAGATAGAGGTGATGATCTCGTGGCGGAACAGAGCATTCCGTTGAGAATCGGTCGCTTTTTCCGTCGTGCTGCCTATGAGATGAAGCGTGCCCTACTGATATCGTTTACCGCTCAAGTGGCGGTCTTGCCTTACCTTTTAATGACATCGGCAGGATTTCAGATGCTCTCACCTTGTGTCAACACCATCGCGATACCGATTGCATCTGTTTTGACAGCGTCTACCTATGTCATGATGACATTGCTTGCAGTGATACCTGTCGGGGGCCGCCTTGTGGTGAGTGTAGGGGCACTTTTTGCATCTCTACTTGAGCCTGCGACTAAACTGTTTCACCGATTAGCTCAGTTGGCTGCTTCGATCAGAGTAGCTTATATTCCTGTTGAGCAGTTCGCTTATCTTGTTACGTTCGTACTACTCGGCTACTTATTGTTTCACGGCGGGTTGAGATCTCTCATACTGAGGCGTGTTACTGTCGTTGTCGTTGCGGCAGGAATACTTGTCTCGACTTTGTGGCTAACGATGCGAGGAAGAGAATGGCGTGTCATCTTTCTCGATGTCGATCAGGGAGACGCGACGTTGATCATCTCTCCAGAGGGCTACACCTGTCTCGTTGATGGCGGCGACGCTGGCTATGGATTCAATACAATCCTGCCCGTCCTGAGGTTGCATTCACTAGGCAAAATTGACCTTGCCATCGTGACACACGCGCATAGCGACCACGCATCTGGTGTTGTGGAGCTTCTCGAGTGCGGCTTGGTTGATCGACTCTGTCTACCCATTACGTCTCATCGTTCACCTTGTCAATCGTGTCATGATGTCTGGGAGAACGACTTGACAGAAAGACTCCTCACATCTGCACGTGAGGTCGGAGTTGCTCCTCTCATTCTGAGGGCAGGTGACCGATTGGAGTTGGGATCGCTTTCATTCGACGTTTGTTACCCTGAAGAGGAACGCGACAATCGCGACCTAAACGATGACTCGCTCGTTTTGCTATTTGAATTAGGAGATTATAAGATCCTTTTTACTGGTGATTTGACGGAAATAGGCGAGCAGCAATTGCTCAACCGGTCAATGGACTTATCGGCTGATGTCCTTCATGTGCCGCACCACGGCTCCAAGAGCTCAAGTTCCTTACCGTTTCTTGAGTCTGTTTCGCCTAGCATCTCAATTGTTTCCGTCGGGCGAGACAATCGTTTTTCGCATCCGCACACATGTGTGCTGGAAAGACTGAGGGACATAGGGTCTGACGTGTATCGGACAGATCGGTCTGGAGCACTTATCTTGAACATCCGAGAGGGAAAGGGTACGATGACAGAGTGGATCACAACGTGCACAAGGGGGGCAAGGTGAGACCGATCGTGAACAAACACATGAATTATAAGGAGCTCATGGCCGATCTTGTGCGCGCTCTAGATCGCCCCGCTTATATTTTGTGCGGTGAAGAGACGTATCTTCTTCGGCAGATTCGAGATCGCCTCCTTGAAGAGCTTGTCACGCCCGGCTCAGAAACGCTCGATCAGGTCACTATTGTTGGCGACGGCAACTTGCGTTCAATTGACTTGAAGCGCGTTATGGCAGAGATGGAGACGCCACCGTTTCTTTCCTCGAAAAAGGTGATCGCGCTTACAAAGACAGGGCTGTTTTCCGCCGCTCTTGGCACTGGGCGTGAAGCGAAAGAGCTTGAGGGACTCCTGACGAACATCCCTGAATTTTGCTGCTTAGTCTTTGTTGAGGAGGCTGTTGTTTCAAACAATAGGCTTCTTCGAAAGATGCGAGAAGCAGGTGCCGTATCGGCGAAACTCGATAAACAAAGCATGGCTGACTTAATGCGATGGGTCGCATGGCTCTGTCATAAAGAAAATTTGCGTATTACGAGGGAAGCAGCTGAATCGCTGATCTTACGTTGTGAGTATTCCATGTCAGATCTAGCAAGTGAGTTGTCGACAGTTTTTCTCTATTTCCAATACACAGGTAAAAAAGACATCCTTCCTGAGGATATCGACTTTCTTTGCAGGGAAGACATGACAGGGAAAATATTTGACTTGACAGATGCGATTGCCGAGCGAAGAATCGATGACGCATTGCGCATGATTGATGTCTTTTTCGAGAGGCGCGAGGCACCTCTCTACATACTGGCGATGTTGGCACGCCAGTCGCGCGATCTGATGATTGCTAAAGAAGTCGGCGATGCCGAAAGGATTATTGTTGCCGGTGTCACAAAGAGTTCTTTTTATGCGCGTAAATTGGCCAATCAGGCGAGGCACTTCACCATGGGTAAACTGGAGAGTATGCTTGAGAGCTGTTTTCAGGTTGATCTTGCGATCAAGACGGGTAGGATAGATGATCGAGATGCTTTGACGGTCGTCGTTATTCGTGCATGTGACATTGACTAAGTGATGCGGGCGGTGACGGTGAGTATGAATGTGAATAGAGGGAGTAACACAATGCGTCAGATAGACTCGTCAGCACGTGACAACCGATTGATGGATGCTCCGTTGACAATGAAAGATATTCCACGTTCGGAGCGTCCTTACGAGAAAGCTGAAAGTGACGGTGTGCGAGCGCTTTCGAACGCAGAATTAGTTGCTGTGCTCCTAACGACGGGACGTGCCGGTGAAACGGCCATACAGACTGCACAGAAGGCGCTCGTTATGAGTGATGGTCTGGCAGGGCTTCTCGATGCTAGTCTTGAGGAGTTACAGGAAGTGCCCGGCATTGGTCGTGTCAAATCGATACGTGTTCTGGCGGCACTCGAATTGGGGCAGCGTGCTGTATCGGAGAGGCAGAGAGATACACGCACTGTGGCGGGTGGACCGGACGATTTGATCGGTTATGTTGAGGCGAGTATGCGCTATTTACCTCGTGAGGAATTCCACGTATTGCTCTTAGATACGAGAAATCGCATCATTAAATCTGTTAGGATCTCCCAAGGCGGTCTTGCCTCTGCTGTTATCCATCCGCGCGATATTTTTCGTGAGGCCGTCAAGGCGAATGCAGCCGCTATCGTACTTGTCCACAATCATCCAAGCGGAGATTCCTCGCCTTCGCGGGCAGATGTGGAGTCGACACGAAAATTTATGAAGCTCGGGAACATGATGGGTATCCCCGTACTTGATCATATAATCGTCGGCGCTGAGTCATCCTCCAGTTTTAAACAGCTAGGCTATATCTAGATTATTTGCCACGTTCTTAAATGATCGTCGTGACGCGAGGCGCACACTTGACGAATAGAAAGTCTTGATCGGCAGAGTGATATAATGCTTTTACCGCACGAGATCATGCCGATGTTTTTAATAGGATGCACGGTCGGCTTGTGCTGAAAAATGACTCTAGCTTGAAAAGAGGTTTATTGTTATGAAACGCCGCGTCCCGCGCATGATGGTGATTGTGCTTGTCACCGTTGCGTTGCTCGCTTTATTCATATTGACGGCGCTTCCCGGGGCGACGCGGTCGCGTATCGGAGACTTTTTCGGGCGCGTCTTTGATCCGCTGAATTCAGCTTTTCAAAAAGCGGTCGAAGGGGTAAGCGGATTTTTTACGGCTGTCAGCGATAACAAAAAGTTGAAAGATCGTGTAGGTGAACTTGAAGAAGAACTGGGAAAACTCAATCGCGAGATGATTGAGAATCGGGAGAAGGTGAAAGCATACGAGGAACTCAAGGATGCTTTGAACCTCGTTACAAGATTCGACGATTCTAAAGTCTTGGGCTCTGTCATCCTCAATAAGGAGCTTGGATCGTACCACGATCTTATACGGATCAGAGCCGGACGCAAACAAGGGCTTAACGCAGGCGGCAACATCTCTTACCCAGTTGTTGATCAACATTCTTCACTCGTTGGGCGCGTACATTCATCCGAAACATTTTCGAGCAAGGTGATGCCACTTTTGCACGAAGCATTTTCTGTGAGCGCACGTGTCGAGGGGTCCTATCGATCGACTTTTCGTGTTCGCGGTGATATTCTGCTCCGTGAACAAGGCCTTTGTCTCGGTGACAGTATCCCTGAAGGCTTACCTATAAAAGTCGGTGATCTGATCGTCACATCGGGCGAGGGCGGTATTTTCCCCGGAGGTGTTCCCATCGGAGAAGTCGTTTCGCTACATGCGAGCGAGGACGGAAAAGTTGTGACATGCGCTATCAAGCCAGCTTGTGACTTCGACAGCCTTAAGCACGTCTTTGTCATCTTGGAGCAAGACGATGAATCTTGATGCGACTGTACGGAGGCGTGTAGCCGTTTATCTGCCCGGGCTCTTTCTCTCGGCTTTTTTACAAATTTCAGTATACTCGTCTAGCGCGTTCCTCTCACCTGATTTTCTTTTTCTGTTTCCATTGATGGCCGGCCTTTGGTCAGGTGGTTACGATGGTTTTGCGACAGGTTTGGCAGCAGGTTTTTTGCGTGATTATTTGGCAGGCAGAGGGTACGGCATGGGGATGTTGACAGGTATGTTTATCGGTCTTCTTGCAGGTTGGCTCGCTTATGATGATTGGCGACAGTATGCGCTCCGCGGGGGTATCCTCGTCGTTGTAGGCACGTTGCTCTATGAGATGACGTTGTCATTCTTTGTTTGGCTTTTCCCAATGGAGGAGTTGCTCACGCCCCTCAGTTCAATATGGCGTGTCGCCCTTGCACGTTGTCCCGCAAAGCTTCTCTCCAATATCATAGGGGCTTTAGTGTTGACAGGCTACTTGTCGCTCGCGTTTTATCGACGTAAATCAAAACGAGAGAATGCCGGCAAAGTAGAAGATATTAGGGGAGGTGAGTCACTTGCGTGAGGTGAACGACGGGCAACGTGAATGGGTTTCACTCTCGCAGAACGCTTCGATTAGCCGCGCGAGCAAAAAACGATCATGGGCATCGTTCCCGGGTGGGAATCGTTTTGCGCTGCTGGCTGTCGTTCTCGTTGTTGTGCTCCTCATTATTCTTCTAAGAACGGGTTCTCTTCAGATATTTGGCAGCAGGGAGATGACGATTCCAGAGACGAGTGGGAACGCCGGAGAAATGGTTTTAGAGGCACAGCGCGGTGATATCGTCGACCGCAATGGACTCCCGCTCGCTGTCAGTGATTCTGTTTATCGTGTTTCGCTTATTTCGACCGGTATGACAAATGCGCAGCTGAACCGTTTTCTGCTCGACGTCGCTATGCTCTTTGATGAGTTCGACTGTGCTTTTCAAAGTCCACTGCTTAACTGGCTTGATGTGCCGGCCGATTTGCGGGGCGAGAACTTGTTGGAGAATGATCAGTCGTTGACCTTCGTATTTCGTCAGCCACTGGAAGACGTCTTGCGTTGGCAGACGAACCCAAATATCTTGAACCTCGTTGATCCTGAAAAAGCGACAACAGCTCGCCGGAGGAGGCGTGTTGCCCGTGAAAAGCCTGATGAGTTGTTCGATTATCTTATGTATGATTATTTTGAAATTGAGCCTGATCGTGATTCTGGAAGCAGACTGTACACAGATGGAGAAGCCTTTCTCATTATGCAGCTTCGCTACCTGATACTTGAAAATAACTGGCTCTTTTCAAATCGTCAACCAATTACACTATCTTCGTCCGTTCCGACAACGATGTCATCTCGCCTGATCGAACAAAATCATCGCTATCCGGGGCTTGTCGTCTCGCAACAATACAGCCGACGGTACACTGATGACAGCCGTTATGTCAGTCATGCATTAGGTTATGTCGGTGCGATCTCTGCGAATGAATACGCTAAATTGCGATCGGTAGGGTACGGGATTAATGACGTTATCGGTAAGACGGGTGTCGAGCAGGCGGCTGATCGCTACTTAAGAGGTACAAATGGTCTGGCGACTTTTCAGACGTGGCAGCAAGACGAGTCGACATCACCTGTCATGGTTCCTGGGGAAATCAATTCTCTGCCGATCGCAGGAAATGAAGTCAAGATGACAATTGACTTAAAGCTGCAAAAATGTGCCTTGGAAGAGTTAGAACGCAAGATTTTTGAGTTTCGCGGGAGCACACATAAGGGGCGAGTAATGGAAGCGCCCGGCGGCTGTGTTGTCGTGCTCGATGCGAAGACGGGTGCTGTTCTTGTCAATGCGAATTACCCCTATTACGATCCAGCTGATTTTGTCAATCAATCGCGCGATCCTGATGCGGCTAAGCGAGTCCGTGCCATGTTAACTGATGCGAAATATCGTCCGCTTCTCAATCGTGCGATCTCTGTCACTTATACACCAGGTTCCACGTTTAAGCCTTTTTCCGGTATGGCAGCATTAGAAGCAGGTGTGGTAACACCGAACGATCAGATCCGCACGTGTCATGGCAGCGAGGAAATAGGCGGAATAAAGTGGTACTGTTACGCGCGGACATACGGACACGGTGATCTTACGTTCGCGCGAGGCATGGCGACGAGTTGTAACTTATACTTTTTCCAAAATGCTGTGCTTACGGGAATCGATACGATTAGTGAGACGGCGCGCAGAGTCGGTTTGGGTGAGGAAATGGGGTTAGATATCAGTGGAAGTGTTACCGGTATCAGACCGTCACGTGCCGTTAAGAAGCAACTAAATGCAAGGCCTGAAGACCAGCGTTGGTTCATTGCTGACACGTGTCAGACATCGATCGGGCAGTTTTACAATAGTTACACGATGATGGAGATGGCGCGCGGCGTGACGGGACTTGCGACCAATTATCTTGTGAGACCGCATTTTATCAAGGAAATTGTATCGCATGACGGTACCGTGCTCGTCCCGGAGAAAATCGAACGCGTGCCTATCGGATTTAAAGATCAGAGTATGGAAATGTTGCGTGAGGCGATGGTCGCTTTGTCGCAAGATATGGGCAACCGTACTGGCCGTCTTTTACATGATTTTCCGTATCCTGTAGCGTGTAAAACGGGAACAGCGGAAGCGTTCAATGAGAAATGGGAGCCGATCTCAAATTCTGTTTTCGTCTGTTTTGCGCCGGCAGATGACCCTGAGATTGTGATTGCACACGCCATTTCTGATGGCGCGTACGGACAGTACTCTTCTGATATCTCGTACCGTATATTATGTGAATATTTTGGAGTAGAGCCAACACATGCTCGAATGGGCAATTTCGATGTTTATAGAGGACGAACACCTGATTAATCGCTTGTATCATCAGCTTAATTTGTATACAATGTATACATTGCGAATCTATTTTTTTTCGTTGACGGAGAGGAGGGTCTTCGCATATGGTTGCGCAGACGGCCTGAAGGTGTAAATATGAAGATTATTTTACTGGCTGACACATCGAGAAACGAATTACTTGTTAATTTTTGTATTGCTTACCAACAAATTCTGGCAAAACACGAGCTGGTATCACCGATTAATACGGCGCGTCTGATTGAAGAGGCGACTTCATTGAAGTTGGAGCGCTTTTCTGCTGATGCGTTCAGCGTTTACAGTCAGCTCGCATCCATCGCTCTCTATAACGAAATCGATGCTTTGATTTGCTTACGTGATCCCAGTATTCCAGTGCCTGACTCTCAGCATCGGATGTTTCAGGCATGTGACACGAACAGTATCCCTTATGCAACGAATACTGCAACGGCTGAGATTCTCGTTCTTGCCATTAGCAGAGGCGATCTCGACTGGCGTGAGTTGGTTCGTTCATGAGTAAAAAATCATTTCAGATAACGGAGGAGCTCCGATGCTATCGCGAGGGGTTCCGTAGTTGTAATGTCTTTATATTGACGTGTTTCGATAGCGAAGTATTGTTTGACCCATCTCTGAGCCCCGCTTCTGTAATTCAACGACGTCCGATCTCCAAGCTGATCGCAACGCATGCACACTACGATCACGTTGGTAAGGTTAACGAGTGGAAAGAGGAGTACCCTGATGTTCCTTTTTTGATGCACGGTGATGACGTTGCGGTGCTCGACGATTCCACGTTGAATGCCTCTATTTTTTTTGGACGCCCCAGCTCATTTGTGAGACCTGACCGCCTGTTGCAGGACGGAGATATCGTTGAGCTCGATGGGCAGTACTATCTTGATGTCTTGAATACGCCTGGACACACGATGGGGTCGTCGTGTTTCATGATTAATCGTCGCGATGATGATCGCACCGTGCCGATAGCGTTGATATCGGGCGATACGCTTTTCGATCGCGGCTGGGGGCGCACTGATTTTGCGACGGGTGATGAAACGCTGATGCGCGATTCCCTCACGCGACTGTTTCGCATACTTTCGACAATGCCAGATGATTTACCTGTCTGCCCTGGGCACAGTGCTATAACGACTGCTGCCAGCGCTTGTCGATTCCTTGCGGCGATGGGTTTTTGACTTAATCTGCGACGAGAGTCTCTTGGCGTAGTTCTGGCGAATGACTTCACCTCGCTTCGATCGACTTTAGTTTTACCTAGTATATCTTCGAACGTTTTCCCGCTCGCTCGTTTTCTTTCTCCTCGTGTCTCGGGGCATAAGATGTCAAATTGACTGAGCGGTGCAGTTGTTGACATGGCGTTCTTCACACCTCATCAGCACTAAACACCTACCATCGTAGTGTGACGAAATACATCACTTTGGAGGTAGCAACTTATGGGGTTTTCAATTGAATCGATCATTGCAATACCGTGCTGTCTGACAATCTTGGCACAGACGACCGGTCTGGCACTACCGATTGCACGTGACACGAAGCGAGCTGCTAATGTCAATGCTTACATGTCAACCATTGAGAATCAGCTAGGTTATATGTACCGTTCTGAGACGATTATGCGAGAGACTTATCAAGTGCCACATGTGCTCGCCTGCCCACAGAAGATCGTTGAGTCTCTTTCTCTCACACGCGATCTCTACTCAATGACTCGTAAATGGATCGATCACCAATCAGGGGAGTGATGCATGAGTGCGTTCACATACGATATTGAACGAGATAAGCCGTATTGTAAGCGACAACGTTCAAAGGCCATCCAATGTACAGGATCAATGAGTCTTGCCTTTTGCATCGTATTGCCGGCGATATTACTCCTTTTTACAGAAGTTTTACGTTTTAGCCGTACCGCAAGAGCCGATGCCGATCTTGCGCGTCATGCGAGGATGGCGGCGGATACGGCACTTGCCCATTATGATCGCGACTTGTACAGGACATTTGGTCTTTTTGGTGTGAAGGAATACAAAGCGAAGAAAGCGCTTGATTCTGATGTGCTTCCCTCTACACAGGCACGTCTTGCACTTGAGGTGACGAACGAGTTAAAGGAGAAAACTGCAATCAAGGATGGAATCGCACGTCATATGACGTGGCGAACTGCCGCTTCCATCTTGTCTGATGCGATTGACAAGATGCATATACTCGAGAAGATTGGGCGCAAGGTCAATCTCGCGCAACTTTCCGACTTTTTCCCTACCGTGCTTAAGCAAGGATATGAGGTCGTCGATCCCGATCTCGGTTCTCTCGCAGAAGTTCCTGAATGGAAAGATGAATATGAATCGCTGATGGACACAGAAATTCGACAAGTGTATCAACAAGGATTGATGCATCTAGCGCCCATCGTCATACCGCGTGAATCAGATGACGGCTATGAGACAATTCAGATGAACCCTTTCAATAATAGCGGTCTTCAAAAACTTGGGAGCGTCATCGATAGAATGCTTTTTGTCGCCCCGGAAGGTGTGTTCGACCGCCTGATTTTAAGCGAGTATACGCTTTCTTACTTTTACAATGATGTCCCATTTGTCATGCGGCAAGGTGTGAGACTTGACGACTACACACCGGACGGCAGAATGATCTCGCAATTTCCTAATTCGCGAAGGTATGAGGCGGAGGAGATTGCGACGGGCCTAAAGGGGAAGAGTGCCAAGACGACGGTACTCGTTTTTATTGGGGCGATCCGGTTTGCCGTACATTTAATGGATATCGTCACAGATGAGGCGGAGCGTGCTAGTTACAAGGCGATTGCCGTCGCCATAGCGGCAGCTGTTACAGCCATCTCGCAAGGGATCGTCAGTATCCCGCCTATAGCAATCGAGTGGATCCTGATGTCAGCTGCTGCTCTCGCACGAGGAGCTGCCGATGTGACGTCATTGAATAAAGGTCTAGAAGTTGATTGTCTGCCGGGCAAGAAAAAGCTAAATCTAAAACTCAGATATCGCGATTTTCTGCGAGTCTTAATGATTGCTCAGTCTCCTGACATAGTCTCGAGGAGGATCGCGCAAGCAGTCGATTGCGTCTTCCCAGGACCGTATTATACGTCTGTGGCCTGTTTCATCGAAAGTGGAGACGCACGTGTGCGCTTTGACGCCAGTTACCTCAGTCGACTTCCAGACAAACATGAGGTAGAGCCGTGAACAATAAAATGTATAACAAGTGTAGCGCGCCTGTTGAGTGCAAGGCTTCATTGTCGCTTGAGTCAGTCCTCGTGTTTCCCCTAATTTTGATTGTTATGCTCGTCTTTATCATTGCATTAGAAGGTGAGCAGGACGCGATGGTGCTCTCGCATGCTCTCGATCAGACGGCGAAGGAGATGTCACTCCTTTTACCTGCCGCCGATCTCTTAGAGAGGGTCGTTGATCCAGAAGTACTCGTAGGAAAATGGATTCCGGATGAATTGCTCGCACGTTTCGCCTTAGATGGAATAACAGATATAGCTGCGACGGTGCTCGCTTCACCATTTATTCTGAACCGAGTTGACACTTGGGCGGCTATAATTGCGAAAGGACGGAATAGGACAAAACCGATGGGCGAGAGACGTCTTGCCGTCGATGTTGATAACGAGAATAAATCGGTTTGGTTGATTTTGTCGCTTAGGAGAGATGCGCCTACGGGCGAATTTCATGATGTCATTCGCTCGCGCGTTCCTATTTGGAATGCCGGTCTTTTAAAAGAGAATGAGAGCAGTGATGAGGAGGATCGAGATAGTATCTGGGAGTTGAGCAATTTCCAGCGTGGGAATGCTTTCAGGAAAATGTTCGGAGGACATCTGCCGCAATTTTATCCAGTTATTGCTGCCTGGGACGGGACAGAGGCGACGTCGATCAAAAGCATGGATTGGACGGCGCCGTCTTACTCTTCAGCAGTAAAAGTCGAAAAGCGCTTGCAGCATTTTGTGTCGGAACTCGCTGTCTTTGAGGGAGCTGGCGGTGACGGTCCGCAGCCGGGTTCTATACGTCGTCGTCGCCTAATACTCATTATTCCCGACAATGAGATAGCTTGGAAATCGCACACTCTTCTTGAAAAATGGCGCGCAACAGCAGCGCGACGGGGTGTCACACTCGATATTCGAGAGTACGGTACGAGCCACGCGCACGATTCACGAAAGTGATTTCTCGAAAGACTGTTCAGAAGCTAATAGCAGCTGGGCGTACTTTGTGAGAGAATGGCTAGTAATGAGTAGCAATGGACGGCACCCGTCTACTTGTTTACTAGTTTAGTTGAAGGAGGTTAGAGGAATAGCTGCTTTTCCCGATGCAGCAGACATATTCCAAACTCTTCGAAATGGAACGACTTATAATATTGTATAATCAAATGCGGAGCTTATAACGCTCTTATCATTAATAATGGGAAAAGTATGGGTTTATTTAAAGCTATATTTGGCACATATTCAGAACGTGAATTGAGGAAAATTCGTGCAAAGACGAATGCTGTTCTAGAGCTACAGGATAAGTACGCGCGTATGACGGAAGGAGAGCTTCGCGCCTCTACTGATCGTTTGCGACGGCAGATCAGCGACGGTGCAATGCTTGATGACGTATTACCGGATGCATTTGCTACTGTACGTGAGGCGAGCACACGCGTGCTCGGTATGACACATTTTCCTGTGCAGATACAAGGGGGGATTATCCTCCACCAAGGTCGCATTGCCGAGATGCGCACAGGTGAGGGGAAAACGCTTGTTGCGACGCTGCCGGCATACTTAAATGCATTGAACGGTGAAGGTGTCCATATTGTTACCGTCAATGATTACTTAGCACACCGCGACAGTGAGTGGATGGGGAAAATCTATCGCTATCTAGGATTATCGGTCGGTCTGATCGTGCACGGCTTAAGCAAATCGGCGCGTCGCATCGCGTATGCGGCCGATGTGACGTATGGGACGAACAATGAGTTCGGGTTCGATTATTTGCGCGATAATATGGTGATGTCGATTGATGAATGTGTTCAGAGGCAACTTAATTACGCGATCGTCGACGAGGTCGATAGTATACTCGTCGATGAAGCGAGGACGCCGCTTATTATCTCCGGCCCCGGAACAGACTCGTCTGAGATGTACCAACGTGCGAGCGATTTCGCAAAAGGTCTAACACCCAAACTGATTATACAAAAAGAGGCGATGCGCACGACGGAGGAACTCGCGGAAGTCGAATCGAACGCTGATTACATTGTCGATGAAAAGGCGAAAAGTTCCGTGTTGACAGAGCGCGGTGTCAAGAAGGCGGAGCGTTTTTTCGGCGTTGAGAATCTCTCAGATCAGGAGAATTATGAGATCAATCACCACATCAGCAACGCGCTGAAGGCGCGTGGGACGATGCACCTTGATCGCGATTACGTGATCATTGATGGTGAGATTGTCATTGTCGACGACTTTACAGGTCGTCTGATGTATGGTCGTCGCTACAGCAATGGACTCCATCAAGCGATTGAAGCGAAGGAAGGCGTCGAGATTAAAGAAGAGAATAAGACGCTCGCGACGATCACTTTCCAAAACTATTTCCGCATGTACAATAAGCTGTCCGGCATGACGGGTACTGCGATGACAGAAGAGAACGAATTCAGAGAGATTTACAATCTTGACGTCGTCGCGATTCCGACGAATGTTCCCATGATCCGACAAGACGATCCTGATGCCGTTTATAAGACAGAAGCTGGCAAGTTCCGTGCCATCTTGCAAGATGTCCATGCCATTCACGAGACGGGCCAACCTGTTCTTGTCGGTACAGTCTCTGTTGAAAAGAGTGAAATCTTGTCGAGACTGTTTACACGCGCTGGAATTAAGCATAATGTCCTGAACGCTCGTCACCATGAGCGTGAGGCTGAGATTGTGGCGCAGGCTGGTCGCTTCGGAGCCGTAACAATTGCGACGAACATGGCAGGGCGCGGAACCGACATTTTACTCGGAGGAAATCCTGACTTTTTGGCACGCCAAGAAATGCGTAAACAAGGCTATGAAGAGGAGTTGATCGAACAATCGACGGCGTATAATGTAACAGACGATGAGACGGTCTTGAAGGGGCGGGCTCTCTTTGCGTCTCTTAAAGAACGTTTTTCAAAAGAGATTGAAGAGGAGAAACGCCGTGTGATTGAAGCGGGTGGGCTTTGTATCGTTGGTACAGAGCGACATGAGTCGAGGCGTATCGACAATCAGCTCCGCGGTCGTGCTGGTCGTCAGGGAGACCCTGGTTACTCAAAATTTTATCTCTCTTTGGAAGACGATCTTATGCGTCTGTTCGGCGGCGATCGTATGGATCGTATTTTTTCCTCACTCGGTGTTGACGAGGATATGGAAATTGCACATCCACTCCTATCGAGGACGATTGAATCGGCACAAAGGCGTGTAGAGGGTTCTAACTTTGCGATTCGTAAAAATGTTCTCGAGTATGACGACGTCATGAATACTCAGCGTAACCTCATCTATAAACAGCGTCGTGAAGTACTGGAGGGGCACGATTTACACCCATATTACCAACGTATTATTTCTGAGACGATGGATGCAATACTTGCCGATTTTTTAGTCGTCTCCGATCAGACGGACGATTGGGATAAAGAAGCATTCGTCACTCGTGTCAATGACATGTTCGGGGCACTTCCTTCACTCGCTCGTTTTGCGGCGTCGCACGAGAACATGGATGGGCATGAATTAGCGGCTGAATTAAAAGATGATGCTCTAATGCGCTTAGAGGCGCGAGGTCAAGAGCTTGGCTCAGCTGAGATGCTACGTGAGGCAGAACGTATTATTCTTCTCCATACGGTCGATCGACACTGGATGGATCATATCGACCTCATGGACGATCTGCGCGATAGCATTGGCATGCGCGGTTACGCGCAACATGACCCTGTCGTCGAGTACAAGCGAGAAGGGTACGACATGTTCGAGGCAATGAATGAAGCGATTCAACGCGATTCCGTGCGCCTTATCATGAGGGCGAGGCTTACAGCGGAGGATCCTGCACCACGTAGACGCGTACCGACGCAATTGCTTGAAGGAAGGGGTTCGAGTGGATGGTCGCGGGCTTCGGCAGCAACAAGGACGGTTTCAGCAGCTTCATCTCCGAAGGATGCAGAGACTCGAAGTACTGGTGACACTTCTTCTGCCACGCCGTACAGAAAAAAGCATGTTCCCGGTCGCAACGAGCCTTGCTGGTGCGGGAGCGGGAAAAAATATAAAAATTGTCATCTAAGACAAGACGAACAAGAATCTATGTGAGGAGGGTATATGGGAACCAGAAATAGAAGGATGGATGATCGCGCCGTGACTGCTATTCGAGTGCTGTCAATTGACGCGATTGAGAAAGCAAAATCAGGGCATCCCGGATTGCCGCTAGGGACGGCACCTATGGTGTATGAGTTGTGGGCGCATCATATGAGACATAATCCAGCCAATCCCAGTTGGTTGAATCGCGACCGTTTTGTGATGTCAGCCGGTCACGGATCGATGCTCCTCTATTCTCTGTTACATCTTTTCGGATATGGACTGACGACGGAGGATCTCGCATCATTTCGACAATGGGGTAGTTTGACCCCGGGACACCCAGAGTACGGGCATACGGTAGGAGTTGAGACGACGACAGGCCCGCTCGGACAAGGATTTGCCACTGCGTGCGGCATGGCGATGGCAGAGGCACATCTCGCGGCTTGTTTCAATACGCCTGAGCATAAAGTGATCGATCACAGGACGTACGTATTATGCAGTGATGGCGATCTGATGGAGGGTGTCTCGAGTGAAGCTGCATCACTGGCTGGGACATTAAAACTCGGGAAGCTCATCGTTCTATACGACGACAATGAGATCACGATTGAAGGCTCGACTGATCTTGCCTTCAGGGAAAATGTCAGCGCAAGGTTTGAAGCTTATGGTTGGCATGTACTTGAGGTTCCCGACGGCAATGATCGCGATGCGATCTCGCGTGCACTGACCGAGGCGAAAACACGTGAGGACCGTCCCTCGCTGATTCGGATTCACACAAAGATCGGGTACGGATCACCGAAGGAGGGCTCAGCTTCGAGCCATGGCTCTCCTCTTGGAGAAGAAAATCTCGTGAAGACGAAAAAGACGCTTGGCTGGTCGACTGAACTTGCTCCCTTTGAAGTTCCTGACGAGATTAGAGAGCATCTCAAACAGGTGACGAAGAGACTTGCATCGGAAGAAGAGGATTGGAAAAAGCTGTACGATCGCTGGGCTGAAGCCAATCGTGATCGCGCCGAGTTGCTTGATCGTGCGTTGACTCGCCGCGACCTGACGCTCGACTTAGATGAGCTTGTCAGTGTGCTCGATCGAGATGAAGCGACGCGCGCTTCGTCGGGAAAGGTACTCAACTATGTGGCGGGTAAAACGCCTTGCCTCTTTGGAGGAAGTGCCGATTTAGCGCCTTCAAACAAGACAACAATCAAAGATGCAATATCGTTCTCAGCTGATTGTCCTGCAGGTCAGACGATCCATTTCGGTGTACGTGAGTTTGCGATGGCGGCAATGGCGAATGGTATTGCGCTACACGGGGCATTAAGGCCTTATGTCGCGACGTTTTTTGTCTTTTCCGATTACTTGAAAGGTGCGCTCCGCCTATCGGCACTCATGAATCAACCGGTCATCTACATCTTGACGCATGACAGTATCGGAGTCGGGGAAGACGGGCCGACACATCAGCCAATTGAGCACCTCCTGATGCTGCGGTCGATTCCAGGGGTAAAAGTTTACCGTCCGGCTGGTCGCTTGGAGACGGCAGCAGCGTGGTATATGGCGTTGATGAATGATGGACCTTCCGCACTCATTTTATCGAGACAGAGCATCTCTTCGAATGAGACGTCAGCACATGACGCACTCTGTGGTGCCTACGTCGTCCGCGACGGCGGTAAGATGCCTGATCTGCTTATGATGACGTCAGGCTCCGAGTTGCCTGTGACGCTAGCCGCAGCCGATATACTCGAAGAGGAGGGGATAAAGGCGCGCGTCATCTCTGTACTTTCGATGGAAGTTTTTGAAGAACAGGATACGACCTATAAAGAGTATGTCATGCCACCGGCACTCCGCAAGCGTATTGCTGTTGAGGCAGGGACATCGCTTTCTTGGTATCGCTATACGGGGCTTGATGGAAAGGTCATCGGTATCGATCATTTCGGCGCTTCGGCTCCTTGTGATGTGCTGTTTGAAAAGTTCGGTTTCTCAGCATCACATATCGCCACTTGTGCCCGTGAGTTGCTCGCTGACGCTGAGTAAAAAAATATAAAGATTTTATAGAGTAATGATGTAAAGGCTGTCTCAACACGGGACAGCCTTTCTTACTGGATCATGCCGTATGTAATCCACGATAAAAAAGATGTGTACCGTCTCGTCCTCGAATAACTTCCTCCATTCAGCATGTATATGTCCCTAAATCTAAACGATCCTTTATGACATGCTTCATTTAAATAGGACGGATGAGAGCTTCGTGAGACACCGAGATCATCAGTTTCCTCTACTTGAACTGAATTTACATAAATTTTACAAAAGGCATCTTGACGGGCATTTTTAATGTAATTAGACTTTAGTTAACCGGTTAGTTAGTTGAGCGATTAACCAATGAAGCAAGAAAGGGGGTTGCCCATGAAGCTAAATAGCCAGGATCAAAGACCTATCTACTTGCAATTACAGGAGGGTTTGGAGAATGCCATTCTTACTGGGGTCTACGATGAAGAAACACAGATACCGTCGACGACGGAGCTTTCCCGAGTCTTTCAAATTAACCCCGCCACAGCTGGGAAGGGAGTGAATGCCTTGGTCGACGAGGGTTTTTGTTACAAGAAACGCGGTATAGGTATTTTTGTCAAAGAAGGAGCCCGTGAAATGCTAAAGAAAAAACGTCAGGCTGCCTTTAAGGAAGATTATCTACTTCCCCTTATAAAAGAGGCAAGGCAATTAGAAATTTCAACGGAAAATCTCATCCGCTGGATTAAGGAGGCAGACGATGCAGATAATTAAGGTATGTGATGTATCAAAGAACTACCGTGATGTCCTTGCCTTAAACGAGATCAATCTCGAACTCAAGGCGGGCACTATTTATGGTCTCTTAGGGCGTAACGGAGCAGGCAAGTCGACTCTTCTTAAAGTGATTGCAGATCGGATTAAGCCGACAAACGGTCGTATACTCTACGATGGTGAAGCAAGATTAGATGACGTCACGTCGCGAGAGCTTTACTTTTCCGAGCCGGAGAAGATGATGCCTGATTTGATCAAGGTGAAAGAACTATGCTATTACACGAGTCAGTTCTATCCGCGTTTCAATCTTGAGGAGTCATTGCGGGTATTGAAGGACTTCGGTGTCAACGAGAAGAAACGCCTCAATCAATTGTCGACAGGCCAATTCGCTATCGTCAGATCGGTCGTGGCGTTGCAGACGAGGGCGAGCTTTATCTTCCTCGATGAGCCGACGCTGGGGCACGACGCTGTCAATCGAGAGTTACTCTACAACGAAATATTGCGCATTTACCGCGAAGAGGAGAATACGATTGTCCTTTCCACACACTTGATTGATGAAATCAGCAATTTGCTCGAAGAAGTTATCTTCATCGACCGCGGTCAGATTGTTCTGGAAGAAAGCTTGGAAGATATTCTTGACGCCCATACCTATCTCATTGGTCCCTCAGAAGATGTGCGACAGATCGAGGACGCTTATACGGTCATTGAGAAAAAAGTGGATTTGGGATTTACCTCCCTGCTCGTGAAGCATTCAAGTGACACTACGGTCTTGCCTCCCGGAATCAAGGTCAGCCAAGCCGGTTTGCAGGATATCTTCATCGCTTACAGCATGAAATTCAATAAGTAGGAGGCTCACATGAAGACGAATCATAAAAATCAATCATTACTTATGAGTGCAGTCAAGGTGTTGGCGCGCGATTATAAGAAGTTCTTTCTAAGCTTCTTCGGTGTGATGACAGCACTTTACCTAGTCGGTTTCATTCTTATCCTTACCGGTAGTACGGTGAGAATCGGAGGTATAGAGGGAGTCTATTGGTTTGCCTGTCTAGTTGCCGGCCTAGCCAGCTTTCGGGAAGATTATTTGTTCATGGCGCAAAATCAAATACCTAAATCGACGATGACGAAGGCATTTATTGTCGAAGGCTTATGTTTCGGATTGTTTACGAGTTTCGCAGTTAGCATATTCTCTTTCGTCATGCAATTGATCAGTTCAGCGCTAGACATCTATTTGCTGAGCTTCCTCGATCTGATCCCGAATTGGGTAAAGATGAGTGGACTGGCAGGAATGGGACAGATGTTCATCTTTCTATTTTTCCTGTACGTCGGGACATATTTTACGGGGCTTGTGATAGGTACGATCAATTACCGTCTCAACTGGATCGGCAGGATTATTTTTTGGGTGCCATTAGGCTTCATAACGCTGAACGGTTTTATTGGTGTTCTCGACAGTATCGCGCCAGAGGATCTAGACGTCGCCTCCGTTACGCTCGCCAAGCCCTTCATTTACGCTTTCGAATGGCTTATGAAAAGTTTAGGTAACTTCGTTATCGCCAGTTCCGTTGCCATCATCGTCATCATCGTTGTGGGGGCCTTGGTCTTCCGCGAAGCGGAGGTGAAGTATAGCAGCAACGTAAGATAAATCAGCGATCAGAAGTGCAAGATGAATAGCCGTCTGATTGCCTGTTGCCCTGTACGGGGGACAAGGACTACATGCAAAGGCGCCGATACTAGAAACGGTAACGGCGCCTACTTTTCGTGTTACGAAGAAAATTTGGAAACATTTCTAGGCGATAATGGCCGAATGTACGATCAACCACCGAGATACGCTTTCTTCAATCGTTCGTCGTTCAGAAGATCAGCACAGTTTCCTGTTGTGACGACCGAGCCAGTCTCTAGAACGTAGCCGCGATCTGCGATCGAAAGCGCCATCTCTGCGTTTTGTTCGACGAGAAGAATGGTTGTACCTGCATCGTTAAGTTCGACAATCAAGTCGAAGATTTGCTCAACTAGAATAGGCGCCAACCCCATGGATGGTTCGTCGAGCATCAGAAGCAACGGTTTTGCCATCATTGCTCGTCCCATTGCCAGCATCTGCTGTTCACCACCGGAAAGCGAGCCGGCCCGTTGATTGCGGCGCTCGTCAAGGATTGGGAAGCGTTCATAGACAGCGGCGAGTTCAGCTTCCATGTCGACATCTTCGCGCGAATACGCACCCATTTGGAGGTTTTCTCTTACATTCATCTGTAGGAAGAGGCGACGCCCTTCGGGGCAGTGCGCCAGCCGTTTGCGCACGATTTTATGTGGGCTTAAGTTGACAATACTATGTCCGAGAAACTCGATTTTACCTGCAGCTGGGCGGATCAGTCCAGATATCGTTTTCAATATCGTGGACTTGCCAGCACCGTTGGCACCGATTAAGGTGACGATTTCACCTTCGTCAACATGGAAACTGACATCTTTGATTGCGTGAATATTATCGTAAAAGACTTGGATGCCGGTTACGTTTAGCATGCTTCGTCACCTTTCTTTTTACCAAGGTATGCCTCGATGACGAGTGGGTTCGCTTGAATTTCCTCAGGCGTACCTTTGGCGATAATTTTGCCGTAGTTGATCACGGCAATCCCCTCGCAGATGCCCATGACTAGTCTCATGTCGTGCTCGATCAACACGATAGCGATCTGAAAGCGATCACGAATCTTTTCTATGTTGCTCATCAGTTCCTCTGTCTCTGAAGGATTCATGCCGGCAGCAGGCTCGTCCAGCAAGAGCACTTTCGGATTGGTGGCAAGTGCGCGTACAAATTCGAGACGGCGCTGTGCGCCGTAAGGCAGCGAACCGGCGCGGTGAGAAGCAAGATGCGTCATGTCGAAAATATCCAGAAGCTCCATTGCGCGCTCTCTAGCACGGCGTTCGGATTTGAAGAACTTAGGTAGGCGGAGAATGCCGGTACCCATGCTGTAGCGAACTTCGTTGTGCAAGCCAATCTTAACGTTATCTTCAACTGAAAGAGAGCGAAAGAGGCGGATATTTTGAAACGTACGTGCAATGCCAGCCCGATTGATTTGGACTGTGTTCATATTAGCCGTGTCCTTACCATCCAGCAAGATTGCACCGCTTGTAGGCTTGTAAACTTTCGTAAGCAGATTGAAAATAGTTGTTTTGCCGGCGCCGTTCGGTCCGATTAATCCGCAAATTTCAGTGCGGCCGACAGCAATGTTAAAGTCTTCAACAGCTACAAGACCACCGAAATTAATGCCAAGTCGATGAACTTCAAGAATAGGTTTTTTCGCCGCGTCACGCTCAGGAATGATAGCTTGACTTGGCAAAGGTACCATTATTGTCTTTTCTTTTGCTGCGTTCATGCTTCATCTCCTTTACCGCCATTTAACAGATTTTTCTTTCGCATGGCACCATTTCGACCATTCCGTCGGAAAAGGCGTCGAAGCGTTGAGTTGTTCCTGATTAACATGACTAGAATCAAGATTACTGCATAGGCGAGCATGCGCACTTCATTAAAGGCGCGCAACACTTCAGGCAAGACGGTTAAGACTGTAGCTGCAATAATCGAGCCACGGATGTTGCCCATGCCGCCTAAAACGACAAAAACGAGGATGAGGATCGACGTATTAAAGTCAAATTTGCGGGCGACAACAGTCGAGTAGTTGAGCGCATACAAAGCACCAGCCGCACCGGCGAGTGTCGCTGAAGTGACAAACGCCATCATGCGGTAGCGCCAAGTGGAGATCCCGACGGACTCTGCTGCGATCTTGTCATCTCTGACGGCTTTGATCGCACGACCCGCCCTGCTGTTGATAAGATTTAAAACAACAAATAACGTGATCAAGATGAGGATAAAGCCAGCAGTAAACGAAGATATCTTGGTAATGCCGATCGCTCCCATAGGGCCGCTCAAGATGATTTTACCACCTTCACTGAGTTGTAGATCGTTGGCGCTCACCGCGCTGATACGGAGAATGCCGTTTGCATCACATCCGATGTAGATAACATTCATCACGTTCTTGATAATCTCACCAAAAGCAAGTGTGACAATCGCAAGATAGTCGCCGTGCAGACGTAGAACAGGAACGCCGATAAGAAAACCAAAAATTCCAGCCATTGTGCCGCCAAAAAGCATAGCCAATGCAAGGCGTAGCCATGGCATGCCAAGCGCAAGGCTCAACCACTCTAGAGAAGTCGTATCAGCAAATGTCGACAATAACGTGGCCGTGATGACTCCAGTGAAGGCGCCTACACTCATAAAACCAGCGTGACCAAGGCTTAATTCACCGAGAACACCAACCGTTAAATTTAATGATATGGCCATGACAATGTATGCTGTAATTGGGACAAGCTGACCTTGCAAAGCAGAGGAGATATTGCCGCTGGCGATCAGGATACGGATCACGATATAAGCGACGATAACGAGTCCGTACGTTAGTAAATTGTCAGTACTAGGTCGTAAACGTAAACGTCTCATAGCTACACCTTGACCAATACTTTTTTGCCGAGTAGACCGGTCGGTTTAACGAGTAAGATGATGATTAACACGGCGAACACGATCGCGTCAGACAACTGGGTGGAGACGTAGGCCTTACCGAGTATTTCAATAATACCTAGGAGGATACCACCGAGGAAAGCGCCTGGAATGGAGCCAATACCGCCGAAAACGGCTGCAGTAAAAGCCTTAATACCAGGCATAGCGCCCGTTGTAGGCATGAGAATCGGGTAAGCGGAGCAGAGCAAGACGCCTGCTATTGCGGCAAGTGCACTGCCGATGGCAAATGTTATAGAAATCGTCTTGTTCACGCTGACGCCCATAAGCTGTGCAGCATCTTTATCTTCTGAGACTGCACGCATGGCTTTGCCGACCTTTGTTTTGTTGACGATCGTATTTAGGGCTGAAATTATGACAATGCAGACGATAATCGTGACGATTGTCGTACCCGAGATAATCAACTTACCGCCAAAGAGACGTAATGAATCAAAGGGAACGATAGAAGAAAAACTCTTCGGGTTAGCTGACCAGATCAGAAGCGCTGCGTTTTGCAGAAAATAACTAACGCCGATCGCTGTGATGAGAACGGCCAGAGATGGTGCAGCCCGCAACGGTTTGTAAGCGAGTTGCTCGATGAGGATACCGAGCACGGTACAAACGACCATTGCGAACAAGACAGACAGTAGCGGCGGCCAGCCGAAATTAGTTGTTGCCATAAACGACATGTAGCCACCAACCATAATTACATCGCCGTGGGCGAAGTTTAGCATCTTAGCGATCCCGTAAACCATCGTATAACCGAGCGCAATGATCGCATAGATGCTGCCAAGACTTATGCCTGAAATAAAATAGGATAAAAAATCCATAAACGTATCCTAATATGCAAAAACAGCGTCGGAAAGGTGTCACCTTTCCGACGCAGGTTGCTGCGTAAGCGGCTTAATTAATCCATGCCGACGTAAACGCCGTTCTCAATTACCATGCCTTTCGGGGCCTTAGCAACTTCACCTGATTTCGCCCAAGTCATGTTCTCGCCTGTCAGACCGTTGAAAACAAAACTTTCGCTCGTGAAAGCTTCAATAAGTAGATCGCACAAATCGCTGGGAGACATTTCAGCCTTGACATCTTTATCTTTAAGTGCTTCATAAATGGCATAGACGACATCATAACCGTCGGCTGCAAACTGGTTCGGCACTTCTTTGTAGAGTTCATCATACTTTTTGACAAAGGCCACCGTTCGTTCATCTGTTGCGTCTGCCGCAAAGGGGGTCAAGAGCATGACGCCCTCAGCGAGCGCGGTATCGAAGTTTTCCATCGTCAAGATGCCGTCCATACCATCAACGCCGAAGAAAGCCGGCTTGTAGTCCATCGCCTTGGCTTGTGCCAAAATGAGCGAGGCAGGCTGGTAATAGATCGGAAGGAAAATCAAATCGGCTCCGGCTTTTTGCGCTTCTGTCAACTGTACTGAAAAGTCATTTGCCGTATCATCCGTGAACGTTGTGGTGCTGACAACTTCAAGATTTTTGGCTTTAGCTTCACTGGCAAACTTTTCATAAATACCTGTCGAATACGCGTCGGCATTGTTGTAGATGATGGCTACTTTAGTGCCGAGTTGTTTCTCTTGAATATACTGCGCCGAGGCGATACCTTGGTTAGGGTCAGTAAAGCACATCTGGAAGACATTGTCTTTGCCTTCAATGACAGCTGGTGAAGAAGCAGACGGTGTTAGCGTAAAGATACGGTCGCTAAAACTTTCTGTCGTCACTGCGATACCTGGTGTGGTGGTGACAGTACCTACTAAAATCTGCATGCCCCAGTCTTTCAGAGCATTGTAGGCGTTGACCGATTTTTCTGCATCATGCTCATCGTCTTCAAACTTAAGTTCAAACTGCATGCCACCTAATGCATTGATTTCATCGACGGCTATCTTAGCGCCGTTGGCTGCAGCGATGCCGTACACAGCTGCACCGCCGGTAAGAGGTCCGATGCCGCCCAATTTAATCGGTGCTGTATCGGCAGACTTTCCACCGTCCGTATCAACTGGTGCGCTTGGTTCGGTGACGTCAGACTTTCCACCGTCCGTATCAACCGGTGCAGCTGATCCGGAGGTGTCTGTTGGTTTTTCAGCTTGCCCGGAGCACCCTACCAGCAGAGCTAGGCAGAGTACAAGAGCAACTACAAAAGTGAAATAATTTTTCCTTCTCATTTGTCTTCTCCTCACTTTTCTTAACATAGTTAGTTAAATATGCAAGTATTTTGAAGATTGTAAAAGTAAAAGTCAACCTGCTGACTAACTGAACTATTGAGCAAATCATCTCGTCTCATTGTTAAAATGGCGAAAAATCGCTTAAAAGTCAAAAATGAGAGGATAGAAGCAGTGGTAAATGACACATTAACGCCGTCAGAGATGCTGTCAAATTTTTATGGTGACACCCGAAAGATATGCGCAACAGAGAAAGCCCTCGCCATTCGAGAATAATAGTTTTTGCCAATCTTCTGTTGTTTCAGTACGTATTAACAGAACGAAGGTTAAGCCCTATATAAGATAGGCATCGATTGCATCGTGCAGTTTGGCAAGCACCGTCTTGTTTTCTTCGTTCCACAACCGTGTATGTAATAACGATCTCCTCACTGTTCAACGGCGTAAAGAGCTTCACCATCAGTTGCTTTTTTTAGTCCTAAAATAACTGAGCAGTGATACCCAAAATCCCGATAGATAAGCGCCCATGAGCACATAGGCTATCTGAGAAGCCGCGCTCATATCAATCATAGTTCTTTTTAGCCCGAACAGTCCAAATGTAAAGGCGATGTACAGAAAGTTCACCAGAACTCCACCGCAAAATAAACTGATAAATACGAGCGAACGGCGGTTTCGGTACGCATATGCGATGATGAAAAATGCAATCACGCCTACAGTACAAGGAACAAGTATATTGAACAGGGTTATGGGTAGGCGATCAAAGGATGCGCTTGCTTTGAATTGCAACCTAATCTGTGCTTTTTGATACAAATATAGTATGAGTACAGGGAAAATTGCCAATATGATGTTTTTCACTTTTGAGTATTTCATGTCGTTATCCTCCGTTAGCATGGATGAGAGAGTTTAGTGCTACTTTGCTCCTTAGTTATTATTTTAGTATCAGATTGTCCTTAAATGTCTGCTCGAAGCATACAAATGAGGATATTTTTCCATGAAAAAACCGCTGACACTAGAAACAGTACCAGCGGCAACTCGATGGAGCCGAAGGTGGGAATTGAACCCACGACCTATTCATTACGAGTGAATTGCTCTACCCCTGAGCCACTTCGGCGATCGATAGCCATTGTACAAGGGATTGGGACTTTATGTCAAGCCTAAACAGTGGGTAACTGGTAGTGAGCTAAAGGCAGCTGAATGCCAAAGTAAACTAGATGGTTAGATATGCAGGTGATTCTTACCGATGATTTCATGATAAAGTATGAGAAGAAGATAGGTCATCTTTGGAGGTGTTATTCGTGCGTCTTTCTGAAGTACGGTTGATTAAAAGTGATCGTGACGGTGATCATAAGCGGTATCGTCTGTCAGTCGGGCAAGGTGTGACGTTCGTTAGCGGCCAGCTTGATGCCGACGGCAACTCTCCATTCTCTGACCTCCATCTAAATCTCATTTCGAAAAAGAGTGCTGATGCAGGGCAGATATCTCCCTATCTTAAGCCAACAGCACAACGGAGTTCATCGATCAATCGTGGTCAACAATCAACACAAGGGAGCCTGCAGGGTGATTTTTGGGAGTTTATTCTGTCAGAAGGCGACAGATATTATCGTTTATCAACGGAGAAAAGTGCGAGTGGGCAGGCTGACTTCTTCAGCCAAGTGATCGTCGGAGACGAGGGCAGTCATCTCGGCAATCAGCTCGATTTACCGCTCTTCGCCGATCGTCATGCGTCAGATGTATTGAAGCATAGCAGCTTGGCGGATCTTCGTGAGCGTTGCGTTCGCTCACGGCAAGCACTTTGCGATGAATCGACTGGAAGGGGAAAGCTCGTTTCAACGACGTCAGAATACGAGCGGTGCCAGAGTGAATTGGTAGCATTGAATCGCGATATTTTGCCTGACGAGCGACTTATTTCACTGACGGAGGATGAAGAGAAATCAATAGCAGATCTCAAAAGAAAGGATGAAGCACTCGCACGTGAACAGCGTTTGATGACACTTTTAGAGCGAAAGTCGGAATATGAGACGCTCCTAGAGTTGCGGCGTGAACTGAAGGAGATTGAGGAACGTCAGGGACGTTATGGAGCTCGTATTACGGAGCTAGGACACGATATTACAGTACACGAGTTGACGGAACTCGCTCAGTGGCGTGGAAATGCTGCCAAAGTAAAGCGCGATGTTGTCGAACTTCAGAACGAATCACAGATTCGCCGTGAGGCGAAGGCGAAACTGGAGCAAGATCGCATCTTGCTTGCACATCAGATGCGAAGTAATCTGGAACAAAAAGACAGTTTGCTCGATGAATATGAATATCTGTCTAAAAAAACGGATGAAGAACACGAGAGACTGTCGCATTTCGGTTTACCCCCTGAAGAAAAACGTGCAGAGCGCCCATTCCCATCGACCTTTCATTTCTGCTTGCTTGCTTCCTTACTCGCCTTTTCGATCGGAGTTCTGCTCATTACAATCGTTAAAACGGTTGGTATCATTCTCATTGTGCTCGCTTTCTTAGGGCTGGCAGCGACCTTTCTGCCGGGAATGATCAGAAGATTTTCTCGACCGAGCGAAAAGGAAGTTTCAGCGAAACAGATCGATAAGGAGGAATTACGTTCACGTATCAACGATCTCGATCAGCTTTTGAGGCGCGACGGAGAGAGACTTGATGAAATAGATGAAGCGATTGAAGAGCTGGAGCGCGAAGTAGCGCAGTACGCCGTAAAGATCGAGACTGCTGAGCGACAGCTGAATCGCTTGAATGATGACTTGCTCATGACGATCAAGAAGTATGCAGGGCCAAGTGAGGTTCATGAGATCGATGACATCATCGAGACGTTGTCAAAGCAACGGGAGTCGAGTGCCAGTCAAAACGAGGCAATTGCTGATATATTGAGGAGAATTGCTGATCTGAAGCATGGGCGCTCTGATGAAGATATGGTACGTGAATACGAGAGTGTCTGTGAGCAATTATACGGGGGCAGCGATTTTGACCTGATGAAAGAAAGCAGTCAGCAAGGTCGTATGAAAACACTGCAACTTCATTACGACCCAGAGAGGGCGAAACAGATCTCTCTGGAGCGTGTGGAGATTGCGCGTCTGATCGATGAGAAACATGTGCTCATCAAGATGAAAAGAGAGAAGCTCGCTCTATCAAAAGAGTCGTCGATCTCAGCCGCCAGTTTGAACAATAGATGTACGATGCTCGAACATTCCATTTCCGAGATGGTCAATGATCTGTCTAAACTTGATAAGTCAATCGCATGGCTCGATCAAGTTTTGGCGGCTTGGCATGAAAAGAGTGATTTCATGACGATCATGGCGAAAACCGTCCGTTACATCGGCAGAATAACGGGGAGAAGGATGGGCGACACGCTTCCGATGATGCCAATTGAGCCGCCCGTACAGAGGATAAGAAAGCCAGGCTTTTTAGAACATACGGTCAGTCCCTATGCATCGCCTGTGTCGATTGATCCTACTGTCTTCAAACAGACATCTGCAGAGCAAAATTATCTTGCTTTCCGACTCGCATGGGCGACGCAGAATCTAACGACAATGCCTGAGGGGTCACCGCTTATCTTACTCTCACCTGCCATCCCTGCTGAGTATTCACAGATGGTGGAATTGGTCAATGCGCTGGAGGAGTGGACGCTTGAGACGGGGCGGCAAGTCGTTTTCTTCACAACGGCACAATACGTCACCGAGATAGCAATGAATAGAAATATGGTTGTATACCGAATCGACTGAGATGCATAATAATTGTTGAATGGTTTTTCCATAAGGAGTAACTACCGGTCTATTTGATCCGTGAACAGAGAGGGAATGACATGAAGACAGGAATGAAAATTATTAAAGAGGACCTCGATGCGCTAAAGGCATCGGGCGTTTACAGCGAAGAACGTATTTTAACAGTTCCACAGGGTAGTCGTATTGATACGACTGAGAGAAAAGGTGTCATCAATATGTGCGCCAATAACTATCTCGGTCTCGCCAACAATGAGGAGCTTCTTGCTGCTGCTCGCGCGAGCTACGATCGCTGGGGGTACGGGCTTTCTTCAGTCCGTTTTATCTGTGGTACGCAACAGCTCCACAAGGATCTTGAAAGAGAACTGGCTAAGTTCTTTGGCTTTGAAGATGCTATTCTTTACTCATCATGTTTCGACGCTAACGGCGGTCTTTTCGAATCGTTCTTAGGGCCTGATGACGCGATCATCAGCGACCAACTCAATCATGCGAGCATCATTGACGGCGTTCGCCTGACGAAGTCGAAGCGTTATATCTATAGAAATAACGACATGAATGAGTTGGAGGCTCGTCTTCAAGAGGCCGATAAGGCAGGTGCGCGCATCAAGTTGATCGCGACTGACGGTGTTTTCTCGATGGATGGTATCATCGCCGACTTAAAATCGATCTGTGATTTAGCCGATCAATATGACGCACTCGTCATGGTCGATGATTCGCACGCATCTGGTTTTGTCGGGAAGACGGGGAGAGGTACACCGGAACACTGCGGCGTGATGGGGCGTATCGATATTATGACGAGTACACTCGGCAAAGCCATGGGCGGCGCTTCGGGCGGATTTACACTTTCAAAGAAACCTCTCGTCGACTGGCTACGTCAAAAAAGCCGTCCTTATCTTTTTTCCAATACGCTCGCGCCCGCAATCGCGTCGACATCGCTCAAAGTGCTCGAACTTTTGCAGCGCGATTCAGAACTGATCGATCGTGTCAACGAGAACACACGCTACTTTAGAGATGGCGTTGAGCGCATCGGTCTCGATGTTATCCCCGGTACGCATCCGATCGTGCCTGTTATGATTTACGATGCCGTTAAAGCGATTGAAGTCGCCGATTATCTGTTGGAGCTCGGCGTCTACGTCGTTGCCTTTAAGTTCCCTGTTGTCCCAAGGAAATTGGCACGTATCCGTACGCAAATATCGGCAGGACATACGAAGGAAGAGCTCGATTTTACGCTTGAGTGTTTTGCCAAAGCAAAAGAGAAATTTGACCTTTGACAAAAGAGTAAAAGTGCTCTTATAATATCCGGGAGTTTGCACCATTAGCTCAGTTGGCAGAGCAACTGACTCTTAATCAGTGGGTCCGGGGTTCGAATCCCCGATGGTGTACCACATAAACACAGTTGTTGATACTTTTTTATCGGCGGCTGTGTTTTTTATTTACGTTTTGGTCTGGCGTGTTATGATTGATACGATTCACAAGAGAGTATTATGGAGGTTTTTACGATGGCGCCTACACTCGTGATATTGGCTGCAGGGATGGGTTCGCGTTACGGAGGCTTGAAACAACTCGATCCCGTTGGTCCCGACGGTGAAATTATGATGGAGTATTCCATCTTCGACGCTGTTCGAGCAGGGTTCAATACAGTTATATTTGTAATCCGAAAAGATTTTGAGAAAGAGTTCGATGAATTAATCGGGCAGAAATTGAAAGGCCGCGTGCGTTACAGCTACGCCTTTCAAGAGCTTGACAATATACCGTCAGGATATAAAGTGCCGGAGGGCAGAGTGAAGCCATGGGGGACGGGGCACGCCCTTCTTGCAGCAGCTCCTCTAATTGACGGACCGTTTGCCGTGATCAATGCCGATGACTATTACGGACCGAGTGCTTACGAAGAATTGCACCGGTTCCTGACGGATCAGGCGAATGGTGTCGGAGATAATCGATATGGCATCTGCCTATGGCCTTTGTATGAGACGTTATCGGATCACGGCTCAGTCTCGCGAGGGGTCAGCGAGCTTTCATCTGATGGCAATCTAATTGGCCTGACGGAACGAAAGAAGATCTATCGCGATGGCGACGGGGTGCGTTATACGCTCGATGATGGAGAGACATTTCATCCACTCGCGCGCGATACGCTCGTTTCGATGAACTTTTTCGGTTTTCCACAAGCGTTCTTATCTCGTGTAGAGGAAGAATTTGAACTCTTTTTGGAGGAGAGCCTGACAGACGATCCGTTAAAATGCGAATATCTCCTCCCTGAAATTGTCGGTGTCCACACAAAAACGCGCGGTGTCACAGTCCGAGCCATACCGGTCGAGGATCGCTGGTTTGGTGTCACGAACAGAGAAGATAAACCAATCGTCGTCGCGGCACTCCAAGAGCTCGTCGATCAAAATGTTTACCCGGCACCGCTTTGGGGTCATCCTGAGCACGGTTGCTGATGATCATGTGTGTCAAGCATAGTTGGTGTCGTTTTGGGGTGTCTCGATTCATTAAAGTGCCGTTGTGCACTGCACAATTTCATTGAGAAACATTCAGACGGGCTGGTAGAATTTTTAAGAAGGATACGTATTCATGAGAATTGTCAATGATATCGCCGTCGCGCTCGCGACATATCTTGAGGAAGACACTTCAGATGTGGTGATGAATCTCGCATCGCCACCGCGTCCGGAGATGGGAGACGTCGCGTTTCCATGTTTTCGTCTCGCAAAAAGATTTAGAAAATCGCCTCACGATATTGCGAATAACTTAAAAAAACACTTTGAGGCAGATGAATGCAGTGATACGGTTGAACTACTCACGAAAATAGATCGCATTGAGACTGCAGGTGGCTATCTCAATTTCTTCATTAGGCGCGATTTTCTTGCGCAGTCGATTATGCGCGAATCGATCGAGAGCGGAGGTCGGCCGGGGAAGAGTTGTGAAGGTGAGGGGAAGACAGTAATTGTCGAATACTCATCGCCTAATATTGCCAAACCATTCCACGTCGGACACGGATTTTCAACTTTTTTAGGCGAGGCAATCGCGAATCTCTATGAATACGCTGGGTATAAGGTTGAACGTTTTAACCACCTCGGCGATTACGGTACACAATTTGGAAAGTTGATTGTCGCTTGGAAACTTTGGGGTGACATTGATGCATTAGAGGCGTCACCGATCGATGAATTGACACGTATTTACGTGAAATTCCATGATGTCGCAGAAACGAAGCCTGAGCTTGAAGACGAGGCACGGGCAGCCTTTGGGCGTCTTGAGCAGGGCGGTAAAGAAGAAACGACACTATGGCAGCGCTTTCGCGATGTCAGTTTGAGGGAGTTTAATAGGATTTATGAACGTGTCGGTATTCACTTTGACAATACAAATGGTGAAAGTTTCTATTCGCCTCTGATCGCTGCTGTCGTTGACGAACTTGAAAAGAAAAATCTTCTTGTAGAGAGTGATGGGGCTCATGTTGTTAATCTTGAAGAGTTCGATTTAAACCCTTGCCTCATTCTGAAGAGCGATGGCTCTACCATTTACGCATCTCGCGATATAGCTTCGATATTTTACCGTAGGCGTGAATATAATTTTGATAGGAATATATATGTTGTCGGTATTCCGCAGAAGAATCACTTCAATCAAGTCTTCGCTGTCGTGGAAAAAATGGGTTTCCCGAACCCCGAGAGCAACGTGCACGTTGCGTTCGGAACGGTGAAGTTCGCTGACGGTGCATTCTCGACGCGGACAGGTAATGTGATCATTCTCGAAGACCTCCTTGATACAAGCGTTGCTAAGACGCGCGCCATCATCGAGACGAATAACCCGACAATGGAGCCGTCAGAAATCGATGGCATTGCCGAAAAGATTGGTGTCGGCGCTGTGCGCTATACGTTCCTTAGAAACGGGCGCGAGCGAGATATCGTTTTCTCATGGGACGATGTGCTTGATTTTGAAGGTGATTCGGCGCCCTATCTTCTCTATACCGTGACACGTTGTGTTAGCTTGGAGCGCAAGGCTCCTGAGAGCTTGTTAGAGAGGGCTGACAACATTAGCGATGGGGAGCTCGGTCTACTCGTCTCAGATGAAGAGCAGGAACTGCTCAAAGAAATCTCGCGTTTTCCACATTCAGTCTTATCGGCGAGAGAGGCGCATGAACCGTCAGTCATCATGCGTCAAATCATGGCGATTGCACGTTCATTCAATACGTTTTACCATAACGCTCAAATCCTACGCGCCGAAAATGAAGCGCTCGGCGCAGCGAGACTTGTGTTAGCTCAAGCTGTAGGGCGGACAATCTCTGCCGGCTTGCGTATAGCAGGCATCGAGCCAGTCGAAAAAATGTAAAGAGGTGTCGAATGAAGGAGAGTATCCCGACATGGATCCTTGAAAAGCCCTTACCTTCTCTTCCAGATAGAGAAGAAGTCGCAAGAATCGCCAAATCGGCACGTCGTCAATTTCGCTATGCCGTGACGGACGATGACTTGCTCGTTGTTCTGCGTGATATCGATGACTTGCTATGGATGCTGGAAGAGGGAGAAGAGGAGCTTCGCATCCGTTCATTCTACCGCCCGCACGATCAGGTGCTCAACGACTTATACTTTGAGTACGGTAATGCTAAGCTGCTCATGTATTCCGAGCTAGCAGATCTGTTGACGACCATTTCGCGCTCATCGAAAGGTAAAAGACTTGATGCGTTCGTCAGCAGCACGTACCTTCTCGATGCCGACCGAATCGCATCAACGTCTTCAAAGAGCATCGTAGCTCACCTAGTTCTCGAGAGAGAGCTTGTCGCCTCTCAGATGAAGCGTTTACGAGATGTCTCTTTGTCCACAGAGCACGTTGCTTTAGTTGGAGGAGAAGTTAGGCTTCACTTTCAATCTGCCTCTCGCGATCGACGCGCACGGGCATACAATTCATTGATCAGCCAGTTAAATAAAAATAAGGCCGAGATGGTTGGCCAATTTCTCGAGCTACACATGTTGCGCCGCATGATTGGCGAGAAAGCAGGCTATAAAAACTTTTACGAGTACGCGACGCGCCGTGCCGGTCTGACAGATACATTTCGTTCAAATATTCATCTGTTTCGTCTGCTCATTCAGGAATACGTCTCGCCTCTCATTTCGCACGTGCTTGAATTGCAATGGAGGAGGCTGGCGATTGAGGAACCGGAACCTTGGGATCTTATGTTTCCTGCAGACTTTGGCGTCCCTGTTATGAGTCGGGAGGCATTTCCGCTGGAAAAGACGTTCGTCGATGCCTGTCGATACGTTTGTGAGGCACAGACGCCTGTGTTTGAAACGATGCTCGATCGCGGCACTTTACGCATCAGTGTTCTTCCCTGTAGCGATGACGACGGTGATACTTCCTATTATCCCTCTCATTCAAGTGGGACGCGGTGGCTGCGATCACACGATCTAAAGAATAATGAATCGTACCTTTTGATGGAAGCAGTCCCGCAGGAAATCGCTGTTAACCTACTGTTTTATGAGACAGGTTGCCTTCTTTTCGAACAGTCACAGCCGTCAAAAGGAGTCTTCACGCTCCCAAATAATAATATGTCGTTATCGGAAATGATCGCTGGACATTCGATGGCGTTTCTTTCGCAGAGAGCTTGGGGAACTTTCTACGGTCCTATGACACTGTACGCGCGTGAGTATACGTTGACCGATTTGCTCATGCGACTACCGCTTGCCTGCGCGCTCGATGAGATGGAGGAATTCCTCGCAAAAGCTCGCATTTCCGATTTGAATGTCTTTCAACACGCATGGCGCGAAATTGCGAGCCGTTACCGCATACCGGGAACATCAAAAATGAGCCCGGGCATTTTTCCACTTGATGACGCATGGCTCTATGCGCCAGCCATTTGGTCTACACCGTTATTGGGCATCAATGACGCAATCGCGCTCGTTACTGTTCTCGGTATTCTCCCACTTGGGAAGCAGCATCAAGATTTAGAGCACAGTATGCTTAGGCTTCTCAATATACGGGAAGGAATCGAGCCGACGGTGCGCGCAAGTGAAGCAGGTTACCCGTCACCGTTTGACGAGGAGACCGTTCGAAAAGCCGTCTTTGCCATCGCTGATTTTCTCGCACTTTGAAACTTGTCCTATGAAAATAATTCTCGCATCGCACAATAGTTCCAAACTCACTGAGTTTCGTACGTTAGTAAAAGGTTATCCCGTCTCCATCCTCGGGCTACAGGACATCGGTTTTGAGCAGAAAACTGAGGAAACAGGTGATACGTTCGATGAAAATGCGCTGATCAAGGCGAAAGCTGTTCGCAGTGTTACAAATGACATTGTGATGGCAGATGATTCCGGCCTTTGTGTGGACGCTCTTGACGGCGCGCCTGGTATCATGTCTGCTAGATTTGGTGGATTGGGAATAGGCGATGATGACAAGAATACACGACTTCTCGATCTGCTTGAAAAGATGGGTGATGTCGATCGCACGGCAGCTTTTCATTGTTCGTTGGCCGTCATTTTCCCCGACGGGAGGCAGGAACTCTTTTCCGGTGTCTGCCGCGGAACCATCGCAAAAGAGCCAAAAGGAACAAACGGCTTTGGCTATGATCCTGTCTTTATCCCTGCGGGCGAACGGCGAACGTTGGCGGAAATGAAAGAGGGAGAAAAGCACGCGATCAGTCACCGCGGAAAGGCCGTACGAGCGTTTTTATGTGCGCTTTTCACAGACTGTGTGCCTGAAGCGAGCAGCCAGACATTCGAATGTTCCGAACCGTCGCATAGCAGAAAGGAGGTGGGTGGTGGCTAAAAAAGAGACAACACATGAACAATTCTATCTCGTTCGTGCCGACGTTTTGCCTGAAGTATTTCTCAAGGTCATGGAGGTTAAGCGCCTTCTCGATCTAAAGCTTGTTTCGTCTGTGAATGAGGCGGTCAAACGCGTTGGTTTAAGTCGAAGTGCCTATTATAAGTATAGAAAAGCGATCCGCTCGACCTCATCAGGAGCAGAAGGCGAGATGGCCACACTGCTTATTGTTGTCGAGAATCTCGCGCGATCACTTACACGCTGTCTTGACGTCCTATTGGAGGCAGATGCAATGCTCATGACGTTTCACCAGAGTATCCCCGTAGAGGGCCTAACACATTTGCTCGTGACTTTTCGTGCAGACAACATGAATGTATCGATGGAACGTCTCGTCAATATAATGACGCAAACGCGCGGCGTACAAAGTGTCCGCGTTCTGACGTCGCCATTATGAGGATCTTCACGTATCGATTGATTTTTCATCGGAGGACCGTTTCACAGGTCATAGCATACGTGACGGAAAATATGGTACGCTAACAATCAGTGTCCGTATGGCAAAGGATAGGTGTCCATCGAACTAGTCTTTTGGAAATTATGACATAACAGTCGCTGTCGCAGGCGACACACTGCATTAAGGACTGTTTCGCATATGAGGTATACAACGGCGTGCTGATCGTAATTGAAGCGCTTAAAATTGAGAAGATTTCTTGCCACCGTCGCGTTCGCGTTTGGTTTTTGTTTTTGTTTGCAGTAGCGGCGGCGACGTATCTCACCATGCCTTCAAATACCAACATAATCTCGTATCGTGAGGAACTTCAACAATTTCTGCTCACGCGTGAGGCCTTTCCCTTGCCGCCTCGAGAGTTCTTCGACTCACTCATTCGTGAGATTTTGCTGATCGTTGTTAGTTTATTTTTCATACTTCTTTACGCGATTACTTGGATCGATTCACAGATGCGTGGTCTGTTTGTCAAATCGTCCGAAAACGACAAGATGCGGCCTGTAGCTGCTGATCTTTCGGTTAAGGGCAACGCGGCATTGAAGCTCACGTTGCGTAACTACCCTAAATTCCTGTTGCTGGCGACCACTACCGTTGTGCCATATATCTTTTCTATTCTCCTGATGAATATTCCGCTCTACATCTACTTATCGATGTTCTCGATGACGATCTTTATTATCGTTTATGAGGAGAAAAAGATTCCAGAGGCGATGAATGCCAGCTATATCATGACGAAAGGCATGAAATTCTTTATTTTCATCTCTTTCATGTTCCTGAGATCTGTTCTTTCGATTATCAGCAGCGTACTCCAGCTGATCTTTGCGAGCGGTACATGGTCTGCAAGTCTTATCAATTCCTTCTTCTATGCGTTGAAGACACTCGCATTTGGACGTCTAGGCGCCATGTTATACCATGCATTCAGGACGGGCGGCTTGAAAAATGACAAACAACGATTTTAGATCGGATAGAGAAGATGACTTTAGAAGAGCTTAAAACGTCTATTGAATCAAGCCACGCATTGCTCGCGCCTCTTAGCCAATCTTTGCGATTGGAACAAGATGCCGAAGAGTGCGAGAGATTGATGAAAGAGACCGTAGAAGCTACGTTCTGGTCAGATCCAAAAAGGGCGTCTGTCGTTCAAAAACGCATCACCCACCTCACGAGAAAGAGTAGGCGGTTTTCTAATTTGGCGTCTCAACTTGAAGATCTTTCAGTATTATTCGAGCTGGCAGAGGAAGAAGAGGATCGTTCTGTTTTCTTTGAGGTCGAAGAGGGTATGAGAAAATGGACGCACGAGTATGAGATTTTGCGTCTGGAGACATTGCTGACAGGCGAGCACGATTCGTTGAACGCAATTGTTTCGTTGCATGCGGGTGCGGGTGGTACGGAAGCACAGGACTGGACAAGCATGTTGCTCCGCATGTACACGCGCTGGGCGGAAGGGCACGAATTTGAAGTGTCAGTTCTAGACTACATTGACGGCGATGAAGCGGGGATCAAATCGGTCACGCTGCGCATCGCCGGTGACAATGCGTACGGCTACATGCGAAGTGAACATGGCATCCACCGTCTCGTACGCATTTCGCCATTTGACTCCTCGGGGCGTCGTCACACGTCGTTTGCATCATGTGAAGTGCTTCCTGAGCTCGACGATACCATTGAGATTAACATTGTCCCCGAAGACCTCAAGATCGATACTTTTCGCGCATCGGGTGCTGGAGGTCAGCATGTTAACAAGACGAGCTCTGCCGTCAGGATTACTCACTTGCCAACAGGTATAGTTGTCACTTGTCAAAATGAACGCTCTCAACTCCAGAATAAAGAGACGGCTATGGGAATGCTCAAATCACGACTGTTCCATCTCGCACAGCAACAGCAATTAGATCGTATTGAGGACATCAAAGGTGAAGTCTTTGATATCGCATGGGGGAGTCAAATACGCTCTTATGTGTTCTGTCCCTACACAATGGTCAAAGATCACCGAACTGAACATGAGACGGGCGATGTGGACGGCGTGATGGACGGCGATCTCGATGACTTTATCAATGCATGGCTTATCATTGATGCCCAACACCGTGAGTCACAGCGCGAGATTGAGCTCAAAGCTGATGGCGAGACGAGCAGTTCATGATTGACTTGCAGGGTAAACGTGTTGGTCTTTATGGGGGAACGTTCGACCCGTTTCACAATGCGCATAGGCAGCTGATAGAAAGCGCACTCGCGCAGTTTCCTCTTGACATCATCCTCGTGATGCCATTAGGGCAACCGTCTCATAAAACGAGACGTATCAGCTTGGCGGCGCACCGTTTTGAAATGGCGAGGATTGGTGTTGAAAAACTTACGCGTGTCATCGTCTCTGACGATGAGATAAGGACACTCGGCGTCGACTACACGTACAAGACAGTGTTGCGGCTGAAAGAGCAGCATCGCCCTCTCGAGGTTATGATTTTAGTAGGGTCGGATGTCTTATTGAGCATTGATTCTTGGTATCGCGTGGCAGATTTAATGAATGAAGTCGCGCTCGGTGTTGTGAGGCGCGGTGATGATGATATCGATACATTACATGATATAGCGAAAAAGACGACGGCACGATACGGTGCAAAGATAGCATTTTTCGATATGCCAACTTCGACGCTGTCTTCAAGTGATATCCGGTGTTTTCTCGAGCATAATGGCAGGCTTTCCGGGCAGTGTCCCACCTCTGTCGAGTCGTTTATAGAAAGCCACCGCCTATATGCATTGTCACCTGTCTACTCCTTGATCAATAACGATGATTGGGAACGGCTTATTGCTTTTGAAGGATGGGGCTGGCGCTTTATCTCCCAGAAGAGGCGTGTGCACTCTGCTTCCGTTGCACAATACGCGGCAAACTTGGCGTCGATCTACAAGGTCAATATTGCGAAAGCGATGGCGTGCGGTCTTCTGCACGATATAGCTAAGGAACTCCCGATTGAGGAGCAGAAAGCTCTCGCCGATAACTATTTTGACGATGATACCATATTGTCATCATTTTCCGATGAGCTCCTGCACGGTCCTGCAGCTGCTCAACTCGTCTCGACGATGATTAAAGAGCAAGATACAGAATTTCTCGATGCGATTGCATTTCATTCGACGGGATGTGGCGACATGAGCGTTCTAGGAAAAATACTGTTCCTGTCCGATAAGATTGCATTTGATCGATCGTTTAAACGCCTCGAACCCATACGTGCGTTGGCGGAAGACGGGAAAATCGACGACGCTATGAAGCTATGTCTTGAGGAGGTTTTTTTGGCGCTTGAAAGAGACGGTGTTGAATTGAATCCATACAGCCTTCATGCCTACCGAGCATGTGCGGGTAATACACACTAATGAGGCGTAGGTGTGTCGAATCGTGGTATAGTTGGACGAGAGAGATGCACAATTCCCATAAAGAGGATATGTTGCGAGACGCGAGAAAGCAATGTGCACTTACGGTTGTGAGACTAGGAGGTTTATTTGAACGATCATTGTGAACTGAGTCACAATATCTTTGTGACGGATGAGTCATTAGAACGTGAACGTGTCGAGAAGATGAAGCTCGAAGCGATCGAACAGTTTGCAGCGGTCGCTGTCGACTCATTAGAAGACAAAAGAGCGATTGATGTTGAAGTACTAAAAGTCACACCAAAAACGACTCTCGCCGATGTTTTTATCGTAGCAACAGGGACATCGAATACGCACATCAAGACGCTGGCCGCTTCTGTTGAAGAAAAGCTAAAAGAAGTTCATAATTTGAGGCCGCATCATATTGAAGGGCTTGAGGCGCAGAACTGGGTGTTGCTCGATTATGGTGATCTGATCGTCCACCTGATGCTTGAAGAAGATCGGATGTTTTACAATCTTGAGAGCCTCTGGAGGACAAGCTTGCAACAGGTGTAGTCTTTCTTTTTAGCGTAGGTTCTCGCCGATTTATTACCTTCAAGGTATGCGATGGGGCTATCTCAGTCTCGCTTTTGATGAGCAGTTTTGAGATTGCCTCTTTCTTTTCGTCAATTTGTCATCCCACGCCACGTCAATGCATGTCATTCTGAGAGCTCCGACTCTTCCCTGTACATAAGATGATATTGAGTTGGAGGGTGTATAACATGCGCATGAAGGATCATCGTGTAAGACAAATAGATAGGCGCGGAAAAGTGAAGCGAGGACCGATCGTCTTCTTTGTCGCCGTGATCGCGTTCTCGGCCTCTATTCTTGTATTTTTGGCGCGGAGGCCTTCCGGGAACGACTTTACGATTATGACGAAGGTTACAGAGTGTGAGACGACTCAGAGCGAGCAAACGTCCACCACATTGACGAGTCTGATGATTCCTGTCCATATAGACGGAGAAATTCATCATCCTGGAGTCTACTACGTAGAAGATGGAACACTTCTGTTTGAGCTCATTGAGGATGCTGGCGGTTTCACTAAAGATGCTGATACATCACCTTTTAACCTCGCGATGCGACTTGCGCCCCATATGAAAGTATTCGTTCCGCGTATCGGGGATACTGTGAATCAAGAGCCCGTTCAGGGTCATATGTCTTCAGAGCGAGGCGATCATAAAATCGATCTAAATAGAGCGACACGAGAGG
Organism: Clostridiaceae bacterium; assembly: GCA_012841015.1. Taxonomy (GTDB): domain Bacteria; phylum Bacillota; class Clostridia; order Saccharofermentanales; family DTU023; genus UBA4923. The sequence goes on from DUVN01000006.1 coordinate 56,048, forward strand.
AATTCGAGACATTGCCAGGAGTTGGTCCTGCTACTGCCGATGCCATCATCTCTTATCGCGAAAAGAACGGATCATTTGAAAAGATTGAGGACTTGATGCTCGTCCCCGGGATCAAAGAGGGTCGATTTGCGCGCCTTAAAGATCACCTCACCGTTACATCGCCTTAACGAATGTGCAGGCCTTTGTATAGTTGTTGTTCAGTTGTTTCAAGGTGGTTTTGATTGCATCGTGACTGTGTCGTTTCTGTTAATCTGTTATGGTGAACATGTCTACTTCTTGACATTTCACGCTATTCAAAGTAGAATCACTTAGGCATCGGGGTGTGGCTCAGGTGGTAGAGCGCTTGGTTCGGGACCAAGAGGTCGCAAGTTCAAGTCTTGTCACTCCGACCATGACTGGGGGTGCGTTCTGCACCTCTTTTTTCTGTCGATGTCCCTATCTAATAGAAGATGAGTCGACTCCAATTATGCTACACTGTTTGACAACAAAATAGCTGTTTCGGAGGTTGGTATGAGTTATTGCGATGAAGTCTTTCGCGCGAATTGTCGCGACATTCTCGACCATGGGTTTAGCGATGAAGGTCTAGATGTTCGCCCTCGTTGGGAGGACGGATCGCCAGCGCATACTTTGAAGAGATTCGGTATTGTCAATCGTTACGATTTGTCTCAAGAGTTTCCCATCACGACGTTGAGAAAAATGTATTACAAAAGTGCGATTGATGAGATCTTGTGGATTTGGCAGAAAAAATCGAACCGTGTTAGTGAGCTTAACTCAGGTATTTGGGATCAGTGGTGCCTAGAAGACGGCACAATTGGCAAAGCGTACGGTTATCAGTTGGCGCAGAAGTACCAGTTTCCAGAGGGAGAATTTGACCAAGTTGATCGTGTTCTCTACGAGCTGAAGTACAATCCGAACTCTCGGCGCATAATGACGAATCTTTACAATTTTGCCGACTTACAGGATATGGCACTTTACCCCTGTGCATACAGCATGACGTTTAATGTGACTGGTAACCGCTTAAATGGAATTCTCAACCAACGTTCCAATGACGTGCTCGTCGCTAACAACTGGAACGTTGTCCAGTACTCGATTCTTCTCGTCATGTTTGCGCAAGTGTCGAACCTAGTACCAGGTGAGCTCATCCATGTAATCGCCGATGCGCATATTTATGATCGCCATATCCCGATCGTAAGAGAGTTGATAGAACGCCCTGCGTTTAGTGCACCGAAACTCGTAGTCGATCCAGACATTAAAGATTTCTATGATTTTACTGTATCGAGCTTTGATTTTCAGGGATATGAACATGGACCAACGATAAAGGGGATACCTGTCGCTACTTAGGCGCGAAAGGTTCTTAGTGTCGAAGGATCGAGATGATGGATGCTCTTAGGCTATTCGGCTATCGCTCATCAATGAATGAGGCAGTCAGTCGACGACCGTGTGGCTTAATTGACAAAAACTATGGGCAGGTGGAAGGAAAATGATTGCGATTGTTGCATGTGATGCAAAGTGGGGGATCGGGTGTGACGGACAGCTCCAACAGCGCGTGCGTGCTGATCTGCGCCGTTTCAAGATGATGACGTGGGGGAAGGTTGTGATCTACGGTCGCAACACGCTCGATACGTTCCCAGGCAAAAAACCACTGCCAGGTCGTCTTAACATCATCCTGAGGACCCGCAAAGAGAGTAGTTTAGATAATTGCGAATACGTTGGAAGCATTGATGAACTCATGCAACGCCTGAGACTGTTGAAGCTTGAAGGCTATCATGATGACGATTTTATTGTGATCGGCGGGGCAATTGTTTACAGACAATTGCTATCGTATTGCGATACTATCCACGTCACAAAGTTCGCAGAGGCATACAAAGCCGATTGTCTGTTTCCCGACTTGGATGCGTCCCCCGATTGGTATATAGAATCATCCGGGCCGTGGTTAGAAGAGAATGGCATCCGTTTTCGGTACATGGTTTACAGAAGACAAGCGATTGCGTGATTCTCGAATGAAGGCAGCATGGCGGTGATTTGACTGAATTAATGATCAGCATTATCTATGAGGAGCGATATTTGTAGGACGAGAGGTGGAATGCGATGGCGGCAAATACGAATCAAGAAGTCCAACTTGAGCGATGTTATCTGAAAGACGCTGCGCGATATCGCACGTTGGTTGATGTTGTTCGTCCATGGCGTTCGATACGTTCGTGGCGTGAGAAGCTCGCAAACCTTTCCCAGAGAGGAATTGACGTCTATTTTGTCGTGGTCGAGGGTATCGACCGAGGGATTGTTCGCGCATTCAATCCGATCGAATTGCCCGGGTGGAATATTGTGCTTCTTTCGATGTCGTTATCTGATACCGCAAAGTTTGCGCGCGAAGTATCGCGGCAGTTGTTTCAGGCAGATTGTATGCTGTTCAGGATCGATGTTTACTCCTCTGTGTGTCGAATACGGCAGGAGCGAGAAGATGATGCTGAGTTTATCGACGAATGTGAGGATAGCTCATCGCCACTTCTTTCCCGCTTGGAACACTCGATATACTATTCTCCTGAGCTCGATGACAGACAGGTCGCATTTATTCCGTGGGAGTTCGGGTATATTGCCATCGTGACAAATGCGAAAAGAGATAAAATTGAATCGGTCAAATTTGTAAGAGGTCATATCGAAGAATACGATGTGCTCATCAAGAAGGCAGCTCTCTATGGCAAGATAGTTGATGACGAAGGTCTTGTGGTACCGTATGGTCGCAATGAACCGATCAAACATGAGTCCGATCTTTTAGTCAAAGCGCGTGAAGAGCTTGCAAAATATCTACAGCGAGGCCATATCCCGGACATTGAATACGAGTTCCCGCACGGTACGCCGTTTCAACAGCGCGTTTGGAAAGAGACGGAGAGCATTGTGTTTGGATCGATTGCAACGTATTCTGAGTTGGCGCATCGTGTAGAGCCTGATCCTGTAAAGGCAGGGCGTTTAGCTCGTGCGGTCGGCCAAGCGCTCAGCGCTAACCCTCTTCCGATACTGATTCCGTGTCATCGTGTGATTGGCGCAAATCGTGATCTGACCGGCTTTTCAGGTGGTGTCGATATCAAGGAATATCTGCTTCAGAAAGAATTGTGGAAGACAGAAGATAGCAAGTCAAACGGTTGATGATCGTTCGTCTGTGATGAAAATCAAAGCTCATCAAATCTATGATCGCAGTAAGATGATCTTCATCGCTACACTCCTTGACTTTATGCAATCCCCTTGGTAGAATCAACGAGATGTTTTCGAAGAGCTTATGGTGGAATTAGCTCAGCTGGTTAGAGTGCCAGGTTGTGGCCCTGGAGGTCGTGGGTTCGAGTCCCATATTCCACCCCACGCTCTTCGTCATCACGATGGGATGTAGCCAAGTGGTAAGGCACGGGACTTTGACTCCCGCATTCGCAGGTTCAAATCCTGCCATCCCAGCCACTCGATCCGCTAGCTCAGCCGGTAGAGCACCTGACTTTTAATCAGGGGGTCTGGGGTTCGATTCCCCAGCGGATCACCACTGTTTAACCCCTGTGGCTTTTGGCTTTCAGGGGTTTTCGCTATGTTTTAGAAGGGAATCAGTTTCGTCCATTTGCACCCGATTTTGCGCCATTTATGACATATTCTTTTCTTACAGGGCCCACTATTTTCAGAGATCGAACCTGTTTTGCACTTTGTCTGTTTCGTTGATTTGATTCTTTGTTGTATGATGTTGAAGCACGATAATTGTTAGATAAAATGCTGGAGGTAATGGATGGCACGTAAAGATTGCCAAGACACGGAAGATTCCAACAAAAGGATACGCCATCGTGACGTCACACGTATCAATGATCTGCCGCTACGTGGTCAACGTGTTTTGCTCACTCCATTGAAAAGAGAGGATATGGTTGCTATTGCGCCGTTTTTTGCTGATACGAGTGCACTGTACTATTATCTCCCTGATAAATTAATGCCTCGCAACGATGAGCAGCTTCGCGTCCTCATGGAGGATTGGAATGACGGGGAACAAAATCTCGTCTTTGCATGCCAGTATAAAGGGCGGACGATCGGGATTGTCTCATTGTCCGATATCGATTTCATCTCAGGTAACGGTGAATTAGGTGTGATGATTTCAGATGTTGAGGTCCGGGGGAAAGGATTTGCGACGGAGGCAGTCATGCTCATGCTCGATTACGCTTTTGGAGAGCTCCGACTGCATCGCATTACGGTGCGTGTTGCACCGGAAAATGAAGCATCGCTTCATTTGTTTCGCAAAGTAGGTTTTGTTCAGGAAGGGCGTATGCGTGAAGTGATGAGGAGGAGAGACGGTTACGGCGATCTTCTTTTGTTTGGACTATTAGAAGATGAGTATAGAATCGTCCGGGAAGAACAACGCTAAGCGTGCTAGAATGGTTTTGGTTATACTCACCACCATCGATTGATTATTATAAATAAACTAGAAAGGGCGTACACTGTGTATCATGATACGCTCAACACTTACAGCTCATTTAGCAGAAATTGACCGTCAAGAATTGACGTTGCAGATAAACGACCGCGACATCGGTTTGCTGGCATCGCAACATCAGCGCTATTACGTGATGTCGGGGAATCGTCGTGTGCAAATGATCGCAGGATTATTGACACAGCGTGATGACCCGGCGTCAGTGTCATCGACACGTGCCTTGTTGCGCCTGTGGTTAATGACATTTCGAGACTTACAGATCAACGGTCTCGCTCGCTTTCCACAGTGTGTCGAATCACGCGACCTTGATGCCGATTTTGCTCTGTTAATGGATGCGCATCGTGTTTTCGTCTGGTGTCAACGAAATCAGGGAGTGTATCTCTTGCGTGGAAATCATCTTTATAGGCAGCAACCGACTTTTGCGCCACAGCACGAACTACTGCGTTCATTTGGCAGCCATCTCGATTTTTATGCTTTTAAACCGCATGAGGGTGACGATCTTCTCGTCATTGATCCGTCATTTATCGATCTGTTCGATTGTGCTGACCTTGAGGCGATGTTCACTGACATTCGACAAGTCAATATCGCGATGACGGAGTTGACGCGGTTAGCAGCGAACTTTGGTTATTCATCGGACAAGACGTGGTTTTCGGCGCAAATACAAAAGCTTGAGCCAGAGCCTGATGTGTTAAGTGCTGACTCACGGGGACGCGTTGCCGGTCGGCGCACGCGAGAGGGAGCCGGCGGACCGTGGTTTCGTAGGATCAGGTGGTCCAAGGTTGTACCACTGACGGATGGTAATGTTCTGATTTTACCTTCTGAGCTCGAGCGTCAGAGAAGGCGTCGTGATGTTCAGCCTGCACAGACATCACGCCAACCGAAACCACCGCGGTTTACAAACTACATAGAGCGGGAGGACGCTGACCGTTCAGATAAAGTCGACATTGTTGAGTCAGAAGCGCGATCGCATTCTCAACGTTCGAGAGAGAAGATTGCTGAAACGTATGGCCGGAAGGTGACGAGGCTCGATCGCGTTAAGGAATGGAACGTTGGCGGTGTGCGTGATCGAATCATTCATGCAAATCGCAAGTTAATGAACCTTATCCCGTCCTCACGCGGGTTATCGATACTTACTTACATTGTCATTTGGCTCCTCATTCTCGTCATCGTCGTGGCTATTTTTGTTTCGATCAAAGGAAGGCGCGGAAGTTCAGATATGCAACAAGATTCGAAACCGAAAGTCTCAGCAGTTGAAAACAGCGAGCAGGTGAAAATCGATTTTGAAATTGATGTGGAAGTGCGTGCAAGCAGTTTGCGTATCGTCGCGGCACCGAACAGTGATGAGCTTGTTGCAACAGTTCAGCGTGGAGAGCGCGTCGTGCAGTTGACGCATCCGAAAGATGGATGGGTGATGGTCAGGACTTCTGATGAACGCGTAGGATATGTGCCGGAGGCTCTGTTGTTGTCTCCGGAGGAAGGAGATCAATAAGTCTGTTAAGTCTTCTCTAACTCTTCAAAGCGCCTATTACTATCCAGATTGCTTTCACATTCAGCTCTCATAGCTCTCGTTTGAGTTGTTTAAAATTAAATTTTACAAAACTTCAAGCCTGTTGTATGATATCTTAGGTTTCCGGAATTCTTGCGGGTGTAGTTTAGTGGCAGAACATCAGCCTTCCAAGCTGACCGTGAGAGTTCGATTCTCTTCACCCGCTCCAACTATCCGGAAACTGTTTGATGGGCATATAGCTCAGTTGGATAGAGCAACAGCCTTCTAAGCTGTCGGTCGTAGGTTCGAGTCCTACTATGCTCGCCAAGTTAGGTGGACAGACACGTTTGTGCCGTCCACTTTTTTCTTTACGATAGATATTTTAGATTCCGAGACTAATTGATTTCCCGATAGAAAAAGATTTCACCAAAAATCTGGATAATGCTTCCAGTGGTTGTATCTATTGGCTGCGAAGAATAGGACGTTGATGATATCATTAGTTCCGTTGGGAAGAAAAGAGCATGATTGTTATTGAGGTGAATGTTGTTGGAGGTAAATAAATGTTATTTATATGTTATCCCAAATGCTCAACGTGTAAGAAAGCCAAGAAATGGTTGGACGACCACAATGTAACGTACGAAGAGCGTCACATCGTGGAGAACAACCCCTCTTACAATGAGTTGAAGGAATGGTATCAGAAGAGCGGACTTTCGTTGAGGAAGTTTTTCAATACGAGCGGTATGCTTTACAGGGAAATGAAGCTTAAGGACAAGCTTCCGACTATGAGTGAAGAATCTCAATTAGAGCTCCTTGCCACAGATGGCATGCTCGTAAAGCGTCCACTTCTTATAAAGGACGATACCGTACTTGTAGGTTTCAAGGAAGCAGAGTGGACCGTAAACTTGGGTTGATTTAGGAAGTTGATTTCTTTTGAAGAGTAATAGCAAAGATTCGAGTTGATGGCGTAAACGTTCCTTGTGCAATTTTTCAACTTAAATCGAAAAACTGTGATATAGGGTTAGGCGACTAGCGATTTTAGGGGGCATCGTTGCAGGCTAATTGCCTTGCTCTGTGTATTGCTCTCTTCCCTGTGCAATTTTTCAACTTAATTTGAATAACTGTAATAGGGGGTTGGGTGACAGGTGCTTTTTAGGGTGTATAAGGGCCTGCCGAACAGTTCGCCCTGCACATCTTACTGCTCTCTTTGCATTTTTTCTACATTAATTGAAAAACTGTAAAATGGAGTCAGCTTGGAGTTGGCGACCAGAGACTGTGGAATAAATGGGCCTGCATGCAGGTGTCGCAAGGATCAGATTAAGAAGAGAAATAATGTGTATATTTTGTGCGGTATAATTTTTTATCTACCTTTATTTATCTTGTCGGGAGATTCATTAATGTTGGAAAACAAACGAGATTCTTTGAGTCTAATATACAAGCCATTAGACGAAAGAATGCATGAATTGGTCGTTAAGTTGACTGACGCATTTGTCGGCTTAAAGATTTCAGCTGGTTATTACAACGCCCACTATCATAAAGATGATGGTGGTGAATATCAGCGGGATGTTTACCCAATTCCGGTCATAGGTGTTCCTGGATTGTGTGACATCGAACTTGATATTGACAATATTTGCGTTACAAGTAAGCTCACGAAAGATCAAATCGTAATATTTGATTGGAGTACGTTTGAAAACGAATCTTTTGAGGTTTACGGTGTAGAAAATTTATTGAATGACTATGGGGATCATCATAGTGCCAACGCAATGAAGGATCTTGTCCTATCCAGTTCAGAGAGTGAGTTCTTTATTTCTTTTTCCTTCCCCATCAGTGCAAACGATGAACAGGTGGTTAATTTTTTGAGGCTTTTGCATAAGAACCGTTTTTACTATTAGTTCTCGCAAGAACTGCGTCCTAGGTAAGCTAATGTAAGACAAATGCTTCGCAAAAGCATTTCAAAAAATATATGTTTGCTGAAGAATGCGAAAACGATACTTACATTGAAGCATGGAAGTGAATTAGTTGGTTTATGTAAAGGGGAGGGTCTTAGAACGTGAAAGTTTTAGAGACTGCTCTTTATTATGCGTTATGTATGTCACGTGTAAAGAGAATGTGTTTTAGCTTGCACAATGGCGCTCAAAGCTATTCGCCATGGTATGTTCAGCAAACTTGACGAGTTTTCTGTTACGTGTAAAAATCGTATAGGAAGGGAAGTTATATGGCTCAAGTTTACGATAATACAAGCATTTCACAGTTGAAGGGAGCCGATCGGGTACGGCTCCGGCCTAGCGTTATTTTCGGTTCTGACGACCTTCGCGGGGCACAGCAATCATTCTTTGAGATCCTCTCAAACTCGATCGACGAGGCGCGTGAAGGCCACGGCCATGTGATCACAGTGACGCGGTTTGAGGATGATTCCATCGAAGTGATCGATCGCGGGAGAGGTATTCCGCTCGATTTCAACCCAAATGAAAAACGATACAATTGGGAGCTCGTCTATTGTGAGCTGTATGCCGGTGGGAAATACAAGACGAATCTCGGAGAGAATTACGAGTATAGTCTCGGATTAAACGGACTAGGCGCATGTGCGACACAGTATGCGTCGAAGTGGTTTGACGTCACGGTTACGCGTGACGGGTTTCAGTATGAGCTCCACTTTGAAAAGGGTGTCAACATCGGTGGTCTCAAGAAGACGCCGATCAATTCGAAGAAAACGGGGACGATCCAGCGGTGGATGCCTGACGATGAGGTTTTTACCGATATTTTGATCCCAGCCGAATATTTCCGCACGACGTTGAAGCAGCAGGCCGTCGTCAACAAAGGAGTGACATTCGAATTCATTGACGAAAAGGATGGAACGAAAGAAGAATTCTGTTACCCGGAGGGCATCCTTGGTATGGTCAGGGAAATGAATATTGACGGCCTGACGCAGCCGATCTTGTTCAGTGGCGAGGGTGTCGGGCGCGATCGCAAAGATCGCGAAGATTACACGGTGAAATGCGATGTTGCCTTTACATTTAATAACCATCACGCTGAGATCTTCTACTACCACAACTCTTCTTGGCTCGAATACGGAGGCTCTCCTGACCGGGCAGTCAGATCAGCATTTGTCTCTGCTTTCGATGCGTTTCTAAAAGAAGAGGGGAAATATCGTGCGAATGAGGCCAAGATAACGTTCGGCGATATTGAGGAGAGTCTCCTCTTAATGTCGAGCTCTTTTTCGACGTTGACGAGTTACGAGAACCAGACAAAGCGTTCGATCAATAACCGCTTCATTCAACGCTTTATGACAGATATGATTCGTGAGAATTTGACCGTTTGGTTTATTGAGCACCGTGAAGATGCTCTGCGTGCAGCTGACCAAGTCCTTCTCAATCGTAGGAGCCGTGAAAAAGCTGAAAAGACACGCCTTACGGTGAAGCGCGACTTGATGCAAGAGATCGATATGTCGAATCGAGTGCGCTTATTCGTCGATTGTCGCTCACAGGATGTGAATGAGCGTGAACTCTACATTGTAGAAGGGAATTCTGCGCTCGGTTCTGTCAAAATGGCACGTAACGCTGATTTTCAGGCAGTGATTCCTGTCAGGGGAAAGATTTTGAACTGTCTGAAGGCTGATTACAATGCAATTTTTAAGAATGATATTATCATGGATCTGATTAAAATCTTAGGGTGTGGCGTGGAACTGCCGAAGAAGTTTAGTAAGGCAGCAGCTCCTTTCGACATCAAGCGTTTGCGCTGGAATAAAGTGGTAATCTGCACGGACGGTGATGTCGACGGTTTTCAGATTCGGACATTGATCTTGGCGATGTTTTATAAACTTACGCCGGAGCTCATTCGTCAGGGCAAGATTTATATCGCAGAGTCACCGCTCTACGAGATTGGCCATCGCACAAAGCGTCTCGAGCGGACGTATTTTGCGTATTCTGATCAGGAGAAAAATGAGATCATTGCATCGCTCGGAGAAGGTAGCGTTCACGTACAGCGTTCAAAAGGACTCGGTGAAAATGAACCTGAGATGATGTGGAACACGACGATGAACCCCGAGACGAGGAGGATGATCGCTGTCATGCCTGAATCGGAGGACGTGATGAGCAGCACGTTCAACCTCCTGCTAGGCGACGACGTTCCTGGACGGCGTGCCTATATTGAAGAGTCGGGGCATCTTTATATGGATATGTTAGATGTCGGCTAAATAAGAGATACGATGATTACTCTCTAACCTTCGAGGTATATTTTTCGATTGACATGTATTTGAGCATGAATTTACCTGCTTGCCCGTGACAGGCTACGGCAAGAACGCTGTTTTACAGCAGAGGAGACCTCGGTTTCGGCCGCGATGTGGATAAAAAGGAGCAAACGAGCTGATGACAACTAGAAAGCTTGAAGATCTTGAAGATAAAGAGAAAGATGTAAGCGGTATTGCTATCGAACAACCTATTTCCGAGACACTGTACGAGAATTTTATGCCGTACGCGATGAGTGTCATCGTTTCGCGTGCGATCCCCGAGATCGACGGTTTTAAGCCGGCTCACAGAAAGCTTTTGTACACGATGTATCTTATGAATTTAATGTCAGGGTCTCGTGCTAAATCGGCAGATGTTGTGGGACAGACGATGAAGCTGAATCCTCACGGCGATCAGACGATCTATGAGACGATGGTTCGCTTGACGAGAGGCAATAATACGCTTTTACACCCTTGGATCGATTCGAAGGGTAATTTTGGCGATGTGACTTCGCGCGACATGCAGTACGCTGCCTCGCGCTATACCGAAGTGAGATTGGAGCCTTCGTGCGAGACACTCTTCAGTGGATTGTCGAAGAATGCAGTTGACTTTGTCGATAACTATTCGGGGACGATGAAGGAGCCTGTCTTATTACCTGCGATGTTTCCGACGATTCTCGTTAATAACAATCAAGGAATTGCTGTAGGCATGGCGAGCAATATCTGTTCTTTCAATTTGAAGGAAATCTGCGATACGACGATCGCCCTGATTAGAGATCCAAATGTCGATCTCCTCGAGACATTACCTGCCCCCGACTTTTCGACGAGTGGTTATCTCATCTACGATGCCGATGAAATGCGCGAGATCTATAAGACTGGACGCGGTTCGTTTCAGCTGCGCGGTGCTGCTGATATTAACCGTAAGGAGAGATGTATTGAAATTCGCGAGATCCCTTATACGACGACGATTGAGGCGATCATCGACGATATCACTGATGCTGTCAAGAAGAATAAGCTCAGAGACGTTGTCAATGTCCGCGATGAGACCGACTTGAATGGGCTCTGCATCAGCGTGGAGTATAAATCGTCGGCCGATCCTGATATACTTCTGCATCAACTATTTGCTCAGACATCACTCCAGAGTTCTTTTTCCTGCAACTTCAACGTGCTCATCGACAATCGCCCAAAGTTGCTAGGCGTGCGTGAGATCTTGCATGAATGGATCGAGTGGCGTAGTGAGTGTATCAGGCGAGAGGCGACATATGATATTGGCAAGAAAGAGGAACGCCTGCACCTCCTGCGTGGCCTTGAGAGAATCCTCCTCGATATTGACAAGGCGATCGCTGTCATCCGTCTGACTGAGACGGAAAAGGATGTCATACCTCGTTTGATGGATGCGTTCGACATAGATGAATTGCAGGCCGAATATGTCGCAGAGATCAAGCTCCGTCACTTGAACCGCGAATACATTTTGAAGCGTATTCGCGACATTGAGACGTTGGAACGTGAGATTGCGGAGTTAGAGCGACTTGTTAGAGGGAAAGGACGTGTACGAGAGAAGATCGTCCGCCAACTCAAGGATATAGCAAAAAAATACGGCCGTGAGCGAAAGACACGTTTGATCGCGCCTGAAGAGATCGACGTTCCTGAAGAGGAGGAGCTCATCCCTGAATACAATACGCGGCTCTTTTTGTCTGAACAGGGTTATGTGAAGAAGATCGCTCTTACATCGCTACGTGGTAATTTCGAGATTCGTGTTAAGGAAGACGATCACATCATACAAGAAGTCGATTCTACGAATCGAGAGGAGATATTATTCTTTACTGACAAGGCACAAGTCTACAAATTGATGGCATGGGAGATGGAGGATTTCAGACCGTCTCAGCTCGGTGATTATACGCCGAATCTTCTCGATTTAGACGATGGAGAGCGCGTTATCTTCATCCATTCGACGACAGAACCTTTCAGAGGCGAATTCCTTTTCGTGTTTGAAAATGGTAAAGGTGTGCGTGTTGATACGTCGCACTACGAGACGAAGCAACGACGTCGAAAGCTCGTCAATGCATACGATGCGTCATCGCCTATCGTCGGGATACGTTATCTACCTGAAGGCAAGAACTCTTCATTTGCTGTGCGTTCGAGGAAAAACAAACTCCTCTACTTTGAGTCAAGTTTGGTCGTCAAAAAAGCAACGAGGACGGCACAGGGGGCAGCGATTCTCCGCACGAGAAACCAAAATGACACCATCGTAAAGTTGTACTCCGAGGAGGAGCTGTCATTCGTGCGCGATCTCAATTACTATAAGATTGCAAAAATACCGACAGCCGGTCGCTACATCCGTGAAGAGTCGTTAGAGGAGCGCCAGATCTCACTAGATGAATCAGTCCTATGAATATGCCCTTTGTTGAACCCATCAAAAAGAGAAGATTGCCGCGCCATTTTGTCATCTATCTGCTCGTCGCAATCGTTGTTCTTTTGCTTATGACCTTTATCATCGTAAGAGCGACACGTCCTTCGTTGCCATTTCATCTTTCAGACTATGAAGAATCTTTGCGCAAAGGTGACTATACACGCGTATACGAGATTTACAACAGCACGCGATTGAAGCGATCAGAGCTCAGTGGCCGTTTGTCAAGCAAGACGACACAAAAGCTTATCAAGGAAGCCGATGCGCTGATTGAACGCATTGAGTCTGATACAATGAAGCGCTCTCTGGAGCTTCTCGCACGTGCATTTGATGGGACGGCGCTGTCCGATGAAGACATCGCACGCATCGAACTTGACGCTTCAATAGCCGGCGCGACGATGACGAGCTTCATTGAAGAGAAGACGCACTTCTACCTTTCTGAAGAGATAGAAGAGAATGTCTACCTGTCGTTTATGGAGCAGATGGCGCGTGTACCTATTTTTTCGCATGAGTACAGCCAAGTGATTGAAAAATCTGAGGTGCTCCAAAAGGTCAGAGAGAAGCTTGAAAGCGCGAATAAGGCGGCACGTGAAGGTATATACCATAGCGAGGCAGAGAGTATTCGGAGACTTCTAGCATCATCGGAAGTCGCAGGATTCGATCATGTGGTGATGTACCTTGAACAAAGAATGGCAAAGGCACGTCAATCTTTCTATGAAGAGCAGATGCCCTACATTCGCTCAGATGTTGAACATAATAGGACGTACGATGCGCAACTCAAGATCAAAAGAATGAGTGGTTGGTTTCCTGACGATGAGTTGCTGAATAAGTATGAGTCTATCTGTCGAGAGAGAACTCCCGAAAATATACGCAATTGGAATGGTCCTGTTGAGCACATCGCTATTAAACCACTTATTGCTGATAGTGATCGAGCGTTTGACAACGATCGGTATGCGGAGGCGGCCGATCGCGATCTTCTTCTCGTCGTTGAGTTTCAACGCATTTTAGAGAAATTGTATGAGCGCAATTACGTTCTTGTCGATGGGAGATCGTTTGTCTCGAACGAAGGTATCGCAATAGCTGTTCCGTGTCCAGAGGGTAAAAAGCCTCTATGCCTCGTGCTCGACGATTTTTTCTCGTCTGAAGCGAGAGTTGAGAGTGGTATTGCTTCACGTCTTGACCTCGACGAAGATGGTCGTATTGTCGGCGTTGTACGCGATCGTAACGGTACAGAGCGAATGGATAGACTCTTTTCTGCGATCGGTGTTGTCGAAGAGTTTATCGATAGTCATCCTGATTTTTCATTTAACGGCGCGACGGGGACGATATCGGTCGTCGCCATGAATGGTCTGTTCGGATATCCCTTGACTGATGCTCAGGATCAACACTGGCGCGATGATGCAAGCGCGTACGGGTTTAACACACTAAAGGCGATTGAGACAAATCTCGATGCGAACAATAAAAAAGTAAAAGCTCTCCTTTCCGCGCTTGAATTACGCAACTGGAGGATTGCAAACGGGTCGTATTCACGCCTCGCGATGGATCGTGCGTCGTTACAGTCGATCTCTGAAGATATCTCAAAGATCGAGGAGTTCGTCGAGCCTGTGACTGGGAAGTTGACCATACTTCACTATCCGTATGGGATACATGTGGAATTCGACAAGAAGAAGACTGCTCTTCTGGCTGAGCACGGTTATTCTGTGTTGAGCGGATATGGTACATCGATTTATAGCCACCAAGAGAGGGGGTATGTCTACGTTTCGAAAACGCTCCTCTCAGGTCAAGCTCTTCGCCGACCGCGCGAACACGGCATCAATCGGTTCTTAAAAGGTGCAGATATTCTTGATCATGCTAACAGGCCGTAGGTGATCGTTCATTTACCCAACGTTTATCGTTAGTTAGCCTGAAGTGAAAGCCCATTCTCGAAAAACTCGCGGTACAAGGCTGAGACAGCGCGTTGTCTTTCGTAATGTCGCATGAGAAACACCATGCTAATCTCGAAATAGTCCAATATGACCATTTCGACGCTGATCTGTTCCTTTGCCATCGCCGTCATGGCGCGTGCCATGACGCCAACTGTATCGCGAATGCCTTCACCTACGAGCATGATGATTGACAGTTGTCGTACGACTGTGACTTGTCGGAGGCCGAGTTCGCGATCAAGTCTTTGGCGTAGTGCGAGTTCGATCTCAAGTGGCAACTGTTCTTCTCTAATGACAATACTAACGGAATCGATCCCTGTTGGGACGTGATGGACGTTAATGCCTAACTCTGCAAAGATCGTAAGTATCTTGCTTAGAATGCCGACCTCCTGATTGATCAAGATGCGTCTCAAGTTGACAGAGCAGAAGTTGTCGGCTGCCGCGATGCCTGTGACGATACGATCGATGTGTGTTCTTTCTTTGATGATACGCGTTCCAGGTGATGACGGTTCATTCGTATTCTTGATGTGAATGGGAATGTCTTTTGTCATAACAGGCTCAAGAGCTTCGTGATGAATGATGGAAAAACCAATGTACGCAAGTTCACGCATTTCTCGATAACTCATCTCGCCGAGCGGAACGGCATCTGCGATAAATTCAGGGTTAACAGCGAAAACGCTATCGCGATCGGTCCAGTTTTCATATAGTCTCGCGTTGACGGCAGCGGCGAGTATGGCACCTGTTATATCTGATCCGCCACGCGAAAACGTGATCGTCTTACCCTCCGGAGTCACCCCGAAAAAGCCGGGGAAGACGATGATCTCATCTGTCAATGAGAGCGGAGCGAGATTTTCATATGTTTCAGGAAGAATCACTGTAGCGCTTGCCTGATACGTGAGTGTCAGTCCCGCTTCACGTGGATCGACGTAGCGTGCGCGATGTCCTAGCATTTGCAGGTAGGCAGCGATGAGTTGCGCGGACGACACTTCACCCATTGCGACGAGTGCATCGCGTGTCGATCGATTCTGTGGGTCGAGTTGCGAGGCTAAGCGGTTAATGTCCGTTGATAGATCAGTCGCGATTACATCGGGCAAACCAAGGCCTTTAGCGATGCCGTGAAGTCTATCTTCAATGAGACGGCGATCCTCGATCGCATCACGCCCAGCGTCCGTCTCTTCAATGATCGATAACAAGATATCGGTTACTTTTCTATCGGGTATAACATTTTTGCGGACTCCCGGAGCAGAGACGACCATAATCTTTCGTTCAGGGTTCTCCAATACAATGGAGCAAACCTGTTTAATTTGTGAGGCGTCTGAGAGCGATGAGCCGCCAAATTTACAAACGATCATGGCACTCTCCTTTTAAATCATTCCAATGTGAGCGACCACCTAGCAGGATAAGAAGAGACTCGATCGTCCGCTTGATTCGTACAGTGAATATCTCGCGCGATGATCGTCTCTCTGTGAGGATGACAGGGATGCCGGCGCGCCGAGCTGACCACACGTCTGTGAGTAGCTGATCTCCGACCATCAGGGCTTTTTCACAGGGACAATTGCGTTGAACTAGGTCGCGGCAGATAGTCTTAATGCCAGGCTTTTTTGCGTGTGCGATGAAAGAAATACCGAGCGATGCGGCATAGGTGCGCGCTCGCTCCACGCGTGCGTTGGAGACGATCACAGGACAGAGACTGGAATCTTCGATACGATCGATTATCAACTTAGCAAAGGTATCACACGTTTTTGATCCGTGAAAAGCCAACGTATTGTCTATGTCAATGAGTACAATGCGAAAACCTTTTGCTGCCAGGGCTTCGAAATCGATTTTATCAGGAGAGGAAACGATGCAATCAGGGAAAAAGCGAGCCCTAACCCATCCTGATAGTGTTCGACTCTTTTTGATGTTCTTTCGATTCATAATTGTCATTGCCTATGCCTCTACTATTTGTTTGGATCAGCGCGTTTTTCTCTTTCTTTGCCAGCACATACATACTTTACCATTCGCCGAATAACATAACACAAGAGTCTCAAATACTATACTCCTGATCTCGATGGTCAATCTTCACAGTTGCTCACACACGCTCTTTCCCGTAAAATAGCGATAATATCGTGCGCAAAGAGTACAGAACATTGGAGGTATATATGATAAGTGCGGGAGATTTTCGCAATGGGACAACTTTTGTTATGGACGGTCAGCCTTGTCAAGTTGTCGAGTTTCAACATGTGAAACCTGGAAAGGGCTCTGCTTTCGTCCGTGTTAAATACAAAAATCTGCAAACGGGAAGCGTTGTTCAATCGAGCTTCAACCCTTCAGATAAGTACCCGCTCGCGTCTTTGAGTATCCGGGATATGTCGTACATCTACGCTGACGGTGAGCTATACTATTTTATGGATATGGAGACGTATGACCAGATCCCGATCAACAAAGACAGATTGGAGCACACTCTGTCTTTTTTGAAGGAGGGTATGACAGTCCGTATTCAGTCATGGGAGAGTGAGATCCTGAGCGTTGAGCTTCCCAACATTGTTGAGCTTGAGATTGTGGACTGTGAGCCTGCCGTTCGCGGTGATACGGCGCAGAGTGCGACAAAGAATGCGACGCTTGAAACAGGTGCTGTCATCCGAGTTCCGCTTTTTATCAGCCAAAACGAGGTGGTGAGAATTGATACGCGCACGGGAGAATATCTGGAGCGTGCATGATGTTGGAGGGTGATGGCCGCCAGTTTTCGATTAAAGGTGAACGGACGATGTCGCAGGGCTTCATCGCCCAATATGCGGCGGAAGCGGCTCTCCATACGGAGGGCGTGAGTGCACTGAATAAAGGCGCCATCACGACACTTAAGGAGGCGATCGGCCTAGAGCATGAGGGACAGGGTGTTCGTGTCTCTTTTCGCGGAGAAGCCTCTGACGATGTGATCATCACGGTGTATCTCGACGTCCTGTTTGGATACGTGATGCCGGAAGTGGCATGGTCTGTACAGGAACGCGTCAAACGAGATGTTGAGAGGTATACAGGCCTCAACGTTGACGCAGTCAATGTGCATGTTATGCGCGTCGTCGAAAGCGAAGACACCGGTAAAATCAAACTGGACAAACTATTTGATCCGGAGGACTATCTATGAATCGATGGGTTCGCTTTATCTTGATCGTGTTTTCTTTAACGTTGGCTGTGGTGTTTCTCGTCACGGTTCTGATGATGGCGAGTAAAGATATTTTGTCGGGTATTGTCTCGATGATCGTCAACATTGCGCAGAGACAGTCGAACAGAACAGTTGCGCTCGTGATAGGTTTGCTGGGCTTTCTCATCGCTACTTTTACGCTGATTGTTGCTGTTATGTCGGGAAGGCTTCGCAAGACGCGTATCCGTTCTAATGAAATTGGTCATATTGAGATCGGTGTTGAGGCGATCGAGAACATCGCACTGAATGCTGCGAAGATTTCGCAATCTGGTGTTAAAATGGCCAAAGCACACGTTTCACCGAGTAAAGGCGGAGCACTGTCCATCAAATTAGTAGTCCAAGCATTTCCTGATGTGGAGATACCGATGATGATGGCTCGCGTTCAGGAGCGTGTCAAAAAAGATATTGAGAAATATACAGGTATCGAAGTTGGTGATGTCCAAATTCGTGTGAGTAAGGTCGAAGCGATATCGCCGCGTGTGGAGCGATGATGTTCTATGTATAAGCACGATCCACAACGCCGACAGGCGCGCGACGAACGATATCGGCTTTCACCTGGTCTGATCGGTTTTTTGGTCGGTTTTGTTATTGCTTTGTTGTGGGTCTTATTCGGGTTTTGGAGATTGCTTTTTATTCTCGCTTTGTCTGGAGCAGGTTACTATATCGGCGTTCGTTATTTTCGCGATCGTGATGCCTTCAAGAAGTTGATTGACAAGATATTTCCACCCGGCATGTTTCGCTAGTAGGGAACGGTTTGCATGAGCCGACACAGTGCACGCGAAAAATCTGTCATGCTCCTCTATCAGTTGGATGTTCGAGAGGGGTCGATCGAGAAGATAAAAGAGATATTTCTCTCACAATATCCTATCGAGAATGAGAGCGATCGAAAGTACTTTGATTTTCTTGTTGGCGGTGTCATCGAGAACAGGGAAACACTCGACGACATCATCGCCAAGTACCTCCGCGGATGGACACTAGATCGACAGTCGCTTCTCGATCTAGCCATACTCAGAGTTGCAATCCTAGAACTCCTATTCGATACGAGAGTGCCTGTTGAGATTGCCATTTCCGAGGCTGTCATTTTGGCAAATCGATACGGCGATGACAACTCTCGGCCGTTCATCAATGCTGTTTTAGGAAATATTGAAAAAAATGAGCATCTACGTATCGAGGTTTGTGACGATGCTCTACAAGAGCTTGGCGATCGCTCAGCGCGACCAGACGATGATGAGGATTTGTAATGGATGGTGTGCTATCGGTGACGGAGCTCAATAGGGCAGTCAATGAGACGTTGATGCGGGATCCCGTGTTGGGAAAGGTTCAAGTTAGAGGAGAAATTTCAGGGCTGAAAAAATATCCCTCAGGACACACGTACTTCACCTTGAAAGACAGTGAGGCAGCCGTCTCTTGTGTGTTATTCAGGGGAACTGCTCAGAGCGTTCGCATTTCGCTTTCTGATGGTATGAGTGTCGTTCTGTTCGCTCGTCCTAATCTTTACGACAAGACAGGTAGATTTCAGCTGATTGTCAGTGGTGCTCGCGAAGAGGGGATTGGTGATCTTTTTACGCGCTTCCTCAAGCTTAAAGAAAAGCTCGAACGTGAGGGATTGTTTGAGACGAGCAGGAAAAAGCCGATCCCGACGATGCCCAAGCGTATCGTTGCTGTAACGTCAAGTGTAGGCGCTGTCATTCGCGATATCATCCATGTTATAAGACGGCGTTTCCCTGGTTTGAGCTTGACGTTGATACCGGTCGCCGTCCAAGGCAGCGGCGCTGAGAATGAGATTGCGGCGGCAATTGCTACTGCTAATCGGTTGCATCTGGGCGATGTCATCATAGTGGGAAGAGGCGGCGGCTCACAAGAAGATTTGCAGCCGTTTAATGAAGAGGTAACAGCTAGGGCAATTGCAGCCTCCAAAATACCGGTTATTTCTGCCGTTGGCCATGAGACAGACTATACAATTGCCGATTTTGTCGCTGATCTTCGTGCACCGACACCGTCTGCAGCAGCTGAGCTCGTCGCACCATTGAAGGATGCGCTCTACGAAAGGCTTGAACAGCTGTCGTCTTCTTTAGAGCAGGCGTGTGCAAATCGCCTTGAGGTGTCTTCTAGGCATCTTGCTTACTTAGCAGCTCGTCCCGTTCTTATCAATCCGACCGCCATCGTCGAGCGGCACGAGTCGAGACTCGCCCTTCATCGACAGCGCCTCGTAAGTGCGTTTCCGAAGAGAATGGCAGATACGGAAAGTCGCTATGAGCGATTAGATGAGAAACTTCACGCTGCAATAGAGCGAGTGAGGATAGACCGTTATTCGCAACTTGAAACATTGGCGAAGGCACTTGAGGCGCTCTCACCGCTCTCCGTGCTCACACGAGGGTATTCTGTCGTCAAACGCGCCTCGGGCGCTATGGTGATGTCTGCTGTTTCGTTGGAAAAAGACGACAAAATTGATATCGTATTTGCCGATGGGGAAGTAGGCGCGTTGATTACACATTCAATAGGCGACCTGAGTGATTGAAAAGCTCATGGATCACGTTACGGTTATGCTAATGGCAATAGCGTGTACCACGCTAAAGAATTGAGAAAGAGGAGAACATGACTGGCTGCTATATACTTCCTGATAATATGACATATGAAGATGCCATTAAGAGACTAGAGGAGATCGTCACGATGCTTGAGCGCGGCGAGGGCTCCCTTGACCGGTCGATGGATTTGTTTCGTGAGGGCATCGCACTGTCGACTTTTTGTGCTGACAAATTGAATTCAATGCGAGAAGAGATGCTTATCCTTGTCGACCAGACGGGTAGAACAGAGCCTTTTGACGATGAATAACGACAATATAAATAGATATGAAATGCAATTTGAGCGCGATAGAGTACACGTGGAGGCAGTGTTAGACAAGTGTCTCACACCGCCTCACGGACATCAGGAAAGCTCAGTCTGGCAGGCGGCGCGATACAGTGTGCTAGGTGGCGGGAAACGGGTTCGCCCGATTCTATTCCTCATGACCTTCCGCATGTTTCATCGCGACGTGCCTGAATATGTTTATCGATTTGCCGCGGCAATCGAGATGATTCACTCATATTCGCTTATTCACGACGATTTGCCAGCAATGGACAACGATGATTTTCGGCGCGGACAGCCATCATGCCACAAGGTTTACGGTGAGGGGGTCGCGATTATCGCTGGTGACCTTCTTCTCAATCTCGCCTATGAGACGATGCTCGACGCCTCTGATCCAGCATTCTCAGAGGCTTGCCGATGTGCGATGAAGACCATCGCGCAAGCGTCAGGCGGTCGCGGGATGGTGCTCGGTCAGGCGCTCGATCTCTCTTTGGAGAACGCCTGCTTTTCAGCTGTGACAATTGAAGACGTAGAGGCGATGGCAAAGATGAAGACGAGCGCTTTAATCGCTGCCGCCATAGAAGCGGCAGGCCATCTTTCTGGTGCCTCAGAGAAGGAACTGTTCGATCTTCGTTTGGCGGGACAGCACCTTGGTCTTGCATTTCAGATCAGAGATGATATTCTTGATGGAATTGAGCTGAGTGATCAATTCGGAAAAACAAGGCATAAAGACGAGCGCGACGGCAAAAAGACTTTCGTAACGGTCGCCGGACAAAAGGAAGCGATTTCTTTATTGTCATTCCATACAGAAGCCGCAAAAAATACATTCTTACGTCTTCAGCGACGTGGCAGACACGTTGACGGCCTGATGGAGCTGACACGCCGTCTGAAGGAAAGGACATACTAGACTTGAACGAACCCACGTTACTCTCTTCAATAGACGGATCTTCAGCGATAAGCCAGTTATCGTTCGATGAAAAGGAACGGCTAGCACAGGAAGTGCGTGACATCATCATAGAGACGGTTGCTACCAATGGAGGCCATCTCGCACCGAACCTCGGTGTCGTTGAATTGACGATTGCCATGCTATCAACGTTAAATCCACCTGAAGATTCTGTCATCTTCGATGTGGGACATCAGTGCTATGCTTGGAAAATTCTCACTGATCGACGGGAACGGTTTTCGACTTTACGCCGTAAGGGCGGTTTATCAGGTTTCCCGAAGCGTGAGGAAAGCCCTTACGATGCTTTCAATACAGGGCACAGTAGTACCTCTGTTTCTGCGGCGCTCGGTCTGGCGCGAGCCAAACGGTCGAAGGGTGATAAAAGCCGTACTGTCGCTGTAATTGGAGATGGATCTATCGGTGGAGGTATGGCGTTTGAGGCGTTGTCAGATGCAGGTCAGTCCGGCGAGAATCTTCTCGTGATATTAAATGATAACCAGATGTGCATCGACCATGTTGTTGGTGGGTTGGCGCGTCATCTTGAGCAGTTACGCACGTCACTGCGCTATATCAGGATGAAGACGAGATGGGAGCAGCGGCTCGATCGCCTTCCCCTCGTTGGTAAACCGATGATACGCCTTCTTGCATCGATTAAGAGAAATTTCCGTTTGTGGCGACGAGAGCGAGGTGCTATCTTTGAGCGGTTAGGCTTTCGTTACTACGGTCCTGTCGATGGCCACGATCTTAGGGATCTAGAGCGTCATCTGCATGCCCTGAGGTTTATCCGAGGCCCTGTTCTTTTGCACGTTGTAACGCTCAAAGGGAAGGGGTATACATTCGCGGAAGCTGATCCTGCAGATTACCACGGTGTGGCTCCGTTCGATTTGCTCAACGGCAAATCGTCATCAAGCGGAGAACTGAAAACTTTTTCCCGTGTTTTTGGTGAGACGATGATTGAACTGGCTGAGAATGATCGAAATGTCGTCGCTATCACGGCGGCTATGATGCAGGGTACAGGGCTATTGCCGTTCGCTGAGAGATTCCCTGAGCGCCTGTTTGACGTCGGAATCGCAGAACAACATGCCGTGACGATGGCGGCCGGCATGGCGGCCGGTGGTTTGAGACCATATGTAGCGATTTACAGCACGTTTATGCAGCGCGCTATCGATCAGCTTATTCACGACGTCTGTCTTCAGAACTTACCAGTTGTCTTTGCGCTTGATCGAGCGGGATGTGTGGGTGGAGACGGCGAAACACATCAGGGGATTTACGATCTCGCCATGACGTTGTCATTTCCGAATTTGACTGTGTTTGCTCCAGCTACGGCGTCCGATTTGAGAGCGATACTCCTTCTTTCGCACAACCATGACGGCCCTGTTCTAATACGCTATCCTCACGATGTTGCCGAGGCGCGCTGTTTCCTGCCTGAGGATTTGGACAAGGAGAAGGATGATATAAGCCGTCTCTGCTCTCTTCGCAGAATAAGAGCAGGCTCTGATTTAACTGTCATTGCGTTAGGATCAGCCCTCCAAGAAGCCGAAAAAGCCGTCGAAGTTATCACGAATAAGAACAATAATATATCAATCGACCTCTTTTCCTGTATTGCCGCAGTTCCCTTTGAATATCACATTATGTTAGAATCTATACAGAGGACGGGAAGATTGTTTATTGTCGAGGATGGTTGTGAATTGGGCGGTTTTGGTTCAATAGTCGTTTCTGAGGCGGTACGAACTTCTCAAAATGTATTAGTCGACTTTGCTGGAGTCCGTAACAGGATTGTTGGGCAGGCGACTAGGGCGGAACTTCGTCAAGATGAGAAGCTTGACGCCGTGGGACTTGTAGAGCGTATGACTCGTCTCATTGAGAAATCGCCAAATTCGGGATAGTTGCCGCGTCCCGACTTGAAAGGTTGTAATCGTGCGTATCGCACTTTATCCCAATTTATCACGGGATCCTGGCTTTGTTGTTACACGCCGATTGATATCGTGTATTGCGGAAGGAGGCGCAACGGCTGTCGTTGAGGATAAAATTCCTGAGCTCGAGGCAGAATGCCTCATTCGCGATTCATACGATACGTGCGATTTGTTGATTTGCCTAGGCGGTGACGGGACATTTCTCTCAGCAGTACATCACGAAAGCGCAAAAAATCTCCCTATTACAGGTGTGAATCTCGGCAGCGTCGGTTTCCTGCATGAGATTGATGTTGATCGTATGGAGAGAGCTGTCAGGCTTCTTATTGATCGAAAATTTACGATTGAGCAAAGAGCCTTGCTTTCATCATCGTGTTACGATACGGGCGGTCACCGAATCGTCTTTGAGGAAGCGCTTAACGATGTCATACTCGCGCGAGCTAATATCGTCAAATCGATCGATGTCGGGCTTGAAATTGACGGAGAGCGTGTTGAGAACCTTCCGGGTGACGGCGTTATTATCTCGACCCCGACCGGTTCGACGGCATACTCTCTCTCAGCCGGTGGACCTATTATCCATCCAACAGCTGAAGTCATGCTTATCACGCCCATCTGCCCTCATACATTGCAAAATAGGTCTTACGTCATAGGCGTCGACTCAGAAATTACACTGCGTTTAATTTCCAGTCAAGGTGGAGCGATCCTATCAGTCGACGGACGCGTTGGGTACAACATGACCATAGGCTCACGCGTCACTGTCGGCGTCTCTGACAGAAAAGTGCAATATATACGTTTGTGGAATGAAGATTTTTTTAAAACACTTCCAACGAAAATACGAAAAAGGGGACTAAGCAGATGAAAAAGGTACCAAAAAAGCAACGTCAGTCGCGTATTATTCGTATTGTCAATGAGCAGAACATCGAAACGCAGGCAGATCTTGTCGATGCTCTCATGGCGTCTGGCATGGAGGTGACACAAGCGACGGTCTCACGCGATATCAAAGAGCTCGGAATCGTCAAGGTGATGACGGGCGAAGGCACACAAAAGTACGTCACGCTCAGCCACAGTGGTGAAGTTGCGGCAGGACGTATGCGCCGCGTGTTTTCAGAAGCCGTCGTTTCGGTCAACCGTTCGAACGCGTTTGTCATTATGAAAACGCTGCCCGGTATGGCACAAGGTGCAGCATCAGCACTTGATTCCATGTATCTAGATGAGATCATGGGAACGCTAGCCGGTGACGACACGATCTTCATTGCGACGCGCAACAATGACGTCGCAGAGAGCCTCAGGGAAAAGCTCGTGGCTCTGTCAAAGACAGATAACTCAGAATTGACGGAAGGCTAATCTAGACTATCCTTATGATTCATCGCGTCGAGATAGACAATTTTGCGCTGGTGGAGCATTCTGGGTTGAGTTTTGGCGCGGGATTAACAGTTTTATCTGGTGAAACGGGAGCGGGCAAATCGATTGTCGTCGACGCGCTGGATTTTGCTATTGGTGGTCGTAGTGATCGTACAATGTTGCGATCTGGTGCTGAAGAAGCGATTATTTCGGTGTTGTTTGTTGACGAGAGGAGAGAGCAAGGCGATGAGCTTATCGTCACGCGTGGATTGAGAGATAACAGCAGAAGTTACGCCAAGATCAATGGTCACCTCGTTACAGTGGCTGAGTTACGAGCGACAACAGAACGGCTTGTCGCAATTCATAGCCAAAATGATCAGCAATCTATTTTCAGAGAATCAGTTCACCAGACGTTACTAGACGCTTTTGGAGGGGAACCGGTCGAGCAGGCGCTTACTTCCTACACATCAAAGTACGAAGAATTACGAATAATAGAGAAGCGTTTAGAGGAACTTTTTTCAGATCCTGAAACGCGCGAACGCAGGCGCAACATTCTCCAGTATCAAGTTGAAGAAATTGAAGGGGCAGAAATCGTACCCGGCGAGGAAGAACAACTTTTAAAGAAGATTCGTACAGCGTCAGCTGTCATTGAAATCGCGACGTTTATCGGTCAGGCGATGACCGACCTGTCAGGTGACGATGAACAGTCGATACAAGTACGTCTTGGACGCGTCATTGCCAACTTGAATGCTGCCTCAAAGCATAGTGCATACATGCAGGACATTCGCGATCGTGCCGAATCTCTGCGCTGTGAACTGACAGAGATGATCATCGATTTGGAGCGAGTTTACGAGAAACTCGACGTTCGTCCTGATGAAATGGAGCGCGCGAGCGCGCGATTAAATATACTCAGACGATTACAAGACAAGTATGGCGATGACCTCAACACCGTCATCGCATATGGACAGAAGGCGCGACGGGAGCTCGATCGACTCAATCGGACTGAAGAGGAGCTTGCTTCCCTTATCGATCGGAAAAATGAACTCTTAAACGCCATGAATCAGTCGGCAGATAGATTATTATGCGTGAGAAAAGCCTGCGCCGCCGAGCTCTCACGATTGATCAACGCCGAACTTCATGATCTCAATATGAAAAATGCGTCCTTTGAAGTATCTATTGAAGCTTTGTCTATTGACGAAAATCACGCTCCAGCTGATCCGCAGACGGTGAGATTCAATATTGCTCCAAACCCGGGTGAGCCGCTGATGCCATTGATTTCGATCGTGTCGGGCGGCGAGGCGTCGCGTGTCCTGCTCGCGATCAAGACAGTTCTCGCGTCTGTCGACAATGTACCGACGTTAATCTTTGACGAGATCGATACAGGAATTAGCGGCAAGACGACGACAATGATAGCTCATAAATTGAAATCGATCGCGGAGCACTGTCAAGTTATCTGCGTCACGCACAGCGCGCAGATCGCAGCAATTGCTGACCGACACTTACTGATTGGCAAAGTTGTCGAGGGTGGGCGCACAAGGACGACTGTTCAGCACATTGATGGTGAAGATCGGATCAGAGAAGTGGCGCGCCTCCTTTCAGGGAGGCCAGATGATAGCGCTTCTCGTGTATTAGCCGGGCAATTGATTGAGGGGAGGGGCGATCATTGATTCAAAACGAATAAAACTCTATGATAATATTTGAGATGACTGTTCGGGAGGGGGATGCCGATCAGGCAGATGGCAGTATGGAATATGAAAATACATTAGAATTTCTTATGATTAACGGCGAGGATCTGACGCTTGAAGATGTCAGAGAGGTCGCCGTTTTTGGGCGTAAAATAATGATTGCCGCTGATGCTCGTAAGCGTATGGAGGAGTCATACGCTCTCGTCGGTGAGATATTGAGAAGTGGAAAGGCAACGTATGGTATTTCGACAGGGTTTGGCGAATTCAGTCGTGTGTATCTCTCGGAAGACCAAAACAATAGACTGCAGCTCAACTTAATTCGAAGTCATGCATCGGGGGCGGGGAGACCGTTCGATGTGAAGACAGTGCGCGCGATCATGTTGCTGCGCCTCAACGCTCTGTGTGTTGGTTTTTCCGGTGTTAATCCTGATATTGTTGATTTACTCGTTTCTTTTCTAAACCTCGGTATCACGCCGCTGATCCCTGAACAGGGGTCACTTGGTGCGTCAGGAGACTTGGCTAACTTGGCGCACATGTCACTCGTGTTAGTTGGCGAGGGACGCGCTATTGTCGATGGTATTGAGATGAGTGGGCAAGCCGCACTGGAAGCGCGCCATTTGACTCCCATGAAGCTGTCTGGCAAGGATGGTCTTGCTCTTATTAATGGGACAGCCGTTATGCTCGGTGTCGGGACGCTTGCATACTTAGAGGCTGAAGATGTTCTTATTGCTGCGAATGGAGCAGCTGCACTTACATTTGAGGCGTTACACGGGTTTAGAAGCGCATACGATCAGAGAGTACACGAACTGCGTAAACAGAAAGGACAAATGCAAGTTGCTTCTGTCATGCGCCAACTTCTCGAGGGTTCGGACTACGCAGACACCCGTAAAGAAGACGTGCAGGACGCTTATACGCTTCGCTGCGTTCCCCAAGTGCATGGCGCTTCGCTTGATGCGATGCGCTATGTCAGGGAAGTGTTATCGTCTGAAGCTAATGCTGTGACAGACAATCCTCTCGTCTTTTCAAAGACGGGTGAAGTAATCTCGGGTGGTAATTTTCACGGACAACCACTCGCTTTAGCGCTTGATTTTCTAGGTATCGCTGTCGCAGAGCTCGCAAATATCAGCGAGCGCCGGACGGAGCGTCTTGTCAATCCACAGTTGTCGGGGCTACCGGCTTTTCTCGTCAAGAATGGTGGCGTTCAATCTGGATTTATGATTCCACAGTATGTTGCAGCGTCTCTCGTGTCTGAGAATAAAGTCTTGGCGCACCCAGCCAGTGTCGATTCGATCCCTTCTTCGGCGAATAAGGAAGATCACGTCAGCATGGGAGCATTTGCTGCACGCAAAGTTAGAACGATTATCGAGAATACGCGTCGAGTGATTGCGATTGAGCTCATGTGCGCAGCACAGGCAATTGATCTGCAAGAAAAGCGACAATTAGGTAAGGGGACAGGGAGGATTTATGAGCTTGTGCGCCAGACGATTCCTGTCTTGACGGAGGACCGTTCTCTTTCAGGCGATATCGAGGCCATTGCAAAGCTGATTGTATGTGGAAAAATGACCAATATTTTGCGATTCTGACGCTTAGACCGCATAAAGAAATGAGATGTCTGGAGAAAAGAATGGTAGAGTAGAAAGTAGAGAATAACGACCATTCAGGAGGAGTCATTATGAAAGAATTCAAACATTTACCTATCTCAGATTATCTCGACCGTGCAGCTTCTAGCAGTCCGACGCCTGGGGGCGGAAGTGTCGCCTCTCTTGTCGGGGCCTTGGGTGCAGCCCTCGGCCAGATGGTCTACAATTTGACACATACAAAAAAATCATATCTTGAAAATGATGAAACGACAAAAGCCGCTGTTCAGTCGGACTACCATGCGCTTGTACGCCTTCAAAAAGATTTAACTGACTTGATTGACAAAGACATTTTGGCGTTTAACACCTTTATGGATGCGCTTTCATTGCCTAGAGCGACCGATGAAGAAAAGGTAATTCGCCGAAAAGCGATGGCGGACGCGACAGTTCTCGCTACACAAGCACCTCTTGAGACAGCGACAAAAACGTTTAAGGTATTGCAGCACCTCGGATCGCTCTCAAGGTACGGTCACAAAAACTGTATATCGGATGCCGGAGTCAGCGCTTATCTAGCACACGCTGCCCTGAAGTCGGCTGTCATGAATGTCCGTATCAACCTTCCCGGGTTAGAGGACAAGGAATTTGCAGACAACGCCGAGCGCACGTGCATTGTGTTGTTGGAAGAATCAGATAAGATGACGAGGGAAATTGAAGCGATTGTATACAATCGCTTGTAAACAGATAAGACCTTTTTATTGACAATTCACCCGATCAAATTTAGACTAACCATAGAATAAACGATCGTGCGAGATTTATTCGATCTCGCACGGTGCTTGATGCATATCAAAACTTTATCGTTTTCGAAACTTGAAAATTACATATGGAGGTGATTACTATCGAATGGCTAAGTTTAGCGCTCGGTATCCTTGCCGGCGTCCTGATCGGTGTTGTGCCGACAGCGCTGTTTTATCATAAAGGGTTTAGCAGGAAAAGCCGTGAATTAATCGAGTCAAAGAAAAAGACTGAAGAAGAAGCTGTTCTCCTTATCGGCGAAGCCGTTAAAACGGGGGAGGATAAAAAGCGTGAGATTCTCCTTTCGACGAGAGAAGAGGTTCACAAGGCCAGAATCGAATTGGAACGCGATGTGCGCGCAAAACGTCAGGAATTGACGCGTGAACGCCAGCGGATCGATCAGAAAGAGACGGTTCTAGATCGGCGAACGCAGAGCCTTGAGGATCGAGAACGTCATCATTCGACTCGTGAGGAGGCTTTGAATGCGCGTGAGGCGGAGCTTGAGACATCTGAGGCGAAGAAGCGTGAAGAACTCGAACGTATTGCAAACCTCACCGTCGTAGAAGCACGCTCCCTTGTCTTAGAAGAGGCTGAGCGTGAGTTTCGTCGTGATATTGCGATCACGTATAAGGAGATCGAAGAAGAGGCGAAGATGAGCGCGAATGCGAAAGCGCGAGAGCTCGTCGTCAGTACGATTCAGCGCTACGCGCATGATTACGTCTCCGAGGCGACTGTCTCCGTCGTCTCACTACCCAACGAAGACATGAAGGGGCGAATAATCGGACGCGAGGGACGGAATATTCGGACGATTGAGCAGCTGACAGGTGTTGATTTGATCATAGATGATACGCCGGAGGCGGTGATTTTGTCGAGTTTTGATCCTATCAGGCGCGAGGTTGCGCGAATAGCGATCGAAAGGCTCGTTCAAGACGGACGTATCCATCCGACTCGCATCGAAGAAATGGTGAAGAAAGCGAATCGCGATGTGGAGCATTCGATTCGTGAGGCTGGTGAACAGGCTATATTTGAGACAGGTGTGGTTGGCTTACCTGCAGAGATTGTTAAAGTTCTCGGGCGTCTCAAGTACAGGACGAGTTACGGGCAGAATGTGCTGCAACACTCGATTGAGGTATGTCGCATCGCCGGTATGCTCGCAGCGGAACTCGATCTCAACGTTATGGATGCAAAGCGTGCAGGACTTTTACACGACATAGGAAAAGCTGTCGACTTTGAGATGGAAGGTTCACATGTTGATCTTGGGAGTGAAATTGCTCGACGATATAAACTCGATCCGATTGTTATCAACAGCATCGAATCTCACCACGATGATGTGGAGCCTGAGTCATTGATCGCTTGTCTCGTCTCGGCTGCAGATGCCATATCAGCGGCTCGGCCGGGAGCGCGAAGAGAAAACATTGAGACGTATATCAAACGTATCGAGAAGCTCGAAGAACTCGCTCAAGCAGTGCCAGGTGTTGAGAAGAGTTACGCTGTGCAGGCTGGTCGTGAAATTCGAGTTATGGTTTTGCCGGATAGTGTCTCCGATGAGGAGATGCCATTACTCGTGCATGAGCTCTGTCAGACGATCGAACGTGAACTTCATTTTCCGGGTCAGATTAAAGTCAATATGATCAGAGAAAGTCGTTACAGCGAATATGCCAAATAGGTATAAGGACATCGTCGGCCTTAAATCGATCATCATAACGTTATCGGCAGGTACAAGCGTGATAATCAGTGGTAAGCAGGCTGTCGCTTCTACTCAAAATGAGTTGAAGCGACAGCCTGCTTTATCTTTCCTCAAAACGTTACGGTGTGTTAGGCTTATTCTAATTCATACTTTTTTAGGAAAGAGGAAGTCGTTGAAAAGATTTGCTGTAATCGTATTGAGTGTCCTGTACGTGGTGTCGATTATGTCGTGTGCGCCTGTCTCTGATGGAGCGCTTTCCACGACAGTCCCCACATACAGTGATTCAATTGAAACACTACCCCCGCCTAGCGGATGCCGAGCATCGACGGAATTGCGTGCCGCCATTCGTTTAGAATCGAATATGAACCCACTCTACCCGAAGCACTACGCGACGAGATCGCTTCTAGCACTCGTTTATGAGCCACTTTTTAAGGTCGATCATGAGGGGAAGATCATTCCTGTTCTCGCTAATTCAGTCTCGTACGATGTTGCTACGACGACGTACCGCATTCAGATTGACAATCAAAAAACATTTCATAGTGGCAAAAAGTTGACTGTCCAAGATGTTAAGGCGTCGCTCCTCAAGACAATCAGCCTCATGACGGAGAACCTACCTCCGACAGAAGACGGAAACGATGGAAAATCACTGACAGCAGAGAATTATGCTACGAGTGAAAAGCAACCAGCGGCAAAACTTGACACTGGTAGTCTAAGCGCTTCGTATAAGGATGGCTCTGTTTTTCAAGCAGAACCCTTTTCCTTTATGACAGCTGCGAAGAAAAATGAATATAGAAACATCCGACTCGTTTCGACGGAAGGCCTCGATACACTTATCTTAGAATTGAAAAATCATGACCCTCATATTCTTGACCTCCTTACATTCCCGATTATTCCTGAGTCTCATATCAATGACCTCTCCATGAACCCTATTTCTGGAAGCGGTGCGTGGAAAGTGATCTCGACGGAAGACGGTCGTCTTGTAAAACTTGAACGCGTCTCACCTGGAACTGGGATCAGACACATTTCGGCAAAAGCATTTGATAGCGCGGCACTTGCAATGGAGGCTTTTGACAAGGGTGATATTGATGTGCTCGTTCTAGATGTTTCAGAGACGTCGCTTTTCGCTGATCGGACGAGAATTAGAAAACAACGCATTGATTACCCGGGATATATCTCACTTTTCTTCCGCGGAAGTAATCATGAGTCTGCTCTTTTATGGCGCAACTACATGCTGCGCGAGATTAAGTCAGATTCGAAGGGAGATTTCTTCGCTGCACCTTTTGCATGCGCTTTCTACCCGCTCCTTCCAGGAGATTTTAGACAGCAGCACGCGGTAATTCCTGAGTACCAAATTGGCGACTTGCCAGCGCTTGAGTTGCCGGAAAATGAACAGGAGACGACTGGGACAACAGACGATGCAGGTGCGCCGTCGCCTACGATTCCCGATACGCGTGAGCCTTTTGTCTTGCTTTTGCCGGAAGGATTTACTCCATATCGGCTCGTTGAAAACATCGGAGCATGTGTGGCGCGCTTGGGGAGAAGATTCATACCAGTCCACGTGGCAAAAGAGGCATGGGCGGAGAAACTTCGCAAAGGCTCATACGATGCGGCATTGCTTGTTGATGTAAGTCTCACTTTTTTGGATCCTGTCGATTACCTCGAAGGGCTGCAGCATGCAAAATTATTTGATTGGACGGAATATGTCGCTCCTGATGATGTCATTGCTCTGAGAGAGGTGCAGCATTTAGTCTCTTCTTTTGGAGATGAACGTCAAGATACATTCTCAGGGAGCGCGTATGCTCAATCTATATCACGTACTTTCTCGATATTACCTGTGCTTGGTCTCGCCATTCCTGAGACTATGGTATTGTACGGATGTGATGTAGAGAACACGATGGCAGGCATCTGGCACTCGCCCTATGACAATGTAGAGGAGCTCGTAGTATGGAGTCCGTAATCATCCTGATACTGATCGCGCTCGATCAATGGACAAAAGGATTAGCCGAGCGTCTCATCGGAGAGACAGGTTGTGTAGTCGTTATACCGCATTTCTTCGAGCTGCGTCTGACGTACAATAAGGGTGCCGCCTGGAGTTTTCTCTCTAATAAAACGTGGGGTATTATTTTCCTCAGTGCTGTTTCACTCATGATCACGCTATCACTTCTCTATGTTTTGAAACATTCGACAGGAAAGCGCATGCGCCTCGTCTTATCGCTTATCATCTCCGGCAGTATTGGCAATTTAATCGACAGGCTACGCGTGGGTGCAGTTGCCGATTTTTTGTCGTTTACTTTTGGCGACTATGTATTTCCTACATTCAATGTAGCGGACTCACTCATCACGGTCGGTACCGTTCTTCTCATTATTTTTGCCATATTCGACCGGAAATTTTTAGACGGCTTTTCTGTCTTGAAGCTGACGAGATGGCAGCGAGGCCGTGGTGCTAGTACGAACGATGAGTCTTCAGATGAATGCGATAAAAGTAGGGACCAAAGCACTCCTGATGTACCTTTATCTCAGGACAAATCAGGTGAATGATGATGAAGCATGAAACATTTGTCGTTCAAATAGAAGAAAGCGGGATGAGGATTGATAAATTACTGGCAATTCGCTTTTCTTCAGTATCAAGGGAGCGATGGCAGACTCAGATCAAAGACGGGCTCGTCACCGTCAATGGCAAAAAAGTGGCTCCGTCACGTAAACTTCAAGCGGGCGATCGCATTGACGGGGAAATACCTAGAGAAGTCGTTCAAGAAGAGCCAAAACCTGAACAAGTACCCGTAACGGTCCTCTACGAGGATGCGTGGTTCGCGATTGTCGAGAAGGAGGCGGGTGTTGTCGTACATCCGAGCTTTGGCCATGAAACGGGGACACTAGTTAATGCGTTGCTCGCGCGGTTTGCAGACAGGTTATCTGACGCTGGAGAAGCCCATCGTCCCGGCATCGTACACCGTCTCGACAAGGGTACGTCGGGTCTTCTCATTGTAACACTTGACAATCAGGCGCACGTGCGTCTAGCGCGTGCTTTTCGAGAACGCACGGTAGAGAGGTACTACGATGCGATTGTGCACGGTGTTCCCGATTCAGAGTTCGGTTTGATCGATGTACCGATCGGTCGTGCGAAGGTTGGACGCATGAGGATGGAAGTTCGTGCAGACGGAAAGCAATCACAGACGCGTTTTGAGGTGGTTGGGTCAGATGGCAAGACAACTCATCTGAACTGTAGGCTCATCACAGGCAGGACACATCAGATACGTGTACATCTTGCCTATATTGGGCACCCCGTCATCGGAGATCTTTTATATGGTGGTCATCGAGCACAGGGCGATGATTGTGACGCTTTGCTACTTCACGCATCGCGTATCGTGTTCAATCATCCGATCACAGGCGAACATATCGATGTTAACTGCCCTCTTCCCGAACGTTTTCAGCCTTTTCTACAGAGTTTTCGTTCGCACCTTGCCCGTGGGCGCTGACGATAGAGTATTCTTATCGTATGAAAAGCACAAAGTTGAAAAGAGTGTTGGCTGTCTTAACTGCTCTGTTGATCGGTATCAGTATTGCATCTGTCGTGAAACACTGGACATTGTTGGCGATGAGCGACGATAACGATGTTGAGGTGGTGCGAGCGCGCGAAGAACTCTCTTTCGAGGAAGCAAACTACCGATCACTTCAGCTAGAGAATGACCGTTTGGAAGCGCGAAAGAAACTGCTTCTTGAGGGCTTAAGCGAACAGGGTGTCCTGTCTGAGGTGATAGCAGAGCATGGCGTTTACGCTATGATTGCAGGCCTCACTGATGTGAAAGGGCCAGGTGTCATCCTAACGTTGAATGATAAATTGGAACACAACCCGTTGGATGACCCGATTGAGTCTGTCATTCACGACAGTACGATCAACTATGTCGTTAATCTCCTTTGGGCAGGGGGAGCGCGTGCGATTTCATTTAATGACGTGAGACTTACGGCTGTGACTGAGATCAACTGTGTCGGGCCGACGATCCTAGCGTATGGCGTCAGGCAGATGCCACCGTACGTGATCTCAGCGATCGGTCCTGTTGATGAGCTCGTTGGCGCTATTCAAAGTGATTCGTATCTCGCGCGGCTCACACAACCGGAAATCGGCATCAGACTCAATATCGTAAAAGAGGCCGAAATAATCCTTCCGTCGTTTTTGAAGTCGCGTGATTATCAGCGCTATATGGATTTGCTCGAATCGCCCTAGATTGCATGGTGAAAAAACCTTTGCATGAGGTATGAAAATGAAAAAGAAAACATTCTATCAATATGCAACGATCCTCGTCGTCTGTATACTTGTCGGCACTGTCATCGCACTTCTCATGAAAAATGTGAATGCATCCGATTCTGAGAGCAAGAGTTTACAGGAATTGCAGAATCAGATCATTGAGTACCAGCGAAAAAATGAAGAGCTAAACAATAGAAACGCACGTCTTTATGACTATATCACAGAGCTAGAACGCGGCGAAGGTGAAAGTTATCTCCTTGTCATGGAAGAGCGAGAGAAGTTCGCGACTTTTGCGGGGTTGAGAGCGGTGAAAAATGATGGTGTTATTATTACGATCTCGCCGATCGGGAACTATCAAGTCCAGGATGCGCTTGTCCGCCAGTTCACTAATGAGTTGTCTGCGCTCGGTGCTCAAGCAATCTCCATCAATAACGAACGCAAAGTGACGACGACGGAGATTAGAACGAGTCGTGAGAATATAATGATCAATGGGATTGCTTTCAGTCGATCTGAACCGTTTGAAATTAAGGCCATCATCAACCCGACTAAGATCGACAGTTTCGTCGTCCCCTACCTGCAATCGGTGAGTGAGAGTATAAAAAAGCAGCTTGGTGAAGAATCGGTCGCAATCACTGTTCGCCGGGAAAAGGGTATGATCATACCTGCGTTGAGCGAAGATAGGATAGGGTACGCGATGGATTTACTAATACCGGCTGACTGACATTTCTGACAATTGAATGATCTAAATGGACATACAAATTTGATCAACAGGCTATAATGGTAAGCAATGGGTAATAAGGTAACAGTCTTTGAAAAACATCTCGAATTGAGTCATCCTGATGAGGGACTCGCACTCCTAGGTTCCTGCAATGGACATGCGGAGATGGTGGGGAAGGCGCTCAATGTGACAGTTGAGGCGACGGCAACAGGCATTGTCATACGCGGTAACAAAAAAGCCGTTGAGACAGCTTGGCGTATTTACAATCGCCTGCACGAACTTTGTCGTGCAGGCTCTGCTCCTGTCACAGAACAGCTTATCCGCTATCTTGTCGATGCGTCCTTAGAAGGTGACTTAACGAGTGCAGAAAAATTCACACCTAATTTAATTTGCGTCAATGCGAAAGGCCGACCGATCTTGAGTAAGACGGTCGGACAGCAGCAATATGTCGAGGCGATCAAAAATCATGAACTGACGTTCGCTATTGGACCGGCGGGAACGGGGAAGACTTATCTCGCCGTGGCAATGGCAGTCAAAGCGTTTAGAGCGCATGAGATTTCACGCATTGTATTGACGAGACCTGCGATTGAGGCCGGTGAGAATCTCGGGTTTTTACCAGGTGACCTGCAGAGCAAAGTCGATCCTTACATGCGTCCTCTCTATGACTCACTCAACGACTTGATGGGGTTTGAGGTTTACCAGCGCCATTTGGAACGCCATGAGATCGAAATATCACCGCTGGCGTATATGCGTGGCAGGACACTCGATGATGCCTTTATCATTCTTGATGAGGCGCAGAATACTACACGCGAACAGATGAAAATGTTTCTGACGCGTATCGGTTATAATGCGCGCGCTGTTGTGACGGGTGATATCACACAGATTGATCTGCCGCAGCGTCGAAAGAGCGGTCTTGCAGAGGCGGCGAAGTTGCTGGGTTCCCTTGAAGGCGTGACGAGCATCAGGCTTACGGAGCGCGATGTCGTTCGAAACCCGCTCGTGCAACGTATCATACGCGCATACGAGAAAGAGGCTTCTCGTGCAAAAGATGACAGAAGGAGATCGGGTCGATGAAAGGATCAGAGAAAAAAACACGTCTCATTGTCAATACTGCGTTCGTGATCATTGCGGCAGCAGCAATGATCGTTACCGTGTATATAGGGTCATCTCCTAGGCAATACGATCTGCAGATCGGAGACATTAGTTCGTATGACATCGCCGCACCACTCGATTTTGCCGATAACGCTGAGACTGTGAGACGTGCACTCGAGGCGATGGCTCAGATACCGAACGTCATGATTCGTTCGGAAGTGCTCAGTAACGCCTCGTCCGACTCGATGCGCCAGTTAATGGAGCTCGTCCAGAAGAAACGCGACATGATCTATAAAGAGCTTAATATTATCATAGACTCGCCAAACGTACCTTCTGATCCTCTACAGACGATGCCCCCTGAGGAGAATCGCACGCGTCGTCCTGACAATCATGAGATTGAAATTGCAGTTTCGTCGCTCATTTCTGCAGTCGATCAGGAGCTCGGCATTGTATTGCCCTCAGGTGAGGCAGATACTTTGATCAGGATGGAAGAAGAGAGATTTCTCAACTTAAAAGCGATTGTTAATGCCGAGACGAATGCCATTATTGTCAAAACGCTTGATGATGCCGGACTTCAATCCGTTATTGAAGAGACAGTGTTACGCTTAGAGGCGAGCATGGAGTATTACCGCGATGACGCTTACCTTGTCGGTCGATTGCTGACGCTCGTTATTCATCCCAATGTAGAATACAACGAGGAGGCGACCGATAAAGCGAGGCAGGCGGCATATGATCGCGTGATGGGAGACCCGGTGATGATCAACCGTGGAGCACGCATCATCAGCCAAGGAGATGTAATCACACCTGAGTCAAAGATGATGCTTGACGAACTGAATTTGACGGTCGGAACGCGATTCGATTGGCAGCGGCTCGGATCGATCATTTTACTCGTATTGCTTCTCTGTTTTATCTCCATACTCTTTTTTATGCGTTACGAGTCGGAGCTTATGTATTCGACACCACGAACGATGATCGCTCTTTTGATTGCAATCATGCTGCCTCTCATCATGACGGCATACTTGGCGCGCGATTTACCGCTCTCTTCACCTGTCTATTTTGCTGCAGTTGTTATCACGGCGTATTTTGGTCTTCGTACGTCTATTTTTGTCACGTCACTCCTCATTATCATGATTGCGCCGATGACTTCATTCAATCCGTCTTTTTCGATTGTTGCCTTGACAGGGTGTCTTGTCGCTTCGCTCTTTACAAGGGGGACGAGCGGTAGACAGGACAATTACGCGCGCATCATACTCGCAACATCGCTGACGACAGCGATGACTGCCTTCATCGTCAGTTTCCTTCAGAAAGAGTCGTGGGCACTTATTTCGAGCCACGTAATACAGTCGACCGTCTCTGGTGCGCTGTCTGTGATTATTGGGATAGGCATTATGCCGCTGTTTGAACTCATCTTCAATACTGTTTCACCGCTCCGGCTTATTGAGTTATCTCAGCCGGGGCACCCGCTGATGAAGCGGCTCTTCGTTGAGGCACCAGGCACGTCGCAGCATGCGATGATGGTCGCCAATCTCGCCGATACGGCGGCGGAGGCGATCGGGGCAGACGCTATGATCGCGCGTGTTGGCGCCTACTTTCACGATGTTGGCAAACTTGAGGCCCCTCTGATGTTCACTGAGAACCAGTCGGGCGAAAATCCTCATGACCTTCTCTCGCCGATCGAGAGTGCACGTATCATCACGAAACATCCGGAAGATAGCATGGCGATCGGTAGAAGGTACCGACTTCCACTGCCACTCTTACGCATTGCGCATGAACACCACGGATCGACCGTTTTACAGTATTTTTGGAACAAAGCGCGTCATGAGGCCGAGGAGCGAGGTGAAGAGCCGCCGTCAATCGATTTGTTTCGTTATAGGACACCGTTGCCGAGCACAAGAGAGTCGGCAATTGTCATGTTAGCTGATTCCACTGAAGCGGCGATGCGCTCAGAGGGTATCAAGACTCTTGAACAGGCTGAGCTCCTGATTAAGAACATCATCAAAGATAAAATCGATCAAGAGCAATTGGTGAAGTCAGGGCTTTCATTTGCCGATGTCGAAACGATTCTCCAGTCCTTTCTCCGCGTGTACGCTGGACACTTCCACGAGCGTGTCCCTTATCGTTCGCAGAAACCGAAAAAACAACAGCGTTCATTGCCGGCAAGTAGTCCCCAAGAAGGTGATTATTCTCTTGATAAAGTGACGACATGATTGATATTCACTGCTACAATCGACAGCGCGTCTTCCGCAATCGTGAAACGTATCCCGTCATATCTGAGGCTGCGGAACACGCTCTGTATCATGCTCCTGCGATCGTGGATCTCTTTGAGAACGGTATCGGTGTGTCGCTCGATATTATGCTCGTCGGGCCGCGCGTGATGCGGCGTATCAATCGTGAGCACCGCGGCATCGATGCTGAGACAGATATTCTTTCTTTTCCGAACTGTGTCATGCACCGAGGAGCCTTTCGGGAAGCCATTGAGGACTGGGAGATTATCGATATCGATGGAGCAGGCCGTCCGACACTCGAATTGGGTGAGTTGGTGATCGCGCCAAGGCGTGTAGCCTTGCAGGCTGAGGAATTGGGACATTCATTTGAGCGAGAGCTTCGTTTTCTTGTGATC
Organism: Clostridiaceae bacterium; assembly: GCA_012841015.1. Taxonomy (GTDB): domain Bacteria; phylum Bacillota; class Clostridia; order Saccharofermentanales; family DTU023; genus UBA4923. Next base: position 95,156 of record DUVN01000006.1, read on the forward strand.
CACGGTGTATTGCATCTTCTCGGTTTCGACCATGAAGAGAGAGACGATGAAATTGAGATGATACATCTTCAGAAGAAGCTTGTGGCCGATCTAGAAGAAATTCCGTGTGGATTTGTCGCGTTGACGGGTCGACCGAACGTCGGGAAATCGACGCTTCTCAACGAAATCGCAGGGCGTACACTGGCAATCACGACGGCTAAACCGCAGACGACACGCCATTCGATACGATGCGTCTACACGGCGGACGACTGCCAAATTGCTTTCATCGATACGCCCGGTATTCATCGCCCAAAGACAGGTCTCGGGAGAGCGATGATGAGGTCTGCTGTTAATTCGATTCACCAAGCGGATGTCATCGTTCTGATGATTGATGCCGCGTGGCGCCCTATCATCGGTACGGCCGAGCAGCAGGTGATTGAACAAGCAAAAAAAGATAAGAAGCCAATCATTCTTGTCATTAACAAAGTCGACGCGACGAGGAAAGAGAATGTTCTTCCTCTCATACAGGTGTACGAGAAGGCATATCAGCTTGAAGCCTACATTCCCATATCTGCCAAATACGGCGATGGTATAGACCTTCTCATTGACGAGATAAAGCGTTTACTTCCTGTTCAAAGGCGTCTTTTTTCTGCCGATGATGAGACAGATCAGACGGAGCGGATACTCGCCGGTGAACTTATTAGGCGCGAAGTGCTTTTGCAAACTGATCAGGAAATCCCATATGGCGTAACAGTCATTGTGGAATCTTTTGAGGAGACGGATGAGAGGCGAGATCGCTTTGTCGTGATCGATGCTGTCATCTTGTGTAACAAAGACTCACACAAGCAAATCTTGATCGGAAAAGGCGGTTCAAAAATTAAATCAATCGGCATGGCTGCGAGATCGGCCATCGAGTCACTTTTAGAGGCGCACGTTGACCTCTCTTTGTTTGTCAAGGTCAGGCATGACTGGCAGAATCGAGCGCATTACCTGCGGGAATCGGGGATTTCTGAGTAATGAGCACGATCACAACAAAAGCGTTCGTGATGAATTCCTTCCCTTGGAAGGAGAGACATCGCCTCCTGCACCTCTTGACACCTGATCTCGGACTGATTACAGTGCTTGCCCCTGCAAGTGAACGATTGAAAAGCGAGATTAGGGGGGCAACCCAACTCTTTTCATTGTCTGAGTTTGTTCTGACGGAAAAACAATCGCGATATTCCGTCCGTTCAGCCTCTGTCATTGAGTCATTTATTGCGATCTCCGAAGACCTCGATCGCTTGGCTGCAGCATCGCACGCTGTTGAGGTATTTACCGATGTGGCGAGGCACGATGAGCCGAATCGCACGATCTATGAGCTTTGGGCATATACGATCTATGAAATTTCTGTATCAAAATCTCCCGTTTTTGTCGCACGCATGGCATCTCTTCGGCTGATGGTGGAGATTGGATTGACGCCATGTCTCGACTCGTGTGTACGTTGTCACGGACTCGTCAGTGAGCCATTCCGTTTCAGCTTCTCAGAGGGCGGACTTCTCTGTAGTCGTGAGGAGTTTCGTCAGACACAGGCTGAGTGGATGATCTTGTCTCCTAGTACTTTGGCGCTTCTGCGCCATATCGCGACAGTGTCTTTTGCGAGGCTTTTTCGTTTTTATGCATCACCAGAGGTGCTATCTGAGGCATCAGATTTTGCAGATCGCTGGCTTGAAGAGCGTATGGAGAAGCGATACAATCGACTCGCAATCCTTGAACACAATCCAACATTTTTACTCAGCTGACGGCATGCCGTACGCTAGTGGATGACTTTTTATAGGAGATTTGAATGGCAGTATTTCAAAGTGTGTTTGATATTATCGGTCCGGTGATGGTCGGCCCATCGAGTTCCCACACGGCTGGGGCAGTTAGAATTGGTTTGGCCGCACGATCTATTTTTGGTGAACAACCTGAAGAAGTCGATATCACATTGTATGGTTCTTTCGGGCATACGTATCGTGGTCACGGGACTGACTTGGCGTTGATTGGCGGACTTCTTGGGCGAGCGACTGATAGTGATGAAATACGCTATGCTTATGATCTTGCAGAAAAAGAAGGACTAAAAGTTAATATTAAAGTTTCCGACAGGAATGTCGATCATCCTAATACGGCTCACATCGTCATGTTTGCAGGCGACCGATCGATGAATATGACAGCATGCTCAGTCGGAGGGGGCATGATTAATATCATTAGAATCGACGGCTTCCGTGTTCGTGTAAGTTTTGATAATCCGACCGTCCTCTTTTTCTATCGTGACCGTACTGGAATGATCGCAAGGGTGACGCGTATATTGGCTGATCACAGCATTAATGTGAGCCGTATGCAGGTTGCGCGCAAGGAGAGCGGTACACAAGCATTGATGACGATTGCGACTGACGGGATTATCCCTGAGCGTGTGATGGCAGAGATCAGATCGATTAGTGAGTTGGGGCCGATCATCTCGCTAAGTGAACTCATGCGTGAACCAGATCAAGCGCCGGTCAACGGTTCGACAGCACAAGAGTCAAGGAGGCCTCAGTCATGAAACTATATCCGAAGAATTTTGCAACGGCAATTCACAATTGTAATTTGAGCGGGATCAGCTTGTCTCGCTATTTTCTCGACATTGAGATTGTTTTAAATGAAACGCCAGAAGCAGTTATTCTCAAGAAAATGGAGAAAAACCTCTCTGTTATGGAGAAAGCCGCCGCGAAGGGGATAGCAGGCGTCACCTCTTTTTCTGGTTTGACGGGTGGTGATGCAAAGCGTCTGGCGGCGTTCCGTACCAAAGGTTCTCCTTTCGGTGATAGCCTCTATTTAGAGGGCATGATAAAATCGCTCGCTGTCAATGAAGTGAATGCGGCGATGGGTGTGATTTGCGCCACGCCTACTGCAGGTTCATCGGGCGTGCTTCCAGGTGTGCTGCTGACGATTCGCGACCGGCTTCATCTTAGCCGGCGCGCACAGATCAACTTTCTTATTACAGCAGGAGGATCGGGAATTCTTATCGCTAACCAAGCATCGATATCGGGTGCCGAGGGCGGGTGCCAAGCTGAAGTCGGTTCGGCATCGGCGATGACTGCTGCTGCGCTTGTGGAGGCAGCAGGCGGGACTCCATCACAGTCGGGCCACGCATTGGCTATCGCCTTAAAGAATCTTTTAGGGCTTTCTTGTGATCCAGTTGCAAGTCTTGTCGAAGTCCCATGCATCAAGCGGAACGCCATAGGCGTCGTCAATGCGATTGCCGCCGCCGAGATGGCGCTTGCAGGCATTGAAAGTCGTATTCCTGTAGACGAGGTCATTCAGGCGATGGGGTCGATAGGACGCATGATGCCCATGGCGCTTCGTGAGACTGCGCTTGGCGGTCTTGCGCAGACGCCGACTGCATGTCGTATGACGTCCATGCTTCAAGAGGAAGGGCACATCCCTTGGCCCTTTCCAGCTGCCAGAAGTGATGAGCGATAACGTATTTCTACGGTTTGCATGATGATTGTCGATACCTAGGCTCCATAGTCTCTGCGATGCTCACTCATAATTTTTCCAAAACTCGCGGACGAGGTCTAGTACCTCGTCGCGGTCTTTTACATGGATAGTGTTCCACTCATCAGGGAGTAGTCTGCGGTACTCAGGCTTATTATACCGATCGTCAATGAGGAGCACGAGTCCGTAATCATCTTCCATCCTAATAAGTCGTCCCGCTGCTTGCGTGACACGATTAAATCCAGGCCACATGAAGGCGTACTCGTATCCCATGTTTGTCTTCTGATCGTAGTATTGGCGGAGTATCTCGCGTTCTGGCGACAACCCGGGCAAGCCCGTTCCAATAACGATGACGCCGGTCAATTCCTCTCCGATCAAGTCAATTCCCTCATTGAATAAAGACCCGATCACTGTCAGTCCGACGAGTGTCTTTCTGTTGGTCGTCTTCTTAAATCGGTTGAGATAAGCGTTCTTTTGTTTCTCCGTCATGCGAGGCGGCTGAACGAGGAAATCGATAGAAGGTGTCTTGCGCCGTCTAATTTCGATTTCCAACAATCGCTGATACGCAAAAGAAGGCGAGAACACAAGGTAATGTCCCTTTCTTTCACCGACGACATCGAGAATGAGCGAGGCGATCACCGGGAGCGTGAAGTGACGGTCTTTATAACGGATCGATGAGCCGTCGTAGTTTAGGACGAGCCGCCTCGTAGAATCGAACGGTGAGTCGAGGACAAGAACTTCCGGCTGATCAATTGCACTGTCTGCATCAAGAAGTGAAATATAATACGATGGCGGTGTCATCGTCGCCGAGAAAAAGACGACTGGTGATTTGTCGCGGTAGATGTCAGTCAAGTGATGCGACGCATCGAGCGTGAGGAGCGAAGTGACGACTTCACCTCTATCGTAAAGTCGCCACGTGATGATGTATGTGTCGTCGTAATATCGTTCGATCACTTTTTGAAAAAATAGCAAATCGAAATATGGAAGTAAAAGCTTCTCTCTGCCATCGTAATGGAACTCCTTGTAAAAGAAATTTCCGAGGGCAGAAACGAGAGCGTCGATATCTTTTATAATAAAAGGTGGGATATCGCGCATTGCCAAGAACTTTTCACTGATCATTGGCTTGAACGACTCTAGTTCTTTGAAGTATTTATTCCCTTTGGAACTGCGAAATGTATCATTGAGGATGTCGGCAAATTGATTGAATCGTCGCAAGAGGCGCTCGATTGCGGTGATACACTTCTGTGCCTCGGTACGCAATTCCGCGCTCATGCTCGCATTTCCCGGTACGAGTACATCGCGCTCAGCGTTGCCGCTTGATGCCAGATTACCAAACTTTGTGAGTAAATGTTGGAGAGATGACCTCGAAAGTGTCGCTGAGAACATCTCATTTGAACGGCGAGCGAGGTTGTGCGCTTCATCAACGAGTAACGTGTACCGATTTTTAGTGTCGTCTAGGTGATTCGACCAGCGTACGCGCGGATTAAAGACGTAATTGTAGTCGCAAATAATGACATCGCAGCCTGCACCGATTTCAAGTGACAACTCAAAAGGGCATACTTCATGTTTTTTTGAAAGTTCGATGACATCTTCAGGTAAAATGCGCTGCATTCTAAAGCTCTCGCGCAATGCATCGTGTCGCTTCTCGTAGTAGTTGAGGGCGTAGGGGCATTTGCTCGTATTGCAAAATAGATCACCCGCTAGACAGAGTTGTTCTTTCGCTCTAAACGTTATTGAGCGCACCAAAAACCCTGCTGATGTGAGATCATCGAGAGCGTTTTCCGCGACTTTGCGCTGTGATCTCGTTGGCGTCAGATAAAACACTTGGTCCGTCATGCCGCTTGCTTGGGCTTTCATCGCAGGGTATAGTGTTGCCACTGTCTTACCGATGCCTGTTGGTGCGACGATGAACAATTTGGACGTATCGCGAATGGCGGCGATCACTTCGCGCATCATCAATTTTTGGCCGTCGCGTAGTTGTCCGTACGGGAAAGTCGCTTCCTTATTGAGAGTGTCGCGCAGTTTCTTGTGCTCAAAAAGCGGCATTGTCACATCGAGATAGCGGCGGCACGTCTGAACGAAGAGGGAAGATAGTGCCTCGGCCGTCAGTCGACGACTGAGGACAAACGACTCGCCTCGATCAAACGATGTATAGTGAAGCTCAATCGTGACAGCCGTTACGTCGACGTCTTTGCTGTCTATCAGATCACTTTCAAGGAGTAAGTGCGCGTACAAATATGCTTGTATCCAGTGGGCGCTGTCGCCCTCGGCGGGGAGAGAACGCGCACTCCCGCGAAACCCTTTAACCTCAACGAGCGTCAGTTCTCCTTTTGGGGAGACGACAATCAAGTCGCATCGTCCCTGTACGATCAAATCGACGGACAAATCCTCTGCCGTAAAGACACCTGATAGAGCCACTTCACTAAAAAGTTTACATCTCGGGAAACGTTCTGGCGCTGTCTTAATAAAAAATTGATGAATTCTCGTACCCTCAACACCTGAGAGTCCGCCCTGCATAGCGGAGTTAAGTCCGCCTTCGCATCGCGTCGATTCGGCGAGTTTCCTGACGGCAACTGTCATCTCTGGTTTTGTGCATTCGACTATATTCACATTCATGAGACCTCTTCCAGTTTCTCGATGAGGGAATCATCGTAGTAAAGCGCGTATCGTTTGCTGTCAACAAGAAATTGAAAGCCTATGACACGACCATTGTTTCCTTTTATCGGTACTGTGCTTTGGATATCGCGCTCACGACACATGAGTGTCGTTGCAACGTGGTGCAGAAGAGGCGAGCGCGAATCGTCGATGTACGAAGGATCGAACGCTCTTAAATCATCGAGCGTATCGAATTCAAAAATATCGCTCTTCGAGTATCGACGAGCTCTCATCTGTAGAACATCGAGGTGGCTGAGGTAAACATCTTCCCAAAACAAATCGCGTGTATCTTCTCGGCCGTATACAGCGTTCAAGTGCTGTACGAAATGCTGCGAAAATGTCCGATCGAAATAAGCGTGTCCAAGCATGATCCACGAATCTTTCCCGCCGATCGTCACACCAGTTATTACATCGTCGTCATCAGTCTCGACACACCACTCGTCTGTCTTGCCTTCGGCGAAGACGACGGCGTAATAAGCACCTGATACATCGTCTTCAAAGGGGTTGACAGTGAAATAATTATCTCCCGAGCAAATATAACTCTCGGCAAGATACTCGCGAGCCACATAAAGGCTCCCATGATTATTGCGCGTATCGTACGTCTCGTTAAAGATCAGCTTAACGGGGTATTTAAGGGCAAGGTATGAGAACATTTCAGATTTATAGCCTGTGACGACGACGATCGATGGTATACCGGCATCGAGGAGTTGCTCGATCTGCCGCTCGATCAGGATCTCTCCATGTACTTCAAGCAGTGCTTTTGGTCTTTCATACGATAACGGTGCAAGGCGCGAGGAGAGGCCAGCAGCCATAATCACAGCATGTTTCACGTTCAATCCTTCATGCCCCTTTCATGTTGAGCAAAATGGCTCAAGTAACTTAATTTTCCTATCTCGCAACACGACCGTGCGAGACGATGAGTCCATTATAGCCCGATAAGATATGTAACGACACAAAGACTCTCTCATTTGACGACACGGTAAATATCGTGTTAAATAGTTAGAATAAACAAGTTAATTTCTTGTTAAGCGATTATGAAATAACAAAGTATTTAAGTAGAGAGCACTACACTAAGTTGCCGATCTGAGGGAGGAGATGACGTCTTGGGTACGCAGTACGTTCAAAAAAACTATTTGCCGGCCATTCGCAAAGCATTTTCGGGTGATCCGGACATTACGTCATTTATTCCGATGAAACTGGGCATGACGAACGATTCTTTTATCTTTGAGCGTCGTGATGGAACCTTCATGCTGCGTCTTCCGGGTCGTGGGAGTGAGGCGTTGATCGATCGAAAGCAGGAGTACGAAGTCTATCAGCTTTTAGCAGGTCGCGGTATCGCCGACGAAGTGCTTTACTTTGATCCAGAGTCAGGGATTAAGATTACACGCTATATAGAGGGTGCACGTGTCTGCGACCCTAATTCAAAATCCGACTTGAAGGAGTGCATGAGAGTTTTGAGAAGCTTTCACGACTTAAATCTCCACGTCGACCATTACTTCGACCCTTGGGAACGCCTTGAGTACTACGAATCGCTTCGAGGCGACACTCCATCGAGATACGACGATTATTTCCAAATCAAAGCGACGATCCGCAATGTGTACGAGTGGACGTTGAATCAACCTCGCCATATCATGTTGGCTCATATTGATCCTGTCGCCGATAATTTTCTCTTTACACCTGACGGTGAAGTTTACTTAATTGACTGGGAGTATGCTGCGATGCAAGACAAAGACATCGATGTTGCGATGTTTGCTGTCTATTCATTGCTAGACAAGGAACAAGTTGACCTGTTGATTAGCCTGTACCAAGATGGGGCAGAGGATATACTTCAAAAGAAGAAAATCTACGCTTATATTGCCATTGCGGGACTGGTGTGGAGTAACTGGGCTGAATTCAAGATGAATAATGGCGATGTGCTGGGCGAGTATGCGCCCGGACAATATCGTTTTGCCAAGGACTACTCTTCGTATTTCTATGCGTTCTAGTAGGTGATCGCGCGTGAGTATAGACGGAAAGTTTCTCCGATGATGCGTCTCATCAATACAATCTTTGGCATTCCGCTCGGGTACCTCATGTACATCTGCTACCGTCTTGTAGGCAATTACGGGATTTCAATTATTCTCTTTACGCTGATCACCAAAGTGATCATGTTCCCGCTATCGCTTATCTCGCAAAAAAATTCGATCATTATGATCCGTATGCGTCCGAAGTTGGATGAGATCAGGCAGCGTTATGCCGGCAATAGTTCAGAGATGGCGGCAAAACAAAAGGAGCTTTACCGCAGTGAACGGTACAGCGCGTGGAAAGGGATATTGCCTCTGCTCGTTCAGATTCCGATTGTGCTCGGGCTGATTAATGTCATCTACAATCCGCTCCAACACCTTATGCGTCTCGATTCATCTGTGATCGCTCCTTTACTTGAGCGGACAGCTCTTCTTAACAAGACGACGGTTGTCGGGCTTGGAACGAGTGCAGAGTTGACGGTGCTCGAGGCGGTCCAGTCGAATGCCTCGTACTTTAGCGGTATGGCCGGCATCAAAGAGATTGTCGCGATGGACTTAAGTTTTCTAGGGTTAAGCATGGCTGAAGTACCGACCATCGCATCCATCAGCATTCTTTATCCCATTCTTTCAGGGTTAAGCGCTCTCTTACTGGCTGTATATCAGAATAAACACAATGTGCTACAGCGATCACAAGGAGCTGTCAGTCGGTGGGTTACGACTGCTATTCTAGTTGCCTTTTCTGCCTTTTTCGCTGCCATCTTGCCGTGCGGTATCGGCTTGTACTGGATTACAGGCAACCTCCTGTCGATTCCCGTCCTCAGGTTCTGTAACCTGATCTACGATCCTGGCGAATACGTCCAGAATATCGCGTATCTTGAAACGCCAAAGCTTAGCAAAGAAGAGAGGCAAGAAGCGAGAGCTCTGAAAAAAGAGAAGCGCCGCCGCCAGCGAGTTGACGTCAAACGATTTAATTCAACGAAGGGAAAGCGCCTCGTCTTTTATTCCGAGAGCAGCGGTTTCTATAAATATTTTGAAGGGTATATTAACTATATTCTCCAGCATTCCGATGTCAACATTCACTACGTTACTAGCGATATCCACGATCGCGTATTCTCGTTGAACAACCCGCGTATTCAAACGTATTACGTCGGTCCGATTGCGCTGATCCGCGTGATGATGCTGATGGACGCCGATATCGTCGTTATGACAATGCCCGATCTCGAAAAATATCATATCAAACGCTCGCTTGTGAGGAAAGATATCGAGTATATCTATACCGATCACGGTATGACTAGTCTTCACCTGATGCTTCAGGAGAATGCGCTCGACTACTTCGACACGATTTTTTGTTATGGTCCGAATCATATCCGCGAAGTGCGTGAGATGGAGCGTGTCTACGATCTTTCGGCAAAGACGCTTGTGAAAACTGGTTATCCTCTTTTAGATTCTATGATTCAAGGTGCAGAAGCGATCAGTGATACGGTCAATGACCCTAAAATCATTCTGATCGCACCCTCGTGGCAACAAGACAATATTCTCGAATATTGTCTAGAGGACACGCTTCGCCCTCTTCTAGGAGCAGGATACCACCTTATTGTCCGACCTCATCCTGAATTTATTAAGCGATTCCCGGGGAAAATGAGAAAAATCATCAATGACTACAAAGATGACATGGGAGATTGCTTTGAAATCCAGACATCGTTTGCATCAAGCGAGACAGTGTATTCTGCTGACCTCGTGATTACTGATTGGTCTTCCATCGCAAACGAGTTCTCCTATGCGACAAAGAAGCCTTCGCTTTTTATTAACACACCGATGAAAGTCGTCAATCCAAACTATGAGAAGATACAGCTTGTCCCGCTCGACATTTCATTGCGCGATGAAATCGGTCTATCTGTCAATGTCGAAGATCTTGACACACTACCCGATGTCGTTGGGAGGCTTCTCAATGAAGCTGACCAATATAGGGAACATATTTCCGAGGTTGTAAGGCAAAATATTTTTGATGTCGGCGAAGGAGCACGAGGTGGTGGACAGTATATCGTTGATGCCCTCGAAGGACGCTCTAACAAGACAGCGGTGGTGCCATCTTATGACAATCTCGTGTCGCGTTGGCAGCGAGTTTTGGAGAACGGGTGTGTCAGTGAGATGGAGAAGATTCTCAACGAACCACTTTCAGTAGACACGTCTACTCCCATGACGAAGCGTGAGTTCATGTTGGACATTTTAGAAGAGCTTGAACATGTGACAAAACAGGGGCCTTGTGATGAAGCGTAAGATGAAAACGGCGCTCTTTTCTTTCCTGCTCGTGAGCCTTTGTTACTCGGTGCCGGCGCACGCCTACATCGACCCTGCGACGACGACATACATTATCCAAATTGTGACGGCTCTCGTCATTACATTAGGCGTTACAATTGGCATATTCTTCACGAAAATCCGCTTATCAATTGTTGGCCTTTATGTCCGCGTTTCAGAGTTTTTTATCAGACTTTTCTCAAGAAAAAGAGATAAAGGTGATAAGAAACTAAGTAAACAAATGCTTAAAGTATCGGCAAGCCCAGGTGAGCCATCGCTAAAAAAGCGCTTTCTAAGTGCTGCCTGTGTCAGTATTGCTTTCGCTTTCACTTTTATTGTATTTGGTATCTATGAGCTCTATATGCTTAATGTCGACTCTTTCAATTTTCCTCTTAAGGCGCTATTTCCCTCTGTGGCGCTCTTCGGTGCACTCGTCGCCGTTATATTGTGTATAGTTCTCGTGCTGTTTCGCGGAAGAGTATTTGAGTTCTTGATCTCCCTTATTTTTGGGATTCTTCTGGCGGGGTATGTGCAGGGCAATTTCCTCAACAGGGGACTCGGAATTCTGACAGGTGATTCGATCGACTGGAGTGCGCAAAGTGGTGCCTTCCTTCTCAACTTGCTCGTGTGGATCGCCATCGTGTCGATGCCTTTTTTGCTGAGAGCCTATAAAATAAAACTCTGGTCAAGAGTGATTAAGATCGTGTCGTGCCTCCTTGTAATTGTACAGGTCGTATCGATGATTGCTCTCAAAAGTACGTCGTCAACGACACCGCAACGATCGAATCGCTATCTGTCGACAAAGGGGATTGATCAAGTTGCCGAAGAGAAAAATGTCATCGTCTTTGTCCTTGACCGCCTCGACAACATTTACATTAATGGGGTGAAGGGGGACGATCCGCACTTTTTCGACCGTCTTGATGGGTTTACTCAGTTCACAAATAATATATCGCTCTACTCGCAGACATTCCCATCCGTTACGAATATGTTTACCGGAGAGCTTCACTTGTTTGAGCGTCCGGCAAGTGACTACCTAAAAGAGGCTTGGTCGACGTCAACATTTCTTCCTGAGCTTCACCGCCATGAATACGCCATCCATCTTTTTATGGAGCCGGGGTACACGTTCAAAGATGCAGCAGATATAGAGCATATTGTCGATAATGTCGTCGAAAACGAGATTCGCATTCACACGCGAGACGCCTTGGAGCAGTTCGGGCGTTTGTCAGTCTTCCGCTATGCTCCACTTTTTGCTAAACCATTTTACTGGACATCGACAGATCAATTTGCTCGACTCGTTCAGACCGAGTCGACAAAAGAATGCCCTCCTTACGTCACCGATGATCTTCATTTTTACAAACAGCTCAAAGATAAGAAGATACATAAAAATGGCGGCGACAAGAAGTTCGTATATATCCACTTGCAAGGATCGCATGCGCCGCATGTGATGAATGAATATGCCGAACCTGCCGCTTTAGGATCGTCTAATGCAATCATCCAAACAAAGGGGTGTTTTCGTATCGTGTATGAATACATCGATCAGCTGAAGCAATTGGGGTTATACGAGAGTAGTACCATCATCATTACAGGTGACCACGGAGCGAGGAAAAATGACACGACACTCCTCGAACGTGCAATTGTCACCGCTTTGTTCGTCAAGCCTGCAGGGAAAGCGGGGACACCTCTGGCATTTAACAGTGCACCAGTCTCAACAGACAATTTCCGTCCTTTCATCTACAGCGAAGTCGGTATTCCGCATGATGAGCTTGGAAAGACTTATTTCGAAGTCTCAGAGGATGCAGAAGACGCAAGGTATCTCTATCATCGCCTTATAAAAACGTCCGATTCGCCGCCACGCCTACTCATCTATGAGATTCAAGGAGATGCCAATCAGTTCGAGAACTGGCAGCTCGTCGAAGACTGGGAGATTGGTTACTGAATCACGTGGTTTAGGTAATGATTGACTTAGGACAGGTTTTTTGACAGTAGGATGGGTTTTATAGTGGAGATATGAGCACAAAAAATCCCGCAATGTGGCAACTAGCCAACATCGCGGGATTTTTCATTGAGTAGAGGTTTGCCAGTGTCTTACTGATCTTTCTTGAATGTCAGGTACCAGTCGAGCTGATTGTAATCGTCTTTACCTTTAACCTCCTCAATGCGCTCTTTGATGGCGTCCGTCGTTACCGGAGGAGGTACGATGACATCCTTACCCGGATGCCAGTTAGCGGGAAGAGCGACGCCTTCAGCGTCGGATTTTTGCAAGCCGATGATAATACGCTTAATCTCATTAAAGTTTCTCCCGAGAGATGCGGGGTAATAAAGAATTGTTCTCATGATGCCGTCGGGATCAACGAAGAAGACTGCACGTACGGCGGCCGTATCAGATTCGCCTTGGAGCATGCCGTACTTATTGGCCACTTCCATCTTCACGTCGTCAATAATAGGGAATTTGACTTCAGGATTTTCGATACCGTTCCATGAATAGTTCTTAATCGCCGTTACCCAGCCTAAGTGAGCGTGAACGGAGTCGATCGAAAGACCGACGAGTTCTGTATTGAGCGATTGAAATTCCTTATGCATGGAAGCAAAAGTCATAAATTCTGTCGTGCATACCGGAGTAAAGTCTGCTGGATGGGAAAAGAGGATAACCCATTTTCCTTTGTAATCCTCCGGGAAATTAATCACACCATGTGTTGTGTTAGCAATGAACGACGGTGCAGGAAGACCGATCAAGGGGAATGATGTCTGTACTTCTGCCTGAATATTCTTGTCACAATTGTTGTCCATAATAACCTCCGAAAATATTTATAATGTTTAATATCGCCATTTTAGACTGTAATTTAATACTAAGATAAACATCAAAAAATTGCTGTAAGGCTGGTTACATCTATATAGAGAACACCTTATGTGCTTGGCCCTAAATTCGATAGTAATAGAGGTAAGATTAAAGATAAAACGACTGCGATGACGATGATGATTATCAGAATTCTTTGTTTCTTTTTCGCTCTCATACTAGCACTCCTTTCCCCTAAATTAGACGAAATAATGAGCTCTTCGAGCAACTAATCAAATCAAATTATACCAATACTTTAGCATGAAAATCGCGAGTGCGAATTTTTCTTTTAGTATTCTTAGCCAACGGATTTCCCTAGACACTGGGCTTGCTGATAAACATGAAAAGAAGCCCCTGCCCGTCTCTCGGACTTTCTCTTGACACTGGGCTCGCTGGTAACAAGAGTTCGTTTGTATGCTCGGAGCAGACAAATGAGTTCTAGCCTGCTTTAAAATATTGGTTAGAGTAAGACACTTTTGGGGAACGCGCAGGAGACTCGCTGCCTTCGTTCCATGTTGGCTAGAAGTTGCGGGAAATAGCAATGAATGATGATGCTTGAGGGCACACGATGGCGTTATGCTGTAAAATGCTTGACCACAAGAACAATATTCATGCTAACGAGCTGCGGTCAAAAGCAGGTAATAGACTGAAAGAAGCCGAGTCATCAATGCATTACGAAAGGTGGTGAAATCGTTTGTCCGATATAGCAAATTTTCTGCAATCATACAACGAGGCCCTTCAGCAGGAAATCGCGGGTGCAGATTTGCCCTTTGGGCTCAAGGAGCAATTCACCTTTGACAGCCTAGAGAAAAGACAGTCAGGTCGCGAAGTCTATTTTGTGACCCGGAAATGGGATGGTAAACGTGCAGTTCTTCGCATTACTAGTCAGGGCTGTGGAGATAACGCGATCGCCGAAGCAACAATACTTTCAAAACTTGACCACCCGGCCATACCTAAAACATTCGGAGTGTGGGAGCATAACGGGCGCGGTTTTATTGTGCGCGAATACTTTGAAGGTGATGATCTATCCACTTATGTTCGCAAGCGTGGACCTTTGAGTTTCGAAATGCTGACTGATGTAGCTCTCCGGTTGTGCGATATTTTAAGTTACATTCACGGGCAAAGCCCTACTGTTATCCATCGGGATATTAAGCCGGAAAACATCATCATTTCCGGGAGGAACGATGTAAAACTGATCGATTTTGGAATTGCCCGTGATTTTCGGCAAGAAACGAGCAGCGCGGAATACGCAAGAGACACGCAGGTAGCTGGAACAAGACCGTACATGCCCCCGGAACAATTTGGTAGTGAACAGAGCGATAATCGGACTGATCTCTATGCGTTGGGCGTGGTCATGATATTCATGGCGACGGGCAAGCCGGATAGGATGAACCTTAAAAGCGTCTATCCTTATAAAGGCTTGATTCCTATAATTGAGAAGTGTATTCGTAAAGATCGTGACCTGCGGTATAAAACGGCGGCTCAGCTTAAGAAGCACATTCTATGGGTGCGGCGTAGGCTGACGCGGAAAATCCTGTTATGTGTCTTGCTGTGCGCAGGGCTTGCTGTCTCCTTTTTGATAGGGCTCTTTGTTGGGCGTACACAGGGCTTCCACAGCGGCATTGCTTCAATTATGGACTCTCCCACCGCGCGAAATCAGCCGTTTACACAGGAGGAATTAGATCAACCAGTCACGTTTTCCAGCTCTTATATTGAAATGGCCGTGCGGCTTGTACTGAACAAGGATGAGTCGGCAACGATTCTGCGTCGTGAGATAACCAGCAGAATGCAAGATATTTGCATATACGGAACATACATCATCCATCCATCGCTTGACGTTTCTCTCATCAAGATGCACTTGGGGAAAGGCACGGTCCAATACAGAACAGATGATGGTTTTCGTCCGGATCGAGGCGATATTAGTTCGCTCGAAGATATACCGAACATGTACTACCTGCAAAATCTGACGTTAACCTCGCAATCGATCTCTGATTTGTCACCTCTTACAGGGATGAAACTTAAGACAATAAATTTGAGTGACAATTATGTGGGGAACCTTCTACCTCTCAAAGACATGGTGATGTTGCAGGAACTAGATCTTTGCCAAAATCCTTTGAAGGATTTAACACCACTTTCTCGCTTACTGTCCTTGGAATCTCTAGATATAAGCCAAACACAGGTGACGAATTTAAAGCCGCTTGCGGAGCTTACGAAGCTAGAAACATTGAAGCTCGCCTATTGCGGGGTGAAGGAAATAGGAGTCTTGGCAGGGCTTTCAAGCTTGAGGGAAGTCGATTTGAGCCATACTCTCGTTACGGACCTTTCACCGCTCATAAGGGAGGATGATCCTATTACAGTATATTGCTCTGGGCTTAGAGATGAAGTGATCGGGGCGGTCAGAGATAATCCAGGCATTGTTTTAATTGAAGAATAGGGCACAGGGACGGTCCATTTCGTACTAGGCTTGGTATTACAAAAGGCATATTTGCAAAGGGTGTAGTTAACGATGGACTTGCCATTTGAAATAAATAAGCGAGCGATCTCAATAGCTTTCTACTGCTTTAAGAACACTCGCTATGGTGCGGAAAACAGGACTTGAACCTGCATGATCTCTTGATCACTAGAACCTGAATCTAGCGCGTCTGCCACTTCCGCCATTTCCGCATTTGGTGACCCCAAGGAGAGTCGAACTCCTGATTCCGCCTTGAGAGGGCGGCGTCTTGACCACTTGACCATGGGGCCACAAACGACTTTTTGGATTATAACATGCTCATTCCGTTCCCGCAACAACTGAGATATTCAACAGACTAGTCAGTCATTTGGTTCGAGAGAGCCTTCTATAGCTTGTGAACGAGTTGGCGGAAATAATTGCCGCGCTCTTCAAAATGGTGGAATTTGTCATAGCTTGTTCCGGCAGGCGAGAGAAGAACGGAGCCTCCGGGAACGGCTAGCGTGAGTGCCTTGTCGACGGCCTGCTCGTAGTTATCGACTCGAAGCAAGGTAAGAGCATCAAAATTGAAATTGGCGTCATCAGTTTCACGACGGATGATGTCCTCGATCAGGTCGGCATTTTGCCCTGTCAGGATAATGTTCGATGTCGTCGACGCGATCGCCCTGCCAAGTCCCGTGTAGTCGCTTTCCTTATCTTGTCCGCCAGCGATTAAGACGGGTCGCTCGTTGCGTTCACGAAATGCGGCCAGAGTCTTCATCGTTCTGGAAGGGGAGCTGTCGACGGAACTGTTGTACCAGCGAATACCGTTAAACTCTCGAATGAGCTCCATACGATGATCTACACCTCTGAAGGTTCTTGCGACAGTTCTTACGTCATCTAAAGAGACATCATCGGCTGTCGCAACGGCTGCTGCCATCAGGTTTTCAAGATTGAAGGTCCCTGGCAACAACACGTCTTTTTCTTCTATGATTGCCTCTGGCAGAGATGTCGGTGAGCGTTTCAGATAGAGCATTCCTGCTTCTCGCCATGCCGTCACATCGTTTCCGGCATCTTTTGTATTGAAATAACGCGTTCGCCCACACGCTTCTCCGATGAAGCGTGATGAAACTTTATCTGTCGCGTTGAGAGTCAACGTATCAGTAATCCCTTGCGCGCGGAAGATATTTTTCTTCGCATCAACGTATTCAGTGAAATCGAGATGAAAATCGAGATGGTTCGGGATGATGTTGGTGATGACGGCGTGGTTTACAACGGGGAGCGCGTCCATCAGCTGGAAGCTCGACAATTCGAGGACGACACGATCTGCTGAGTGTATCTTTTCAATTTGATCGAGGAGTGGTACGCCGATATTGCCACCTGTAAACACACGATGTCCCGCTTTCTGGAGAATCAGGCTGATGAGTGTTGTCGTCGTCGTTTTGCCATCACTCCCGGTGACTCCGTACAGCGGAGCAGGGCAAAGCTCCATGAGCAAAGCGATCTCCGAGGTGACAACGGCACCGTGATTCCGTTCGCGTATGAGCTCAGGGAGATCTGTTCGCATTCGCGGCGTGCGAAAGATGAGATCGAAGCCCTGAAGCTCATCAAGATAACGGTCGCCCGTTGACCAATGAAGGTCGATACCGTCGCGCTTGAAGTCTCCTTGAATGTTGAGAAGTCTCTCATCGTCAGACCTCATCATGTCGAAAACGGTGATGTCATCGTTCTTGGGATATAACCAGCGGATGAGCGGGCGATTGCTTATACCAGCACCGATCACGGCGACTCTTTTACCGTGTAAAAACTGTTCAAATTGTGATAATGTGGCTTTCATACCGTCATCTCCCATTCATTTGGTCACTCGCCTCATGGTATCACAGAGTAAGAGGCGTTCTGTTCAAAATCAGCTAAGCAGATTGCCGGGTCTTATGTTCTGGACCTTGAGTTCACAGGACATGTTGCTTTTTGCTGCGGATCTTAAGCAGCGCAAGAAAGAGAGCGATGAGAGCGATCAATCCTACAAGCGATGCTAGAAACAGTGGGATGGATTTTCCAAACAAAAGTGCTAAACGATACGCGATAAAAGCGATACTCCACGCAAAGATTGTCTGAAATGCGACGATCAGGAAGAGTCCGCCACGTATAGCAAGTTCGCGGTGCATGACAGCGACGGCGGCAGCACAGGGGGTATAGAGAAGTATAAAGATGAGAAAGGAGATGGCTGCCGGTGTCGTCAATAGCTGCTGAAGCGATTCGGTGAGAGTTAAATCCGATCCGGAAATTGCGACGGTCAGCGTGCTGATGATCGTCTCCTTAGCAGAGAATCCCGCAAGGAGGGCACTGACGGCGGGTGTACTGTTGAAGCCTAATGGAGCGAAAATCGGAGCAATTTTACTGGCAATGACAGCAAGCATGCTCGACTCGGGAGAGGCCGCAGGATAAAAACGAAAATCATACGTTTCGAGTACCCAGATGAGGAGTGTGACGAGCAAGATAACAGTGAAAGCTCTGACCATAAACTCCTTCGCATGGCGCTTGACGAGTCTGCCCAACGACGTCAAAGAAGGAAAACGGTAAGGAGGGAGTTCGAGCAGAAAAGGAGATGCTTCGCCGCGAAAGACGGTGCGCCGTAAAAAGAGTGCCGTGATAACACCGAGGACGATTCCGAGAAGATAAAGGCCAGGAATGACAAGTGCTACGTGGTTAGGGAAGATCGCTGCAGCAATCAGTCCATAGACGGGGATTTTCGCCGAACAACTCATAAAGGGCACGAGAAGGACTGTCAATAAACGATCGCGCCTAGAGGGGAGCGTACGTGTTGCCATGACAGCAGGAACAGAACAACCAAATCCAAGCAATAGTGGTACAATGCTCGCGCCTGAAAGACCTATCTTGCGCATCAATCGGTCCATAATAAAAGCAACACGTGCCATGTAACCTGTGACTTCCAATAAAGATAAGAGAAAAAAGAGTACCAAGATCATCGGCAAAAAGGAGACGACGCTTCCGACACCGCTGAAGATGCCGTCGATGACGAGTGACTGGATGGTAGGGTTAATTTCGGCTTTTGACATGGCGACGCCGACGTATTCTCCGAACTTAGAAATAGCGTCAGCAAATACATCATTGAGAAACTGACCGAACGGACCGAAAGAAATCCACGATACTGCCGTCATCACGGCTAGAAAAATCGGGATACCAAACCATCGGTGGAGCAGTATACGATCAAGCGTCAAGGTTACAGAGGGGGCTTCTTCGTAACTTGGATATTTTGATCGCAGAACCTTCGATTCGACTTCACCGATGAATGCGTAGCGCATATCGGCGAGCGCTGCCAGTCGGTCAGTCTCAAGGTCGCGCTCCATCTCGACAACGATATGCTCGACAGCTTCAAGTTCATTTTGGTTGAGGCCGAGTTCCGGTACGAAGAGCTCATCACCTTCGATCAATTTCGTCGCTGCAAATCGCGGTGTCACCCCGACTTCTTCAGCATGATCCTCAATCATTACACTGATGGCGTGGATTGCTCTGTGTACGGGACCGCTACAAAGATCTGGTTTGAGAGGCTTCGTTCCGTTGATTGCCGTTTCCATTGAGACGCGCATGTATTCAGACACGCCCTCATTCTGGCTCGCTGAAATGGCGACGACAGGGATCCCGAGCTCCTTAGACAGTTGATCGACATCGACTTGTCGCCCGAGAGCAGGCATTTCATCGATCATGTTGAGAGCTACCGTCATAGGGATATCGAGCTCAATTAGTTGCAACGTGAGGTAAAGTCCGCGCTCTAGACTCGTCGCATCGACGACGTTAAGGATGCAATCAGGTGTCTCTTTTATCAGGAAGTTGCGGCTAATAACTTCTTCCGGTGAATAAGGTGATAGCGAGTAAATGCCGGGGAGGTCAACAATTTCCGAATCGGGATAATCACGAATATAACCTGACTTACGTTCTACTGTGACGCCCGGGAAATTCGAGACGTGTAGCTGACTTCCAGTCAATCGGTTAAACAAAGTTGTTTTACCTGAGTTTTGATTGCCCATCAGGGCAAACGTTAACGATTCCTTTGCCATCTCCTACGCTTTCTTTTTGTCATCAATTGATCACGGCACAATGATTGGTGGATACATGTTCTGTTATCGACTGCGCCGCTTTGCATGGGGTGAGGTGCAGAAGTATCGGTGACTGAGAAGTCTTCAAGAAAAGTGCTGTTGCTATATTCACAAATTCCATGTCTTTGGCATTGTTGTACACAAGGGCTCGTCGGAAGAAGTTCAACTTCGATGTCAGAAGCGGCTTCCTCGCGTAGCGAAAGATTATAGCCACGAAGGCACAGCTCGATCGGATCACCGAGAGGTGCCACGCGCACAAGTTTAACAATCGTGTTGGGAGTAAGTCCCATGTCGAGCAATCGGCGGCGCAATTCTCCGCCCCCATTCACGCGCACGATTCGAGCACATTGCCCGATACGCAAATCACTAAGAACCAACGCGAACTCTCCTTTTTTATCGAGTTGAATCTGTCAAGAATTAACTTGATATCCACCATATTATCACGAATTGTGAGAAAAATAGTTACCGCTGACGATCAGGCCAATCAATCCCAGCTCATAGAGGCCCAACGTACTTCGCATGTGTCTCTGTCTCTGGTTTAATAAGTGCCCACACCATCGTAAGCCGATCATGCCTAGCATGCGCCGTTGTCGTAAAAAGGAGCAGTTTAAGCACATTCTTTCGTACGTACGACACAATCAGGATAAGTCGCCTATGATAAAATTGATACATGAAATCTGAGATCGCCGTGTATGGAGCACGTGAACATAATTTAAAGAACATCGATGTAATGATTCCACGCAATAAGCTCGTCGTTCTGACGGGCATTTCTGGCTCGGGGAAATCATCGCTTGCTTTTGACACGATCTATGCCGAAGGACAGCGTCGATATGTTGAATCGCTCTCTTCGTATGCCCGTCAATTTCTTGGTCAATTGAAAAAACCTGATGTCGATCGCATTGAAGGCCTTTCACCTGCGATTGCAATCGATCAAAAGACGACGAGCAGAAACCCGCGTTCTACTGTCGGGACGACGACGGAAATTTATGATTTTCTTAGATTGCTCTATGCCAGAGTCGGCATACCGCACTGTCCGAAGTGCGGTAAAGTCATTGAACGCCAGACAATCGATCAGATGGTCGATGCGATCATGTCACGCCCAGATGGGACACGGATTACGCTCATGGCGCCTGTCGTCCGAGATAGGAAAGGAGAACACGCCCGGCTTTTAGAGAGGCTCCAAGCGCAAGGTTTTGTCCGTGTACGCATTGATGGAGAACAGTTCGAATTGTCGCCTGACATCAAGCTCGAGTCTAATAAGAGGCATACGATAGAAGTTGTCGTCGATCGACTTGTTCGACGCGATGGCATCGAGAACCGCCTTGCCGATTCACTTGAAACAGCAAGCGAGCTCGCCGACGACATTGTGATGGTGCGATTTGAGGAGCGTCGCACTGACGCTGACGTTACGGACGAAGCGCCTTTCGTGGTTAGTGAGGCGATCTTTTCGCAAAAACTTGCGTGTGCTGAGTGCGGGATCAGTCTTGGTGAGGTGTCGCCACGCATGTTTAGTTTTAATAATCCGTATGGCGCCTGTCCTGAATGTACAGGACTTGGCAGCCGGTCTTTCTTTGTGCCTGAGCTGATCGTTGAAGATCCGAACCTTTCATTGAATGATGGGGCGATCAAGATTATGGGGTTCCACTTTACAGATCGGAATAGTTGGACGTATTGCCACGTAGAGGCATTGGCAGCGAAATACGGTTTCTCCCTCGATACACCTTGGCATGAATTGTCCGATCGTATAAAACAGATCATTTTGTACGGGAATAACAAGGAGACGATTATCGTTGATACGAGTCGTACAAAATATGATAAAGGTATGCCGTACCGGACGTCTTGGGATGGTGTGATCCCGACATTGGAGCGGCGTCAGGTTGAGACGAGTTCTTCTGATATGAAAGATTACTACGCTGGCTTTATGCTCGAAACACCCTGTCCTAGCTGTCACGGCGCGAGGTTACGTCCCGAAGTTCTTGCCTTTACGTGCGGCGGCAAGAACATCGATGAGGTGACACACTTGTCGATCGGGGAGGCTCACCAGTTTCTGACAACGATCAAATTTGACGGTAGTCAGGCAGATATTGCGCGACCAATTATGCAGGAACTCGGCGCACGCTTGCAGTTTCTATTAGATGTTGGGCTCGATTATCTGACACTCTCACGGTCATCGGGTACGCTCTCAGGTGGTGAATCACAGCGTATCAGGCTCGCGACACAGATCGGCTCAAGTCTGACCGGTGTCTTGTACGTACTCGATGAGCCGAGCATCGGTCTTCACCAAAGAGATAATGTGCGCCTTCTTGAAACGCTCAAACATCTACGTGATCTTGGCAATACCGTTATCGTCGTGGAGCACGATGAGGAGACGATTTGGGAGGCTGATCACATCATCGATATTGGTCCTAGAGCAGGCGTACACGGCGGGCAAATTGTCGCTGAGGGGAGACCAGACGATATCGTCCATGTGGAAGAGTCGTTGACAGGTCAATACTTGTCAGGGCGAAAAATGATTCCCATCCCGAAGACGAGAAGGAAACAAGATAAAGGCTTTCTTACAATCTATGGGGCGCGCGAGAACAATCTAAAATCGATCAACGTCTCTATTCCCTTGGGAGTGATGACGTGCGTCACGGGCGTCTCAGGTTCTGGCAAAAGTTCACTCGTCAACAACATTTTACTCAAGAAACTTGAGGCAGAATTAAACCGCGCTCGGCGCGTTGCTGGACAATGCGACAGGATTGAAGGCTTTGAGAAACTCGACAAAGTCATCGCCATCGACCAATCGCCAATCGGTAGAACGCCGCGCTCAAACCCTGCTACGTACACAGGGACATTCGACCATATCAGGCGACTGTTCGCCGAGTTGCCAGCTGCGAAACAGCGCGGGTATAAAGCTGGCCGCTTTAGCTTCAATGTCAAAGGCGGTCGGTGTGAGGCGTGTGCAGGAAACGGTGTCAATAAAATAGAGATGCACTTTCTGCCGGATGTTTTTGTCAAATGCGATGTCTGTCAAGGAAAGCGCTTTAATAGAGAGACGCTTGAAGTACGATACAAGGGTCTATCGATCAGCGATGTGCTTGATCTGACTGTCAGTGAGGCGCTGTCAGTCTTCGAGACGATGCCTGCGATTTATCGAAAACTTCAGACGTTGGAAGATGTTGGGCTAGGTTACATCAAGCTCGGCCAGCCTTCGACCGAATTGTCGGGCGGTGAGGCGCAACGCGTAAAACTTGCTTTCGAGTTGTCAAAAAAGAGTACAGGTAATACACTGTTGATCCTCGATGAACCGACGACGGGTCTTCATGCAGCAGATGTACATCGCTTGACGGGTATTTTGCAGAGGCTTGTGTCTGCAGGCAATACAGTCGTCGTCATCGAACACAATCTTGATGTCATCAAACAGGCCGATTACATCATCGATTTGGGGCCTGAGGGTGGTGAAGCTGGTGGTCGAGTTGTTGCCACAGGCACACCGGAGGAAGTGGCAGAATGTCCAGACTCGTACACAGGGCATTATCTTAAGTTTATTCTTGACCGCGGATCGCGTTTAGAGTCGGCTATTTGAGTGCTGGCGCTTGTCATAAAAGCAGTACTTCACCTATTATGTAAGGTGGAGATTGAGATAGGACGGAAGAAATGAGCAAGTGTTCCATTTGTCATAAAAATGAAGCTGTTGTTTTTACAACGAGAATTGAAGACGGCGAGTCGCGCATGCAGGGAATTTGTCTTAAGTGTGCTTATGAATCTGATCTTCCTGGGATCGACCAGCTCTTTACGCGCGCGGGGATCAATGAGGACAACATCGACGAAATCACGGCGCGCATGAACGAAGTCCTAGCCGGTATTTCTGCACAAAACCCAGAGGATCTTCTGAAAGCTCTCCTCTCGGGAGAAGTACCAGGGGCGATGCCTTTTGCAGGAGCAGATGCCGGTCTTTTCGGCTCGAATAGTGACCGTTCCGATGAGGATGTGGAGAAAGACGACGAAACAGAGGATCGTCACAAGTCTCGTCCTTCGCTCCGTCCTCATGCCTCAATTGGTGAGCTTATGCCTGCGAATGTTGGCGGCGAATCGGATGATCTTACAGGATACCGTAAAACGGCCAGAGATAAGAAAAAGGCGAAAGGTAAGCGCGAGCGCCGACTCAAATTTCTCGAGCAATTTGCGATCAACTTGACGGAGGAGGCAGCGGCCGGTCGGATCGATCGCATCATCGGCCGCGATGAAGAGCTGTCGCGCACGATTCAGATTCTCAACCGCCGAACAAAAAATAATCCTGCTTTGATCGGTGAAGCCGGTGTTGGCAAAACGGCGATCGCCGAGGGTCTTGCTGTCAGAATCCATGAGGGCAAGGTTCCAGCCAAATTGCTCGGCCAAGAGCTCTATCTGCTCGATATGACGGCGATGGTAGCAGGCACGCAATTTCGAGGGCAATTTGAGAGCCGCATGAAAGGTGTCGTCGATGACGCGCGACGCGCAGGAAATGTGATCCTCGTTATTGACGAGCTCCACAATATCATGGGAGCTGGAGACGCTGAAGGCGCGATGAATGCAGCGAATATTCTCAAGCCTGCGCTGGCGCGCGGTGAAATTAAAGTGATCGGATCGACGACCCTAGACGAATATCGCCGCTTCATCGAGAAAGATTCTGCTCTCGAGCGCCGATTCCAGAAAGTTATGATCGAGGAGCCGTCGCCGGAGGATACATTGCAGATTCTTATCGGCGTCAAAGATTATTACGAGAAGCATCACCATGTCATCTACCCGACGCCTGTTCTTGAGACGGCCGTTCGTCTCTCCGGTCGCTACATCATGGACCGGTATCAGCCCGACAAGTCGATTGACTTGATTGACGAGGCGGGATCGCGCCAGAATCTCGATTCGACCTGTTTGACCGAATTAAAAAACCTCCACGACCGTCGTTTGGAGCTTGAGGAGTGGCAGAACGATAACGAAAAAGAGATCGCGGAGCTCTCATCACAGGAAGACGCGTTGCCGCTTTATGAGATTCAGGCGAATATCCGATCGGAGCTGATGCGCGTTCTCGATGACATTGCAAAAGTCGAAAAAGTATGCCAGCCAGTCGTCATGACAGATCAAGACATCGCTGGAGTCGTTGAGATGTGGACTGGTATCCCTGTTCAGCGACTGACAGAATCAGAAACTGAGCGCCTTCTCAATCTCGAGGAGAAACTCCATGAACGCGTGATTGGTCAAGACGAAGCCATCTGTGCGCTCGCTCGTGCTGTCAGGCGTTCGAGGGCTGGGTTCTCTCAGAAGGATAAGCCAGCCTCCTTCCTTTTTGTGGGACCGACAGGTGTCGGTAAAACTGAATTGGTGAAGACGTTGGCAGAAGTCATGTTTGACTCTGAAGACAACTTGATTCGCCTCGACATGTCGGAGTTTATGGAGGCACATACAGTCAGCAAGCTCATCGGTTCGCCTCCGGGATACATCGGCTACGATGAGGGAGGGCAACTGACAGAAAAAATTAGGCGCAGACCTTACAGTGTTGTCCTTTTCGACGAGATCGAAAAGGCGCACGCCGATGTGTACAATATGCTGCTGCAAATCCTAGACGACGGCCGTTTGACCGACAGCCATGGGCGTGTTGTCAGTTTTAAAAACGCCATTATTGTGATGACATCGAACGCTGGTACCACGCTAAAATCGCACGGCATCGGCTTCGGTTCTCACGGTCACCAAGCGATGGAGGAACGTGTCGATACAGTTTTGAAAGAGCTTTTCAGGCCTGAATTCCTCAACAGGATCGATGAGATCATTGTTTTCCACGAGTTATCGAGAGAAGAGATCAGAGCGATTGTCGATCTAATGTTAAAAGAGCCTGAGCGAGACCTCGACAGGCGCGGCATTATACTCCATGTCACAGATGCTGCGCGCGATGCGCTGGCACGAGATGGGTATGATCCGAGTTTCGGTGCCAGACCCTTGAGAAGACTGATTCAACGGCGAATAGAGGACACATTATCCGATTTATGGTTGTCAAGAGCAATCGCCGACGCGAAGACGATAACGGTTGATGTTGAAAAAGAGGGGAGCGAGCTGTTAAAGCGTGAAGGGAACCGGATGACGGATAGTAGCGGTTGTTATGTTTTTACTTGGGAATAGAAAACGAGGGAATGTATGGACGATGTGATCGCATTTGATCGCAGTCTCTTCAAAAGAAATGCAAAGGTTAACCTAAAGGGAAAATACGGATCAGCTGTATTGATCGTTTTTTTGGCGCAGATTTTCTCACAATTTCTCGTTCGCATGACGACCTATATCAGTGGTTTTTTTACTACGATCAACACATTGAATGTAGGACTGCTATTTGACGTTTCGGATGTCAATCTTTCCGATATTCTCTATGACGTTTTTAGAGAATTGTATGAGTTGTTCTACGCGAACCGTCTTCTGTTCATCATACTGATTCTAGTGAACGCGGTTGTTACGGTATGTAGCGCACTTTTGATCGGCAACTTAATCAGAATTGGGATGAAACGTTGGTTTTTACGTACTTCTAATCCTCACCAAAATGCTACCACCATTATGGCGCCTCTGTTTTCGTCCTATCGGTACGGTCGATTTTTATCGACGTTTAGGGGCACTGCATGGAAATCGTTGTGGCTCATTGTGTGGTCTCTTCCCGTTATCGTATTGAATATTCTTTTCATCGTTCCTGCTCTCCAGCTTATCGATACGTTAGTGAGGATAGGATCCGATCTATCGACGTTCGATTTGCTCGAGCGCACGCAATTGACGTATGGATTACCGAGCTTTTTCTATTCGCCAGCCTTTTTCATCGTAGTTGGTATCGTGATCTTTGTGTTGTCCATCGTGCTGCTCTTTAAAAGTTACCAGTATAAAATGACTGATTACATACTGGCAGATAATCCTTTTATTGGCGCGCGTCGTGCTCTTACGATTTCTAAACAGATGTCGAAAGGCTCTCTTTGGAGATTTTTCGTCATCGACTTATCGTTTGCCGGCTGGTTTTTGCTCGCTGTGATGTGTATCTGCCTAGCGGGTATAGGTGTCTTGTTTCTATTACCGTACCACGAGGCAACGTGGGTTGAAGTCTACAAAAATCGCCGTGACAACATGGTTGCCCGTCGAGAGTTGTCGATGGAAGAACTTGGTTATGTGAGGCAGTTGACAGGAGATAACGGATGACACCTGCAGAGGTTACCCGTTTTCTATACATCTTGGGCGGTGCCTTGGTGGGACTCGCGCTTTTGGCTGTTGTGCTGACAGTCGTTCGCCGTTCTCTCGAAAAACGCGTTCGAGTGTTGGTAGCACAAAATAGAAATAGTCTTGTCGGCAAACGGGCGCTCGTCGTGAGTGTGATTCGTCCATTACGGCTGGGCAGTATTCGACCGCTCGGGACGCCAAGTGAAGAAGCTGATCGTGCGTTAGCACGACGCAAGAAGAATCAGTTGCATGATGTTGTCTATCCCGCGACATCAGATGAGCTTATCTCGAAAGGGCGCGTCGTGCGCGTCACAGGGGGAGATGCGAATCGATACATTGTCAGATCTTTGTAGGTGACGGGGGGAGATATAGACAAACAGGCTCTGTTTGAGTCATTCAAAAAAAAGAGGAAGAGGTTATGGTTTTAGTTAACGTAAAAGATCAACTGACAAATAATTTTATCGCGCAACATGAGCGCGAACAGATGGAACACCAGCTTGCGGCTGCGCGCGATCTGCTCGATAAACGCGTATGTCCTGGCGCCGAATACACAGGATGGATCGATTTGCCTGAGACATTTTCAGAGGATACAATCGAACGTATCGAGGCGACAGCCGAACGCATTCGCCGCGATTTTGATGTTTTGATCGTAGTAGGGATCGGTGGCTCTTATCTCGGCGCGCGAGCCGTGATCGAAGCACTTTCACATCATTTTTCTTCGTTATTGCCTGATGAGAAGAGAGGCTGTCCTCTCGTTCTCTATGCAGGCCACCAGTTGAGCGCTGACTATCTTTTTGACTTGCTTGAAGTCGTCAAAGGAAAGCGTGTTGCGCTCAACGTCATATCAAAATCGGGCACGACGACTGAGTCGGCGATTGCTTTTCGTGTTCTTCGCGACCATCTCTTCCGTTACGCTTCGCGTGAAGAACTCGCTCAACGCATCGTGATTACGACTGATGAAAAGCGTGGCGCCCTCCGTCGTTATGCTGATGAGATGGGGATCACGACTTTTGTCATCCCTGATGATATTGGAGGTCGTTATTCTGTTTTGACGCCTGTGGGGCTTTTGCCAATCGCTGTTGCAGGTCTTGATATCCGTCAACTGCTAGAAGGTGCACGTAGAGAGCGTAAAAGCTCGATTGCGCCACTTTCAGAGGGTCTTTCGGCGGCTGATCGATACGCTGTCAACCGTTTACTCCTCATGCGAAAGGGCTATAAGGCTGAGATTCTCGCTTGCTACGAACCATCGATGCGCTATTTTGCCGAATGGTGGAAGCAGCTGTTTGCTGAAAGTGAGGGCAAGGATGGTAAAGGCTTGATTACGATGAGCGTAGACTTTACGTCTGACCTTCATTCTCTCGGACAGCTTATCCAGGAAGGACCGCGCGTGTTTTTTGAGACGGTGATCGAATTTAAGAATGTCAGAAACGATATCGCAATCCCTAGCGATCCCTCCGATCTTGATCAACTTGAATACCTTGCAGGCAAGCCGATGAGTTTTGTCAACCGCCAAGCTAGGAGAGGCACGGCGTTGGCGCACGTTTCAGGCGGTGTGCCGAATATGTGTATTGAACTTAAAGACCGCTCTTTACATTCGCTCGGTGCCTTAATCTATTTCTTTGAAAGAGCTTGTGCCCTTTCCGGCATTATGAACGGTATCAATCCCTTTGATCAACCGGGCGTTGAAGCCTACAAGCGAAATATGTTTGCACTTCTAGGTAAACCAGGGTTTGAGGCATTGCGCGAACAGCTACTTCGTACTTCTGCAGAAGAGGGAGATTGATTCTCGGGGATGGAGAGATTCGATTCGCCGTTTTATCGCTCGATGTTGCGATCAGTCACGAAACCTGCGCGCTATGTTGGAGGGGAACTTCACGCAGTCGATAAGAGTCATGCATTCTTTTCACTCTGTCAAGAGGAACGCGTCCATTTTGCGCTTTCTTTTCCTGACCTCTATGAGATTGCCATGTCGAATTTGGCGATCCAGATTCTCTATTCTGCTCTTAACAGCGATGAGTACGTGTTTTGCGAGCGTTGTTTTGCTCCAGACGTCGATCTTCGTGCCTTCCTTAAAGAACGTAATCTGCCACTCGTATCGATCGAGACGATGACGCCACTGTCTAATTTCGATATAGTTGGCTTTTCTCTTCATTATGAGCTGGCTTATACGGCCGTTCTTGAGATGCTCGATCTAGGCGGGATCCCTCTTCGCGCAGCTGAACGTAGCGATAGCGATCCTCTCATCATCGCAGGTGGCCCGATCGCCTGTAATTTAGAACCGATGGCGCCTTTTTTTGATCTTGTATTGCTAGGAGACGGTGAGTTTCAACTCCCCATGCTCGTCAATGAATATAAAAAGCACAAGGCTTCAAAATCTTCCAAAGTCGATTTCCTCCGACACGTTTGCTGCATGGACGGTGTCT
Organism: Clostridiaceae bacterium; assembly: GCA_012841015.1. Lineage (GTDB taxonomy): Bacteria > Bacillota > Clostridia > Saccharofermentanales > DTU023 > UBA4923. The sequence goes on from DUVN01000006.1 coordinate 124,576, forward strand.
ACATCCCGTCCTTTTATGAGCCTCACTATCATGAAGACGGACAGCTCAAAGCGATCAAGGTCATAGACCCGTATGCGCCTCAAAGCGTGCGCAAGGCGTTGGTGCGAGATCTGGACAGTGCGCCTGTCCCGCACCAACCGATTGTGCCTAACATGGAGGTGACACATGACCGCATGATCCTTGAGATTTTTCGCGGGTGTGCTCGTGGGTGTCGGTTCTGTCAGGCGGGCTTTACGTATCGACCATTGCGTGAACGTTCTCCCAAGACATTGATCGAGGCTGCGCAACGGCTCATTGACAGCTCAGGGTGTGATGAGATTGGGTTGTTGTCACTTTCGACATCTGACTACTCACAACTTGATCACCTCACACGCACTTTGCTCCCGATAGCTGAGCCGCGCCACATTAATTTGTCACTTCCGTCTTTGCGTCTTGACTCTTTTGATTTTGAGCTCGCTGAACGTCTCGCAAGGACAAGACGGGGCGGGCTGACATTTGCCCCGGAGGCTGGTACACAACGACTTCGCGACGTCATCAACAAGAACATTACTGAGGACGATTTGTTTGATGCCGCTCGTACGGCGTTTGAGAACGGGTGGGATCGGCTAAAGCTCTATTTTATGCTCGGTTTGCCGACAGAGACTGATGATGACGTTGAAGGGATCATCGATTTGACAATGAGACTTCTTGCAATCTGGCACGATATACCGAAAGATGTGCGTGCTAAACGTTTGTCGGTAACGGTCAGCACGTCGTTTTTTATCCCCAAGCCATTCACCCCTTTCCAGTGGGAACGCCAGATATCGATCAACGAAATGCGCAGAAAGCAAAAACAACTGGCCGACGGGTTAAGAGATCGGCGCATCTCCTACCACTGGCACGACTTTGAAAGCTCAGTCCTTGAGGCCGTGCTTGCTCGCGGCGATCGGCGACTTGCTAGTGTTATCGAGCGCGCATGGCGTGAAGGTGCCTACCTCGATGCTTGGCACGAGCATTTCAATCGTGATCTCTGGTTTGAGGCGCTGTCGCTGATTCCGGGAGGTGCCGATTTTTATACGCGAGAACGAGATGACGATGAGCTATTCCCTTGGGAACATCTCGACATCGGCGTGACACGACGTTTCTTTGAGCGTGAGCGCGCTCTCTCGCGCGAAGGACGCGTGAGCTTATCGTGCTTCGACGGATGTTCTGGTTGTGGCTGTGGTGTGTGGCATGCAGGTATCTGCTCGCAGACGTCATCGATTGAACAAAAAGAAGAAGGCAATCATGAGTGATAACAGGAAACAGCGCTTGATTCTTTTCTTTGCGCGCCGAGGTGCAACTGCTTGGCTTGCCCATCTCGACAACATGCGCCTGTTTGAGCGCGCCCTCAATCGTGCCGGATGGCCGATTGCGTGGACGGAGGACGCTTTCAATCCGCGGCCGATTCTCGTCTTTGGTTTGCCTGTTGGTGTGGGGATCGAGACGCGTAGAGACCCTGTTGAGGTCACTTTGGAAAGGTGTATCGATGTTGACTGGATGATCGAAAGGCTTAACCGTTCTTTTCCACGCGGTCTTGAGGTTGTCGACTGGAATGAGGCACCTGACACGAAAAGGAGTTTGATGTCACTTGTCCAGGCCGCTGATTATTCGATTGAGGCCCCGTTGATTGGACAAGCGTTTTCCCGGACATTCGACGGTGACCGTCCCGTTGTCGTGTCTTGGGTTCGAAAAGGCAAGATGAGAGAAATCGATATCGCATTAAGAATAATTGAGACGTATGATATAAGGGATGATTCAATCGATTTTAAGGGAGGGGCGGGAAGCGATTGTCATCTGCGCGTCGATTTGCTCCTCGATGCACTTGTGCGTGATGGAGGTTTGTCGAAGGAGGATGCGCTCGGGGCGCGCATCATACGTAAGCGTGTTTATGGCGACTTATTGACTTGATCTCTCTTTGCTCACTTGACAAGCGTCTCAAAAGACAGTCAAAATGGCAAGCGTAACGATCGCTTATCAAGGCGAGAGCGTTATGGTTGGTTGTACGGTAAAACATCGGATGAAGAGGCGATGTTTCTTTTGAAATAGGAGTGCGTCCTAATGTCATATTTGCGATTAGCGACCATTTTTGGTAATGGAATGGTCTTGCAACAAAAGGCAGTCAACAGACTTTTCGGTTTTGCTGCGAGCGAATCGACTGTCTCTGTTGAGTTGGAGCGTTTTCCTACAGATAGACTTGAACCAGGTGATGCTGAGGTACCTTATGGCGTTCTCTTTTCTGAGGAGGATAAAGCCGGCCGCGATGGCTATTTTGAGTTTAGATTGCCGCCACTCAACGCCTCTAAAGACCCGTGCCGTCTAACAGTTCGCTCAGCTGCCGAGATTGTTGTGATTAATGATATTCTTGTCGGTGAGCTTTGGTATGCTTCAGGTCAGGACAATATGGCGCAGACAGTACGCGAGTCCGACGTCGAACTCGCTTTAGATGAATGTGTCAATCTCCACCATATTCGTTTTTTTCAGATGAACCTCGATGGACTTTCCGAGCAGGTGCGACAGTACAGTTACACGCCGCTTGGAGAGGCACAGGGTGGTGAATGGCAGCGCGGCGATCAGGTGTACTTGATGAAAGATCAGTCTGCCGTTGCCTTTTCATTTGCCGTCGACTATTACAACGAATGGCAGATCCCCGTTGGCGTGATCAATGCTGCGTGTCCCGGGACCTATATCCATTCATGGCTTCCGCGCGAAATAGTCGAAGCTGATCCGATCATCAGAAATCATGTTAGAGAAGTGCGGTTATATCGTGATCGCGACAACTGGAATGCCGAGACTGTGGAACGCGAACAGAAAGAGAGCCGTCAGGAGGATGGAGGTTTTAAAACGTTCCCCCGACCGCAGACTGTTGCGCTGCTCGACGGAAGAAAGCCTGACCGAACAGACCCTGCCCCTCTCGTCGTTCCACGGGCGACAATTCGAAAATCGACTGTTTTGCAGCAGTTGATTCCGCTTACACACGAATTTTCCCCACGCAAGCAACCGAGCGCCATGTTTAACCACAAGGTGGCACCTTTCGTGGGATTGTCTCTTCGAGGCGTTCTTTGGTTTCAGGGGGAGAGTGACGTCGATGGACCAGAATATTACTTACGAGCATTTCGCTATCTCATTGACACGTTCAGCGAGCTGTTTGAACCAGTTGGGCAGAAGCTCACACTTATCGTAGCGCAGCTGCCAGCGTATCTTTACAATGGGTTGAATTCGACAGGACTTGCCGTGTTCAATGAGTCGCTCGCTGTGGCAAGGCACACACTAAACGCCAATACAGGGCTCGTCACAGTTTATGATCTCCCTCTTGATTACAGTAAGAATGGGTCATTTTGTAGTGCGCTTACACCTTTTGCGAAGAGAGAGGTTGGGCGCCGCATGGCACGACTCGCTTCGGGATTTCTCGCCGGCGACGATCGCCCGACCAGTGCTCCTGAACCTGTGTCACTAGAACGTATCGGCAATAAGTGGATGATCAACTTTACGCTTTCTGCCGTACGTGGCGGAGGGTTACATCTACGACAGGGAGAGACTGTTTTGAAAGGATTTGCCATATGCGACAGTAATCGCGTTTTTGTCAAGGCAGAAGCGCGTATCCTATATGGCGTACGTGTGCTCGTATGGCATGATCAAATTGACGACCCTGTTTCATTGACGTACGGTTTTTCATCGTTTAATGGAGATGCCAATTTAATGGGTTCAGATGGGATGCCTGTATTACCTTTCCGTCTAGACTTGGAACCGTCGAATTATCTAATCCCCAAGCCGTGGTTCGATATGGATCGATTAGAAATGTTCGGCTGGGAAGAGCCATTAGACACTGATTTGCCGCGTCCGCGCAAAAAGGACCTTCCTGGGCTGAAACGCCTATGGAACGTCACGAAGGGACGTGGCGAGCTGACATTGACGAATGAGGTAAACGGTTACAGCCACTCTGATATCAAGCTCGATTATGTAAACGCCGATGAGCGACCGGTCGAAGTTGACGCTACTGTAGCACTTGCTTCATGCTATCCACCCTTAGATTTGACGCCTTACTCCGCTGTTGAACTCGTTTTGCTCAATCCCGACCACCAAGAAAAGAAGATTCAATTACTATTAGAAGATGCAAACGGTGTCGTCTTTGAGTCCTCTCCAAGGAAAATTGAGGACGCTTTTAGGCAACAAGTCATAAGGTGGGCCGATACTGAGCTTGCGAACGATACGGCAGAGATCGTGCGGTTTGGCTTTCGCCTTGTTGACCCGGGGGCGCGTGGTAGTCTTGTTATGATCAGAGTGAAACTCGACTATTGTCCGGAAGAGCATGATGAGTAGGACTCATGACTCAAGTAGAATGATACTTAACGACAACAGCAGAAAGGCTGAATGTAATGAAGAATATAGATGACATAGCTAAAACGTTCGATCCGCTATCAGAAGAACCGATCATCTACAAGGAATGGTTAGATCGCAATGCATTCGATGCTGAATCTCCTTCAGATAAGGAAGCGTTCACCATCGTTATGCCGCCGCCAAATATCACTGGTGAGCTGCACATGGGACATGCTCTCGATAATACGCTTCCCGATGTTCTGATCCGTTATAATAGAATGCGCGGTAAGAACGCTCTGTTTTTACCGGGCACTGATCATGCGTCCATCGCAACGGAGGCGCTCGTTGTTCAAGAATTGAGCAAAGAGGGCCTTACAAAAGAGGAGCTTGGGCGAGAAAAGTTTCTTGACTATTGCTGGACATGGAAAGAAGTCTACCATGACCGCATCACGGGTCAGCAACAGCGACTAGGTCTATCGTGCGATTGGAAGCGTCAACGTTTCACGATGGATGAAGGACTCTCAAGAGCTGTCACGCGCGTTTTTAAGGACTTGTACGATGAGGGGTTGATCTATCGCGGTGAGCGTATGATCAACTGGTGTCCGTCATGTCTGACTTCGATCTCAGATATTGAAGTTGAACATGAAGAGAAGGACGCTTCACTTTACACCATTACCTATCCTTTCGCGGATGGTGACGGCGCGATCGCCGTTGCGACGACACGTCCGGAAACGATGCTTGGTGATACGGCTGTCGCCATTCACCCCGATGACGAACAGCGAAGTTGCCATCTGGGGCGCATGGTACACTTGCCTTTGACTGACCGCACTATCCCGATTATTGCCGATTCCTACGTCGATCCTGAATTCGGTACTGGTTACGTCAAAATCACGCCGGCCCATGATCCTAACGACTATGAAATTGGATTGCGCCATAACCTTCCTGTTATCGATATCTTGACTGATGACGCACGCATGACAGATGAGTGCGGCCCTTACGCCGGGATGACGACAATAGAGGCCCGCGAGGCTGTTGTCAACGATCTAAAAGTGCAAGGGTATCTTGTCAGCGTCGAACCGATGCGTCACAATATCGGCACATGTCAGCGCTGTGACACGATTGTCGAGCCGAGGATTTCATTGCAATGGTTTGTGAAGATGGAACCTCTTGCCGGTCCTGCAATCGAAGCTGTCCGTAAGGGTGACACGCAGTTTGTGCCCGATCACTTCAAAAAGATTTACTTCAACTGGATGGAGGGAATTCGTGACTGGTGTATCTCGCGTCAGCTCTGGTGGGGGCACCGTATCCCAGTATGGTACTGCGAAGAGTGTGAGGAGATCATCGTTTCAGAGAAGACGCCTTCCACGTGTCCGTCGTGTCACAGTATGTGCCTTAAACAAGATGAGGATACGCTCGATACGTGGTTTTCATCTGCACTTTGGGCATTTTCGACGCTCGGATGGCCCGATCATACAGATGATTTCAAAACGTTTTACCCAACCGATGTCCTCGTAACGGGGTACGACATCATCTTCTTTTGGGTCGCAAGGATGATCTTTTCTTCGTTGTATAACACCGGTATGACGCCTTTTCGCTACGTGTTGATCCATGGTATGGTCCGCGATGAGCTCGGACGCAAAATGTCGAAGTCACTCGGGAATGGCGTCAATCCACTCGAGCTAATCGATAAGTATGGCGCCGACGCCTTACGCTACGGGCTGATGGTCGGCACAACGCCTGGAAAAGACTTGCGCTGCCGCGATGAAAAGTTTGAAAACGGAAGAAACTTCATCAACAAGGTCTGGAACGCCTTTCGCTTCATCGTAATGAATCTCGACGACGACACCGATTTTAGTGACGTTACGGACGACGATCTAGAGATTGAGGATCGCTGGATTATGTCGGAGTTGAAAGGTACGATCAATGCTCTCTCCGATCATCTAGAGGCGATGGAGCTCGGCATGGCGCAAGAGAAGATCTATACGTTCCTTTGGGACTATTTTTGTGATTGGTACATCGAACTTGTCAAGGAGCGGTTACATGATGGAGGACGCACGGGGAGAGCGGCTCAGGCTGTATTATACGGCGTTTTCTCCGATTCGCTTAAATTGCTCCACCCGTTTATGCCGTTCGTCACGGAACGCATTTACGGTGTTCTGCACGAAGGCCAGTTGTTAATCCTTGAAACGTGGCCTGATGCCGGCCAGTATCGACACGATGACGATGCAGTTAGAACGATGACGAGTCTTGTCAGTGCGATTCGCGGGGTTAGAAATCTGCGTGCAGAATACAAAATTGTTCCTGCACGACGATTTTCTGCCAGTTTCCGCGCAGATGACGGCGCACTCGTTTCGAGATTGCAAGATGGACTTCCAACACTGGCGAGGCTTGCAGGGATTTCAGCACTTAATTTGCTCGAGGATGGTTCTTATTTCGATGAAGAAGACGTGATCGTGATATTCAACGGTGGCGAAATCGCCGTACCCCTGCGCGAACTTGTCGATGTCGAAGAAGAGCTCAACCGTTTAAAAAAAGAGGAGGCGCGACTGAAACAGGAGATTAAGAGGGCTGAAGCGATGCTCGCCAACTCTCAGTTTACAACGAAGGCGCCAGCACATGTCGTCGAAGCACAGCGCGAAAAGGAGGTGCAATATAAAGACCAGCTCGAAAGTCTGAGAGTTCAACTCGAGCGACTGGAACGTCTAGCCCGAGACATCGATTGATGTGGTCGCCAATTTGCACGAGGTGATATACTTATTCTAATGATTAAAACGACTATTGATGAGTCGTAAGAAAGGAAATGAAAATGCCTTTAGTCAATACGAAAGAAATGTTTAAGGAAGCGTATGCAGGTGGTTATGCGATCGGCGCTTTCAACGTCAACAACATGGAGATCATACAGGGGATCGTCAATGCAGCGAACAAGTTACGCGCACCGCTTATTTTACAAGTATCAGCTGGAGCAAGGCGCTACGCGAATCAGACGTATCTTGTCAAATTAGTGGAGGCGGCTCTGATTGAGTCTGGGTTGCCCATTGCGCTTCACCTTGACCACGGTGACAGTTTCGAGCTCTGCAAAGATTGCATCGATGGAGGATTTACTTCTGTCATGATCGACGGCTCACACTTGCCGTTTGAAGAGAATATTGAACTAACACGCCGAGTTGTCGATTACGCGCATAGCCACGACCCTATGGTCGTTGTTGAGGCTGAGCTCGGTCGCCTCGAAGGTATAGAGGACGATGTTGTCGTCAGTTCAGACGATGCTTCGTATACTGACCCCGATGAAGTCGAAGAGTTCGTTACGCGCACAGGCTGTGATTCGCTGGCGATCGCCATCGGCACGAGTCATGGCGCCTATAAGTTCAAGCCTGGCCAGAAGCCGCAACTCCGCTTCGATATTCTCGAAGAAATAGAGCGCCGACTCCCAGGTTTTCCTATCGTTTTGCATGGTGCTAGCTCCGTCATCCCAGAATATGTCGAAACAATCAACCGTTACGGCGGTTCCATGCCTGATGCCATCGGTATCCCTGAACATATGTTGCGTAAAGCGGCAGGCATGGCCGTCTGTAAGATCAACATCGACAGCGATTTGCGCCTTGCGATGACGGCGTCCGTACGCCAATATCTCGGTGAAAACCCTGCTGACTTTGATCCTCGAAAATATCTCGGTCCGGCGCGAAAAGCGATCGAGGAGATTGTTGCACACAAGATAACGAACGTGCTAGGTTGTGACGGCAAAGCGTAAAGTATCATCGGAGCACCCATGGATCTCGATTGTCACCGTTTAGAGTCTCTATTGCAGGCTGACAATCCCGGCGACCGGGAATCTGCCGCCATCGTGATCGGGCAATTGACACAGGTGCTCCGAGAACTCAATCACGCTTATTACAATCTCGACGAACCGCTTACGTCAGATGAGATGTACGATCGACTTCTCCGTAAGCTCGACATTCTTGAGGCGGAGTGGCCAGAGCTGGCACTCCGCGATTCTCCGACTTCTGTCATCGGTGGTGAGGCTTCAACTAAGTTTACGCCTGTGGCGCACCGCTTTCCCATGCTTTCGCTTCTTGATGCTTTTTCTTACGATGAAGTGACGTCATTTGTCGAACGCGTGCACGTACAATACCCTGAGGCTACCTTCATCGTTGAGATGAAAATAGACGGACTTTCTGTCAGCCTGACGTATGAAAACGGATTGTTTGTACGGGGCGTGACACGCGGTGACGGCGTTACATATGGTGAGGACGTCACCGAGAATCTCAAGCAGATTATTTCCATCCCTCTTGCCATTAGTGAGCGACCTTCGGAGCTCGTCATCCGCGGAGAAGTCTACATGTCGTACGCTTCTTTTGACGCGCTCAATCAATCACTCAGTCTATTAGGAGACAAAGTATTTGCCAACCCTCGAAATGCGGCGGCCGGTACGCTTCGCCAACTCGACGCGACAGTCGTTCGCGATCGTGCGCTCTCGTTCTTTGCTTTTGAGATTCAGCACTCATCAAATTCATTTTCAAACGATTCATCAATGCTCGCTTGGCTATCAGATGTTGGCATTCCTGTCATCCCAGATGTAGTCTTGTGTCATTCTTCGAAAGAAGTCATTGAAGCGATCGAATCCATCGAAAGGCGACGTGAAGCATTGCCTTTTCAGATCGATGGTGCCGTCGTAAAAGTTGACGAATTGTACCCACGCGAGCTTATTGGCGCGACGAGCAAATTCCCGCGTTGGGCGATCGCTTTTAAGTATCCTCCTGAACAAAAAGAGACGGTTCTCCTTGATATTGTGCCTCAAGTCGGTCGTACGGGGCGCATTACACCGCTCGCCTATCTTGCACCCATCAATCTAGCGGGGACGACTGTGCAGAGGGCTACGCTCCACAATCAGGGTTATATCGATCAGCTCGATGCTCGCATCGGGGATACTGTTCTCGTCCAAAAGGGTGGCGATATTATCCCAGCTGTCTTGAAAGTCAATGTAGATAAGCGACCGGCGGATACAGAACGCTACACGCTTCCTAAGACATGTCCAGCATGTGGGTCGGAGACTGAGTACGTCGGCGGTGGAGCTGACCTTTACTGTACGGGCATCGATTGCCCAGCCCAGCTCGTCCGGCACTTGACGTATTTCGCTTCGAGAGAGGCCATGGACATTGCAGGCCTCGGCGAGAAAGTGGCGGAAGCACTCTATCAGGGGGGCTACGTTCGTTCGATCGCCGATTTGTACACACTCCATGAAAAGCGCGATATCCTAGTCGAGGACGGACTTATCGGACGTGACAAGAGCGTTGATCAACTTCTCGCTGAGCTCGAGCGTTCTAAGTCGGCACCGCTTGAGCGGCTCGTCACGGGGTTTGGTATTCCGCTCGTCGGCAGACAGACGGCGCAAGCACTCGTTAAGGCGATTCCCGATCTAGGGCGCTTGGCAGAGGTTAATGAGGAGACACTTGCATCGATTCGAGATATCGGGCCTGTGACGGCGCGTTCAATCAGTCGCTGGTTCTCTCTACCGCAAACAGAGCATTTGTTAGAACGACTGGAAAAGAGCGGATTGAACATGACAAGCGATGTAACGGACGTTCGCATGCCGCTAGAAGGCCAGACATTTGTCCTGACAGGAACTTTGAGTTCTATGACACGTCATGAGGCAAGAGCCGCACTTGAGAAACTCGGAGCGCGCGTTGTTGGGTCTGTCTCATCGCGCACTTCGGCTGTTGTTGTAGGCGAGAACCCGGGAAGTAAGGCGGTACGAGCACAAGAAATCGGTGTTAAAAGCTTGGATGAGGACGCTTTCGCCGCTCTTCTAGCGACATACGATAAGGGGGAATCGTAATGGTGATGTACTTTATTTTAGGGCTACTTGCCAGTTTGGCGCTTGTGTGTGCGCTCTTTGTATTGCTTTTCATTTTTTTGCGTATCATTTGGAATCACGCTTGTAGATCACGCCTTACTTTTCTCGCACCACTTTTGCTTGTCACTGTGATCTCATATCTTTCAATCACAATCCTCGTGCCGATGGTGTTTGACTGTGTTCAACTCATCAACCGCCAGTATAGTGTGCGTGAGATCGAGATCCCCGACGAGGTAACACCTCGGAATCATACGTTGACGCTTGACGGTCAAAAATTTTATTTTCCGCCCGGCGTGTTTAAGTCGAATGAACATGGCCGTTACCAAATTACTTACACCCCAAGAACTCATTACATCATCAACGTTATGCGTTTCGGTGATGTTCCCGATCATAGATGATGGAGATGGAGTTATAGATGTAGCCTCACTATTTCGATCGGAGCGAAATAATTCGTGTCCTCTGTCTCTACAATAGATGACGAGAGGAGAATAGATCGCATGATACAAGATCAACCGATTCGTTCAGATATGAAATCAGAACAAACGGAACAGCTTGCAAGACCAAAAGACGAGTTCGGCTTCTATTTAGTCGCTTCTAACCGTGAACTTCTGAACCATGTAGAAAAATTGATGAACCGTCATGGGTTATTCGGTGTGATGGATTCTTCAGGAAGAGTTCACTATGTGGTCGACGGTCGCAAGGGTTCACCTTATGCAACACGCAAGATATTAGCAACAGCGGAGCACCTTCTCCGGGAGGAAGTACATCGCGAGTATGACCGCCAGGCGCATATCCAACGAGCGGTCGACACGATCTTAGGACGCTATTTATTCAACGTGCATCTGCGTGGCTACCGCCTCCTTCAGGAGATGATACGCTTGATTGCAGAGGATATATCGCTTCTCAATCCGATCAGCAAACGCCTTTACCCGATGATTGCTGAAAGATATAAGATGACACCGTATCAGGTAGAAAGAAATGTCCGTTACTTATTTGATGATCTGGCAAGACGTGAAATTCAGGCACGAAAAAGTAGAGAAGATTTACCGTCTAGCCTTCTCTGCCTAGGTGCCTCACGTCTCCCTGTCGCCCGTACCGTCTCGAGATTAGCAGAAATGGTTGTCGACTTCCTCGCTCAGACTGAGATAAGGGGTAAACATTGAAGCGATTGTATCATCATGAAACTGGAGCGAGGGCTATCAAACGGACAGCCCTCACGTAAAGTCAAAATTTGAGGTTAAGGATAGTAATTACTTATTCACCTGCATTTTCAGGTTTTTCCCAGCCTTAAATGCCGGCGCCTTTGTCGCAGGAATCATGATTTCTTCCATGGTACTCGGGTTGCGACCTTTGCGTGCAGCGCGATGGCGAACCTCAAAGGTGCCGAAGCCGACAAGAACGACTTTCTCGTCCTTTGCGAGCTGTTCTGTAATGACATCAAAAACGGCTGTGACCGCCTTTTCACTATCTTTTTTTGTCAGTTGCGTCTTTTCCGCTACTGCATTGATCAATTCACTTTTATTCATTAGTTAGCCTCCTTCTGGCAATTTCTTTGCCTATTATCACGATCAAACGTTGTCTTGTCAAGGTTTGTGTGCCTTTCTCTGTCGATTGACGCCATTTTAAGCAGTAAACGAGTCTCTTCTGTGGTGACATGCGGAGATCGTACGCCAATAAAAACTCGTTCGGAGTGACTGTCAACCGCCGTACGTTGGACACCTCATAGGCTATAAACTTGCATGTCGGACCTCGTTACTGTACCATACCAACAGAATTATTTTTAATCGAACGACGATAATCGTTCGATACTATCACGTTAGAAAGAGTTATCGTATTATGAAAGCTACTAAAGACATGCTGATTGTCGACATTCTTCGGATTGACCGCAACCTCGCAGGACTATTGATGGGGCACGGACTCCATTGTGTCGGCTGTATGTTAGCAAATAATGAGACACTGGAAGAAGCTTGTCAAGTTCACGGTGTTGATGCAGACTATCTGCTGAGTGACATCAATACATACCTCGACTCGATCAAGGCCATAAAAGAAAACTAGTCTATCATATTCCATCGAGTTTCCTTTTTCCTTATGTTTGGCATACAAGGATAGAATCTGTTTGCAGAGATGGATAACAGACGACCGCGCACAATTCGACATTTGACACCGCGTAAAGCGTTCCTGATCGCCTTTGATATGGCGTCAACTGTTGTCGCCTCTCTTTTGGCGCTCTTGATTCTTTATGAGTGGAGCATTCCTGTCCGTTTTTGGACGCAGTTTAAAGCTACTTGGTTTATTCCTGTTCTGATTGCCCTCGTCATTTTCCCACTCTTCGGATTTTATACCCAGATGTGGGCTTTTGCGCGAGGCACGCAATATTTGACATTATTAGCCGGCACGATCGTTCATCTCTTTCTCACCGTCCTTGTTCTCCAGCTAACTGAGTGTGAATTCTCCCTTCCCTCATATATATTGTTCTGGTTTTTGTTGACGGGGGCTGTGACTGCGATTCGTCTGCTGTATCGTTTCTATAAATCGCACCGGATGGTGAGGCTTGCCACTCGCAGATCAAAAGGCGACAAGAAAATACGCGTCATGATCGTCGGTGCCGGAGCTGCTGGAAGCCAGATTATTGTTGAATTGAAGACGACTCAGAGTTTGAGGATTCCTATCTGTGCAGTCGATGACAACGTTTTGACGCATTACTATAGGAATAACGGTGTGCCGGTGCTCGGGGATCGATACGATATTGAGAGGCTGGCAATAGAGATGCACATCGATGAGATCATTGTCGCGATCCCATCAGCTTCAAGTGAAACGATCCGCAATATTTTGGAGATCTGTCACCGCACTGACTGTCGTGTTAGGACGTTACCTTTTTTCTCTGAACTCGATGGCGGGAAAGTTCACTTATCTGATGTCCGCGACATCAGGATTGACGACTTGCTCGGAAGAGACACCGTCGAATACGATTTGGACAAGGTCAGTGATTTTATACACGACAAGACAGTCCTCATCACGGGAGGAGGCGGGTCAATCGGATCAGAACTCGCGACTCAGATCGCTTCCTTTAATCCAGCTCTCCTCATCCTTTACGACGTCTATGAAAACGGTGTTTATGAATTGCAACAGGATCTTCGCGAGCGATACGGTAGACACCTTAATTTAAAGGTTCTTATTGGATCCGTGCGAGATTGCAGACGCGTCGAACAATTGTTCCGTGAATATAGTCCCGATGTTGTCTTTCATGCAGCCGCCCATAAGCATGTGCCCTTGATGGAGGACAGCCCCGGTGAGGCTGTCAAAAACAATATTTACGGTACGTACAATGTGTCGTTGACAGCCGCGCGATTCGGTGTGTCGCGGTTCGTATTGATATCGACAGATAAGGCTGTGAGGCCGACCAATGTGATGGGAGCGAGCAAGAGGCTATGTGAAGTGATTGTTATGGCGCTTGATAAGATTTGGGAGGATACTTCGTTCGCTGCTGTACGATTTGGTAACGTTTTGGGTAGTAGTGGTAGCGTCATACCACTTTTCGAAAAACAAATTAAGAGTCGAAAACCCGTAACTGTCACGCACCCCAAAGTTGAGCGCTATTTCATGACAATTCCCGAAGCTTCAAGCCTTGTCCTCTTAGCAGGAGCTTATGCGGAAGGTGGAGAAATATTTGTATTGGACATGGGAGAACCTGTCAGGATTGATAAGCTCGCTCGCGATATGATCCGTCTCTCAGGTCTTGTACCCGATGTTGATATCCCAATTCATTATATTGGTCTTCGACCAGGTGAGAAAATGCGCGAGGAACTATTCTTATCGGCCGAGCACTTTATTGAGACAGATCACAAGAAAATCTTTAGCCTCAAGCAAATAGACAATATGGCGTACCTGAAAAAGGAAGTCGCCACGCTCGAAAAGATCATAGGGGCAGACGAGGAACTAGGACTTTCAGCTTTTATGGATCAACTCCTCAACACGATTGAACGCTGTGATGAGGTGAGTCAAGACACATCACGTGCATCGCTTCCTGACGTCTTCTACGAGGTGCGTTTCGTTCCTGTTCAGTCTAGCTCAAAGGGTTCGCGTAGTGATTTGCCATGACCTTCACTTCTTACATGCACTTGGCACGTTACGGTCTTTTCGCTGTCATCGCCATCCCGTCAATTATTCTCTTTTATCGTGCGCTGCGCGTGCTCTTGGCGGACTTGCGTGGCGCGACTCGACCGGTGTCAGGCTTTTTCCTTCTCTCATCTGATCCGCTTGACCCGCAGCTCGTCGCACCGCTACCTTTATTCCACACGACGCATATAGGCTCGTCACGCGCTTCAGATATCCGTGTAAAGGGCAGAGGTATTCGTAAACACCATTTGACGATCTATTACCATAACAGGGTGTGGCTTGTACGTCCCGAGCGTCAAGCCATGGTCTGGCTGAACGGCCATCAGGTAGTAGAGTCTGCAATGTTGCGTCAAGGTGATAAAATCGGCATAGGCCGACATATTCTAAACTTTGTCATCTATGACGCAGAGGTGAAACAAGATGAAGTAGATGAGGTGTCACATCGTTCTGAATTACACCGCTCCAAGTGGTCGGCTATGGCAGTCATCATGACGTTGCTGTTGCAGCTCGGATCGCTCATCGTGCTTTTTTTCGGGATGCGCGGTACGGACACGGAGGACGTCGCTCACTTTTTTGTCGTTGTACTGGCCTCTGTCTACCTATTAATGCATTTGCTGAGCTTGATCATGAGACGTTTTCTGCCACGTGTTGATCCTATCCTTTTTCAGGCGACTGTGATGCTCACGACGGTTGGACTCATCATTCAGGCAAGGTTGCTTGGTTTATCGCGCGTGTTTCCGTCCCACATAGAAAATTACACGATGGAGGCTTGGCACCGCAGTCTAAAAAACGCGCTCCTAGGACAAATCGGCGCTCTCGGCGTCGCACTAGTTGCCTTGATCACCCTCGTTGTGCTGGCGCAGAGAACGAATGTACTCGAGCGATTGGCGCCGATCTGTTTTGTCCTTACACCTATACTTTATTTGGTGACACTCATGTTCGGAAAGGGGAGAGAAACACACGGTGCCGGTCTATGGATTCTGCTTCCGGGCGGGTTGACTTTTCAGTTGACCGAGTTTGCAAAAATTACTTGGATCGTCACGCTTGCGTGGTTTTTCAGGATACGTCCCAAAGGGCGACAACTCGTTGTCTTTGCTTTCTGGGGTGCCCTCAATGCAGGGCTCATCGTATTGTTGCCTGATCTCGGCTCTATCATGGTTCTCTTCCCTGTGACAATCGTCGTCTTTACTGTCATGACGTCGGAATACCTTTTATCTTTGAGCGTACTAGGTGTTGCCTGCGTTGGAGGTGTCTTGATTTACCAAGCGATTCCATACGTCAATCGAAGGATATTTGGCTGGATATCATTGTGGGATCGCATCGGCGATGATAATCGCCAGATCGTCTATGGATTACAGGCTGTTAGCCGCGGTGGGCTTTTTGGACGTGGACTTGGAAATGGGAGTCCCGGCAGCATTCCGCTTGCAAACTCCGATATGATTTTCGCCATTGTCTGTGAAGAATTGGGGATAATCGTTGGTATCATGTTGATTTTACTTTATATGACGATCTGGTTGCGCGGTGTGTCGAGCATTATTGGCGCGCGCGATGGCTTTACGAGTGCTATGATCCTCGGTCTTGCTTCTGCGATTCTCATTGAATCGATCGTTGTGATCGGCGGCACGACGGGTTTGATACCGTTGACCGGGGTGACGCTACCCTTTATTGCTCGAGGTGGGAGCTCTTTACTTGCTAAATGGCTGATGATCGCGTTACTTCTAGGCATCATGGCGCGCTCCTCAACATTACAGATCGATCGTTCTGCTCAAGTACTCTCACACGATGACGCGTCAGACCTTGCAACATTTTCTTTGAGGAGAGAACGATGAAATCACTGCTCAGAAATATTCGAGTTTTTGTCGTTCTATTCGCTGTGCTATTTGCGCTCGTTATCGCCGGAGTCATCGCACAGAGCAGTCGCGCCCGCACGACATGGCTCGAAGCGGCCGGCGAAGATAAAGCGGCGTTGCGCTCACGGTACAGATCAGCAGGTGAAATCATTTCGGCTGACGGTGTTGTACTAGCTGGCCGTGACAAACGAGGTAATCGCCGTTACGCAGATGACGATGTGCTTGCAGAGGCGGCTCTACATCTCGTTGGCGATTATACGCACAACATCACCAATACGCTCGAATCACTCTGGCAAGATCACTTGCTCGGAAGTGGACGTCCCTTTTTAACACAAATGAAGCTTGATTTCGCAGGTCAAGGTCTTGAAGGCGACGATCTGCTCCTCACCGTTCACAGCGATCTCATGGTCGCTTCTGCCCGTGCTCTCAAGGGTAAACGGGGTGCCGTCGCCATCATGAATTACAAGACGGGAGAAGTGTACGCGCTCGTTTCGAAACCCTCTGTTGCCCCGAAGAATGTCATCGCTTGGAAAGATATTCCTGATACAGCTCTTTTCAACCGGGCGCTCTTGGGGCGCTATGTGCCCGGCTCGACATTCAAGATCGTCACGGCGACAGCTTTTCTTAACCAAGGGGAATACCCCTATGACATGACAGTGGATTGTCGTGGCAAAGAGGCGCTCATGCCCGGCGGTGTTTTTGAGCGCTACATGAAGAAAACACATGGCAAGCTGGCGATTGAGCGAGCTTTTGCGACTTCTTGTAACCATTACTTTGGGTATATTGGACTCTTGTTAGGGCCTGATTCGCTTGAGAGAGCTGCGAATGAGCTGGCTTTCAACACGGAATTGACATTAGATCGACTGAAGATAACGCCAAGTGTCTGCGATATAGGTCACGAAGATAATGCTGCCATCACGTGGGCGGCGATCGGGCAGCCTGGTGGTCAGGACCGCGAGAGTGTCACGCCGCTGCACCTCGCCATGATCGCATCAGCGATAGGAAATGGCGGCGTGATGCGACAGCCATACGTTGTCGAGGCGACAAGAACGCCTATGGGAGATGTGAAACCTCTAGCACACAACGATAACGTTGCGACGCTTGATCGCAACGTGACGGATAAGCTATCTGAAATGATGCGAGCTGTTGTGACAGACGGGACTGGGACAAAGGCTTACGTAAAGGGGCTCGATATCCGCGGCAAGACAGGCACGGCAAACGTCATGGATGAGGAAGGCAACATGACGACAAACAACTTGTTCACAGGTTTTATCGCTGATGAATCGATGCCATACGCCATCGGAGTCGTCCTTGAGGATGCGGTGAGCGGAACGGCTGCGGCTGTTGCAGGCAAGCTTCTCAAGTTGACTGCCAGCAAAGTGCGATGAATTGTCTTAGAATTAAATGAGCAACGCATTCTGAAAGGATTATACCGTGTTTAATCAAGATATCCTCATGCTTATCGATGTCCACAGCCTGCTCAATCGCGCCTATTACGGTATGGCTGGTCGGAACCGTTTGACAGCACCTGATGGCTTGCCAACAGGTGCTTTGTTTGCATTCATGAATATGCTTTCGAAATACAAAGAGGAGTTTCAGCCGACACATGTCGTCTCTGCGATGGATGTGCCGGGTGAGACGTTTCGTCATCGCCAGTATGACGCTTATAAAAAGGGAAGAGGGCCGATGCCTGATGATCTTGCAAGACAAGTGCCTATCGCAAAGGACATGCTCGAAAGCCTAGGTTTTCAACCGGTCGGTTTAGTAGATTATGAGGCAGACGATTTGATCGGGACGTTGGCTCAGCTTGGAGAAGAGCGCGGTATGCGCGTTTTCATACTGACTGGCGACCGCGATACACTACAATTGGTCTCGGATAATACGTCGGTCGTGCTCCTTACGACAAAAAGAGACGGTTCGGAAAGTGAAATGATCACGCCCGAGTCCATGCAGGAAGAATACGGATTATCTCCTGAACAGTGGGTAGAAGTCAAGGGACTGATGGGTGATGCGTCGGATAATATCCCGGGTGTCCGGGGAGTCGGTCAGAAGACAGCGCTCAAACTTATCAGCAAATACGGAAGTATTGACGGAGTCTATGAGCATCTCGGTGACATGAAAGGTGCACTTCTGAAGAACTTAACAGAGGGAGAGGAGTCAGCGAGCATGTCGCGTGATCTTTCCATCATCTGTCGCGATGCTCCACTTGATGGAGCTGATAAACTTCTTTCGACCAATATCGACAGTGCAATAGATCGTGAAGTCCTCGCTCAGCTCTTGACACGTCTCAATTTTCGCTCTTTTCTTGAGCGGTTCAATCTTCCATCTGCCGATCGCGAGACTGACACAGAACCTCTCAATGTGATCGCCGATCGCATCAGTGTATGTGATTCGTTCGAGGCGTGGCTGGCTGAGGTTGCACATGATGTGCCGGTCGCTTTTATGCTGCCCGGAGATGGCAGCGAAGGGCTTTTGCTCACAGAGCACGTTTGCCTACACGTTTCCGATGCATCGCTGATCGTTCATCTGATCGACCAGAAAGACAATGTGTTCGTCACATGGGACCTTAAACAGCAGTTGCGTAAAAACGACGCAAAAGCACCGAACCGCCCCATCTTCGATGTCATGATTGCCTCCTATCTATTAAACGAGCTTGGCAGGTCTGATGACATTGAGTTTGCGCTGCGCGCTTCACTCGGCGATGCGTTTCAACCATTTGAGGATGACACATTACCCTTGTTAAGGGATCGACATGCCGAGCGCAAGCGACTTTGTCTTTTATTATTGGAGGCGATGCAGCGCCAGAAAGTGCAACTTGCAAAGAGAAAGATCACCCCGCTCGCAGAGATCGAGATGGAGCTTGTCAACGTCTTAGCCGACATGGAACGGGCAGGTGTTCTCGTCGATGTAAAGGCGCTTGAGGCTGAGTCGGCATCCATGTTGGAAGAGATTGAGTCGCTCGAACAGTCGATCTATCGCGATGCCGGGAAACGATTCAATATCAACTCGCCACAGCAACTCGCTGAAGTCTTATATGAGGATTTAGGCTTACCGACTGGGCGCAAAAGCTCACGAGGCCAGTACAGTACGGCGGCAGATGAGCTTGAACGGTTACGCGGATATCACCCGATCATCGATGCCATCGTCGAGTTTCGCGAGCTGACAAAACTGCGCGGGACGTTCCTCGAAGGACTCAAGAAAGAAATTAATGATGATGGAAGGATACACACAACGTACAATCAGGCGCTGACGACGACGGGGAGATTGTCAAGCTCAAATCCTAACCTTCAGAATATCCCTATCCGTACAGAGCGCGGGAAGCGCATTCGCGAGCTATTTATCGCATCGCCAGGATACGTGCTCGTCGGCGCCGATTACAGTCAGATCGAGCTTCGCCTCCTTGCACACTTATCGGGTGATAAAAATCTTTCAGATGCTTTTAATGAAGGGCGAGATGTCCATCGTGTCACCGCCTCTGCTCTATTCGGGAAAGACGAATCAGTCATCGATGCACATGAACGGGGCGTTGCAAAAACAGTCAATTTTAGTATCACGTACGGCATTTCCGATTTTGGGTTGTCACGCGACCTCGGTATTCCTATTTCGAATGCGCGTCGCCTCATCAAGCTTTATCACGAAAAGTATCCACAAGTAGAGTCGTGGTTAAGTGTTCAGGGTGAGCTGGCCAAGGAACAAGGATATGTAGAGACGCTCTTCCATCGCAGGCGTTATCTACCTGAATTGCAATCTCAAAATAGAAATATTTATAATTTCGGCGTGCGTGCCGCAATGAACGCGCCCGTTCAAGGGACAGCGGCAGACTTGATCAAGATCGCTATGGTCAGAGCGTACCGCCTCTTGAAAGAAGAGCAATTAGATGCGCGACTCATCTTACAAGTACACGACGAATTGATTTTAGAAGTCTCTGAAGGTGATCAAGAACGCGTCATGATGCTCTTGCGTGAAGTGATGGAGCAGGCAATGGAGCTCTCTGTTCCGCTGATCGCTGAGGCGAAAGCCGGTCACACATGGGGAGATTTGAGTTAACGTGACGGATACTAGCACGTCTATCGTTTAGAAAGGCGTATGTTCAGATGTTTGTACTCGGCATAACAGGTGGAATCGGAACCGGGAAGAGCGTTGTAGCGTCTATTTGTCGTGCAGCTGGAATACAAGTTTTAGATGCTGATGCCATTGCGCACGAATTGACAGATCGAGCGTCTGACACGACAGCGCGTATCGCCGATGTGTTGGGCGCAGATTTAATCGACGAGAATGGGGCGCTTATCCGTGACAAGATGGCTGATCTCGCTTTTACAGACAAAAGAGCGCTTGATACATTGAGCGCCATTGTCCACGAAGCCGTCATTGCGACTGTTGACAGTCGCCTAGAGGAAGCTGAAAAGAAAAAGGCCAAAGCCATCGTCCTTGATGCACCGATTCCAGTTAAGCGTGGTTTTATCGATCATGCTGATCAGATATGGGTGATCACTTCTAATGACGATATTCGGCTTGAGCGGCTTAGAAGACGCGGCATGAGCGACAGCGACGCTCTTCGGCGCATCCGCGTTCAGATGTCACCTGAGCAGTATAGGAAAATCGCTGATTTTGAGATTGTTAACAACGGTACACTTCTTGAATTAGAGGAGAAGGTCCATCGACTCCTACGTCAAGAGTTCGGGCTACGAGGCATCCCTCTGCCAGGGCTACCAAAGGGCGCTGCAGAGTAAACGATGATCATCACACATTGAACCGAAAAATAATATAATCGCCCTCACGCACGATATACGTCTTACCTTCTGATCGGATCAAGCCCTTTTCACGCGCTGCGACGAGTGATCCACGTGCGAGCAACTCATCGAGCGAGATCACTTCAGCGCGAATGAACCCTCTTTTGAAATCGGAGTGAATGGTACCTGCAGCGTCGTATGCCGTTGAACCGCGACGAATCGTCCATGCGTGTGCTTCAATTTTGTTAGCAGTATAGAAGGAGATCAACCCTAGAAGTTTGTAGGCTTGTTGGACGACACGTATAAGCCCGCCGTTCTCTAAGCCGAGCTCCTCAAGAAAGAGCGCTTGATCCTCAATCGGAAGTTCCGCGATCTCAGCTTCAATACGCGATGATAGCGGGATGATCACTTTCTCCGTCTTGAACGCACTTCTCAGAGCATTCAATTGGAGATCACTGAAGGCATCGTTAAACTCTGCGACGTTAGCGACGATCATCTCAGGTTTCAGCGTGAGAAGCGACAGGTGGCGTATGAGTTCACGTTCGTTCTCTTCTAAAATGAGTTCCCGCGCCGACTTTCCATTGTTTAAGTGTTCGAGAAGTCGCTCGATGACGGCTAGCTCTTCCAACGCCTCACGCGTGTTGCCTTTGGCGGCTCTTGTAACTTTATCATGGCGACGTTCGAGAATCTCGATATCTGCGAGGATAAGCTCAGTCTCTACCGTACCGTAATCAGATAAAGCGTCAATCTTTCGCTCGACATGGGCGATATCGCTGTCGTCAAAACAGCGCACGACGTGTAAGAGTGCATCGACCTCTCGTATGTGTGAAAGAAATCGGTTACCTAATCCTTCGCCTCGACTTGCGCCTTTGACGAGCCCTGCGATATCGACAAATTCGACCGTCGCGGGAACGATTTTTTCAGAGTGGAAGATATCTGCCAAAACGGTCAGACGATCATCGCGTACAGGTACGACACCGATGTTTGGTTCAATCGTGCAGAAAGGATAATTGGCGACATGAGCACTTGCATTCGTCAAAGCGTTAAACAGTGTACTTTTACCGACGTTAGGCAGTCCAATGATACCTAGGTGCATATATCCGTGCCTCCCTTGTTTTCAACGTTATTAAAGTGATTGATGGCGGTCGTTTACGTCATTATTACTCTAGTCTATACGCATTTTATATAATTATCAAAGAATACCTAGTATGGAAAGCCCGCAATCACCACGAACAACTTTCAGCTGTTCTGCTCCAACACGATCGATCCTGAAACGGTTGAATGGTTCGCAAAATATTGAATGTGAGTGCGCCATTTTGAGGCGAGCTCTTCCGTCAAAATGACGTAACTTGTCAATTGATGACGATATATTGCCAATATATAAACATCAAAGAGCGCCAAACTAGCTTTATGAGTGTCAAGAATTACCACCGTATCCGCTCCTGCGCCCTCACAGGGCTTGACGGAGTTATTGTCGAGATCGAAGTTTCCATTCTCCCCGGACTCCCTCGATTTGAAGTGACAGGGAGGGGCGACCACGCGATCAGCGAATCGCGTGATCGCGTCCGCGCAGCGATTCGCTACAGCGGTTACGAATTTCCGAAGGGGCGTGTCATTGCAGGATATGCGCCCGCGTCATTGCCGAAACAGGGGAGCGCATTCGATCTTCCGCTCGCCCTTGCCGTCCTAGCTTCATCGGATCAGGCTATCCGGCAAGCCGGATCTCCGGAGACGGCAGCATTTGGAGAATTATCACTCAACGGCCAAGTAAGACGTGTCCATGGTGCGTTAGGTCGTCTCCTTTCGCTACGAGAGGAGGGGATTCGGCATGTCATCGGGCCCATCGACTGTGAAAGAGAAGCACAGGCGGTCGATTCGATTCACTATGAGGGCGTTGAAACGCTTAAGGAAGCAGTATTGCGCTACTCCGGTGTCAGATCGAAAAGAAAAACCGTAAGATCATCGGGGGAGGTGGAGTCCGAATGCGTCGATGCGGGAGATGCTTTCAACATGATGCGCGGCCAAGCGGAGGGTATGCGCGCCTGTGTGATCGCTGCGGCAGGGTGGCATCCGATTTTGATGATGGGAGCTCCGGGCTGTGGGAAGACGACTCTTGCCTCGGTCATACCGGAGATTTTGCCCCCTCTCACGGAGAAGGAGTCGCTTGAGATTTCGAGGATCTATAGCGTAACAGGGAATTCGCCTCATTCAGAAGGTTTGATGAAGAGAAGACCTTTTCGTCACACACACCATACGATTACATCGGGAGCTCTCATCGGAGGAGGTATCGTACCGAAGCCAGGAGAGTGCACCCTCGCACACCGCGGTGTTCTCTTTCTCGATGAAGTAACGGAGATACAACCGCGTGTCCTCGACGCCCTACGTGAGCCTCTCGAAACGGGCAAGATTCATCTTGCCCGCGCCGAGTGGAACGCTGTATTTCCAGCTGATTTTCTTTTCGTGGCGGCATGTAATCCGTGTCGATGCGGCTATCTTTTAGAGCCATTCGGGCGGTGTCGCTGTGACGATGCGGCCGTGCGACGTCACTTATCACGTATCAGTGGTCCATTATTCGATCGTTTTGATCTTGTCGTCTTTTTGACGCGTGTCGAGACACAAGACCTTCTGACTGTGCCTGATCCTGAATCAGAACAATCTTCATCCGGCGTGCATGAGACGCGAGAGCTTGTTGAAGGTGCGTGGGCGATGCAGAGAGAGCGGGCATCGAAGCGCGGGCTTGTTAACTTTCATAATGCAAAAGTTCAAATATCAGATCCTGAGCGCTTTTTTGCTATCAGTGACGAGGCGATGAAATTTGCCATCGATATTACAGACCGTGCGCTTTTGTCAGTACGGTCATTCTTTTCAATTCTACGCATTGCGCGAACGATTGCCGACTTAGAGCAACGTGAACACGTAAGAGAGATCGACATCGCTGAAGCGTACCATTTCAAGGCGCGGCTGCCGTTTGTATCGCCTCAAGGATAGGTAGATGTATGGATACGACACGGTGGAAGATCGCAACTGCTTTTACGAAGGCCGCCTCATCACTTCGCATGTCACAACGTGAGCGTGCAATCATATTAGAGAATTCAAAGGGTCTTGAATACTTAAGAGAGCAGTTACTCATGACGAGAGATGAATCACCACAACATGGTGAACTTTATCGACGTTTCATGAGTGAATTATCAGGCACAACGACCCTCTTACTGAGCAATCGTGATCGTATCATTTCGATTGTCGATGGTGAGTATCCTCAACGCTTGCTTCACACAGATCAGCCACCTTCAATCTTGTTTTTTCGTGGAGAGAGCCTTGCAGAGCTACACAGCTCATTTATTATCACCGTTATCGGTACACGTAATCCGTCCTTTTACGGCCTAGAGGTGACTAAAAAATTATGTACTGAGATGGCTCGCCGCGACATTACGATTGTATCGGGCGGAGCACGAGGCATCGACGGACAGGCGCACAGTTCAGCGCTTGCGGTAGGAAAGGCGACGATCGCCGTCCTAGGATGTGGCGTCGATGTATCGTACCCTAAAGAACACACCCATCTTTTTGAACAGATCGCAGAAACAGGTGCGCTCGTCTCTGAATATCCATTGGGGACCTTACCGCGCAGGCATCATTTCCCTGCTAGGAATAGGATTTTGGCGGGGCTTTGCGACGTCGTGCTCGTGACAGAGGCATCGCGCTTTAGCGGAACGTTGATCACGGCAGGTTTTGCCGCTGATTACGGTAGAGACGTCTGTGCTGTGCCTGGATCAATCTTGAGTGGGTCAAGCAGAAGTTGTCATGATCTTATTCGAGAGGGTGCCGTTATCGTCGAATCGATTGACGACATTCCCCGTATGCCTGCGCATCCTGCTCATGTTCGGGGCGCGACCAATCGAACGCCTCAACGTCCAGAGGCAGAGAGAAGACGAACTGAGATGAATCGAGAGGAGGTATGTATTTTAAATCTATTAGAGGCTGCACCGCGAACACTTCATGCCATTTCTGAACACTGCCAAATTGATCTTCGTACGACGGCTCTCTCCTTAGCGACATTACAGAGCAGAGGCCTTGTACGTCTCTATCGGGGCTTATATGTGCGATCACGTGGCATGTGTGAGTGAGATTGTTTGCTAGTATTTTATACTTAATCTTTGACAGTATCGCTTTTCTCGTGTATATAATGTTTGATTTCAGACGGGAGAATGAGTTGAATGAGTAAACGAACACTTGTGGTTGTAGAGTCGCCTGCCAAAGCAAAGACAATAGCACGCTATCTCGGTCCATCTTTCGATGTCCGATCCTCTGTTGGCCATATACGCGATCTTCCAGCCTCAACGATTGGCGTCGATGTCAAGAATAAGTTTAAGCCGATGTACATCATCATGCCGGGCAAGGATAAGATCGTCAAAGAACTTAAAGGCGCAAAAGAGAAGTCGGACCGAGTTCTCCTTGCAACAGACCCTGATCGCGAAGGTGAGGCGATCGCTTGGCATTTAGCACATATACTCAATATTGAACCAGGAGATCATTGCCGCATCGCTTTTCATGAGATAACGGGTAAGGCAGTCAATGAAGCGATTAATCATCCGCGTCCCATTGATCTCGATCTCGTCAATGCACAACAGTCTAGACGTATCCTTGATAGACTTGTTGGTTACGAACTAAGTCCATTGCTCTGGCAGAAGATTAGGAGAGGGTTATCGGCAGGCCGCGTCCAGTCAGTCGCTACGCGACTCGTCGTTATGCGCGAGCGTGAAATCGATGCCTTTGTACCGGAAGAGTATTGGAAGCTGAGAGTCTTATTAAAACAAAATCGAGAAGATTCACCTTTTTCTGCACTGTATCAGGGCATTAAGAAGAGTAGCCGCGTTTCACGCGTCAAATTGACGTCGAAAGACGATCTCGACAAGCTCCTCGACGAACTAAAAGGTAAAGACTACGTAGTCGATCTCGTCAAGCCCAGCCAGCGCAAGCGTAGACCTTACGCTCCCTATACGACGAGTACGCTTCAGCAGGCTGGATCTCGCACGTTGGGGTTCACGTCGAGGCGCACAATGCGAGCCGCTCAGGCTCTCTACGAGGGGTTGACACTGGGCCCTTACGGACATACATCGCTTGTGACATACATCCGTACAGACTCAGTCCGCGTTTCAGCTGACGCTGTCCAGTCTGCAAGAGAATTGATACGGGCGACGTATGGTGAGGAATATTTACCGAAAAGAGTTCCCGTTTACAAGAATAAGAGCAGTGCCCAAGACGCACACGAGGCGATACGCCCGTCGCACTTTGACTTGCCACCTTCACGCGTGCGAGACTATTTGTCGTCCGATCAGATTAAAATCTATGAATTGATCTGGAATCGCTTTATCGCATCACAGATGGAGCCTGCTCTTTATGAACGTGTCACTGTCGATATTCTCGCAGATAGTCACCTCTTCCGTTCGAGAGGTGAGAAGCTCGTATTTCCAGGTTGGCTCCGTCAATACGGTATCACGGAAAGCGAGAAAAGCGATCAGGATAAGAAAGAGGGGCGAGAGGATGACGACGATCCTGAAATTGTTGATCTGCCTGACCTAAAAGAGGGCGAATGCCTCCTTGTCGATAAACTCGTACCAGAGCAAAAATTCACACAGCCGCCGCCTCGCTACACGGAGGCGTCATTGATTAGCGCGATGGAAGAGCTTGGGATCGGACGTCCCTCGACGTATGCACCGACGATATCGACGCTTTTTGACCGTCTGTACGTAGAGCGCGAAGGGCGGCAAATTAAGCCGACGGAGCTAGGTGTGACAGTCACCACAATGCTCGAGGCGAATTTTGCTAACATTGTTGATACTGATTTTACGGCAGATCTGGAAAAGGAACTCGATGAAGTCGAATCGGGTGAACAGGACTGGATTGAGCTTTTAGAGAAATTCTATGGACCTTTCCATCAGGATGTTGCCAAAGCAAAGAAGACAATTGAGAAAATCGTCATTGAGGATGAACCGACCGG
Organism: Clostridiaceae bacterium; assembly: GCA_012841015.1. GTDB lineage: Bacteria > Bacillota > Clostridia > Saccharofermentanales > DTU023 > UBA4923. The sequence continues at coordinate 151,453 of DUVN01000006.1, forward strand.
CAGGAAGTGCCCTGCGTGCGGTGATGGCGATCTCGTAATTCGCGTCGGGCGTTATGGTAGATTTATCGCCTGTACACGCTATCCTGATTGCACATACACAGAAACAATCTCAGAAGAAACGAAATCGCATTGCCCGAAATGTCAGTCACCAATCAGAGTTCGCAAGATTCGTCGCGGCAATCAGCTTTTCTTCTGCGACAAGACAAATGACCCTGACTGTGATTTTACGAGCTTTGATTTGCCGATAGACGGTAAGGTATGTGATACGTGCGGTAGCTACATGGTTAAGAAGAGATTTCGTGGACGTCTCTACGAGCGATGCAGCAATAAAGAATGCCCTACAAACGCAAGCAAAAAGACGACATCAAAAGGGTCATCTGCAGGCAAAAAAACGAAGATGGCAACGAAAAAAAAGTCCACCACAAAAGAGAAGACAAAAGATAAGAAGATTGAGGAAGTAGAAGATTGAAGCTAACAGTTGTAGGTGCCGGGCTCGCCGGCTCTGAGGCGGCTTTGACGGCTGCGTCTTTTGGTGCAGACGTTACACTGATCGACAGTAAGCCTAGCGAGCGATCGCCGGCACATTTGTCGGAACAGTTCGCTGAGCTCGTCTGCAGCAACTCACTCAAATCTGACCGCATCGATACTGCTCAAGGTCTATTAAAACGCGAATTGCGTACCATGCGATCGCATCTTATTGCGATCGCTGATGAGACGTCAGTGCCAGCGGGCGGCGCGCTTGCTGTCGATCGCGACAAATTCTCTAAGCGCGTCACAGACGCTATCATCAACCACCCCAACATCTCTGTCATTGAGAAGACTATCCGCAATCTCGACGAAGTCAAAAATAGCGATGTAGTCATCATCGCGACTGGTCCACTTACATCAGGTTCGCTCTATGAATCGATTGAACAGATGACGGGCATAGGCGGAATGCTTTTTTACGATGCCGTTGCGCCCATCGTTGACGCCTCTACGCTCAATTATGCGCATGCCTTCACGGGGTCGCGCTACGGGAAGGGTGGAGACGATTACATCAATTGTCCATTAAATGAGGTGGAGTACATCGCCTTTCGTGAAGCTTTGATCGAGGCTGACAAGGCTCCTGTGCGTGACTTCGACCGGATTTACTTTAAAGATTGTCAACCGGTTGAAGTGTTAGCTGAAAGAGGGATCGATACGCTGCGTTACGGACCTTTTCGCCCTGTCGGTTTGATCGATCCTACTACAGGGAAAAGGCCGTACGCATGTCTTCAGCTACGCCGAGAAGATGAAGAGGGGTCGATGGTCTCTCTCGTCGGATGTCAGACGCGGCTGACATTTCCTGAACAGCGTCGTGTCTTTGCGATGATACCAGCACTCAAAAACGTGCATATTCTGCGCTACGGCGTCATGCATCGCAACTCCTTTCTCAATGGTCCCTCAGTACTATTAAAAGGATTTCAATCGCGCATGAATCAGCGACTTTTCTTTGCCGGCCAACTCTCAGGGCTTGAAGGATACGTCGAGGCGATCGCGTCAGGATTGATGGCGGCCATCGTCGCACTCGGTACAGCGAAATTGCTACCGCGTGAAGTGGTCAATACAATGATCCCCATGCGTGACACGATGATGGGGGCATTAGCACACTGGGTCTCTTCTTCGAATGAGGAGACTTTTCAGCCGATGAACGCCAACTACGGCCTTCTGCCACTTCCAGAAAATCTTGGTCGTGTAAAGAAGAAAGATCGACCGCACATCCGCGCGCGGCGCTCAGAAGAGTCGCTCAAAAAGACGATCGCAGCGATCGAGTCGCATCTTGGGAGCTTTCCTCATAAGTGTGTCGGTGAAGAGATCGACCGTGATCTACTAACTTCTTCGTATGCGTACGAATTGCCGCCTGAACTGATCGCGAACAGTCCTGCTATAGTACGAGATCGATCACGACTTCTTGTCATGCAAAGCGGCATGCCGCTAGAGCACCGACTTTTCGCTGACTTGCCTTCGTACTTGTCGTCTAGCGATTGTCTCGTCTTGAACGATACGCGTGTTATTCCTGCTAGACTTATTGGACGGCGCGATCCGACAGGTGCGAGAATTGAATTTCTTCTCTTACGGTGTATTGAGGGAAACAGATGGCGGACACTCGTCAAGCCGGCAAGGCGTACACGTAAGGGTGATCGCGTCATATTTTCTGAGGGCGAATTCGAGTGTCTCATTCTCGATATCGATCCGGATGGCACGCGTATCGTTGAATTTTTCTGTGAAGGCGATGTTTTTATGTGGCTCGAGAGGCTTGGCGAGATGCCGACACCGCCCTATATCAAAGAAAAACTCAAAGAACCTGAACGTTACCAAACTGTCTATGCACGCGAGTGCGGTTCTGCGGCGGCACCGACGGCTGGACTTCATTTTACAGAGGAGCTCTTACATAAGCTCGTTTCAGACGGTGTAAAGATTGCGCGTCTTACGCTCCACGTTGGTCTTGGTACATTCAGGCCGGTGAAAGAAGATGTGATCACCGAACACACGATGCACGAGGAGTGGTATGTTTTCGGTGAAGAAGCCGCGCGAATAGTCTCTGAGACAAAAGCGGCGGGAGGACGCGTTATCGCCGTTGGGACGACGAGCTGTCGCGTCCTTGAAAGTGTCGCGCTAGTGCAACACTACAAGAATAACGACATACCGCTAAGAGCGATGACTGGTGAGACTGATCTTTTTATTTACCCCGGTTTCAAGTTTAAGGTGATTGATGCAATGATTACGAATTTCCACTTACCTGGTTCGACCTTGCTCATGCTTGTATCGGCACTCATGGGGCGTGAAGCGATGCTCGATGCGTATCGTGTGGCGATCGAGGATAAGTATCGATTTTTCAGTTTTGGTGATGCAATGCTCTTGCTCCCATAGTCATGCTCAAACTGTTTTCAGAAGAGGGATGGTATGAATAATCATGATGAAGCACTAACATTTGAATTGAAGCACATCTGTCGACAAAGCGGTGCACGCTACGGAGTTGTCACAACGCCGCACGGATCGTTTGAGACGCCTGTTTTCATGCCTGTCGGGACGAGGGCGACTGTCAAAACGATGTCGAATGAGGAACTGATTTCGATCGGTACGAAGATCATCCTAGGGAACACGTATCACCTTTACATGCGTCCTGGCACAGAGATTATGGATCTTGCAGGCGGATTGCACGCGTTTATGAACTGGGATCGTCCCATTCTTACCGACAGCGGTGGCTTTCAAGTCTTTTCATTAGCAAAACTTAATGATATTAAAGAAGAAGGTGTCGCGTTCCAGTCGCATATCGATGGCTCACGCCATTTTCTCACTCCGGAAAAATCGATTGCCATTCAAGAATCGCTCGGGTCTGACATCATGATGCAACTCGACGAATGTACGCCGTGGCCTGCCGAAGAATCATACGTTAAGCAATCTCTTGAGAGGACGACACGCTGGCTTGAGCGATGTATCGATGTTTGGAAGGATCGTAAGAAACAGGCGCTTTTTGGCATTGTTCAAGGTGGGACGTTTGAGCATCTTCGCATTCAGAGCGTCAAAGAGATTACGTCTTTCGAGCTTCCAGGATATGCGATTGGCGGTCTATCTGTTGGGGAGCCTGCCGATTTGATGTACGCGATGATCGAGTCAATCATGCCATTTATGCCGGCCGACAAACCGCGTTATTTGATGGGCGTCGGTTCGCCTGATTACCTCGTAGAATGCTCGGTGCGCGGCGTCGATATGTTCGACTGTGTTTTCCCGACGAGAATGGGACGAAACGGGACAGCTCTGACATCGCAGGGACGCGTCGTCATTCGTAATGCCATCCATGCGCGCTCGTTTCTACCCTTAGATCCACAGTGCGATTGTTACGTCTGTACTCATTACACGCGTGCCTATCTACATCACCTCATCCGATGCGGCGAGATACTCGGACTTCGTCTTATGTCTTGGCACAATTTGTACTTTTTGATCGATCTTATGCGAAAAATTAGAGACGCCATCTGTAGGGATCGATTGCTGAGTTTTCGGGAAGAATTCTTTAACGCCTATAAGATAGTAAATGACAAATGAAGCTTTTTTGTGGTACACTCTTTGAGTGTCCAGTGGTCTAGGTGCCCTTAGAGGGAGACAGCGTGGTAAAACTGGACTTAAGAGATGTAAATTCCAAGGAGGATCATGATGACCCTATTGTATCGTTTTGTGCTCGAGACGGCACCTGCAGAGACCCAGAAGTCTGGGGGAGGCTTCCTCGGCATGTTAACTGCTTTTCTCCCGTTTATATTGATTATCGGTGTGATGTATTTCCTTACGATCCGTCCGCAGAGAAAACGTGAAAAGGAACTGAAAGCAAAGCTTGAGAAGATTAAACCAGGCGATAAAGTGATGTCCATCGGTGGCATCGTCGGTCGTATCGCCAATATTTCCGGAGATGAAGTTACAATCTATTCGGGAGTAGCCAATACGATGTTGACATTTAAGAAGTCAGCTATCAGCACAGTTATTCCTCAAGATTCTGAAGAGGGCGAATAATGCGACCTCAAGGATGACGGGTTGATCGAACCCGACGTCATGCATACCCTTTGTTTGACCGGACAGTGCAGGCAAAGCGCCGTCCGGTCGTGCGTTTCATTCGTCATGATCCATGGTTTCTGGTATAATCTTAGTTTACCGGCATAATAACGTGCGTAAGCGTAAGAGCGGAGCGTAGGATCATTGGGACTTATTCCTCAACATTCCATCGACGCAGTGATCAATGCGAACGACATCGTCGATGTCGTATCGCGTTATGTTCGCCTTGAGAAAAAAAGCTCGCTCAACTTATTCGGACTTTGTCCTTTTCATGAGGAAAAGACACCTTCGTTTAGCGTTTCGCCCGGCAAACAGATTTTTTATTGTTTTGGTTGTCATAAGGGTGGCAATGTCATCAAGTTTATCCAAGAGATCGAACATCTCTCATTTCCTGAGGCCATCCGTTTTCTCGCTGAGAGAGCCGGTATAGCACTTGAGGAGACGGAAGAAGACAGTCAATGGCGCGAAAAAGCTGACCGTAAACGAGCGGCGGCAGAGGCGTTGCTTGAGGCGGCGAGATTTTATTATACAAACCTCGAAGGCTCCGGCGGTCAAGAGGCTCGCCAGTATCTTGAAAAACGCGGTGTCGACCGTGCTTTGCGGCGCAAGTACGGGCTCGGCTACGCTCCAGCATACGGTGAGACGTTATACGATGCCTTGAGAAAAAAGGGGATTCCCGATGGCGCGATGCTCGATGCAGGGCTGATTGCAAGGAGTTCGCGCATGGACGGATATTACGACTTCTTTCGACATCGTATTATGTTCCCGATCATCGGTGGGTACAGCAAAGTTCTCGCTTTTGGCGGTCGAGCCATTCGAGATGGTGGACCGAAGTACATCAATTCACCGGACACCGTCGTCTACCAGAAGGGTAAGCATCTCTTCGGTATGCCGCAGGCGATTAGCGCCAATAAGCGTACGTGGTATCTTGTAGAAGGATATATGGATGTGATCGCCCTAGCGAAGATCGGTATCTATCAAGCTGTCGCAACGCTCGGTACGGCGTTGACAGACTATCAGGCGAGGGCCATCGGACGTCACGTCGACGGCGTTCTCCTATTAATGGATAGTGATAGGGCAGGAAGGGCGGCTGCATTGAACGCGCACGAGATTTTTGAAAGTATTGAAGTGCCTGCAAGTTTCATACTTCTGAAGGAGGCAAAAGACCCCGACGACTACCTCAATCAGTTTGGAAGTCAACGCCTCTCGGCATCGCTCAAGGTGGCGCTCGACAGATCGGAGTATCGCCTAGAGCTCTTGAAGATGGATGTGAATGCTGAGATTGGAGTTCCGCAAGCTGAATATCGTAATCGTGCGATTGATATTCTCGCTCAGGAGAAAGACGGTGTTAAGCGCGAAATCTACGCTGGACGACTTGCTAAAGAGCTTCAACTCAATGTAGCGAGTTTGATCAATGAGATTGACCGTCGCCGCTCTTTTCAGCACAAAGGCGATGACGCTGCTACTGTCACGATGGTGCCGAGGTTGGTGGAACAGAAGCGACGACGTCGTGCATCGAGTCGTTCAGTGAGTCGCGAGCTGTTTTTGTTGACGCTCTTGACGTTTGATCATACTCTTTCGCACTTAAGGCTGTGCTTGACAGAACAGGAACTAAAAGGTTTCGTTATGACGGACGATGTGAAAGATTTGTTATTATCTGATGAGGCAAGGCGACCGATCTCTTTCGATGATTTTGATTCCGATTTCATGCGGAATTTGGCAAAGAGTGCTATAAAGGAGGCGATGACAGGTGAAATATCGCTGGCGCGACTTGATGCAGCCATCGGGAATACGTTGGCACGATTGACAGAGGATCTTTCTGACGAAGAAGCTGGCTCTAGACTCGCAAAGAGTGCCGATTCCCTGCACGCACTCTTGATACGTCAGCACCGAGAGGTCACGGACGCGAAGATGACGAAAGATGAAATATGTGGTATCTTTCTCGATCGGTTGGTGTACCTTAGAATGTCGAGCTGGATAGCAGCAGCCGAGCAATGGCATGGCGATGCGCTTGAGCTTGAGCTGGCTGGTTCTAAAGAGGAAGCTGAAAGACTATATGCGAAGGCGGCGACGTACACGATGGCTGCAGAAACTTATCGCATGCTGATACAAGGAGATTGACAATTGTGAGTAAGAAAAAAGATGATATAAAGACGATGACGTGGCGTGAGGCGGCTGCTGTGACGACGGTGAGGGCATTTACCGCCCAAAAGGATGAGGAGACGATTCCTGAGACAGAGCTTCCCGTTTTATTGGCGATGGATACGTATAAGGCAACTGCGACACCTGCACTTGATATTCATTCTGATGATGAAATCGAAGTGATTGATGCGGAAGAGATCATCAAAAAGCGAATAGAGGCAGAAACGCTCGCAGTTGACACTGATGTCAAAATCAAAGCCAATGTTGATCTTAGAGAAATCATAGACGAGGATACCGATGAGGAGGAAGAGTTCGATCCCGAAGAAGACGAAACCTCGATCGATGATTCACTCTATGCCGACGATGATGACGAGGATGAGGATGATATGGATGATGAGTCGATTCTCGAGCGCATTCATGACAGTAATCTTGACCTGAACGCGCTCTACCCGCTCATTTGCCTCGGGAAAGATAAAGGTGACGAACTTGAGCAACAGGAAGTTCTCGATTTTCTCGAGCATATTAAATGGGATGAGGAGCGACTTGATGATGTTATCGTATTGCTCGAACGCGCCGGTATTGAAGTGATCGATGAAGAAGATATTGAGCGTGAAATGGTCGAGCGCGACCGCAGCAAAAAGGCGGAAGCTTTCAACGATGCGATGATCGTCGACGATCCCGTTCGCATGTACCTTAAGGAGATCGGGAAAGTCGAACTTTTGACTGCTGACGAGGAAAAAGAACTTGCGGCGCGTATGGAGGCAGGTGACTGGGAGGCAAAACAGCATTTGACAGAGGCGAATCTCCGACTTGTCGTCAGTATCGCGAAAAGGTATACAGGTCGCGGCATGCATTTTCTTGACTTAATTCAGGAAGGCAACCTCGGTCTGATCAAAGCTGTCGACAAATTCGATTATACCAAGGGGTTTAAGTTCAGCACATACGCGACGTGGTGGATTCGTCAAGCGATCACGCGCGCTATAGCCGATCAGGCGCGGACGATTCGTATTCCAGTTCACATGGTCGAAACGATCAATAAGTTGATCCGCATCCAGCGACAACTCGTCCAAGAACTCGGTCGTGAGCCTGAAGTCGAGGAGATCGCGGCGGAAATGGATATCACGCCTGAAAAAGTTCGCGAGATCATGAAAATATCGCAAGAACCAGTTTCACTTGAAAAACCGATCGGTGAGGAAGAAGATAGCCATTTAGGCGATTTTATCCCCGATGAAGATGCCCCTTCGCCTGCTGAACAGGCGGCGACGACATTGCTGAAAGAAGAGTTGACGAGAGTCCTCTCAGGCTTGACACCGCGTGAGGAAAAAGTTTTGCGTCTGCGATTCGGTCTTGATGACGGCAGAGCGCGCACACTTGAAGAAGTCGGTCTTGAGTTTGACGTGACGCGCGAGCGTATTCGCCAAATCGAGGCTAAAGCGCTTCGAAAGATGCGTGGCCCAAGCATGAGCGCTAGGCTCCGCGAGTATCTTGACTGATTACGAGCGACCGATCGTCAAGTTGGATAGGCTGACACTCATCACCGAATGTATCCCGCCGTGCCGACGCCTGATTGACATCGGCAGTGATCATGCGACGGTGCCGCTGAACGCGCTGAGAAGCGGTATGTGTGAGAAAGTGCTGATCACCGATATCAATGAGGGGCCGATTGAGGTGGCGCGTCGTCGCATCGAGGCGGCAGGATTTTCAGAAGTTTGCCGTTTTATGCTGACAGACGGGCTCGACGCTATCGAACCAGAAGAGGGAGACGTCGTGCTTATCAGCGGACTCGGCGGAGAGAACATCGCAAGGATCATTGAGCGTGGTTATCGCAAGTTATCGTTGATCAAACGACTGATACTCCAACCACAGACAAAGGAAGATGTGTTGAGGGAGACGGTGCATCGTCTCCCTTTGACACTTCTTGATGAACGGATCGCAGTAGAAGACCGACGTCCGTACCTCGTCATGGTCTATAATACTTCGACGCATACATCAGCGCAGTTACTCTCTGACATAGACATTGCATTTGGTCCGAAGATCTTGGAACGAATCGGAGGCCTTGTGCAAAACTTCTCAAAAAATGAATTGGTCGGTAAAGGAACGAGTGGAGTACTCATGGAGATGTCAAATGACACATTGATAGCGTCGTGTGACCGTGCAAGAATTGTGTACATGATCGCAAAATACGACAAAATTGTCCAACGCGCCCGTTTCCAAACGTGCGATCAATTGCTACTTCGTGCTGTTGACGAATGGTTTTCGTCACACGTCTGCGATGCATCAATGTAAAAGTACCTAGCCATTTTGTCACGACATTGTCATTTGAATGCCCCGATTCTCTTACGTATAATAGCATGTACAAAAGTGACGAGCCGACCGGATGGTCGCGGCGTCGCACCGAAAGGTCTTCGCTGAGGAAAGTCCGGGCTCTCAGGGCGGGATGCCGGTTAACGACCGGTGAAGGCGACTTCAAGGATAGTGCAACAGAAAGAGACAACCGAGTGCATGCTCGGTTAAGGTGGAAAGGTGAGGTAAGAGCTCACCGGCATCATGGAGACATGGTGGCCATGCAAACCCCATCCGGAGCAACGCCGTGGAGGAACGAAACTGTCGCCCGCAGGTTCCATGGAGGCGGCTTGAGCCTCTCGGCAACGAGAGGTCCAGATAGATGATCATTCAAGACAGAACCCGGCTTACAGGTCGACTCGATGCTTTTGTCGCAAACTAAATAGAAGCGGTGCAAAACAAAAGATGGAGACGCGTGAAGATAGGGGAAAACTGAATCGCAGCACGTTTGTGCTTGAAAAAGACAGGCGCTTTACTTGGAATCGCAAGAGTTTGTCTATCGTTGCATTTCTCTTTCCTTTTCTCGTCTTGGCGTCTGTCTACGCTGTGTGTCAGACGTTCCCATTCGGTCAACGCCACATCCTGACCGTCGATCTCTTCCATCAGTACGCTCCATTTTTACAATTGATGCGTGACAAAATTCTTTCAGGCGGGTCGTTTTTTTATTCTCTGACCTCTGGTCTCGGTGTCAGTTTCTATGCGTTGTTTGCTTATTATTTGGCCAGTCCGCTCAATCTTATCTTGTTGTTGCTGCCTGCATCGTTCTTAACGGAGGGAATTTTTCTCATCACGCTCATCAAGGTTGGGCTGATGGGGTTTACGTTCTTTCAATTCCTGCAAGTGAGTTACAAGAGGAAAGGTGTTCTCGCCGTCGCCTTCTCGACGTTCTATGCCTTGTCCGGGTATACGATCGCGTATTCATGGAATATCATGTGGCTCGATACGCTAATTCTTCTTCCTGTTGTCGTTTTGGCTTTGGTGCGACTTATGCGTGATGGCAAATGGTTGCTCTTTCCCATATCAGTCACATTGCTTATAGTCACCAATTATTACTCAGCATTTTTTGCCTGTATTTTTGTTGTGCTCTATTTTCCCATCTTGCTCATCCGCTGTACAGAGGGTGAACCGTTCAGGAGGAAATTGCTTGTCACAGGTAAGGTTATCGCACTCGTCGCTTTAAGTGTTGGACTTTCTGCCATCCTACTCTATCCGACTTTTTTATCATTGGCGCTGACGTCTGCCTCAGGAGATGCATTTCCCAAGACGTTTGAATTGATCGGTAAGCCGCTTACGTACCTAGGGCAGATGTTCCCGTTTCTACAACCTACTGTGCGTTCGGGGGCACCCAACCTTTATTGCGGGCTTCCCGTTGTATTTCTGTTGCCCGTCTATTTTTTGTCAACACGTATTCGCCTTAGGGAGAAGATATTGAACGGCGTTCTTTTGCTGTTTCTCTTTTTGTCTTTTGAGATTAATTTTCTCAACTTTTTGTGGCACGGTATGCACTACCCGAACCAGCTGCCATATCGGTATTCATTTGTTGTCATTTTCTTGCTTCTAACGATTACGTACGATGGGTTGCGGTCAACACGTGAGTTCAGACCGACAGAGCTCGGATTGCTCGGCGTCTGTCTAATGTTCGTGGCGCCTGTTGTGATCGCACTTGATTCTGAGATAAAGACGGCTCCCTGGACATCATGGGGGACGGTTATTTTTATCCTGCTCTATACGATCATATTTTCGTCATTTCGCGCGCAATCCTACAAGCGGCGCATTCAGGTCAATCTACTTCTTACAGTCATGTTGCTCGAAGTCACACTGTCGACATTTTCCGGCATATACCATATTGGAGAGAATGAGTTTTACGGTTCACGTGAAGGTTATTCTTCAGGTCGCGTTGTTGCTTCCATACGCGAAGCTGTCAGACAGACAAAATTGATGGACGAGGATAAGTCATTTTACAGGATAGAGGTTAAGCCTCACAAAACGTCAAATGATCCTGCGCTATACGGATTAAATGGTCTATCATTGTTTGCCTCATCTGCGCCGAAAGCGCCTGTCACGTTTTTTAAAAACGCCGGATATAAGAATAACGGCATTAATAGCTATCAATATAGAGGGGCGACTTTGTTTTGTGATTCTCTGTTCAGGATCAAGTACGTTATTGCGCGTGACACGCTCCCTTATGAAGACAATGAGCGGACGATTACACTTGGCAACAGTCACGTGACAGTTTACAAGAATGACAACGTATTTCCTCTTGGTTTCGTCGCGAAGCCATCACTTGCTGATTATAAAAGCTACTATGGAAATCCATTTGAGACACAGAGTGATCTTGCCGATGCGATGATGGGGGAAACGCTGCACTTATTCTCAGAGCTCAAGGCTGAACGACCAGATGATCGCGATGTTCATTTGTCAACATCGTCTAATTCGAAGTATAGGTTTACGCGACCTGATGGTGTTAGCGATTGGGTTATTGAGCTCGAATGGAAAGCGGAGCGCTCTGGGCCGCACTATTTGAATCTCGACATAAGTTCGTTCGATGTGGAGAAAGCGAGTGTCGAAGTAAATGGCAATCCCATCACGCTAGATAAGAAAGTGAAGTGGATCAGTGAGATAGGGTCACTCGTTGAAGGCGATGACGTGAAGCTCTTCATTCAGCCGTCAGAGTCCGTCGATTCAGGGAGTTTTAATGTCCATCTAGCTTCACTTGATATGATATCTCTCACGCATCTCAAAGACTTTACGCATGAGCGTGCCTTGAGCGTGATCGATATGAAAGAAGATCAACTTTACGGCAGCATCTCATGTCCTGAAGACGGTGTCCTCTTTTTCTCGTTTCCGTACGACCCGGGATGGGTTGTGAAGGTCGACGGCAAACAAGTCGACATCGAGACTGTTGATGACGCCTTTTTGGCGATCCCTGTGAGCGCAGGCGAACATAAAGTGTTTATGTATTTTCGTCCTGTGGGGTATGGTATTGGGCTGAGGATCACATGTGTTGCAGCAGGAGTGTTCTTTCTGTTGATCATGGTATTACTCATTCGTAAAAGGCGCGCCCGAAAAAGAGCCGAGGAGAAATTCTTTTTCTTTGATGACGATCATGACACCGAGATGAAAGAAGATGAAGAAGCAGACGATCAGGTCGAAGAACAATCATCGTCTGCTACGGCTGAGCCGTAAAAGCTCCTCGCTCTCTTTCGGTGTCAGCTCGCGCCATGTTCCGACACGTTGCGAACCGAGCGTGATGTGCATGATGCGTGTTCGCTCAAGGTCTGTGACGGTGTATCGGAAGTATTCGCACATTCTCCGTATCTGACGATTCAATCCCTGAGTCAATACAATCCTAAATTCTCTTTCGCCTGTCTGCCATGCACGACAAGGGAGCGTAACTGTATTAAGGATAGGGACTCCGTTTTGCATGGCGTCGAGGAATGACGGTGTAAGAGGCTTGTTGACAGCTACCTTGTATTCCTTTTCATGTCCGTATTCTGTTCGCGTCAGTCGATAGGAAAGATCGCCGTCATCTGTCAAGAGAATCAGTCCGCATGAGTTGCGATCGAGCCTCCCGACTGTGAAAATTCTCTTTGGGTAGTCGATGTAAGAGATGATGTTGTCTTTTCGCCGCGGATCGCTCGTACACGTGATACCAACCGGTTTGTTGAAGGCGATATAGACACGATCTTTCTCATCAGGAAGAGTGATGTGTACATGATCAACAGCAACAATATCGCCGCATTGCACCCTTGCACCGGTAACAGCGACTTGACCGTTAATCGTGACGCGTCCTTCTTCGATCAGTCGGTCGGCGCCGCGACGACTTGAAACGCCTGCCTGTGCGACGTAACGATTAATCCGCATAAGTGTCAGGCTTTCCTTGTTGAGTTTCGCTCTCAGCCTCACTGTCGTAAACATCTTTTAACTGGCTGAGCGACTGCATAACATGATCGGCATAGGGGATGTAAAGCGTGAAGGTGGAACCGACATGACGTTCACTTTGGACTGTCAACTCGTATCCCAACTGGTCTGCGATTTCTTTTGCGATCGACAATCCTAGTCCCGTTCCGGGTTCATTGTGCGCTTTGTCTTCTTTAAAGAATCGGTCAAAAATGTGTTCGATATCCTCCGACTCAATGCCAATACCTGTATCTGAAACGGCAGCAAATGCCATGTCCGGCGTCTGACCGATAGTGATTGTGATGATACCGCCGGAGGTAGTGAATTTCATGGCGTTGTCGATGAGGATAATCAGTATCTGTTCAATTCTATCAGTATTGCCCCAAACATCAGGGCATTCGCTGTCAAGTCCTACTGTCTCTAGCCGTAAGCCATGATCTTCAATTGTCGCTCTGTAGCCATCGACGACATCGATCACGATGTCCGTTAAATCGAGGCGTTCTTGGTCATAGTTCGTAGTACCTGCTTGGATGCGCGAGAGCTCAAGCATGTCATTGATGAGGCGTGAGAGACGCATTGTCTCACGGAGTAAAATCTCATGGTATCGGTGCTGGTCTTCAGGGGATGTCACCATTCCTTCCGTCAGAGGCTCTAATAGACCGCGCATCGCCGTCAAAGGTGTGCGCATTTCGTGAGAGACGTTGGCGACGTAGTCTCGACGCGTTTGTTCCAGTCGTTCTGTCTGCGTGATATCACGGAATAATCCGACAGCACCATTGATTGAATCTTGCCCTGTAAGCAGCGGTGTGATCATGACTTGGATGTGGCGGTGATCCTTCGTGATGACACATGTCACAGTCTGTTTTGAACTCATCGCCTGCCGGAAAAAGGCGTTAATTCGACTCGTCTCAAGAAAGCTTTCGGGCGTTGTTTTTAATGCATACCGACGATCTAGTCCGAATACAGCGAATATTTTATTGTTGTACTGCGTAATGTTGCCATGGCGGTCGACAGCGACGATTCCTTCACCTATCCCGTCGATGATCTGTTTCAGGCTTGATGCCTGTGTGCTCAGTTGTCGGAAGGATTCCGAGAGATCCTCTGCCATTTTGTTGATTGTTCGCGCTAAGTCACCCATCTCACCTTCTTGTTTCTCGTCAGCACGTTGAGAAAAATCGCCTGCACTCATAGCGAGCGCTACTTGCCTCATCGATTCGAGAGGCATTGTGATACGGAAAGCGGCGATCACGATTGGAATCGCCATAATAACGAGAACGATGAGTGAAGACGTGAGAAGCGCAAAGTTAAGACTTTGGATACCGGCATACATTTCCTTTGACGGTTGAACGATGATGGCCGATCCTGTCTGATGCTTTTCCGTATCGAAGATAGGGACGGAGATCACGAGAAAACGATCGCCAGATCCTGGGATACGGTGTTCTCCCAATCGATGTTCGGTACCCTGCCGCATCAACTCCTCATGTTCAGATAGAACGACATTGCTAAGTTGTTTTGCGATTTCAGGAGATCCTTCGGAAAGCGGTGAATTGTAGCAGATTCCTTGTTGATCATCTACGACATAAATCCAGTTGCCGAAAAGTGTGCCAGAGTTGTGGATCAGGTCAATACAAAAAGAGTTAACCTGACCCGGGGAATCGCGATCGTACACACTCTCAGCAATGTAAAGCGCGCGAGGAAGCAGTTCGCGCGCCTTGATACGTGTAAAGACGGGGTTGGCGACATAATTGTAAAACAAGGCCGTCAGGATCGTCCATAGGAGAATGGCTACGATCAGCAACATGAAAATGCGTCTGACGAGAAACCTGTTTTTCATAGACGTCTCAGACAGATGCCTCGAACTTATATCCGACACCGTAGACAGTGATCAGGCCATAGTTCGGGTTATCAGTGTCGATCTTCTGTCTTATCCGTTTGATGTGCGTATCGACCGTGCGCGTGTCACCAAAATAATCGTATCCCCAGACTTTCGAGAGGATTTGTTCGCGATCCATCACCTGGCCAGGGTGTGAAGCGAGGAGATAAAGAATTTCGACCTCTTTCGGTGTGAAGGGGACGACCTCATCGTTGACTTTTACTTGGTAATTGTCGAGGTTGATCTCGAGTCCATCAAAGCGCAGAACGGAGGATTTTTGGCCTGTTGCTGTTTCATGTATGCGTCGGAAAACGGCTTTGATGCGTGCGATTACTTCGCGTGGGCTAAAAGGCTTGACAATGTAATCGTCAGCACCGAGCTCTAATCCCAACACACGGTCGATCTCTTCACCTTTAGCCGTGAGCATGATGATCGGTACGTTTGATGTCTTTCTGATATGGCGACAAACGTCGGTGCCTGACATCTTCGGCATCATGAGATCGAGAATGATGAGATCTGGTTTCTCGCTAAGTGCTTTCTCAACCGCTTCTTCTCCGTCAAATGCAGAAGAGTAGGGGAAGTGTTCGGCGTCGAGGTAGAGACCAAGAGACTCATGTACGACGGGGTCATCGTCACAGATTAGAATATGGGGCGTTGAGGACATGCATACCTCCTGAAAAATATGTTCTCTCTTACTTAAACATATTATATATCAAACGCACTACGTCCACTGTCACATAATGCGTTCGGTGATATGATGACATTATGTACAAGGTAAACGAGTTGAATATTCTCTACGAAGATAACCATGTTCTTGTCGTGTTGAAACCTGCAGGTGTCCCGTCGCAGCCAGACAGATCGAGTGCACCCGATATGCTCGGTCTCTTAAAACGCCATCTCGTGATACGAGATCGAAAAAAGGGTAATGCGTGGCTTGGTCTCGTCCACAGGCTTGACCGCCCGACGAGCGGCCTCATGGTCTTTGCTAAAACGTCAAAGGCCGCTTCGCGCATGAGCCGATCTTTTCGTAGTAGAGATGTGGAAAAATATTACGTCGCCAAAGTGCGTGGGGTACCGGATCAGGAGAGCGGTGTGCTGCGCGACTACCTATCAGCCTGCGAGATCGAAGGGCGTGTAAGACTCCTAACATCAGCCAATGCGAGCGACGCGATGTCATCATCAAAAGAAAAAAAGTGCGATACTTCAGCAAGATATACATTTCAAGATTATAGAGGAGAAGGCAACCATCTAAAAGACGCTAAAATCGCCGAATTGACTTGGGCTGCCATCAGTTCATCAAAAAGCGATTTATCTTATGAGACACTTCTCTTTATTAAGCTCTTGACGGGGCGACGGCACCAGATACGCGTACAGCTTGCGGAAAGAGGATTTCCCATACTTGGTGATAGACGATACGGCTACAATGACGAGCGCGATTTAAGCGTCCCGACGCTCGCTCTCCACGCATGTGGCCTCGTCTTCCCGCACCCCGTACAAAAGACGACGATGGCATTTTTTGCTGATCCCTCGATCAATTCGTCCTTTGACCATGAGGACGTCAACGTATTCAATCGATACATCAATTCATTACTCGAGAGAGGGAAGCTCGCAACTCCAACTCTCTGATCTTTCAATTGATTTTTAGATGAGAGAGTATAAACAGGATCTTTCATTAATAGAAGGGATGATCGTGGACATAAACGCCATTAAAAAATTTGCCACCTGGGCACGAGTTGAGTTGATCGATAGAATAAGCAAAAAAGCTGAACAGCTCGGAGTGACAGAAAAGAAAGACGGCAATCCATCTATCCAAAGTGTTCGTGGATGTCTCTTATCTGCAAAGGAGCAAGTTCAACGAACAGCTCTCATAGCTCGTGTCATAACAAAAGGCTGGCAACAAACAATAGAAGATGTTGCCTGCACGTGGTTCATCATTTTATGTGCCCTCAGATACATGGAAGTCAATCGTTACCTGCCTGGCCATGTTCGATCCTTTACAGATGATGAGGGCAAGTTCAACCCGCAAATTTTGACCAATGCCATGCATCTAGAGTGGATAGCACTCGATAAAGAGAAGGTTAAGCAATGCATGGAGCAAGGTGATAGGGAGAAGCTTTTCAAGTACCTGCTCATCACTCAGTGTAATGCCTTAAATGACTTTCTTCCTCAAATATTTCAGCATGTTGAGGGCTATACAGAACTACTGTTGCCGGATAATCTGCTCCAAGAAGGTAGCGTGGTCGAGCAGCTGGTGACCTTGATTCCTGAGGAAGAATGGAAAGATCAGGTCCAGATTATCGGCTGGTTATACCAGTATTACAATGAAGAAAGACGCGACCAAGTTATCAATGTCTATAAGAAAAATATAATTGAAAAAGAAGACATCCCCGCGGCCACCCAGCTATTTACCCCTGATTGGGTTGTACGCTACATGGTTGAGAATAGCCTCGGCCGTCTCTGGATTGAACGAGAGTGGGTTCTTGATCACAGCACTGACAAGGAGAGTATCGCTAGCAAGTTTGGCTGGCAATACTACATGAAAGAGGCTGAGCAGGAGCTGGATGAGCTAGCTCGGCAAAGGATTGAGTTGCGGTATCACAAGAACTTAAGGCCTGAGGACATTCGCTGCATCGATCCCTGCATGGGTTCAGGGCATATCCTCGTCTATATGTTCGATGTACTGATGCAGATTTATCAGGACTACGGCTATTCAGCTCGTGATGCCGTGCGCAGTGTCCTTGAAAACAATCTTTACGGTCTCGATATCGATGACCGTGCCGCTCAGCTCGCCTACTTTGCCGTGATGATGAAAGCCAGCCAGTATGACAGAGGGCTGTTGAGCAGAACCCATTTTGACGGCAGCCCCGACATTCCCCAGCCAAACGTTTATCCAATGATTGAGAGTGATGACTTAGATGCTGATCAGATCGCTTACTTCGTGGGCGGCGATGCTAAGTTAAAGGAGAGCATATCCACACTCATAGAGGGTCTAAAGGGCGCAAAAGAATATGGCAGTCTTCTTACTGTGAGCTCTGTCGATTTTCATGATCTGTATGTACGTTTCGACGAGATCGATCGTGACGTGCACTTTCTGCGAGATGCGACGCTAAAAAATCTATTACCGTTCGTTCGCCAGGTGCACGTGTTGTCAGAAAGGTACCACGTTGTTGTAACGAATCCACCATATCTGAACAAATACAATGATACGCTGAAGTCCTTTGTAAGAAATATGTACAAGGGTTATAGCGCGGATTTGTTCTCATGCTTTATGTACCGCAACTTTGATTTTTGTTTGCCAAATGGTTACTCAGCCTTTATGACACCCTTTGTCTGGATGTTCATTAAGAGTTATGAGAAGTTGCGAGATTTTATCATAAGTGAAAAAGCCATCACCTGTCTCATTCAAATGGAATACTCTGCTTTTGAACAAGCGACAGTCCCCGTGTGTGCGTTTGTCCTGCGCAACGGTAGACCTTTAGGTAAAGGGCATTACCTTCGCCTATCAGACTTTCGCGGAGGTATGTCTGTACAGAACGAAAAGGTCCTAGAAGCCCAATCAGATGAGGATTGTGCTTATCGTTACTTCTTTGATCAAGAGAATTTCACTAACATTCCTAGTTCACCCGTGGCGTATTGGGCAAGCGAAGCATTGCTGAAGGCTTTTGAATGGGGCAAGCGAATGGATTGCTTGGCTGAGCCAAAAGTAGGGTTGCAAACTGGCAGTAATGACCGTTTTCTCAGGCAATGGTATGAGGTAACAATCGACAAAATTTCATTTAATTCCTCTAACGCAACTGAAGCTCTGCAATCCTCGAAGAAGTGGTTCCCATATAACAAGGGTGGAGAACGACGACAATGGTACGGCAACTACGACTACCTCGTAAACTGGGAAAATGATGGATACGAAATTAAAAATTTTTTTAATGATCAGGGGAGGAGGCGCTCAGGTATTAGTAATCCGTCGTACTATTTTCGCGAGGCGATCACATGGGGATTGATTACAAGCGGTGGTTTTAGTATCAGGTATCGTGGCAGCGGTGGCATTCACGACGTGGCAGGTATGTCTGCATTTACAAATGACCATGGAACGCTCCTATATCTTCTCGCGTTGATGAGCACACATCTAGCAGACTATGTCTTTGATATGCTGAATCCAACGCTCAATCTGCAAGTCGGTAATTTCAATATTTTCCCCGTATTGGAAGATAAGAACGCACAACCAATTGTTAACCAAATAGCGGAGGAGAGTATCATTTTGGCAAGAGACGATTGGGATCAGTTTGAAACTTCTTGGGATTTTAAATGTCATCCGATGGTCAGCGAACAACAGTGCATGACCAATACTCACCATTCACTAGTCTCTTGCAAATACGATACGTGGAAAGCTGAAACTTATTCCCGCTTTGCCCAGCTCAAAACTAATGAAGAAGATCTCAACCGCATCTTCATTGATATGTATGGTTTGCAAGATGAACTGTCTTCTGAAGTAGAAGTGAAGGATGTTACCGTCTATCGTATTATCGACGAGCCGGGTGAAGAAGAACACAAGATGCGTTATGTCATGAATAAACGAGATGCCATCATCTCTTTGATTAGTTATGCTGTCGGTTGTATGTTTGGCAGATACTCTCTCGATGCAGAAGGCCTAATACTCGCAGGGCAATCGTTTAGTGAGAGATTCTATTTTGTCGACGACCCGCAGCCCATTAATATGGTAAGGATAGAGGATAGCCCTCCGTTTACCCAAGCTTCAGGGGATTGTTACATCTTTCTTAACGATGGCTCAGTTGAAAAATGCACTTTCGTACCTGAACGCGACAATATTATTCCTATAACAGAGGAACGATACTTTTCCGATGACATAGTCTCTCGCTTTGTTGATTGGGTACGAGCGGCCTATGGTGAAGAGACATTAGAGGAGAACCTACTGTTCGTAGCAGATGCTTTAGGTGGCAGTGGTACGCCTCGAAATGTGATCAGGGAATATTTTTTGAAGGACTTTTACCAAGACCATGTGAAGACATACAAGAAGCGACCCATCTACTGGCTGTTTGACAGCGGTCGTCGCAACGGATTTAAAGCTCTTATTTATATGCACCGCTATACTCCTGACACCATCACCCGTTTACGTACTGACTATGTGCACGAGTTGCAAACACGATATGATGAGGCAATGGTTAGCCTAGCAATGCGCATGGACACTGCTACTGAGGTGGAGCGGACGCGATTGAGCCGTCAGTTAATTAAAATGACCAACCAAGTTGAGGAACTACGACAATACGATGAGAAAATCCATCACTTGGCAGATCAGATGATTGAAATCGATCTAGACGACGGTGTGAAGCACAATTACGCAATCTTCAAGGATGTGTTGGCGAAGATTTGATTGGCAAGAAAATCTGGTTAGCTTACTTTTCCCCTTTGTATTTTAAAAGGAAGCTCATGTCTGAACTTCCTCATTTTACCTTTACGGAATAGTCGTTGACTGTGGTAGCAGATGGCGCTATTTAATGCCGTTGATTAAATAGTTGCCTGTATCATCCTTAATACTGAAAACAGCTATTTCAAAGCCCTCCTCGTTGGTAATCGCACGATTAGTCCAACGTGCGTGAAACGTTAATCTGTCGCCTTTTGTGAGTTTAACGTCTTTGTAAATGCCAGAAAAGATATCCTTCTCATCCAAGCTGGATACACGCTCACCGTTCACGTAAAACGATAATGTCGAGTAATAATCCACATTTGCACGAACAGAGATGGTAACGGTACAATCCTTTTTCATCGTCATATTCCAATAGTTACCTGCGTCGTCAATATTGTCCAATTCATCATCATAGGCGATGAATTTGCTTTCGTACGAAGAGAACCAAAACTCCTTATCGCTTTTCGATTCCTTTGTACATGCGGCTAACACAGAAGCGCAAAGCATCGTTGTTAAAATGGTAACCATTATTGTAAATAGCTTTCTTTTCATCATATTCATCTCCCAAAAAAATACCTGCACGCCCAACGTCAAAAATGCTGACCGACAGGATTGTATTCTCGCCCCAGACGACAGTGCCTCCTTATTATACGGTTTTTTATCATTGGCAACTACGGCCCACGTAGACTTTCACTTCAAATTGATGGCATGTCTGTCATACTAAAAAGGACGACTAACGATGATTTTGTTTAAAACCTTATATCAACCAATACGTTACAATGGATACAACCACTGGTTGTATCCACAGTCAAATAACAACCGAAAAACGCTTCATTCTCATCAGGAGAACCTCTATGCTGACTACAGAAAACCGAGCTGTACCAAGACACCATGACTTGGATCGAAATGAAAAGATTTGGAGGAACATCATGGACACAAAACAATTAGGCAACAATATCGCAAAATTCCGGAAAGAACGGGGCATGACTCAAGACAATCTGGCTGAGCTGCTATCCGTAACACCTCAGGCTGTTTCTAAATGGGAAAACAACGTCAGCTATCCTGATATCGAAATGCTTCCAAAACTGGCCAATAATTTTGGCGTCAGCATGGACGCGCTCTTTTCGAATCCGGTGACGCCTGAAACAGAATTCGTAGAACCGGAAAAACGTAAAGATCCCAATAAAATGCTTTTCAAGATTCGTGTAAAAAGTCATCAAGGCGATACGGTAAGCGTAAATATTCCGATTGCTTTACTTAAAGTGCTTGATTTTAACAGATTCGTCAATAACGGGAACGGCACCGACGATGATACTTCTGAAACAGAGGATGGCAAAGATTCTTCAGGAGATAAGAAAAATGTTTTTCAAATCAATGGCATCAATCTCGGCGCCATTGATTGGGATCAATTGCTTGAACTGATCGATAATGGCGTCATCGGAAAACTTGTCGAGGTTAATTCTGCAGACGGTGATCTCGTTGAAATCTATGTAGAATAACAAAATGAAAATTATTGTAAAAACAAAAGAAAAGAAAGAGATCCGACTTTGGTTTCCGACGCGATTGCTGTTCTCAAAAACAATCGCTCGGATTATCAAAAAACATGTCAAGCCTGAAATGATTCCTTTGAATCATCTTGCTTCCGGGGAGGAGGTCTGTGTTGCCCTGAAAGCTCTACGAAATATGAAGCGCGATCACCCCGGTACACCTCTGGTTGAAGTAAAATCAGAAGAAGGCGACTACGTTCTGGTTTCTATGTAAACGGGATTCTCTCCACAAGATCCTCATCATGTGACGAGCAACCTATTAATGCTCCAAACTCATAACAACCATCGTTCCATAGCCATTTTTTGTTAAATAGACTGGTGTTCCTTCTTTAACTGTCTTTTCGATTTCTGTGAAACGATTGCGCAAATCAGATACCGGACGAATCGTAATCATTGCGACACTCTCTTTCATAGCGTTATTTTATCATAATTTCGCCATCTACTATATTCTCTGTTGAAATAATTATCTCACTATGTCGGGTGGAAAACGCACCTTTGAAAGACTGGTGGTTCAGTTTACAAGGAAACACACTGATATTTCTGACCTTTTTAATAGCTTTGCAAGCAGCCAAAGTAGAATTGGAAATAAGAAAGCAGCTATCAATACAAAAAATTGTATCAATAACTGCGTTCTAGGTTGGTGCCGGTGGCCGGACTCGAACCGGCACGGGGCTACCCCCATCGCATTTTGAGTGCGACACGTCTGCCATTCCATCACACCGGCAAAACGTTTGAAAAAGAACGGATCGCCACCAGTGGACGATCCGTCAGACAAGTGGTGGGGGAGAGTGGATTTGAACCACCGAAGTCGTTGACAACAGATTTACAGTCTGCCCCCTTTGGCCGCTCGGGAACTCCCCCGTCTCTACTTGTCTTTGCTGGTGGGCCATCAGGGACTTGAACCCCGGACCGACCGGTTATGAGCCGGCTGCTCTGACCAACTGAGCTAATGGCCCACGTGTCCGAAACGGCGCCTCGTGATTATAGGAAAGGTGTTATGGATTTGTCAAGTCATTTATTCTACTTTCTGGAAGCTGATTGCCAAAGTAAATGGGACAGTAGAAGCACAAGTCATTCAGTTTGATTTGTTTGTCTGACGGTTTTTTCATTATAAGGCATTAACGAATGAGTAAATTGCTATTCAAATGAATAATTATGCGCAACGATGGTCTTTGCTAAACGCACAGGTTGTAAGGCAAATCGAGTATATATTAAATGAAATAATTATGAATGTTATTGAAACTCAAAGAGCCCGTTTGCTTGACACCCTCTATTCCATCATGCTAAACTAAACGCTGAATTAGCCCAGTAAAATATTGGGTAAGTTAGAATAGGTGAGGGGTGTTCTCATAACGATTGCTATAGTGTAAGTGGAGATACCTATATTTTTCGTTGTGTTCAACTATACCCACGTATTGCACCAAAAACCATAAGGAGGGTTTTGTATGAAACGATTTACATTAATTTTGCTCTCTCTCGTCATGGTTCTGGCTCTATTGGTTACAGCCTGTGATAAGCCGGCTGATCCGTCTGTGGACCCGTCCGAGTCCGCCGCAGAGCCAACCGATCCCGTGCCACCTGAGAGCAAAGAAACTGACCCTGCTGATCCTGAACCGACAGAACCAGATGCAACCGAGCCTGCGCCACCGTCAACGTCGCGCAAGGGTGGTTGGCTTGATGAGGTTGTCGTCTCAGTCGTTGATCAGTCTGCGGTCCTTGCTCAGCTGAAAGCTGACGCCATTGACGTCTATGTAAATGGCTTTGGCACAAATGGCTTAGCTGAATTGCAGGAGTCCGGTTTCGATTACGTCACTTCGAACGGCACGTATTACACCATTCAGTTCAACCCAGCTGAGTTCGCATCAGGGGAGTATAACCCTTTCCGCAATCGCAAAATCCGCGAAGCGTTCAACTACTTGATTGATCGTAATTACATCAACCAAGAGTACTATGCCGGCGGTTCGTTGTTGAAGTGGTTCCCCATCATGACCAACTTTGGTGACTACGCTGACTTAGTCGACGTTTGCCGTCGTCTTGAGGCTGAGTACGCTTACGATTTCGACAAAGCTGCAGAAATCATTCGTGGCGAACTTGAGAAAGAAGGGTATGAGCTCAAAGACGGTAAGTTTGAGAAAGATAGCAAGCCTCTCGAAGTTGTATTCCTGATTCGTAATGACGGTGACGGCACACGTAAACTTTGGGGTAACTATCTTGCCGACCAGATGGAGAAAGTTGGTTTTACAGTCAAACGTCAAGAGGGTACAGGCCAAGATCTCAGCCCGGTCTGGATTTATGGAGATCCCAAGGCAGGAGAGTGGCACTTGTATACCGGCGGCTGGGGCGCTTCAGTACTGAATCGCGATCAGTCCAACATTTTCCAAGAAATGTACCTGAACACATCGGCACAGGGTATTCCCGTATTCTTGGCGAACGAATCAGATCCTGAGTTCCAAGATCTCGGTGACCGTCTGTATCGTCGCGATTTTAAAACGATGGAAGAGCGTCGCATCATGATGGCTCGTGCGTTGGAGCTCTGTCTGCAAGACTCCTTGCAGGTCATGGTTGTTGACAGCAAGAACTTTGTGCCTCACGTTGACGGTGTTGTAGCGACAACCGACCTCGCTGCCGGTGTTGAGTCTGCTCAAATCACGCCTTTCACACTCCGTTTCGCAGACAAAGAAGGCGGATCGTTGCGTTGGGCAACTCAGCCGTTCCTCTTTAGCGGCCCGTGGAACCCCGTTCAGGGTTCAAACACGACGTGTGACCAAGGTGCTGTTAATATGACAGAGACCTATGATTTCGTATACGATCCTTATACAGGTTTGGTCCATCCTCAATTTGCCGAGAAAGCAGAGCTTACCGTTCTTGAGGGCCTGCCTGTTCAGAAAACATTGGATTGGGTAAACCTCGAATTTGCCGATAGAATCGTCGTTCCTGAAGATGCATGGGCTGATTGGGATGCTGAAAAGCAACAGTTCATCACATCCGGCGAGAAGAACAAGGGCGCAGAAGTAACAGCGAATGTTAAATCTGTCGTTACTTTCAGAGAAGATCTTTTTGATGTCCTCAAATGGCACGATGGCAGCAATTTTGAGTTGGCTGACATCGTCATGTCCTACATCATAGGCTTTGACCGTCCGAAAGAAGCTTCAGCAATTTTCGATAAGCAGTCTGTCAAACGTTTCGAGAACGTATTCATGAAGGACTTCCGTGGCATAAAGATTGTCTCCACAGATCCCTTGGTCATTGAAGGCTACTCCGATTCATTCTACACAGACGCTGAGCTCACCGCTGCCAGTGTCGGTTCTATGTGGGTTTCTCACCACCAAGGCCAAGGTTCTTTCTCGCAATTTGCGATGATGAACGCTGCTGAAGCTGCAGGCGAACTCGCATATACTGAAGAAAAAGCACAGGAGAAAGAAGTTGAGCAGACGAGCTTGATTGGTGGTCCTAGCCTCGAAATTCTTGGCAAGCACCTTGACAAACTGATTGAAGAAGGAACCATCCCTTACGAGCCGACCCTGAGCGCCTACATCACCAAAGATAAGGCAGTTGAGCGTTATAAAGCACTCAAGGCATATTTCGATGCTTACGGCAACTACTGGCAAGGTACCGGTCCGTACTTCCTCAAGTCGGCTGATCTCAATGGCAAGTCACTCGTCATGGCTTACTTCCCAGACTTCCCGGATGCAGCTGATCGTTGGGATCGCTTCTCTGAACCCATGATTGCCGATGTTGACATTGAAGGTCCTGGACAAGTCATTGCCGGTGAGGAAGCTGTCTTCGACGTGTTCGTCACATTCGATGGCCTGCCTTACAAAAATGATGACATTAACAAAGTCAAGTTCCTTGTCTATGATGCTGAAAACAACGTTGTGCTGATCGATGATGCTGAAGCTGTTGAAGATGGTCATTATGCGATCAACCTCACAGGTGACGACACAACGAAGTTCGGCGACGGTGCAACCAAGATTGAAGTCGCGGTTGTTTCGCTCGTCGTTGCACAGCCTACTTTCCAATCTATTGAGTTCATTACTAACAAGTAATCTCTAAGTGACTAAATAGGCACCCGAGAGGGGCAAGTCTTGGTACTTGCCCCTCTTAGGATTCAGGAGAGGTTGTGCCCATGACAACTGAAAATAATAATGTACCCTTAGAATCGACGACTGAAGATAATTTCAATGTAGCTTCGCACTCAATGGTCAAATATAGCAGACAGGTGTCACGTGCGACGGCGAAGCGGCTATCACTTTTTTTCATTAGACGGCTTGTATTGTTATTAATTACGATTGTTGTTGGTGTTTATGTCACCATCATTGTTGCCAATATGGGTGGATATGTCGATACCATCCTAAAGGCACAAATTAGAGAAGAAGTGAACATGCAGGTCGCAGAGATGTCTGCTAAATCTCACATGTCAGCCGATGAACGGCGGGACCTGACGAACTCTATGATCGCAGATCGTGAAAAGCTAGCTGGTCTCGACAAACCGTTTATTGTTCGATCTTTTACGCACTTAAAGAATGCTCTGACGCTCAATTTTGGACGTGCTCGATTCATGATCAGTGATCATGGTTCTCGTATGGTACGAAATATTATATTGGAGCGATTACCTGCGACACTCCTGTTAATGGGAACATCTCAGTTGCTTTTATTTGCTGTCTCGCTCTTTTTTGCGTTAGTAATTTCGCGGCACTACGGAAGTTTCTGGGATAAGCTCGTTGTTGCACTATCGCCGACATCCTCAATCCCGCCGTGGTTTTACGGTATTTTCCTAATATTAATTTTTGCCGCATGGCTAAAGATACTGCCTTTTGGTGGTATGGTTGATGCGCCGCCACCCCCCACGAAGTTAGGGTATTTCTTGAGCGTTTTAAAACACATGATTTTGCCCGCTTTTTCGTTGTTCATTTCAAGTTTTATGATCAATGTTTATTCTTGGAGGACCTTCTTCCTCATTTACTCCAGTGAAGACTACGTTGATATGGCTAAGGCTAAAGGCCTGAGCTCGCGCGCCATTGAAAGGCGCTATATCTTACGGCCTACGTTGCCAAATATCATCACGAGCTTTGCGCTCATGTTGGTCGGAATTTGGACCGGTGCGACCTTAACGGAAACGGTTTTCCTTTGGCCTGGGCTGGGAACAACGATTTTTGAAGCAGTCAGTAAGTATGATACGGCTGTCATCGTGGGAACCACGATTATTCAGGCTTATCTGCTAGGTATCACAGTATTCCTCTTAGATTTCCTGTATGCCATTGTGGATCCTAGAGTTAAATTGGGGGGAGGCAAGTAAGCAAAATGAAGCGACTAAAAGAAACTTTTAGAGATGTTGCCAGATACCCATCCGCCATCATTGGAATGATCATTGTTTTGGCGCTGATTATTTTTTCGATCTATACGATATGGAAAATTCCATATAATGAGGCGATTAAGATGTGGCGGGCGAGCGAGAGCGTCGTCTACAAGAACCCGAGAAATGCTCGGCCGACGTGGGTCAACTGGTTTAGAAAAGATAAGTTGCCTCTTTCTGTCGACGTAGTAGCTGGTGAGGACGATGATTTCACGAAGGTATCTGAACCTCGTGCTTCCGGCGGCAATTCAATCGAATTTGTCTATACATTTGATTATGAATCCAATGAGTTACCGCAGGACTTTTTCGTGTATTTCACTTCCAATTATCAGACAAAAAATCCCTTTGTCTCGATGGTTTTGCAGACTCCATCTGGTGAAGAAATAAAAATTGTCGATACAGGTATTACGAGAAACCAAAATTACCGCTTTGAGCAGGATGAGAAGTTGCGAACGCGTCTGAAGCGCCTTCACCGTGGTAATGTACCTTCAACGGCAATGGAGGGGCTTTTCTCTAAGTTTGGTTCAGATCCTTTTGAAATTGATAAGGGGTCTTATACGCTCACCATCCAAGCGACAACGTTCGAGGAAGGGTCCGATGTTGATGCTGAACTGATCATGCACGGTAAAGTCTTTGGCTTATTCGGAACTGACAATCTGAGACGTGACTTGAAGGTTGCGATGATGTGGGGGGCACCGATCGCGCTTGCGTTTGGACTAACGGCAGCTCTAGGAACGGCTATTATCACGATGTTTATTTCAGCTGTTGGAACGTGGTATGGTGGTTGGCTCGACGAGCTGATTCAGAGAATTACTGAAGTGAATATGGTTATTCCGTACTTCGCTGTACTTATCATGGTCGGTACGTTCTACTCGCGAAGTATATGGACGTTGCTTTTGGTAACGATTATTCTGAACATGTTTTCAGCATCGATCAAATCGCAGAGAGCTATTTTCTTACAAGTTAAAGAGTCGACTTATATCGAGGCAGCGATTGCATATGGAGCTAGTGATTTGAGAATTGTTACTCGCTACATGATTCCGCGTGTCATTCCAATGATCATCCCCGGTCTAGTGTCGGCTGTTCCCTCTTACGTCTTCTTAGAAGCATCGTTGGCCTTGTTAGGGCTCGGTGATCCATCGATTCCAACATGGGGCAAGGTCATTAACGATGCTCGAAATTATGGTGCACAATACCAAGGCCTGTATTACTGGATCTTAGAGCCGGCTGTATTTTTGATGATTACCGGTCTAGGATTTGCACTCTTGGGCTTTGCGCTTGATAGAATCTTTAATCCGAGATTGAGAGGTATGTAAGATGGCAAAAAATAAAGCTCACGAACATATAGATTTAATCGAGGCGGCCAAGCACAAAGCGCAGCTTATGAGTCACATGAGTGAGACGACTCATAAGGTAGGTGATGTTCGGCATGACTTGCTCTTAAGTATCAGAGACCTCAAACTTCATTTTGAGACGATCAGAGGTCCAGTTCAGGCAGTCGATGGCGTCAACTTCGATCTAGTGACAAACAAAGCTGTCGTCGTCGTCGGTGAATCGGGGTGCGGTAAAAGTTCTTTGGCAAAGGCGGTTCTACGCTTGTTGCCGAGAAATGTCGCGCACTATTCCGGCGAAGTCATCTTGCACAATATCGACACAATGAAATTAAGTGATGAAGAGTTCCGAGCACAGATTCGTTGGATTAAAATGTCCATGGTGCCTCAAGCGGCGATGAACTCTCTCAATCCTGTTCTGAGAGTTGGCGACCAAGTGGCGGAGCCGATGGTCGTCCACTGTGGCATGAAAAAAAATGACGCTATGGAACTAGCTGCTCTGATGTTCAATAATGTTGGTGTTCCGGTTGATTTTCTCGTCCGGTATCCGTTCGAATTATCAGGTGGAATGCGTCAGCGCGTAGCGATCGCCATGTCTCTCATCACAGGGCCTGATCTCGTTATTCTTGATGAACCCACTTCGGCATTGGATGTTTTGACGCAAGCGAATATTTTTAACTTGTTAAAGCGTATTAAAGCTAACTTAGATACGAGTTTTATTCTAATCACTCACGATATTTCAACTTCTTCAGAGCTTGCCGACATAGTAGCTGTCATGTATGCCGGACAAATTGTTGAAGTGTGCGAGTCGCATCGCTTCTTCAGCAAGCCACGCCATCCTTATTCTGCGAAACTCATGGCGAGTGTTCCGCGCCTTCGTGAGCGTGAGGAACCTGAGTTTATTGAGGGAACGCCTCCCTCTTTGATCAACCCTCCAACAGGTTGTCGATTTAAGGAACGCTGCGATCGTCGATTTAAGAAGTGCGAGGTGGAGCCGCCTGTCTACTGCTTCGGGGAAGATCGCGTTAAATGTTGGCTCTTTGAAGGGGAAGGGGGAGTTGAAGGATCATGACAGAATACAACGAAGTGCTACATGATGAAGATGATGATTTTATCCTAGATATTGATGGTTTGAAGGTTTACTTCGAACTTCGAAAGCGCGGTTTTCAGCATGCCGGTTTCGTTCAGGCTGTCGATGGTGTCGATCTGAAGTTGAGACGTGGTGAGACAATTGCAATCGTCGGTGAATCTGGCTGTGGAAAGACGAGCTTGATGAAGACAATTCTGAGAATTAATACGCCAACAGATGGTACCATCACGTTCGACGGTGAAATTATCAATGATCTGAAATCGAAAAAACTAAAGAATCTTCGCCGCAAGATCGGTTTTGTCCAACAGGATCCTTATGGAGCGTTGGCGCCTTTTATGGATGTTCAGACCATATTAGAGGAACCTTTGAAAATTAATGGTGTCAAGAATCGTAAGGACCGCATTGAACGCGTACGACAAGTTCTAGAGGAAGTTCGCATGACACCCGTTGATGACTTTCTGCGAAAATTCCCTCACCAGCTAAGCGGTGGCCAGCAGCAGCGTGTCGTTATCGCTCGTGCAATGATTTTGAGCCCCATTTTATTGGTAGCTGATGAACCTGTCTCAATGCTTGATGCTTCTGTTCGTGTTGAGATTTTGAAGCTCCTACGTACTTTGCAAGAAGAGCACAACTTAGCGGTTATATACATCACGCATGACCTTGCTACTGTTCGCTATTTCTCTGAATACATTTACGTCATGTATGCAGGACAAGTGATCGAGAAAGCTCCTGAATCGCAGCTGATCAATGAAACGGCGCACCCTTACTCACGTGCGTTGTTGGCAGCAACTTCTGATCCAGATCCAAAGAACGTTGACGAATTTCAAGACGTCCCTGCTGGCGAGCCACCCAGCCTAGTTACTCCGCCCGCCGGATGTCGGTTCCATCCACGTTGCGAGTCGATCATTCAAGGAACATGTGACTTGGAGAGACCGCCTGAGTTTGACCTCGGAAACAGACACACCGTTTCATGCTGGCTCTTTCAGGATCGTCCTATCGTGCGCGACTTCAGCAAAGACTTAGAATAAGTAAAGTTTTTTCTTGATTTGTGATGATAGGACGAGGAAGCACGAGGTATCTTTGATGGGAGCTAGTCCGAAAAACATGATCATAACAGGCGGAGTACTTCTCGTTCTGTGTGTCGTTGTAGCTGCTTTGCAAGTTATACAGGTTCTACCTCTTTATCTTGGATTGACTTTTTTCGCTTTCATTTGTTTGATAAGCGGTATGTTTATCGGAATGTTGGGCATCTTTGCATATGTAAAGAAGTCAAGAGACGACCGCAATCACAATAACGTGCGTCTAAAAAAGTAGACTTTTACCATCATCTATGAGGAGCTATAGCAAAAGGGCTGTCTCAAAATTGCTAATCAACAGCAAACGGGACAGCCCCTTAAATATGTAACGTTGTTCTGTAACAGAACCGTATCATTTTCCAATAGCAGAAAAGAAGTCGTAAATCAACGTATCCGCATAGCGATAAAATACACTATCTCCATTTTTAAGACCAGACAAAATTTCCACTATTATCCCGTCTGAGGCTCCAGTTTCTACTTCCATAAGACCACCCAAAGCGTCCTTCTGTTCGTCATAGTTTGTATAAACATAGGTCTTTCCACCGCTTTCCATTAGCGCAGCTGCAGGAATAGTTATGGCTGCCTCGTTTTCTTCCGTTGTGATCTTAACGGCAGCATTCATCCCTGCAATCATATTTTCTTCTTTAGGGAGGGACACTGTTACATTGTACTTCGTATTACCGCCTTCTTTGGTGCCGGTCCTTCCGATTCCGGTAATGGTGCCGTTGAACTCTTGGCCTTTCAACGCCTCCAACGTGATTTTCACGGGTAGATCCTCGCGAACAGAAAGGATGTCGAG
Source organism: Clostridiaceae bacterium (assembly GCA_012841015.1). Classification (GTDB taxonomy): domain Bacteria; phylum Bacillota; class Clostridia; order Saccharofermentanales; family DTU023; genus UBA4923. The sequence continues at coordinate 182,886 of DUVN01000006.1, forward strand.
TTCATCTACGCTGATTGTGATACTCATGCTCTCTTTAGCAGTGATGGAAAGTACCTGCTTTTTAGCCAAACTATACTGTTCATAAACCTTTGTATCTTCTTCCTGTGGTGATTCGTTCGTCGTTCCTGAGAAAGAGGGAGGCATTGCGGAGCCAGAATAGCTCGAATCCGCACCGGAAGGGAAGGAGCTGCCGCCTCTCCAAGAGGGAAACGCGGAAGAACCCGGACCGGAAGGAGTTGTTGTTTCGACTGGTTGTTGTGGGGCAGTAGGCTGTTGTGGATCGGTAGGCTGTTGTGGGTCGGTAGGTTGTTGTGGATCGGTAGGTTGTTGTGGGTCGGTAGGTTGTTGTGGATCGGTAGGTTGTTGTGGGTCGGTAGGTTGTTGTGGGTCAGTAGGCTGCTGTGGATCGGTAGGTAATTGTGGATCGGTAGGCTGTTGCGGGCCGGTGTCAGCACGATTGCACACGATCCATACTGGCGTCATAGACTCCGCTGTAGCAGCCTGAATAGTAATCACACAAAATTCACCGGGGTTCATCTCCGCGGCACTGATTGTTTCCCACACTCCGTCCTGATACAAATAAACAGAAGTCGAACCTGCACAGGAATAAGATGCTGAAAATTCATATCTTTCTTTTGGTAATCTGAAAAGGTCTCTATAATCCACCTCTCCGATTGCTGTGGAAGATACAGAAAACTCGACGCCTTCTTCGCCTAGAGAAACAACTGTTGCAGCAAAATTAAGAAGCTCGGAATCATCCTCACCCGTTGGCGAATGAGAGAGAGTTTTCACTTGAGCAATTCCCTGATAGGAGAGTGTCGTTAGCCTCGTTAAATGAACAGATGGATTTGTAATAACCGCGCTTCTTTTTGTAACTCTAAATCCTGTGGGTACCGCCTTATTGCTTTTCTTCTGTGTGGAAAGGCTGGTGATCTTACTGTCTTTAGGAATTCCGGAGACGATTCCGTCTGATTCAGCGTAGAGATACACGTCCTGATACAGCATCCATAGGGTCTCCATTCGATCCTCCAACTGTTTCCTTCGCTTCAGGAGACTCTGATAGTCGCTTGTACGACCTACTTTGCTGAGTTTCAAAAGCGCATCGTCTTCATCAACTAGAGTGTTCACCTTTACTGGCACGGAGGAAATATTGCCATAATACCCGGTAATTCTAAGTTCGCTGTGGATGTACAGGCTACCTTTGCCTAGATACTGGCCGTCTTCCTTTCTAACAGATACGGAATCCCCATAGTTTGCCGATTCGTCGGAGATCGTGACGGTCAAGATATTGTCTTCTTTTGCCGCGACACGTCCGCTTTCCTCTGTTCCGTTAGAGAAAGTAACCTTGACCGTATCGCCTACGGATACTCCCTCCGCCGTCTTCAAATCAACAGCCATGAGGCCATCTAGCGAAATCAACATCAGGCAGCCATGCTCAGAGACGATATCCAAAACGCTTTCCTCTTCCTGCGCATAGATCACTTTGACCCTTCCGTCTACAGGGGCGGTAATCTCGGTATCCGCGCTTTCCTTAGAGGCAGCGTAGAGGTCCGTGTCAAGTTCGTCCATCACTGTCTGAAGTTCCGCGATAGCAACACCAACGGAGGCTTTGTCAATCGAGGCCAAAACATCTCCCGCCTTAACTGTATCGCCGTTGTTTACATGGTAGGCTGTTACGGTTACGCTGTTAGGGATGCTGACCTGTTTGACCGCCTCATTCTCTAACGTACCTGTCCCGGAAAGCACGGTAATGATCGTTCCCTTTTTCGCTGTGCCGGTTAGGATCTGTTCGTTAGCGGACACGATGTCCGTCTCGGAATTTCTAGAAGGCAACGACGCGATCACGGCTGCGACAGCGATGACAAGACACATGGGGAGAATCCATCCTCCTTTTTTCCTTTTTTTTGCGGCCTCATCATCATCGTCATCCTCCGAACTTTCTTCCGATTCAGGAAGACGCTGCCGAGTCTCGTCGGACGATTTCCTTCTCAGACGGATATACAGAAACAGACAGACCCCGTTGCCCAGCAGGCAGACAATCAGGATCGGGAGCCATGCCCTGCGAACAAGTGATAAGAATCCATTTTCACCACCAAAGGGCTGCTCATTGTTGAATGGGAACCTTCCTGTATTGCTGTCAGGGAAGCCATATCCTTCCTCAAGCGATGCATAATCTCCATTATCTGGATCTGGTGGTTTGAACCCCTCCGGCATCGTAAAGTCTTCTGGTACTTTACCGCTGGGGAGAGTAAAGCCTTCTGGGACTTTACCGTTAGGGGGCTTAAAGCCCTCAGGGACTTCCCCATCCGGCATGGAGAACTGGCCATTCGGTATTTCGCCGCTCCGATCAGAAACGGAGAGCGATGGTGGTTTGAAGTTTGAAAAATCCATTGTGCCCTTTGCTGGAGTCAAGGCGAGGTTCAATAAGTCGGCAATCATTACAAGCGTAAAGAATGCCATGAGAACGATGTAAAAATGCCCTCTATGTTTTCTTGAAAAGGAATCAGTTTTCTTTTCCATTGATTCATTTACCTCCATTTATCCGTTGTAACGGAGCGCATCGATGGGCGCCATCTTCGCGGCTTTATTTGCCGGATGCAGTCCAAATACGATGCCGATCAAGAAGCAGAAGCCTACGGCGATCAGCACCACATTCCACTCCAATGTGAATGAGATGCTGAGGCTGGATACAACCACGGAAATGATCCGAAGCACTACCCACGACAGAAATACACCGATAACGCAGCCGAACATACAAAGAACAACCGATTCCAGAAGAAATTGCTGCAAAATGATTCCTCTGCCTGCACCGATGGCTTTGCGGATACCGATTTCCCGTGTCCGCTCTGTTACCGTGACCAGCATGATATTCATAATTCCGATCCCGCCGACGATCAGTGAGATACCTGCAATACTGCCCAGCAGGATCATCAAGACGGAAGTAACGCTGCTCATGGCGTCCTCCAGCGCATCCCGTGAAGATACCGTAAACGCATCGTCATCTTGGTCAAATCGCTCCATCAGAAGTGAGGTCATGACCGATTCCGCTGTAGCCATGTCCGTTTCAGCGCTGACGAAAAAACTTGTAATGTTAGACGTTGTCTCAGCAGACAGACGCATCAGCGATGTATACGGGATATATGCAACGATAGAACCGCGACCAAAGACTGCCGTCAGGGAGTCCTCGTCATCTTCCAGAAGACCTACAACAGTATATTTTACGCCGTCAAGTGATACTTCTTCGCCGATGCAATCCGCATAACCAATGAGTTCTGTTGCCGCCGTTTCATTGATGACGGCCACATTCGTATGGTTGTCCACATCGGATGATTTGATGAACCTTCCCAAAAGGAGCGAGAGACCGTTGATCGTTTCATAGGGAGGGGTCGTTCCATATATAGTAACAGAACTGCTGTTACCCTCGTACCGCGCTGTCGCACTGGTTTCGTCCGACGGCGCGATCAGCCCTATCCCATCTTTCTCCATCCACTCATTCAGCGTTTTCAGGTTGATCGGCGATCCTTTGTCATCGGAGATCGTCACCGTGAGTAGATTGTTGCCCAATCTGGAGATAGAGTCTGTGACCGAGCCAGTGGCACCGCTAACTAGGCTAACCAGAATGACCAACGCCATAACGCCGATGATAATCCCCAGCATCGTTAAGAAGGATCTGAATTTATTTCCGGCAATTGATTTGAGCGCCATTTTGAATGACTGAATCATATCCTTACCTCCGATAGCTTTCCATCACGGATATGGATGATTCGTGACGCTTGCTCTGCAATCGCTCGATCGTGCGTGATCAGCATGATCGTATTACCTTGTTGATGTAGTTCGCGAAAGATTCTCATGATCTCATCTGTTGTTTTGGAGTCTAGGTTTCCTGTAGGCTCGTCTCCCAAAATCAGCGATGGCCTCGTGATAATCGCCCGCGCGATCGCCACTCGCTGCTGCTGACCGCCGGATAGCTCCGAAGGAAGATGACGAGACCAATTTGTCAGATTGACCCGCTCTAGCGCCTCCGAGACGCGGGATTTCCTCTCAGCTTTACCAACGCCCCGGTATATCAGTGGCAGTTCAACATTTTCTTCCGCTGTCAGCTTATTGATCAGATTGAAGTTTTGAAAGACAAACCCGATTTTCCGGTTGCGTATTTTTGCGAGTTCCGTCTCTGTGTAATCTTCAATCGGGATATCGTCCAAAAGATAAGTGCCGGAATCCGCAGTATCCAGACATCCGATGATATTCATCAGCGTGGATTTTCCGCTCCCGGAAGGGCCGGTAATGCTGACAAATTCTCCTTTATCAACATGAAGAGTCGCCTTGTCCAGCGCATAAACCTTTCCGGAACCGACTTGATAGATACGAGAAACATTTTTTAAGTCGATCACTCTGTCCGCCTCCTTAATTCCCAGGGAAGTTCATCCCACCTGAACCGCCCGGCGTATTCCTACCGCCTGGCATGTTACCCGGTACATTTCCCGGCATACCGCCCGGTATATTGCCTGGCATACCGCCTCCAAAGTTAAAGTTTCCGAAGCCGTTATTCCGGGATTCCGTGTAATAGACCTTATCGCCTTCCCCAAGTCCTTCCAATATTTCAATATAGCTGCCGTTGGAAATGCCGACTTTCACCTCCACCATACTCCCAAGCTCGCCGGTTGATTCATCATAAGAGGTGTACACATAGGCAGAAGAGCTGGTTTTCCGAACGGCGTCATCCGGGAGAAGCAGAGCGTTGTCCACACCTTCAATGACAATGGACGCAGAGGCCGTCATTCCCGCGAGCATTTTGGCAGCTTTATCTAACGTAATTGTTGCTGTATATGTCGTCACACCGCCGGAACTGGATGCCGTAGAAGTATCGATCTCCGTCACTGTTCCGGTGTACGTAAGTTCACCAATGGATTCGATGGTAAGGGATACCTCCTGTCCCACCTCAAGGGCAAGCACATCCGTTTCGTCTACGCTAATGGAAACGGTCATTCTCTTTCCCGGATCGATGGAGAGCAACACGGAATCTTCCTCCTGTGAGGAAACTGCATCAGTTCCGCTGGGAACCATGCTTTCATAACTGGAATCATTTTGCGTTTGCGTATCGGTTTCCGAAGAATCCTCATTGTAAGAAACGCTGTCAATATCTCCTGAAATCGGCGCAAGGATCGCTCCGTTGTGATAGAGCTTTATGAGCGTTTGTAGCGTTTCCTCCAGATCCTTACGCTGCTTAAGGATGCTATCATAATTCGCGGAATAGGAGGTATCTGTTAATGTTAGTAGCGTAGAGGACGCCTTGACAGGGCTGTTTTCGGATACCTTTATGGATTTGACCGTTCCAGCATAGCCCGTGATTTTAAGCTCCTCATGGATATACAGTGTTCCGCTGTCGGAATCTCCGACAGTCACCGTGTCCTGGTAGAGCGGTCCGTCATCATCGATTAAAACCGTCGTTTTTTCTGCTGTTACTTTTTCCACGGTTCCGGTATAGTCCGTTCCATTTGAAGTGGTCACAATAACCGAATCTCCGACTTCGTATGCAGTGGATTCCAGATCCACTGCCATGTACCCATCTAGAGACAACAGGATGAGAGCACCGTTTTTATACATGACAGAGGACACATCATCACCTTCTTCCACAAAGATTACTTTTACACGGCCTTTCATAGAGGTCTTGATCTTAGAGTTCACTTCATTGTCACTGACATCCGCAAGTTGTTTGTCCAGCTCGTCCAGTTTTCTCTGGGTATCCGATAATGCCGACAGAACGGAAGATGCGTCTACCGAAGCCAGAATATCGCCTTCTTGCACAGGCGCACCAACTTCCACGTAAACCTTTTTGATTTCCACGCCAGCTGGGATCGTCACATCCATGATCCCGTCACTTATAAGCGCCCCCGACCCGGAAACGGTAGTACTGATGCTACCGGTGCTGACTTCAACACTCAAAATATCCTGTTTACTGGAAGCAAAATTTTGGCGAACTTTCTTCTGAAAAAAAAGAACCGCAGCAATCAGCAGCAGAACGATGATGGCAGCAATACATATCCCAATACGGATACGACGATTTCTGCGTTCAGCCTTTGATAATCTTTTGGTTGTACTCATTGATAACTCCTCCTAGCATCTTCGAGTGCTGTTTATTTTAAAAGGCGAGGCTAAAGGTAGGCTAAAGGAAACTATTAAAAAAAGATAAACGAGGCGCGTTAAATGGACGCTTCGCTGCAATTCAAATCTCCGAAAGAGGTGATAGTAGACACGAGCAGCAACAGTGAACACAGGTGGCAGGTTCGGGCGGTTGGGGCATTTGTGGCTGGTATATATGTTTCAGAGAATGCTCACTTTTGCAGAACTGTATTCTTCAGACAGACGAAGTATAATTAATTCATAACTATGCTGGCGCGGTATGTATTACATAACAAAAAACAAGCAGCCTTGAGAAGGTAGATTTCAGATAGGCACGTGCTGCAATGTTGCAACGACGGGCGTATTGAAGGCGTAGAAACGTGGAAAACACTTGGCTGATCCCAAAAACTCTGAAATGCTAAGTGAGGAAAGGAAGAATAAAAACCCACAGGCTGTAAAATTGTACGCATTCTTTAGGGAACCTTAAGGACGTAAGTCTATGATGAACAATAACAAGACCATAGGAGAGGATGCTGTGCGCATTTTAGTAGCTGAAGACGATCAGAGATTATTGAAGACGTTGCTGCATATTTTGGAAGCAAACGCATTTTCGGCAGACGGAGTCACAAACGGTACAGATGCTCTGGTTTTTGCAGAGTCCGGCGAATATGATGCCCTTGTGCTGGATATTATGATGCCCGGAATGGATGGTATACAAGTGCTGAAAAAACTTCGTAACCAAAACATCACGACACCCGCTTTGTTCTTGACTGCGAGGACAGAAATCGAGCAGCGTGTGGAGGGACTCGACGCCGGGGCTGACGATTATCTGCCGAAGCCGTTTTCCACATCGGAGCTACTTGCACGTGTACGGGCCATGCTGCGCAGGAAAGACAACTATACCCCCGACCTTCTGAAAATAGGAAACTTGATTCTGAACTGTTCCACTCAAGAGATCGCGCTAGGAACGCAAATGCAGAAACTCAGCGGAAAAGAATTTCAGGTGCTGGAGATGATGATGCGCAATCCGTGCATACCCATCACTACGGATCAGTTTATCACACGTATCTGGGGCTGGGAGACTAGTGTAGATACAAGCGTTGTTTGGGTACATATTTCTAATTTGAGGAAGAAGCTGGAAAGGATAGGTGCGCCTCTAAAAATACGTTTTGTGCGCAATGTTGGTTACGTACTAGAGGTCGATACATGATTGATATAATAAGAAGGCGTCTTATTTGGATCAGCGGTTTATCCATTATTCTTGTTTTTGTTCTCATTTTCATCGGCATTTGTGTGGTAAGTTCCATTAGGCTGAATAAGACGATGGATATGCTGACTGACAGAATCTCTCCGGATGACGGTCGATTCCCGGAATTTAGCGAGATGAACCCGCCTCCTCCCAGAGGTTTCGCGCCTTTTATCACAGCGGAAACACCTTTCAGTACCCGCTTTTTTACAGTAAGGTTTGATCCTGCCGGGCTTATTGTTTCGGCGGATGTGGAGTTTATTGCGTCTGTTACAGAAGAGACTGCACAGGATTACGCTGAGCAGGCAATGCGTTCAGGAAAAGAACGCGGATGGATTGATGGATATCGCTATAAAAAATCTGATACCTTCTTGGGACAGACTGTCGTATTTGTTGACGGGACTATGAATCGCTCTCTTACAAGTATGCTTCTATTGACAGTGGGGATCGTCCTGCTGTGTAGCCTTGCCCTTATTCTTGTACTTATCATCCTATTTTCAAAACGCGGTGTGAAGCCCATTGCGGAGAGCTACGAAAAGCAGAAACAATTTATTACGGATGCAAATCACGAACTGAAAACGCCGTTGACGTTGATCCTTGCTAATCTGGACATTATCGAGGCTGATATTGGAAAGAATGAGTGGTTGGATGATATTCGCGCCGAGGGGGAACGGATGAACGCCCTTGTGAAGCAGCTTGTGATGCTCACCCGCATGGATGAAGATAAAACGGAAGTCAAAGCCAGTACGTTTTCGCTCAGCGACGCAGTCAACGATACTGTTTCTGAATTTCAGACACTTGCGGAAGAGAAAGGAAAACCCATTTTTGCGGATGTGCAGCCAGAAGTCACCTACAACGGAGAAGAAGCGGGAATACGCCGTGTGATTTCTATTCTGCTGGACAACGCACTAAAATATTGCGACGAGGGCGGAAGCATCTTTCTATCTCTCTCCGCAAGACGCTATCCTGTAATCTGCATGGAAAACACATGCGCAGAGGTGGACAACATAGAACTTGATAAGTTATTTGACCGTTTCTATCGTGCAGACAAGGCGCGGTGTTTTACCGGCTGCTTTGGGATCGGCTTATCCATTGCCAAAGCAGTTGTGGAAAAGCATCACGGAGAGGTTTACGCATATAAAGCAAGTGAAGGGTATATCGGTTTCCGTGTCGTCTTAAAATAAATTTTAAGCAGAACCCACTGGCAACCGACCCTCTCTGCCACATGCTCCTACCTATGAATACTCGGTCTGCCGTCCTGACGGTGTTTCATCGATGTAACGGTCACCTGCAGCTGTGCGGGAACAACGTCAGCCTGTTGACGATCTTTCGTACTTGATTAGGATTACCCCCGCCTGTACGGGAACAACCGACGCGCCACGACCTCCGGCACAATCCTTTCCGGATTACCCCCGCCTGTACGGAAACAACTAAAATCTCTAACTACTTGCTTTACTTGAGTAAGGATCACCCCGCCTGTGCGGGAACAACCAAACATACACAAACGTGATTACGACTGAATGAGGATTACCCCCGCCTGCCTGCGTACACTATCGCTTACACATTACCTTAAGTATTGCACCCTACATCTGTGCTAATTGCTTGCGCCAAAGAGTCTATCATTTTCGCGAGAGGGAATACCGCATCCTTCCGTGATGGCGCACGATACTTATTTTTACTCAATACTTTAAGCAACCCCGACAATTGCCACTTTACAGAAAATGCTTGTCCAAACGCTTTCTGCTATCGACAAATTGGCTGCCAACGTACGCTGACGACCGAAACTTCCCTGCAATTGATCCAAACTTCTCGTTATCTTCGGGTATGAGCGTTTACGTTGTGGAATAACTTCAGGAATGGCTATTACTCTGGGAAACCAATTTGAGCATGGCGATTACACAGGGAAATGACTTCGGGTATGTTCGGGTATGGATGACTACATAGAGAAAGGACTTCGGGCATGTTCGGATGTGGATGATTACTTTGGGAAATAGCCCCAGGTATGAACGCTTGCGTTTGGGAACATTTTCGATCATGAGCGATTACATCGAACAATACTTCGGACTTTAAGCATGAGTGATTACGTGAAGAAATATATTTGCGGGAAATACGCACTCGATTACTGGGGCGTACCGGCTGTCCGGGGTAAAATCGAACCGCCCGATGCCGTCTTCCCCGAAGAGTACGTCATCTTCAATGACAAGCCCCTCTACCGTCCCGATCGAGCCATCATCCACACCTGCCGCATCTCAGGCGCCAAGAAATACGTGGAGGGGAAAGCGTGCACCCTACCCTTAGTCTTTCTGCAAGTCGCCCTCGAATACA
>DUVN01000026.1 GCA_012841015.1 Clostridiaceae bacterium
AAAGCCGATAATGAGACCAACTTAAATCGTCACACAGCGTGTGACGATTTGGAAAAGTTAAGTAAAACTGGCGCATATATTTGAGGTTAGTAGTGGTAAAACCTTTCCCGAAATCCCTTGTCATTTTTTCAGATAAGTTTTCCAAAAGCCGAGAGCCATATTCGGCTGTTTCTTTTCCGCCCTGCTTTTCTACAATTACCTTTCCAATATGCCAATACGCTTCCACCATCGCAAAATTTGCAGCCCGATAAACTTTATTTCGAGCTGTAGTCAATATTTCTTTTACTTCGCGGTAAATGCTTTCATACTCTATGGCAAGTTCCGCACCATCATATTTTGTTAACTCATGACTTGACATTTCTTTCTCCAAGATTATCCCGAGCCACGTTCCAGGTTTTAATTTCCTAGTAGTTGATAAGACGCTGAAACGCGGTATTTGCAGACCTTTGCGGTCAACAGTATGTTTTGTCTTACTCCCACTCTATCGTCGCCGGCGGCTTCCCCGTCAGCTCATACACCACTCGGCTTACGTGCGGCACTTCCGTCGTAATGCGATTCGTGACATACTGCAGGAAGGACCAGGGGAATTCGACTGGACGAGCGACCATGAAATCGTCGGTTTTGACGGCGCGGAGCGCGATGGTGTAGTCGTACGTGCGTACGCCGTCTTCAACTCCCACGGACTGAAGCCCCGTCATGACGGCGAAGTATTGCGAGACGAGATCGGTGAAGCCGTGTTCAGTGATCGCATCGCGGAAGATCGCATCGGCTTCGCGCAGGATCTCGAGCTTCTCACGCGTGATGCCGCCGAGACAGCGGATCGCAAGTCCAGGACCGGGGAACGGTTGGCGGTCGACGAGCGACGAGGGGAGCCCTAAGGCACGTCCGACAGCCCTGACCTCTTCCTTGAAAAGTACGTTCAGGGGTTCAACAATACCGACAAAGTCAATATTCTCAGGGAGTCCGCCGACATTGTGGTGGCTCTTCACGACCTCGCCTCCGCCGCCACTTTCAATAACGTCAGGATAGATTGTGCCCTGTGCAAGATAGGCCTCCCCGCTGAACTTAGACGCTTCCTCCTCAAAAACACGGATAAACTCCTCGCCGATGATCTTCCGCTTTCGCTCGGGATCGAGGACGCCTTCCACGCGCCCGATGAAGCGATCAGACGCATCGACGGCGATGAGGCGAATCTTGAACGTGTCGGCAAACATCGCGCGAATCATCTCGGGTTCGTCTTTTCGCATAAATCCGTGATCGACGAAAATACACGTCAGTTGGTCCCCGATGGCCCTGTGGATCAGCATGGCGACGACCGATGAATCGACACCGCCTGAGAGTCCGCAGACAACATATTTGTCGCAGACTTGCTTGCGGACATTGGCCACCGTCTCTTCGATAAAAGCCTCCACCGTCCAATCACCGGTACAGCCACAGACGTCATAGAGAAACGGATCCAAGTGATCGCCGATCGAGAACGGTTCGAGGATAACGGCCTGTTCGCCCGGTTTCTTCATGGCGACGAGCTCGACGTCGAAGAACAAATTCTCATCATCAAATCCGCTCGCTCGCAACATCTCGATGGCTGCCGTCCCGATGGCGAATACGGGTACCTCAGCACAGAGGATCTTTTCCCAGAGACCGGGAGTCTTGCAGTCAGTTGCCGTCTCGGCGTAAACAGATGAATCGATCCTTCCCGTGACGATGATGCCCTTGAGCGTCTCATTCGTCAGGCTCTCTTGGTGCATCGCGCGGTGAGGCGTCACCAATTCACAGTAAACATTCAAATCGCGTATTTTATGGACGATCACACGGGCGAGTTCGCCGCCCAAATCGATGATCAAAATCGTATCGTGGTGTGCACGCATGGTGGTATTCTTCTCCTTCTTAGCTTTCAATCCCGTCCCGTCCGGTGAGCTTCTTATGCGGGAATTGTCCTAGGGGTATCACTTTTTATCGTTCGATGCCTACACGTCCGATGAGACCGGATGTTTCGTAGGGGTGTTTTCGCATGACGACTTCCGAGACGTAGTCGGCAAGGTCGATCAGTTCCTGTGACGGGTCACGCCCTGTGAGGACGACTTCCAAGTTAGCTGGCTTCGTCTTTAAAAAGTCGATCACTTCTTGTTCTTGGAGCATACCGGTTGCGATAGCGCCCATGACTTCATCGAGGATGAGAAGGTCGATGCCCTCGCAGCTTCTGGCGGTTGCTTCGTGAAATTGCGATTCGCAGAGTTGGCGCGTGGCCGCTTTCTCCTCGTCGTTCATCATGAACACGAATTTTTGCGAATAAGAACCCGATATCACCTCGACACCCAACGATCGCAAGGGTTCGAGTTCTCCCGATGTGCCGCTTTTCAGAAATTGTGTGAGTAACACGTTGAGACCCCGACCACGTGCGCGGACTGCCAATCCGGCGCTCGCAGTCGTTTTACCTTTACCATCACCGCAATAAATGTGAATGAGACCGAGTTGTTCCCTAATCTTCTCGGTCGATATTCCTTGTTTCGCCATGTCGTTTCCCCTGCTTGTATGCTGTTGCTGCCGATGAAGCACGCGATCGCTCTTCTGCGCGCTCGTTCTGTTTTGTCTATCATCATCACTTTACCATGCTGGTTGATGTGTGGCATGGCGTCTAGCGAAAAGAAGAGAGTTTTGTTGGGAGAATGAAGCAGCGCAAGATATCGGCTGTTGGCGTTGTGTGCTATTTTACCAAACGCTGACAGCGTATCTGAAGAACGTAAGAGAGGATAAGCAGCACAAAACCGAGTGCTGCGACGGCGACGAGCGGTAAGGTCGTCGACATACCGCTCAAACAGGCAAAGGCCCACCCATGTGGCGTGTATTGCCCGATGTGCTCCACAAAAGCGGACGGGAGCTTGATAAATGTCCCCCCGATCAGCGCTGAGACAAAGAGGAGAAGCGATGCAGGGACGAAACGCTGTTCGGAGGGTATCAGCGATACGAGTTGTCCGAAGGCGAGCATCAACAAGAGGAAGACAGCCATGACAAGCCAATAGCTGTCAGGTCGGTTGACTCGCGGAATCATGAGTTGCGTGAACCCTGCCATCAGCAAAGACTGGATGATGCCAGAGATCGCTAGAGCGATCAACGATGAGACATAATCGCGCAAAGGTCCTCCGTGAATGGAGCGGAGTCTTTGCTGCGTTGACGGGTCGGCCATCATGAGACTCCCAAGCAGCGAAAAGATGGATAAAAAGAGTATTTCGACAGCGAAATCGGGAATCTGTACGATCGGTGCACTTTGGTCTGCCGGCAAGTTGTGGATTTCAAGTTTTAAGCTTGCCCCTTCTACACGTGCCTCATCGGCGCTTTGTTTCAGTCGGGAGCGCATCTCATCATAAGAAACCGACGTGCCGTCTGTCATCGACAGCAAATCTTCGATCAGAACCGATTCGCGTGTCAGTGCAAGAGCAGATATTAAATAACTCTCGATGACAAGATCACTGGCAATCGTATTATTCCCTGAGAGATACGAGGCGGTATACGATTCTTCCCTTTCCGTGTCCATTGTGTTCTGCTCTCCGTAATGAGCAGGGATGATCACGACACCGTCTACAGTGCCTGTCGCGATGGCACGGCTCGACTCATCTTCCTTCAATTCGATCCATTCAAGCCCACTCGACTTGAGCAGTTCGACAAGTTCAGTACTCATCTCATTATTGGCAAGATCGACGTACGCTCCGCGCACAGCCGATAGATCATTACGAGTGAGCGTTGATCCTGCGAGCAGCGACATGAGTACGGGCATGATGAGGCAGAACGCAATGAGAAGGGGACGGCGCGCGATCATGCTGAGCTTTAGCCGAATCAATGTCAAAAGCCACCTTATCCGCATGAGTGCTTCCTCTTAATTCTGATAAAGGCGAGCGCTAGAGCCGGCGGAACAGCCCAAAAAGATAAGAGGATGCCGTTTCTTGGGACAGAGCCGTTCTCCGTCAACGCGGTGAACACCGCTTGCATAGGCGCGTACATCGGAGTAAAATGGGCGCTTATGCGAAGCCAAACGGGGAATAGCGATACAGGATAAAATACGCCTCCGAACAATAGGAGCGCAAAAAAGATCAGCCACCCGACTTGGTAAACGGTCACAGTCGGCGCGTTCGCACGACCGACAAAGAGCATGAAACATGCCCCGGCAAGGTAGACACCCAGAAGGACGAGCGCGATTGGGAGTAACGTCTGCAAAATACCGACAACCCGTAAGGCGACGAGGATCGGGATCACGAGTACGATCCACCAGATGAGCCCTGTCATCAGACGTGAGACAGCCGGGGCGACGCGGCCGGCAATGAGCGTCATCCTGTCTTCAAGATCTGTGCCACGCAGGCGGCTTGTCTGGAAGAGAACTCCCATCGCGGGAATAAAGGCAAGCAGTATGAGAATACCTGAGATTGCATGAAAGATCGCACTCTTGCCAGGACTCCTTCCAGTTTCGACGAAGCGATTTTTTGCAAAATACGCGGCCATCGAACTGAGGGCATGCTTTGTCGTCTGTCGCCACGATTCGTCTTCATCGCCTCCCATTTTTTCATGCTCTTTTTGGTAGCCGAAAACAGTGCCATAAACACGGTTGACCGCGAAGTAGTACTGGCGGATGAGCGTTGCGATGTTTGCAGCTTCCATTGATTTTCGAGGGTTAAGGTAGAGTTGCACAGGTTCTTTGACGGAACCAGTTCGTGTCTGTTGAAACAGATCGGGAGGGAGCGTAATGAACAGAATCGTCTCGTCACGATCGAGGCGCTCTTTCGCTTTCTCAAACGTGTCGAAATGCACCTTGTCCAGATATTGAACGTCCTTGACGACCTCAACGAAGAGTTTGCCGAAAAAAGAATCTTCTTCATCGACGATCGAAACAGAAAAATTGAGTTGAGTCCTAAGCAAATCCAGCTTATCATCGCGATTAAACAGTGGAACGATAAGTGCGACGAGCACAGAGAAGAGGAGAATGACAACGAGCAATCCCGTCCGCGCTACGCGCAAATCATGTCGAAAAATCGCAAGAAAAGACCGCATCCTCTCAGAAAAGGATGCAGGAACGGTGATCACACCATCACGGTTTTTGCTTGTTCTCTCCAAGCTGACCTCATGTCTCATATCTGCAGAGCAAAAACTGTGCTCTTGATTTAGCAGGTGATTCTAATTGCCTTTCTCTCATCGCTAAGACTATGTGCACCTTCATGGCGGTTGTCGTCTTGCACGCACAAATGTCCTCAACGCTTCGGCGCGTGTTAATCGACGTTGTGGAAGTATCCGTCTTTGAGGTGTAACACTCGATCGCAAAGTGTCGCCAATGTTGTCTCGACATGGCTCGCGACGAGGATTGTCCGATTGCGATCACGGAGGTGCTGCAGACGCTCCATCATCAAGGTGCGACTTCGGGCATCAGCGCCTGAGAACGGCTCATCGAGCAACAAGAGTGCCGGATCGCCGAAAAGGCCAACAACAAGGCTCGCTCGCCTTGCCATTCCGCCTGAACATTCGCGAATAGGTTTGTCGATAAAGTCGGCAATAAGAGGATCACCTTTCGCGCTTTCGACGATCGCCCGCCTAGTAGAGGCAGGCACACCGCGAACAGCCGCCCAAAACGCAAGTGTCTCGCGCACGCGCAGCCGATCATCTAACGCGACCTCCTGCGGAACGTACCCAATGAGCGATCTCCACTGCGCCTTGTTGCTGAGATCAACTCCAGAAAACGAAACATGGCCCCCATCAGGGATTAAGACGGAGGCCAAGATCTTTAAAAATGTACTTTTACCGGCGCCGTTATCACCGGAAATGCCGTAGATAGTACCTTTTGGCTGCTCAAACGAAAGGTTCTTGAGAACCTGTGTTCCGCGTAGCGTTTTTGTCAAGTTACGAACATACAGTCCTTCGTTCATTCGCTTCCTGTTTTCTTTTCAATCATCAGTCTTTGAAAGGTTCAATGCAAAGTCTGCCGCTTCATTATCTAAAATTGTCCAAGCGCTGCGATTGACGCAGCGCTCAGTCAACTTAAAGAAATTGCCGACAACTACATACCGCTAGACAGAAGCACGAGAGCTCTCACCATATCGGTAGATCGCCCATGAATTGGCTTATATCAATGCCCAGTTCCGATAGCGCCTGCGTAAGCCTGATCATGACTTGAGGATCACTGAAAAGTTGCATGATTGCCATATTATCTGATGCATCAATGTAGTCGGTTGGAAGTTTGGCATCAAAGCTAATGTCCTTTTCAGGCAGTGTCAGATGGTCAATCATAAGCTTCATAGAATTTTCCGTGCCGGTGCCCGGAAAGACTAACGCTACAGTAGCCACTAAGTGAGGGCCATCACTCTTCTTTTCGATTTTTCCATCGTACGTGAAACTTAAATTATTAGGTGTAGAGATGGGAGAAGGCATGCTCGTTCCGCTTGGGTTCACAACAATTTCGAGCGTTCCGACAGGATAAATGATTCCATCGGTCTCTTCAAAGCCGAAGTCATCTACTGAGCCGGAAAGTACGGCTGTCTCTTTATCATCTTTCGCAGTTACGAGCTTATACGTTCCGGTGTAGCGCTTGTTTTGGAGCGTGTATTCACTCGTGAATACAAGTGCTTCTTCACCTTCAGGATGAAGCAAGAGCTTGTACGCGTGTTTGCCGTCCGATTCTACATGGAAATGCTCAAGCGTGATACTATTAATCTTGTTCTTTTTCTCTTTCCGTGTATCCCTAATGACTAGCGTTCCGCCCTGCGGATTACCGTTCTCGTCAATGTACAGCTCGCGCACAAACTCAAATGAGAAATTGGCCGGGTTGTCCTCGGTCTCTTTGATCGCCTTATCGATCGACTCAACAAAACTTTCGTATGAAAAGGAATTGCTGTACATCTTGCCGGGAGCAGGGGGATTGAGCTTTTCGGATAGTGCTCCTAACTCGTCGACGATCTTGCGAATGTCTTCGCTATCGCGGATATAGGTGAGAATATCCTTTATCATCTTAGGGGTGTTCTCTGTTTTGACAACGACTGTGTACTTGTCGAATTTTTGCGAGATTCCCTCGACGGTAAGCACTTCACCTTTTTCAACCTCCGGTTTTTCCACATGCTTGGCGACGATATCGAGCAGGTCACCGCTAAATTTTTCCGGAGAAGACAGGATGTCCGAGATGTTCTTCATCGTGTTAAAAATCTCTGTAGAACCGCCTTCAAAAACGGCTGAAGAACTGCCACCTGTGTTCATCATGTTCTGAAAAGATTCAGCTGGGAAAACGAGTGGTTTGTCCAAGATTGGTGACGCGTCAATGACGTACTTACCGTCGACGCTGTAAACCTGCAAGGTGAGAGTATCTTCCGCACTGTCGCGTTTACCTAGTCCGATCGTCGTATAGAATTGAGGATCGTCCTTATTGGTATCCATCTTATAGTCTGCAGAAATCCTAAGCTTGCCGATGATGTCGAGAATTTTAGCGGTATCAGGGTCAATGTCACCTTTCACGTCCATCGAGAGTGCCAGATTACCGCCGAACTTTGTTTGGTTCACTTGTTTGTCTAGCGACTCTTGGACAAGTTTAAAGATGGAATCGTCATCGGTCGTGAACAGCGACTTTTCGGCATCGAGCCATGTCTTGCTGGATCCGCCGAAGAGTCCTTTGATCTGGTCACCAAAGATCAAAAATGCACCTAATGCAAGGATGGCAACCACGGCGATTACAATGACCGGAATCAGCCAGCGACGTTTCTTTTTTGGTTTTTCTGGTTTGGGTGTAGCAGGTGCTTGAGGCGAGTAATTGTACACCGGTGCTGCCTGATGCTGTGGAGGTTGCTGCGTATAACCATACGTCGGCGGCGCGGGCTGTTGAACTTGTGGCTGCTGTGCCGGTGGTACATATCCATACGTCGGCGGAGCGGACTGCTGAACGTGCGGCTGCTGTGCCGGTGGTACATGGCCATACGTCGGCGGAGCAGACTGCTGAACTTGAGGTTGCTGTGCCGGTGGTACATGGCCATACGTCGGCGGAGCGGACTGCTGAACTTGAGGTTGCTGTGCTGGTGGTACATATCCATACGTCGGCGGAGCGGACTGCTGAACGTACGGCTGCTGTACCGGTGGTACATAGTCATACGTTGGCGGAGCGGACTGCTGAATTTGAGGTTGCTGTGCCGGTGGTACATAGTCATACGTTGGCGGCGCGGGCCGTTGAGCTTGTGGCTGTTGCGCAGGCTGTACATAGCCGTATGTTGACGGAGCGGGTGTCTCGGCGACAGGCCGTTGCTCTGCTGGAGGTGACTGTACTTCTTCCAACTCAGGAGCTTGCGCAACGGGTGCGGGCACCGTTTCACTTACTTTTTCTGGTGCAGGTTTTGCGGGTTCCAGCGCAAAAGGTTTTCCACACACTGTGCAAAATTTAGCTTGGTCTTTTGATGCGCCTCCGCAATACTGACATTTTTTCATATTAACCTCCCTATGCAATGGAGCACACCAAAAGAAGGCATTGCCCCTCTTACAAAGTCTAATTGATTTGCCTCTCCATCGTTTTAAAGGACGTTTGAAACGATAAAAATAGCACTATCCGAAGAAATTATAGCGCACTCTTAGATAATAATTGTAGGTTTTTGGAATCGTTCTCAGCTTTTTACTTGGAATGAATTTCTCTCGAAGCATTCTTTTACAAGTTCATATCGTGTGACATCGCGTCGAATAGCTGCAGGTATGGATCCTAAATCTGAAATAGGAGGCATGCAGGGCATTCTTTTCTTGTCTATGGCGCCTCTTCTGCGTGAAATGATGCATTAGTAGTTGACACGCAGGAAATGAGGGGGATGTCTCAAAACTGCAGCCTCTTAATCCGATCTTAAATGGGCTGTGGTCAAAATATTCGTTTTGAGCACGAGGTTCCTGCCGAAGGCGTGATTTTTGACCAGATTTACATAATTTTGGGTGCGTAGTGGCCAATTTTTACACCTTGGGTAACGCGTTCTTACCCAAAGCGTCATTTTTGACCAGATTCGCTCAATTGCAGGTGGCTAATGGACAAAATTTACACTTTGAGCACGGGGCCATTACCTAAAACGTCATTTTTGACCAGCTTAGCACGCTAGGTTTTTTGTAAGTGTCATTTGGTCCACATTTTGGCTTGTTGTCTGCACCCCCAACCTATTATCTAACATCGCACGAAAGTTGGTTAATTGCTCCGCAACATCTTCCCCATGAATACCAAACGTTAGGGGACTATCTCATTCTTGAGACATTTTCTTTTTCTTTCTTCATCAAACAAGACAAATTGCCGGCTCGCGCCTGATAAAGCCAGAAAAAGGAGGGCTGTGTACGCTGTCTTTTTTGTATGGTCAATACCTAGATGACACGTATGAATGAACGAAAGGAACTTACACATGCAGAAACGACTGTACAAACCCCTAAAACACTGGAAAGCACGAGTACTTACGATCCTCTGTTTTCTTTTATTGCTGTCCGTGGTTCCTCGCACGGTACATACGCACGAAGTGTACGCGCACACAGCAGCGCGGAGATCTTCACTTCAGCTCTCAGATATCGTCATATCACGCGATCGTGTCCTCCGATCCGCCAAGGCACACATCGAACGCGCGAATGAAGTTGGTTACGGATACAATAACATCCTACGGGGCACGGATTACCGTCCTCTGGCAACATCGACAAGGAAGTTTTGTTGTGTGGACCTCGTCACACATGTTCTTTACACGGCAACGGCGTCGATGATCAATGGACGGTACCATTCGATCGCAGATACACTCGCTACGCGTCACGCCTATGCTAATAGTAACGGCATCGTTTTCGATACATCGGGCGTCGGCATCCTGCGCCGGCAACTTATCGCCATGCCGCAACTTTACACACGGCACGTCGCGCCTGTCGACAAAAGCCAGTTGCGCTTCGGTGACATCGTTATCTCTGGTGACCGCGAGGCGATGTCAACTCCTGACGCTCCTGCCGGGAGCTCACACGTGACGCTCGTCATCGGGAAAGTTACGCCTGCTGAGAACGCTTATCTTCAAATCCCAAACTACAACGCAAATGTGAGCTACTTCATTACCATGGACTCCTCACGCGGCGCACGGTGGGTCAACACGAACTGGTACAATCGCGACTGGAATACAGGTGACCCGAACAAGGGTTATTTCATCTCAAATATGTTCCGTCCGCGCTTTCAACCCGCACAACAGGATTACGGCGGTTTTCGTATCAGGAAAACGGATGCCGACACAGGAGCAGGGCTGGCAGGTGCGGAATTCGACCTCTGTGATCCAAAGGGCGATATTAAGAAAATCGTGATGACTTCATCTGAGTATTCGACAGGATTAGAATACGAACCTGGCAGATATATATTGACGGAGACGAAAGCGCCGGAAGGATATACACTAGATCCGACACCTCGGACGATCGACATTGAGATGGACGAGATTAACAGTGTGTATTGGGATTCACCGATCACGAATGCTCCAAGCGATGGATTTGTGCAGGTGACGAAAAAGGATGCTCGTACCGGCGAACGTATCGCGGGAGCTGTCTTTGACTTCTCCCAGTCGCCATCGTTTCCGGAAGAGAGCACCGTCCAACTGACGACACGAGATGATGGAACGACTGTTCCGCAAGAGTTTACCATTGGAGACGGCGCGACCGTGTACGTCCGTGAAGTTTCGGTACCTGCACCGTATCTTCTCGATACGTCGGTGCGGGAGGTGAAGTTGGGGGTAGGAGAAACAGTCAACGTCACGGTCGAAAATGGCCGCGCTGAGGGGTGTCTTGAACTCTTAAAGCGAGACAGCGAGAATGTTCCCATCGAGGGGGCTGTCTTCGAGGTGCGAAATACGGCGGATTCTGTCGTTGCCACACTCACGACAAACGCATCCGGCAAAGCTCAAACGGAGCTTCTTCCCTTAGGCGACTACAGCGTGACTGAGATATCTGTCCCGCCCCCCTACGTTATCGACTCGACACCGATCTCGGTATCCCTTACGTATAAGGATATGAATACCCCCATCGTTGTTGAGGAGAGGATAATCGGGAACGACACGTCAACAGGGCAAATCAAGATTAGCAAACGAGATGCAATCAATGAGCGGGTACTTTGCGGTGCCATTTTTGAGATTCGCGATGGAGACGGCAAAGTTGTTGACACAATCACAACCAATGCAAGTGGAGAGGGGGTCTCCACGAGACTGCCGCTAGGTGGTTATACAGTGAAAGAGATAACTCCCCCAGATGGATATCTTGCGAACGAGACGGCTTATGAAGTAGTGCTTACACACAAGGACATGTACACGTCCGTTGTCGAAGAGGAGCTTCAAGTAGAGAACGAGCCGATTCGTGGTAAGATTTGCATCATCAAGATGGCAAAGGGCGATGAGGCTCCGATTGAGGGCGCAACGTTCGAATTATTCAACAGAGATGACACGCCTGCCGTCGACGTGTATGGAAAACCAGTTGGTACGTTGACGACCGACCAAGATGGTTTAGCCTTTACACCTTACTTACGTGTAGGCACCTATATCCTCTGTGAGACGAACGCCCCAGAGGCATTCTACATCAACAACAAAGATTTCGAAGCAGTCATTGTTCGACACAATGAAGTCGTTGATTTGCGCGTCCAAAATGAGCGTATCCTTCCGAGGCTTCGTGTTACCAAGATCGATTCGACGAATCATAAACGGCTCCAAGGTGCTGAGTTTCAACTATATGATGCAAAGGGTCGTCTTGTGACCTTCGAAGAGCTCATCGATGGACAAACAGTTGCTGTCGATCGTCTGATCACGAATGATAAAGGTATCGCTATCTCGGGAGGGCCTCTCGCCGCAGGCACATACACTTTAAGAGAGGTGAAAGCTCCGGATGGGTATGTATCCGCTGAAGAGATCACGTTCGAGATCACAAGGGACACAACATTGAACGATCTTCCGCGCGTCGGCAAGGTGCTAGACATAACGGTTAGGAATGTTCCGACGGTGATTGAAATCTCAAAGAAAAAGATCACCGGCGACGAAGAACTCCCCGGTGCGAATCTACAGATTATCGAGAAGGAGAGTGGTACCGTTGTGGCCGAATGGACTTCGACCGATTCGCCACATATCGTCCGGAGACTGAACGTTGGCATGACGTACATCCTGCGCGAGACAATCTCTCCTGACGGTTATACGGTAGCGACTGACATCGATTTTGTTGTTCTTAATACAGGTGAAGTGCAACGTGTCGAGATGCGCAACAAACTCACACACGTCAAGATTCACAAAAGGGACAAGTTGACCGGTAGGGCGCTTGAAGGTGTCGAATTTCTCATTCAAGACAAAGATGAAACCAAGCAACGATTCGTCTACGATGAAGCGTTGAAGGCGTACGTATGGGAAGATGTTGAGCGAGCAGGTAAGTCATCCGTGTTGACCACCGATGTCGATGGCACGATCCTCCTCTACGGGCTTCCAACAGGTGATTACGAGCTAGTCGAGACGAAAACTCCTTCCGGTTATAAGCGCCTCAGTGGTTGCTCTCCGTTCACAGTAAACGATACATCAGATGACACAACTCCTGTGGTTATCGTCCTTGAGAACGAGAAGAATGAAATCACTTTAAAGAAGACCGATCTTGCAACGGGTGCACCTGTGGCGGGCGCAGTGATCCAAATCTTCAACGAATCGGGTAACAAGGTTTATGAAGTCACAACAGATGCTGCCGGTCAGTCGCACATTAAAGGGCTTAACGTCGGAACGTACACGTTCCGTGAAATCTTAGCCCCTGACGGCTATATCCTGAATGAAGAGACGTTTACGTTCACAATCGATGTGTATGGAGAAGTAGATGGCGTGACAAGTTTTACAAATGACCCGACGTCGCTTGCTATCGTTAAGGAAGATAGCGAACAAGGTAAACGACTTGAGGGTGCAGTGTTCGAGCTCTATCGCCTGAGCGATCGAGCAGAGCCAGAGCTTATGCGCTTTCGACAGGAAGATGGCTTGTACATCGCCGACGCAACTGGAGATTTTGCGGAACTCGTATCGGACAGTGAAGGTACGATTGCTGTTCTGCAACTGCCTTATGGCGATTACCGTCTCGCAGAGATAGAAGCGCCAAAAGGTTACAACTTGCCTGAGAGCGCAATCGATGTGACGCTGAGGGATGACGGTGAGACGCTGACCGTGACGATCCTTAACAAGGTGACGCCATCTCCAACGCCGCTCGTTAAAACGGGCGAAGCGTTTCCGTTCTACGCTTTCCCTCTTCTGGGGATAGCGGTAGTCCTTTTGTTGATTGTTCTATTTCTCAGAAGAAGGCGGAACAACACCGAATGGAATGATTAAATGACGAGAATGCCCCTTGAGATGGATCATGCCTGTACCGCGATGATCAAGATCAAGGGGCGATTCGTATGTCTTTAATTTTGTTTCCGCTCATCCAATACGTATGCTGGGCCATTTCTCTCCTCGTGTGTCATACAAGAACTGATCGTGCAGTATGAGGGCGATATTAGAACCTACCACTTATGGTAGTTTTGCTTGATTAGATAGTGATTCACATTAAAATTCAAAGGTTGTGAGACTGGAAGGATATAACAATCTGCCAGTTGGTGTTTTATAATTTGTAATAGCTATATAGAGTGCCTCAGGCGTCCGGAGATGGCAGTTTGATCTTACGACCTGTACTGGCTTGCAGGACAACGGGACTGACGCTCTAATCGTGTTTATGAAAAGTTACTTAGACGACGTTGAAGACAGTACACATAATCTTTCATGGAATGCTTCGCCTTCTAGACTGGCAGGCGATGGAGAAGGAGATTTAGTATGGACAGACGGAAGAAATGTATCAAAACACTCGCGCGGGCTCTCATCTTCGTACTCATATGTATTGGTGTTTTGCTCACGGCTATGCAAACAGCTTACGCAGACGACGGTTGGCCCTTGGTCATGTTTGGTGCAACGAGGGAATTTAAGATCGGGGCCGATTCTCAGAAATTTCTGAAAAGCATCGTTTGGGCTGAACCTCCTTTAGGAGTCATCAAGAAAAAAACCATCACGTTGTACTGGTCTGAAGATGAAGCATCAGAAATTTATAAAGTGAAATCAGGCCCTATCCTGAACAAATTGTATTACTTGGTTGTGGAGATAGAGCTGATAGAAGGAGAGGTTTTTGACAGCTCTTCGGTAACTTTGGAGTTTCATAATAGTTCGGGTAGCGTGGAGGAGCCTCTTTCAGAAGTATGGCCATTACATACTATGGGCGATCTCCGTCATATACAGGGTGCAGTAGGAGCAGATTTTAGAGACTATCGTATTGTCCGTTTTGATTCAAAAGGAGGCTCTAAAGTCCCGATGAGATGGACAGAGAAGAACGACTGGATTAACCCTCCGAAAAATCCGACGAGAACCGGCTATAAGTTCGACGGGTGGTGGACACACGCTACGGGAGGCTATTTGTTTGATTTCACCCAGCCGATTACAAAAGACATCACATTGTACGCACACTGGGTGTCGTTGGCGCCGCCTCCGACGACCACAACGACGACCACAACGACGACTACGACGACGACCACCACGACTACGACAACAACGACACCGCCGCCGACAACTACGACGACTACAACAACGACATCGCCACCGACGACCACAACAACAGAAGAGGCAACAACTGTTGAGGAGACGACTACTGAGATGTCAGAGTCCGTTGCGCCGGGTATTCTGGATACGAGCCCCACTGTACCCACCGTACCGAGCGATGGTGGTTCTGATACAGAAGCTAAGTTCCCCTTCCTCCTAGTCGCTGGCATTGTTGTCGCAGCCATCCTCATCGGCGGCTTGGTAGGCTATGTCATGAGTAAGCGGAGGAATAAGAAAGAGGATATGTAAACGAGACGAATCTGGAGAGCCATTTCGTTGTTGTCGACATGATCAATAGCTGGATGGCATTCTTAGGGAAGCTGTCAACATCTCGCTGTTAATGCGAGATGTTGAGACAGCTTCCATTTTTTTGTAATAAAATACATGACCAAGTGGAAAGATTTTCAGTAACAACAAAAAGTAAAAAAATGGTGATAAATAGTCACACTACAAAAAGTATTTTCTGTAGTAATGTGACAATGAAGGCAGTTGATTCTCTTCACGCCAGTAATGCGAAATTTCAATTTACATGAACCATAAGGGAGAGGGTAAAATGCTGAAAAAAAAGAAAAGAAGGACTGTCACATTCCTCAAAATGGCTAATACCTTAACGGTACTAGTCATCATACTTGCTGCCGTGACAGCCCAAATTGGTGAGACTGCACTATTTCGCAGAGTGCTTTTTGCCTTTCACATGCCGATGTTCTTTTTGTTTTGCGGTCTGTCACCGATGAAGCGTAGGGACGAGGGGAAAATGGGATGGCTCAATTTTTTACGTCAGATGGCTCTGTTCTTCGTCATACCGTACATTTTGTGGGCGCTGATTTACTCAAACTTTTCGTACAGACACTTGATTTGGGTGCTGTATGGTTCTTGGCAGGCACTCGATAGGGCACAGACACTTACCATATTGTGGTTTCTACCATGTTTGTTTGTGGCACGTGTTTTGGTCGAAGGGATTCTGAGTCTTGTGTCGAGGCTCCCTATCGGGAAACGGCTCGGTGCACTGGTTTTTGCGGTGATATCGTTGGCGATCGGGGTATTGCTTCCGGAAATCGGCAGTCTCGGCTATCCGTGGTGCTTGAACATCGCCTTTACAGCAACTGGATTTATGTTGCTCGGATACTCGATTCGTGATGTGATTGAGAAGATTGCGAAAAAGCCCGCGATTGTCTTCGGGCTGTTTGTAGTGTCGGCCGCCGGATTTATTGCAGGGACTCTAATCAGGGGTGAAAAACTGGAGATGGTTCTGATGCGAAGCGGAGATTATGGCAATCTATTTTGGTTCTTTTTAAACGCTCTGTCAGGATGTCTGATGGTGCTGAGCCTGTCCGCACTGCTCAGTCGCCCTTGGAAAAAAGAAGAGTCGGTGATTAACGAGCATGAGGAAGCCGGCATAAACCGCGTAACAATAGGAATCTTCGTGATTCACATGCCGCTGTTGCAGCAGGTGATCTTACCCTTGATGAGACTTTTGCCTTTCACAATTCCGCCGGGAGTCATGTTCGTAGTAGGTTTGGTGTTAACAAGGATTATTTCGGGATGGATTATCAAGGTGTCCGCCCGTTATGTACCACAACTGTTCGGTATCTATCCTTCTGAATTGCTGTTGTTGAGAGATTCTTCCGATGCCGCGAAAGCGGAAGGATAACTAAGGGCGCGGCTTCATGAAACATTCAATCGCTAAATCAATGCTCGTTCTGGTTCTTGTTGTCAGCCTGCTGACGACAGGCATCACGACGGCAATTGGCGTCTATGAAGCCGATATCTTTGTGCGGAAAACGGTGATTTCCAAGGCAAGTAACGCCGCGCAGGTGATTGCACGCTTTTACTCAGATGTATTACCTCAATCGATGATCGACGATGAAGCCGTTGGTGCCGAGGTGTCGGAAACGTTTCAGAGCATGATCGAGAGCTTTCAGCTGGAATATCTGTACATTGTGATTCCGGACGTTGATTCCGGACAAATTACGTATGTATGCGTCGAGGGAAATGAAGAGATGCGCGAGCTTGCGGAAAGTCTTCCGCCCGGGACGATCAAGAAACGCGATATTTCGAATGAGCTCGCCTCTGTCATGCAGGGGGATACCTCGCTTGCATCCTGCGAAACAGACAATCAATACGGTCATGTGTTTTCAGTGTATGTTCCGCTTCTGGATCTGGACGGCTCGGTGACAGCGGTCATTGGAGCTGATATCAGCGCCGACGATCTTACTGCCCGCTTTCAAAGAGTCATACTCTGGAGGCTTTTCTTCTCTCTTGTTTCTGTGTTACTCTCTGCCTTCGTTTTGTTCTATGTTCTGAAAAGGAAAGTCATCAAGCCTGCGGAGACAATCAGCGATGCCATGAAAGCATTCGGCGCGAATGATCAGTACGATACACAACCGATTGTAATCCGCGGTGACAATGAATTCAGCCATATTGGAACGTCGTTCAACCACATGGCGGCCAAAACGCGAGACTATATCGCCCGCATCAAGGCGTATACAGAACTAGAGACCCGGCAGGCGTACGAGTTCAACGTTGCTTCCGAAATTCAGCAGGGATTTCTGCCGAAGCCGCACTATGTAGATGCCTTCTTGGAAATCAGTGCGCTCATGGTTCCTGCGAGGAATGTCGGCGGCGATTTTTATGATTATTTTGAAGACCGCGGCCATATGGTTCTCGTTGTTGCGGATGTTTCGGGGAAGGGCATCAGCGGAGCCATATTCATGGCGAGTGTCATCAGCCTGATCCGGGGCTTCGTCAAACAGGGAATGGCGCCGGGCGAGGTGATGGAAGCCGTGAATCGCGAACTGGAGCACTCCAACCCGAACATGATGTTTGTCACGACTTTTCTCGCTTTTGCCGACCCGAAGAGGGGGATGATTCGCTATGCCAACGCGGGACACAGTCCTCCTTACCTCCTTCATGACGGGAAACGAAAACTCCTTTCCGCTTCAAGCGGCGTGCCGCTGGGAATTTTTGCGGACGAGACATACCAAACCGCAGAGGCAGTCTTGCCGCTAGGCAGCACGGTTTTCCTCTTCACAGACGGTGTCAATGAAGCTGTTGACCGAAATGCTGAATTCTTTGGGATGGAGCGACTTGAAAAAATCCTTTCGGAGACGGAAGGATCAAGCGCGGTAGTGCAGGTCAAAGACGAATTAGACCGTTTTACGGCCGGCTGCGAACAGAGCGACGACATCACCATGCTTTCCTTCACTTTGCGTTCAGAGAAACTTATGCTGCCTGCGGAGGTGTCGGCTTTCGGTATGCTTCGCAATTGGCTCCTCTCGGATGACCTGATTCCCGAAGAGATGCAAAAGCGCATATGCCTGATCGCCGAAGAGTGCTTTGTCAATATTAGTTCCTATGCCTATGACACGCCGGGAGGAAGCATTATCTGCCACAAACAGAGTTGGGAAGACGGTACCGTTGCTATTCAGTTCACGGACAGCGGAAAGCCTTTTGATCAGACGGCAGATACAATCAAGACAGAGGATTACGACCCGGATCATCAAATTGGCGGTCTGGGAAGACTCATTGTTCAATCATTCGCGGACTCCTGCCGGTACGTGAACATAAGCGGGAACAATGTATTGCTAATCATTAAATATGGTAAGGAGGAACGCACATGATCATTAACGTAGAAATAAATGATCTGAACTTCATCATCCGCACGGCCGGTTGGCTCGATACCAATGCGGCGCCTGCTCTGGGAGCGGAGATTGAGAAGATCGTCAAGGCTGAATCGATCGTGCTGGATTTCAAAGAACTGGAGTATATTTCTTCGTCTGGAATTCGGCAGGTCGTGGCTGCCTACAAGAAAGCAAAGGCCATGGAGGCTGAATTTTCAGTCATCAATGTGGGAAACGCCGTAATGGAGGTCTTTACGCTGACCAATCTTGACCAAAAGATTCATATTCTGCCATTGGCCGAACCGGTCAAATAAATAAAAATATATTTTGCTGACGTTAAGACGCTTGAGGATCCGGAAAATTCGTTTTGATCTATATGTGTTGCCATTGGGCAACACATACCGGAGAATTGTATGACATTTGTCGAAGAAATCAACAATCAGCTATTTGAAGGCCTGAAAAAAGAAAACAACCGAAGTAAGAAGGATTTATATGACGATTGAAAAAATTGCTGAGGGAACAAAACTGACGATCACCTTGATTGGTCGTATGGACACCATCACTGCACCAAAGCTGGAAGCAGAACTGAAACAGAGTCTTTCCGGTGTGGAGGAACTGGTGCTGGATCTTGCGGGGTTGGAATACCTGTCCTCTGCAGGTCTGCGTGTTCTGCTGGTCGCCCAGAAGGTTATGAATCGCCAGGGCAGCATGATGGTAAAGAATGTGAACGAAACCATCATGGAGATCTTCGAGGTCACAAGGTTCGTTGACGTACTGACCATCGAATGACCTGCAGGGAAAGCGTTCCCATGAATACGAGCAAAAAGAAAATATCCCGTTCGTTATTCAGCGCTGCCTTCCGTGTTCCTTCCGTTCCTCAATCGAAAGGATTTTGAGATCTGGGCAAGCATGGATGACATTACCTATCGTTACGAAGAAAGCAGGAAGTGTTCTGGGGAATATGTGCATGAAACTCTATATAAGTGACATAAGGGGTCTATTTGATCTTCCCGGAATTGAATTATTGGATAAGAGTCGCAGAAATCGAGTCTATAGGTATCGCCGACTGGAGGATCAGGCGCGTTGTCTGACTGCTGGACTCATGCTGCGCTGTGTCTTTGGAGAGGATGGAGCTTCCTGCATGACAGAATCCCAATTTGGCAAACCGATTCTGCCGAACGGTCCCTGTTTTAACCTTTCCCATTCCGGTAACAAGGTTGTGCTGCTTGCAGATGAACGGTCGGTGGGTGTGGATGTTGAGTTTATTACCCCGTATTCACAAAGCGTGGCAAAGAAAGTCTTTACCGCCGTGGAGCAAAACTGGCTCAGGTGTCAAGCAACGGACGAAGCCTTTTTCCGCCTGTGGACAGGCAAGGAATCCATTATGAAGGCGTTGGGATTGGGATTTCATCTGCCGCCGGAGAGTTTTGAGATTTGTCCGGATGCCGGCATTCCCAATATCGTGGGCGGTCAGAGCTGGTATTTGCACTGGCTTGCACTGGATCATCACATCATTTGCACAGCCGCAGAGCATCCCGGCGAACCAACGATGCCTATTCTGCTTTCAAGAAACGAATTGCTGCAGAAATGAAGTCAAGGAGGAGATGTCTGAATGTTTGCCGAGAAAAAAATCAATACCGGAAGGCAGATTGAATTTGATTATTTGAAGGGTTTGTTCTTCCTGATGATCTTTCTGTTTGGACACTGTGCTATATCACCATTCGTTTGTGGGAACGGTTCCGCGCCTACAAACGCTGAATACCGTGACATATAGTGAAAGGAGTATTTTCTATGTTTCTACATTTATTTGCCCGTACCGTTCGGGAATATGGCTATAAGCCTGCCCTTGTTTTTGAAGGGAAATCCATCAGCTATGCTGAGCTGGATCACGAAAGCAGCCGAATCGCCTATACCCTGATGGCCAATGGCATTGGGCACGGTGATATTGTTGTCATCCGACTGCCCCGCGGCATGGAAGCCGTTGCCGCGATTGTGGGTGTGATGAAATCCGGCGCGGCTGTTTGTGTCATGGAAGAAGGATATCCGCAGGAGCGCGTAGATTTCGTTATTCGCGATACCCGGTCCAAAGTTGTGATCGATTGCAATTGGTTGGAACAGCTGCCTGTCGAACCGCAGCCTGTCTTATTCCCTGAATGGCAAAAAGATGACCCGGCGATCATTGTGTATACCTCCGGCTCCACGGGCAATCCAAAGGGTGTCGTCAATTCACACCGAGCTCTCTCCATGGCTATTCGCGGCAATACATTAGGCCGCACGGAGCATGACACCTTCCTGTCTGTTGCCTCTTTCTCCTTTATTGCAGTGGCACTGGAAATCCTCACGCCTCTTGCGCTGGGCGGCACGATCCATATTGCCGGAGACAATCTGCGCAAGGATGCGCAGTCACTTGTAGATTATAGTCGCCGGCATGGCATCACCACATCCTTCTCCCCCCCGCAAATGGCGCGTATCATCCTGCCGCATCTGGAGGATCAGCTCTCTAGTATGGTCATCGGCTCCGACCGCGTAACCAATATATACAGCAACAAAGTTCATCTCTTTAATACCTACGGCTGCAGCGAAACTTGCGGCCCACTCACGAGCTTTCAGATCGATCGCACTTATCCCGATATCACGCCCATCGGCAGACCCTATGCCGGAAGCTGTGTGTACATTCTGGATGACGAAAATAATCTGCTCCCGGATGGAGAAGAGGGCGAGATCTGTATCAGCGGACAGGTGGCGCTTGGCTATTTAAATCTTCCGGAGCTGACCGCAGAACGCTTCATCCCGAATCCTTGGTCCGAGAGCGAAGATGATAAAACTCTGTTCAAGACGAATGACATCGGACGTATCAATGAAAACGGGCAGCTGGAATATGTGCAGCGAAAGGACTGGATGATCAAGGTGCGCGGCTACCGCGTGGAGCCCGGTGAGATCGAGGCAACGATTGTACGCCTGACCTCTGCGGATCAGGCCGTCGTGAAAGGCTTCGAGAATGCCAATGGGGAAACCAGCCTGTTCTGTGTGTACACTGCCCGGGAACCCCTTGCGCCGGAATCCGTCGCGGAGGCCATTCGCGGCTTCCTTCCTGCCTATATGATGCCTGCTTTCCTGCAGCAGGTGGATGCACTGCCTGTAAATCCCAATGGTAAGGTGGACCGCAAGAACATTCTGCCGCCGGACGCGGCAAAGTTCCGCTCTGCGTATCAGGCTCCTGAAAATAACCGGGAGGCTGCCATTTGTGCTGCCTTCCAGCGTGTGCTGGGCATTGACCGTGTTGGTACGCTGGATGATTTCAACCTGATCGGCGGCGATTCCATCTCAGCGGCGAAGGTGCAGGCAGAATTGGAGGGAATGAATCTGTCTGCCAGTGATATCCTCTCACTGGGCACACCGCAGAAGCTGGCTGCACGGGTGAAAGCCGGCCTGTCCAAAGCGGAAAAACGCGATTGCTGGCCGTTGACCTTTGCTGAGCGGCAAATGGTCGTGGAGCAAGGCATGAATCCGGAATCTACTTCCTATAATATCAATTTCCTTGCCATAGAGATCGAAGGCGAATTTGATACCGATCGGTTGGAGCAGGCGCTCAACGCGATGGCTGAGCGCCACGCGGTGCTGCGCAGTATCTACCCTATGGAAAAAGGAGAATATGTACACCGCATTCTGGATGAATTGCACATTCCCGTTGTGCGCCGCAGCTGCGCAAGGGAAGACGTGCAGAGCATCATGGAAGCAGAGAACCGTCCGTTTGATCTGGCGAAAGCGCCGCTGGTACGCTGCGAGGTGTTTGAGCATGCACCCAACCTGCGTACGCTGCATTTCTGCTTCCATCATATCTTGATGGACGGCTCCGGCTGGCCCACCTTTGTAGACGAGTTATTCCGGCTTTACCAGGGGGAGACTCTACCGGAGCAGGTCTTCGACTATCAGGATTACGCTGTGTGGCAGGAGAAAAACGCCGATCCGCGTAGGCAGGAAGCTTTCTTCAAAGAAATGTTTGCCGACGGTGTGCCGGAAAATGACATGCCTACCCATGTGAAGCGACCCTCCGTGCTGCCGGAAGCAGATGAGGACATTGTAGCCGCTCTGCCCAAGGCCCCAATCAAAGAAGCGGCTGTGCGTCTTGGCGTGACGCAGTATGGTTTCCTGATGAGCGTGCTGGGTATGACCCTGGCCAAGTATTGCGGCTGCGAGGATGTCGTGGTGGGTACGGCTATGAGCGGCCGAACCCTGAAGGAACAGGAAAAGATGATTGGCATGTTTGTCAACACCCTGCCGGTGCGCATGAAGCCCGTTGGGTATATCCTGTTTAAGGACTATGTGCTCAAGACGGCACAGACGATCCGAGGTGTACAGGCCAACCAGACCTATCCGTTCGAGCAGTTGGTGCCCATGCTGGCTCCCGATCGCAACCCTTCCCGTTCCCCTGTGTTTGATGTGATTTTTAACTATCTGCGGGAGCAGCCTCTGCCCGAAATCGAAGGTGCGAAGGCAGCGTACATTCCCATTAAGGGTCAGGCGCTACAGATGGATCTCGTGCTGGAGGCGGTACACGAAGGCCCTCATTTCAAGTTTAAGCTCTCCTATTCCCGTCAGCTGTATGACGATGCGGTGATAGAGAATTTTATGGAGCAGTTCATCATCACGCTGCAGCGCTGCTGTGACGACGGCGATGACCGGATGCTGGCCGATCTTCTCGAACTGCCTGATCGCCAGAGACGGCAGATTATTTGCGACTTCCCAGGCAAAACGGTGAAAGGCTGGGGCGGCAGAACGGTTGTTTCTCTCTTTAAGGAACAGGCGGCCAAAACACCCGACAACGCTGCGGTCGTGTTCGGAAAGGAGACCTTGAGCTATCGTCAGCTGGATAAGGTATCTGACCGTCTGGCTGTCCATCTGATGGAGAGGGGCGCCGGTCGCGGAAGCGTTGTGGGCATTCTGGTCAACCGAAGTTTGATGATGCCTATCGGCGCGTTGGCTGCATTGAAAACCGGTGCGGCTTATCTGCCGCTGGATCCCGGCTATCCTTCCGATCGTCTGCAGTATATGCTGGAGGACGCGAATGCGAAGGTGCTGATTAGCGATAGCGACCTGCTGGACCGTGTGCCTGAGTATGCCGGCTTCATTGTGGAAAGCGCCGTCATCGATACACTTCCTGCTGTCGAAGCGCCGGAAGATGTGTCCCGTCCCGAGGATCTGTTCATCCTGCTGTACACCTCCGGCACCACCGGCAAACCTAAGGGAGTCATGCTTACCAACGCCAATATCGTGAATTACCTCCACTTCTATGCTGACAGCTACCAGCTCTGCGAAAGCGACAACATCCCTGCCTATGCCAGTTTTGGCTTTGATGCGCACATGATGGATTTGTATCCTACCCTGCTCAGAGGGGCATGTCTGCATATCCTGCCTGAGGAAATGCGCCTGGATCTGCCGGGTATTCGCAAGTATTTTGAGGAAAACAACATCACCGTCGCATTTATGACGACACAGCTTGGCAGGCAGTTTGCCGAAAGCATGCGCGTTCCCACACTGCGCGCCCTGTCGGTAGGCGGCGAGACGCTTGTGCCGCTGGATCCGCCGGAAATTCCTTTGTTTAATCTCTACGGCCCCACGGAATGTTCGGTTGCCTGTACCAAACAGCGGGTTGATAAGCTGTATGACCGTGTTCCTATCGGCAAGGCAACCTACAATACGGCTCTCTATGTGGTGGATGGACGAGGCAGGCTCGCGCCTGTGGGTGTTCCCGGAGAACTGTACATCTCCGGCATACAGGTAGCGGACGGCTATCTGAACCGCCCTGACCTGACCGCAGAGAAATTCATTGCCAATCCATTCACCGACGAACCGCTGTATGCCAGAGTTTATAAGAGCGGCGATGTGGTGCGCTTCCTGCCGGACGGTGCGATCGACTTCGTTGGCAGGCGTGACTTCCAGGTGAAGATCCGCGGTTTCCGCGTGGAACTGACAGAGATTGAGGGCCGCATCCGCGCTTTTGAAGGTATTAAGGATGCTGCGGTGATCGCCCAAGAGGATGCCGGCGGCGGAAATCGTGTGGTGGCCTATGTGGTGTCCGACGGACCTGTGGATATCAAGGCCATGAATGCTTTCATCGAGGATGTATTGCCCAGCTACATGGTGCCCGCTGCTACCATGCAGATTGAGCGCATTCCGCTCAACCAGAACGGCAAAGTCAATCGCCGCGAGCTCCCGCGCATTCAGCTGCAGGCGGAAGAAATGGTCGCACCCAGAAACGAAGAAGAAAAGACCATTTTTGACGCGGTTGCGTCTGTGCTTAAGCATGAAGAGTTCGGCGTGACAACTGATCTGATGTATGCAGGATTGAACTCTCTCTCTGCCATCAAGGCCGCGGCGCTGATTACAGAAAACACCGGTAAAAACCTGCGTACTGCTGATCTCATGCGGGAAAAGACCGTCGAAAAAATCGCTCTGCTTCTGACTGACAGCAGTGACTATCAGATCAAGACCTATGATAAGCAGGCCTATTATCCGCTGACGCAGAACCAGATGGGGTTATATTTCGCATGTGTGAAGGATCCCGGAACACTGATGTATAACATTCCTGTTGAGCTGTCCTTTGGCAGCGGTGTGGAGCCGGAAAAATTGCACAGCGCCATCCTTCGGGTGATTGAGGCTCATCCCTATATTAAAACCCGCTTCTCCGTGCGGGACAATGAGCCTGTACAGCTGCGCATGGATGACGCGCAGGTAGAGATACCGGTGATCACCTGTACGGCGGAAGAATATGCTGTCCGCAGTGCCGGTTTCGTGCGTCCCTTCTCCTTCTTTGAAGGTGCGTTGTTCCGCATGGAAATCTGCGTACTGCCCGATGGTGTGAAGCTGCTGGGGGATTTCCACCATATGGTTTTTGACGGCGGCTCTCTGGATATTTTCCTGCATGATCTGTCAGCAGCTTACGAAGGCGCTCAGATTGCGGCGGAAACTTTCACCAGCTTTGACCTGGCGCTGCTGGAGCGGGAAAAGGCGCAGGGCAGCGCTTGGGCAGAGGATAAGGCATTCTTCCATCACCGGCTGGGTGATGGAGAAGGCGCTACCGTATTCCCTACCGACAAAAAGAGTGATGGCCCCGGCGCGCCCCGATCGGTGCATGCCACGATCGCCAAAAGCAGCGTAGAGCAAGCCATCAAGGGCTTGGGCGTTACGGCCTCCAATCTGTTCCTTGCTGCAACCTTGCTTGTTTCCGGGCGGTTTGCTTCCGCGAAGAGTGTGCGGATCGCTGCCATCAGTAACGGTCGTGAGGGTGTTCATGTGCAGCGCAATGTCGGTATGCTGGTCAAAACACTGCCTATGGTCATGATGGTTGACCCGGTTATGACAGCCGCCGCCTACATGGAAGGCGTGCAACAGGAAATGAACGATGTGCTGGCACATCAGACCTATTCCTACCTGCAGGCGGCGTCGGATTACAGCTACAATGCACAGATGCTGTATGCCTATCAAGGCGGTGTGGTTTCTCATTATAAAGTAGGCGATACCCCTGTCGTCATGCGCCCTCTTGGCATCAATAGCGCAAAATTTCCCATTTCCGTCAACATTCAGGAAAACGATACGGACTTTATCGTGGAAGCCGAATACGACGACGCTGTTTACAACGCCTCTACCATGCACACGCTGGCATCGTGCATCGCCCATACCGCCGGCATGCTGGTCCGCAACGGAGACACGTCTGTCGGCAGCTTTTCTATCTGCGACAAGGAGCAGCTGGCGTTGGTGAATTCCTTCAGCCCTCCGCTTCCCGCAAAGCCTGTAGGCGGACTGCATCAGCTCTTTGAACGGTGGGCCGGTCATACGCCGGATGCTCTTGCTCTGATTGCCTCGGATGCGGCGCTCAGCTTCGCTGAGCTTAACCGACGTGCCAATGCACTGGCGCACAGCCTGCTTGCTCTGGGTGTAAAGCGTGAGGATCGCGTGGCCTTTACGCTGGGGCGTGACAGCCGCATTTTGGTTTCCATGCTGGGCATTATCAAGGCAGGCTGCGCCTATATTCCCGTGGACCCTGACTACCCTCGGGAGCGTGTGGAGCATGTGCTGGAGGACAGCAAGGCCCGCTTCATTCTGACTGACGGTCCCTCTACTTTGAAGAACAGTCTCGATGTCAACGAATTGTTGAAGAATGAAAAGACGCTCAATCCGAATCTTCCTGTACGGCAGGAGCAGCTTTGCTACATCATCTATACCTCAGGTTCCACCGGAAAGCCCAAGGGCGTGATGCTCACTCACGGCGGCATCATCAACTATGTGCTGGATGATGAGCAAAATCGCCATGTGCGTGCGCTGGTGGAGAATCAGTGCACCATGTGCTCGGTGACGACGGTAAGTTTTGATATGTTCCTGAAGGAGGCTTTCACCACGCTGATGAATGGCCTGACATTGGTGCTAGCTGATGATGAGGAAGCCAAGAACCCGGATAAGCTGGCTGCCCTGTTTGCGCGCACGGGCGCCAATGCCTTCAATGCTACACCGTCACGTATGTTGCAATATATGGAACTGCCTGCCATGAAGGATGCGCTGGCAGGGTGTCGGGTCATCATGGCAGGCGGCGAGGGTTATCCCCCTGCTTTGTATCGAAAGCTGCGCGAAGTGACCGATGCGGTGCTGATCAATACCTATGGTCCGACCGAAATCACGGTATCTTCCAACGGGAAACTGCTCAATAGTGAAGTCGTTACCATCGGTGCGCCGCTGCGCGGCGTGGTGGAGCAGGTGATGGATATTTATGGGCAACCCCTGCCTGCAGGCTTTATCGGTGAACTGTGGATAGCAGGTTACGGTGTTGCACGAGGCTACTTCGGCAATCCGGACATGACCGCTGAACGGTTTGTGGAATACAATGGGCTGCGCTGGTACAAGACCGGCGATCTTGCCAAGTGGACGGATGATGGCGAAATCATCGTTCTGGGCAGAAATGACGGACAAATCAAGCTGCGCGGCCTGCGCATTGAATTGGGTGAAATTGAGAATACTCTGAACGCAGTGGCCGATGTGCGTTCCTGCGCCGTTCTGGTGCGCAAGCTGCACGGACAGGAGCATCTGTGTGCCTACTATACCGCCACGCGTGAACTGCCCGCGGAGGAACTGCGCGAGGTCCTGCTCAAGACTCTTACGAAATACATGGTGCCCACTGCTTATCTGCAGCTGGATGACATGCCCATGACCCCCAACGGCAAGATTGACCGCAAACGCCTTCCGGACGCCAAGCTGATGCAGCGTCAGGAATACATCGCTCCCGCCAATGAGGCAGAGCAGATTTTCTGTGATATTTTTGCTGAGATTCTGCACTTGGAACGCGTAGGGGCGACTGACAATTTCTTTGACCTAGGCGGCACTTCGCTGCTGGTGACTCAGGTAACAATTGACGCTGCACAAAAGGGTATACAGCTGAGCTATGGCGACGTATTTGCCAATCCCACTCCCAGAGAACTGGCTGCCATCCGCAGTCATGCGGAGCAGCCGTTCGAGAAAGATGAGATTTCGGATTATGATTACGCGCCCATCCATGCACTGCTTGAGGAAAATACCATCGAAGCACTGAAGGATGGTAAGCTGCGTGCGCTGGGGAATGTGTGTATCACCGGTGCCAGCGGTTTCCTTGGCATCCATGTGTTGCGTGCCTATCTGCAAATGGAGAAAGGAACAGCTTTCTGCGTCGTCCGCGGCAGGAAGAATCTCAGCGCCGAAAAGCGGC
Source organism: Clostridiaceae bacterium (assembly GCA_012841015.1). Classification (GTDB taxonomy): domain Bacteria; phylum Bacillota; class Clostridia; order Saccharofermentanales; family DTU023; genus UBA4923. Next base: position 27,954 of record DUVN01000026.1, read on the forward strand.
TCAAAAGTATACTCGCCTACTATTATGGCGGAGACAAGCTGAAAATCAATGGCAAACCGTTCCTGCATGCGATGGATGAATTGTTTTCAAACCGCATTGTGGTGATAGACGGCAGCATCATAGATGATTCCCTGTATCAAAAACTTGCCGAGCTGCCCATCGACACTTATTTCAACTGTGCCGCCAATGTTAAACACTTCTCCGCCGGTACGGATATTGAGGACATTAACTATGGCGGTGTCAAGATGGCGCTGGATTTCTGTCGTCAGAAGAAATGCCGTTTTGTGCAGGTGTCTACCGCCAGCATCGCCGGCATGAGCATCAATGGCAAGCCGGATGAAAAGCTGTTGCTCAGTGAGCGGATGCTCTATTTTGGCCAAGATCTTTCCAACAAGTATGCCCGCAGTAAATTCCTAGCGGAGCGTGCCGTGCTTGAGTCTGCGCTTGATGGTCTGGATGTGAAGATCATGCGCGTGGGCAACCTGATGGCCCGCGACGCGGACGGTGAATTCCAGATCAATTTTACGACCAACAACTTCCTTGGCCGGCTAAAAGCTTACAGCCTCATTGGCAAGATTCCTTATGAAGCCATGGGTATGAACACGGAATTTGCGCCCATTGATTTCACGGCGGTTGCGGTGCTTTTGCTTGCGAAAACGCCTGAAACGTGCAGAGTGTTCCATCCTTACAACGATCATCACATCTTCCTAGGCGATGCCATCAGTGTCTTGCGCAGGCGGGGCATAGACATTAAACCGTGCGAGACGGAGGGATATGTGTGCAGCTTTAGCGAGACCATGCGGGATTCCGCAAAAGCGCGCTATCTCAATTCGTTGATCGCCTATAACGAGCACGGCAAACGCGTCATGCCCATCAAATCCATCAACAGCTATACTTCTCAGGTGCTGCTGCGCCAAGGCTTTAAGTGGCCTGTCACATCCGATGCGTACCTGGATCGGTTCTTTGCCATGATGGAAGGCCTCGGTTTCTTCGACCATGATTTTGAAATTGGGGAGGAGTAATGGCCATGTATGAACGAAGCGGACACATCATTCAGCAAAAGTTCAGGGAATATCTGCTGCCCACGGCACTGACCTCCATGGCGATATCCATGGCTTCGGTCGTGGATGGGATCATTGTGGGCAGTCTGCTGGGCGAGGTGGCGCTGGCTGCCGTTGGCCTGTCCGGGCCAATCATCTTCTGCATCAACCTTATTTATATGCTTTTTGCTGTCGGCGGGCTTACCTGTGCATCCATCTCACTGGGTAAACGCGATTTCCATATGGCGAACCAGTTCTTCACGCTGTCCATCGGCGGAGGACTTGGCGCGATGTGCATCTTCCTAGCAGTGATGCAGGTCATTCTGAGCCCGCTCAGCATCAGCCTCGCAGGCGGGGATGTCCAGTTGGCCGCCCTGACGGAAAGCTATCTTCGCCCGTTGCTGTTTACGGGTCCTGCCATGATGTTTTCCTCCGGCATGGCAATATTCATCCGGATGGACGGCAATCCCAAAGCCTCTGCTGCGATTGTGATGATCGCCAACGCGGTCAATTTGGTGCTGGACTATGTTCTGATCCGCTTTTTAGATACCGGTATCGCCGGGGCGGGCCTTTCTACCGCATTGGGTTATGTGGCCGGTTCCGCCATTGTGATTCCCTATCTTGCGAACAGAAAACGCAGTTTTCATTTTGTTCGCCCTGGGAAAACCATCCTGAAAACGTTGCGTGATATTCTGAAAAGCGGCATGTCCAAGGCCGCCAGCCAAGTGTGCAATCTGGTGCGCTCTCTGGTGATCAACGCCGTGATTATTTCTTCACTGGGTTCCATCGGCATGTCCATCATGACTGTCTGTACCAATGCGTCGATGATCTCCAATATCTTTGAGGGTGGTATTGCGGACACCCTGCTGCCCATTGTCGGCACGCTGTATGGAGAAAAGGATTTCTTCGGTATCCGTCATGCTATGAGAATAGCCCGGCGTGTGATGACGGTGTGCAGTGCCGGGCTGGTGGCCTTTTTCCTGATTGCACCACAGCTGATAGGCGTAGTCTTTGGTATGACATCGCCGGATGCATTGGCTCTGCTCAAGCCTGCGCTTCGGCTGTACGCGCTGTATCTTCCCTTTTCAGCTGCGATTATGTTGCTTCAAAATTTCTACAATACAACCGAGCGCCGCAGTCTTGCCACAAGTCTTGTGGTGATGGATGGTCTGCTGTTTGTGATTCCCTTCGCCGTCCTGCTATCCAGCATACAGGCCAATCTGCTGTGGCTGTGTTATGCCGCTTCCGGTGCATGTACGCTGTTTGTTCTGTTGCTCTTGGCTCGCCGCATCCGGAAGAAAGAAAACGTGCAGGGATTGCTGTTGATACGCGAGCGGGACGACTGCATCTGCAAATTTGATTTTACCATCGCGGCAACCAAGGAGGAGGCTGTCCGGCTGTCTGAGCGGGTTACGGCTCTTGAGGAAAAAGCGGCTGTTAATACCCGCCTGCTGAAAAAAATTGCGCTTGCGTTGGAGGAAATGACGGTCGCGTCCGTCCATTATGCCCACGCAGACAGCGTCGGTTTGATTGATATTCTTGTCCATGTGACTGATGAGCAGGTGACAATCCTGATGCGCGATAATGGAAGACCCTTCAATCCCCTAGAGTATATTCCTGAGGAGAATGACGGCTGTATCACCGACAGCATCCAGCTGGTGAAAAAGCTGGCTTCGCGCATGGAATACAGCCGTCAGCTGGGATTTAATACCTCAGTTTTGACCTTTGAAAAGGCCATAGCGTGATACAAGGTTGATCGTCCGCACTATTACGCAACCGTGAAACGTGGGAGGACACGATATGGAATTTATTGACGCAAAACTTGCGGCTGCTCTGGTGGCCGGGGCAGACCGACTGGAAAGAAAAGAGATTGAGGATTTAGCGCGGCAGCGTCTGCATTTCCTTGTGGATTATGCGCGGGAGCATTCTCCTTACTTGAAGGAAAAGTATGAGGATCTTCCGGAGAATTATCGTCTGGCGGATATTCCCATCTCCACCCGAGCAGAGATGACGCAGCAATTTGATCGCTTGGTCTGCGATCCTGAGATCACCACAGAAAAAGTGGATGAATATGTTGCTGATTTCGAGAATCTGTTCACGCCTTTTCTGGGGAAGTACAGGGTCATCAGTACCTCCGGGACGACGGCGCAGCCGCTGCGTATCGTTCGTGACAGCCGACACATTGCTATTCATGATGCATTGATGGCCGAGCGCTATTTTGGCGGCCCCCTTCTGAAGGATGTGGAAGGACTGAAAGAGCCGGATCTGAAGCAGTGCGCCATCATCGCGCCCGGAGGCTTGAATTCCTCTTATCTTTCCTTTGAACGTGTGCGAAGAAGTTACAAAGCCCGCGGGATTGAGGACCGTACGCTGTTTTTGTCAACGATTGCGCCTGTGGAGGAAATGATCCGTAAACTCAATGAGTTTCAGCCCGATGTCATCGGGTGCTATCCTTCCGTGATCTATACCCTTGCTTTTGAGCAGAAGGCGGGCAGGCTGAATATTCATCCGAAGGTTATCGGCTGTTCTGCGGAAAAGCTGACTGAGGAAAACAGAAAATTCATCAGTGAGGCTTTCGGCTGCCCGGTCAATGACAATTACTGCAGTACCGAAGGCGGCGAGGTTGCCATGCTCTGTCCCAACGGTCATATGCACGTAAACAGCGATTGGGTGATCGTGGAACCTGTAGATCGGGAAAACAATCCCGTGCCATGCGGCGTAAAATCTGAAGGCATTCTGATGACCAATCTTGCTTGTTTGGTGCAACCGGTGATTCGATATCGTATGACCGACAGTGTGATCATGCATGATGAGATCTGCGGCTGCGGATTGAATACTCCTTGGATCGACATTGACGGTCGTGTGGACGACATACTGGAATTTGATCATAACGGTACAACCGTACGTATGCCGGCTGTTTTGTTCGAGCTATGTACAAAGGATATTCCCGGATGCGATCACTGTCAGGTGATCCAGCGGGCCCATGATGCCATAGAAATGAGAATTTCTGTTATGCAGGGATATGACCGAGTTGAAACAGAGCAAAAGATTCTTTTCAGCATCCGGCAGCTTTTTGATAGCCATGGACTGAATTCTATACGGATTGAACTGGTGAATAAGCCTCTCGAGCGAACCCGAAGCGGCAAACTCCGCATTGCGTTCAAAGAGTTTGTTTGATCCAGACAAATATAAGGTGGTGAGAAATATGATGCAAAAAATGGTCAGTGAAGCATACACCTATGCGTTTCCGCTTGTCCTTATGGATGCGACGAAAACATCATCGACCAATGCGGTAGAATTTGACCCAATTAAGGGCACGGCTCCCGTGAATCAACTGATGCACGGCGAGAAGCTTGCCGACGCTTCTTTCAAAGCGATCGTAACGCCGAACGTTGATACTGTTTATTCCAGCGCATGGTACGATCTCAGCGATGAACCGATGGTCTATGTTTTTCCTGAGACAGACAGGTTCTGCAATGTGCAGATCTTTGATGCGTGGACGAATACAGTTTCCGTGTTTGACAAGGCTGGCACTTATGCCATTGCCCTTTCGACATGGGAAGGTGATTTGCCGGAGGGCGTGACCCGTATCAATGTCCCCACGGCGATGGCATGGTCCATCACGCGCACGGTTCTGTCGGGCGCAGAGGATCTGCCGAACGTCCGTGCGATTCAGAAAAGAATGAAGCTTCTTCCGTTGTCAGCTTATGTCCGCGGCGGCGAATATATCGCTCCGAAAGGCCGTTATGCCGAAGAGAATAATTACGTTCCGATTGAAAAAGTCTTATCCCTGGGGCCTAAGGATTTCTTCGACAGGGCCAACGAATTGATGAAAACGAATCCGCCTGCACCGGCTGATGCCACAATGATGGAGAAGCTTGCAGTCATCAATGTCGGCCCGGGCATGACCTTTGATCTCAGCATTCTATCCGGCGACGTTGCGTCACAATGGAGAGAAATGATTCAAACAGTGCGGGCGAAACTTAACGACGAGGCAATGAAATTCTCGGTGCGACTTGGTCAATGGAGTTATTTCGGAGCCCCCATCGGTGATTGCGGCGTGGAGTATGGATATCGCGCCATGGTCGCTCTCGGCGGACTTGGCGCCAATACGGTTGACGTGGCCCTCTATATGATAACGGATGTCGACAATTCGGGAGAGAGGCTGACAGCTGAAAAGACGTATGTCATGCATTTCGAATCATTTCCTCCTGTTATGAAAGGCGGTTTCTGGTCTGTAACCGCATATGGCAACGACGATTTCCTCATTGATAATCCCATTGACCGCTACTGTATCAATGACCGGACGGACTTCCTTTTGAATGAGGACGGTTCACTGGACATCATTTTATCCGGGGAGCAGCCGCATGTTATTGCAAACTGGCTGCCTGTCGCCGGCGCTGATTACCATTTGTTCATGCGCATTTACACTCCGGATATGGACGCACTTTCAACGTGGAAGCCGCCCATTATCCGAATTTTGGGTTGACCGTACCTTCTTAAGGAGGAGGTGCTTGATTTTTGGGGAGTTCCCCATAGCTCCCCAACACAGAGTCCATCAAGGGTTGCGCGATGTGCCATCGCTAAGTAAAAGGAGGATTCAACATGAACCACGTTACGAAAGACGCTGAGGCAACTCATGAAGAGGCAACAATGTATTCTGCTGCCGCAGGCAACAGCAACCCCTCTGTTGTTCCGAAAAAAGAGGCAGCAAGGAATGCGGACGGCAATTACAATATTCTGTTTGTGACGACTGATCAGGAGCGCTACTTTTCGGAATTCCCCGAAGGGACAAATTACAAGGCCCGCCAACTTCTTGCCGAACTTGGAACAACGTTTGAAAAGCATTATGTGTGCGCTAATGTTTCGACGTCTTCGCGCTCCGTAATCTATACGGGAACCCATGTAACGAACACGGAAATGCTGGACAATACAGATCTCCCCTGGCAGGGCGCGATGGACGAATCGTTAGTGACTGTCGGCGACAGGATGCGCGATGCAGGTTATTACACTGCGTATAAGGGCAAATGGCACATGGGCGACGCGAGCATCTTGTCGGACGAAGCACAGCTCACAGACCTTGAAGGATACGGTTTTGCCGACTGGGGCGGCGTCGACCGACTCGGAAAAGTTTGCGAGGGCTTTGAAGCTGACCCTGAAATCATCTCCGAGGCTGTCACGTGGCTTGACAGTACAGGAAAACGACTCAACGCCGACGGACGGTCGTTCTTCCTCGCGGTCAATTTGATCAACCCGCATGACATCATGAACTACGATATCACAGGGTATAAGAGTGAATTTTTAAAGCTTGGAGGCAAGCCGGAAAGCGAGGTCTACGATAAAGCCTATTCTGATCCGCCTCCCGCCTCATGGGATTTTGATTTGAATGCACCTGATGTCCCTGAGGCGCTGCGCATTTATCAGAATCATTGGGGACTGCTCACAGGAACGATCAACGATAAAGCAGTGTGGAAGGACTACCAAGATTATTATTACAACTGTATACAAGACAACGACAACAGCCTCATGGAATTGCTTAACTATCTGACGAACAGCGGAATGCTTGACAACACGATTATCGTGTTCACGTCCGACCATGGGGAAATGCACGGAAGTCACGGGCTGAAAGGCAAGGGCGGCTTCCTCTATGATTACAACATCCACGTTCCGCTCTATATCGTCCATCCCGATTACGAAGGAGGTGAGGCCGTTTCAGCCATCACGAGCCATATGGATCTTGCGCCGACCTTTGTGGATATGGCAAACGTGCCGGATGAACAGAAAGAGAAAATAGCCGGCGATCTTGCCGGGGACAGCATGCTCAAGCTGATGAATGGCGCAGAAACCTCGATTCGAGACGGATCTCTGTTTTGCTTTGAGATGCTTTCTTTTATTTCGATGCGACTCAGTGTCGATGAATCCGGCAACAAAGTGAGTTCTCTCGACACCTCAGCTAGAGGCATCGTTCGCGGCATCGTAACAGATCGTTACAAATTTGTACGTTATTTCTCGCCGATCGGTTTCAATACGCCAACTACGATCGAGGAACTTCTATCGCATAACGACATTCAGCTGTTCG
>DUVN01000015.1 GCA_012841015.1 Clostridiaceae bacterium
AGCATCCCATGATCACGCTATCCTCGGAAGTTTCATCAGAAAGTGTACTTCAAAAAGCAATCAAGGGAGTCGGTCGTTTTTCAATAAGGCAGAGATGCTTTCAGTGAGTTTCAGCTAAAATGTAATAAAGTTTCAATGAATTGTGCGAATGTAGTGAAACGAATACGATTCCGGTGTATTAGGGTGAAGAGGCCTTAATAAAGAGAGAGGAGATCCGATATGGACGACAGCAAAATTGTCGAACTGTTCTTTGATCGATCCGAACTGGCCATATCGGAAACCAGCAAGAAATACGGAAGGTATTGCCACTACATCGCTTACAACATCCTACGCAACAATGAAGACGCGGAAGAGTGCGTTAACGACACGTACATGAGGGCGTGGAATTCCATTCCCCCGAAGCGTCCGAACAAGTTGCAGACGTACCTCGGAAAAATCACGCGCAATCTGGCGCTGAATATGCTTGAAAAATTGACCGCACAGAAACGCGGCAAGGGTCAGATACCGCTCGTTCTCGATGAATTGGCGGAATGTATTCCGGACGAGAGATCCTCTACCGATATCGTCGAGGATATGTATATCAAGGAACTGCTCGATCGCTTTCTTGACGCGCTTCCGGCAGAAACACGGAAAATATTCGTCCGTCGCTATTGGTACATGAGTGCCGTCAAGGAAATTGCACGCGAATACAACCTGACCGAAAGCAAAGTGACCGTCACGCTATTCCGAACGAGAAAGAAACTCAAAGAATATTTAGAGGAAAAAGGCATTCACTTATGAAAGAAAAACGCTTTTTACATATAATCGGTGACATCGACGACAGACATATCGCGGAAGCCGCGCCGAAGGCAAAAAAACGCTTCGCGCCCGCATGGACAAAATGGATCGCCACCGCGGCCTGTCTCGGCCTCGTCGTCGGTACCGTCTTAATCGTCCCGAAGCTTGAACGCAAACAACCGATCGAGCCGTCAGAGGATATTCCCATCTCTAGCATAAAAACGATCTCACCTCCCGAAGAATTCCCCGTTTCCGACAAAACGACCGCCAAGGTGCGCTACGCGACCGACGAGGAAGTATTCGAAGCCGTGAAAACGGGGCAATGGGAATATCTGCTTGAGTACTTAACTGAAGATGAAATGTTTGCCAAAGACAACATGTACATCTTCCGCGGCGTTGTTATTGAACTCACGAATTATTCAATCGATTTTGGATCGACTGTAGAAATACTTACCGTCGCGACGATTGATGTTCAGAAAGTTTACAAAGGGGTCATCTCCACAGGACGACCGCTTAGTGTTCTTCTTCCCTGTGCCGTTTACCCGGATGGTTGGGTCTATATGGAAGACACGGAAATCATTTCCCAAATCAAAGTCGGGATGGAAGGCGTCTTTATGACTTATGTTTGTGATGACAATTCCATCTACCAACGGGGAACCGGAACTCTGTTAAAGACCGACCTCGCTTCGTGCGGCATTGGTGACGGTATGAGATGGGTATTCCTGGATACGGGTCAAGGTCTATCGTTTGCGGAGTTTGCTTACCCCGGCGCCGCCGGTACGAAAACGCTTGACGATATTGAAGCCTATGTCCTCAAGATGATCCATTCAACAACACCCACGATAACCACAACCGTCGTCGAGGGAACTACCGTGAAATTGCCCGATGAAACGAGCGCACCGGATACAAACCCTTCTGAGACCACCGTACCGATTGACAAAAGAGCGAACAAGGATGAAAAACCTTCCTCACTCCTGATCACCTTTATCGTTGCCGGAGCCATTCTCATCATCGGCGCGGCAATTTACATCTTTTACAAGGCAAGGAAAAAGGGGTCGTAATTCATACAAAGCACATGCCTAGCACACGATGAAAAG
>DUVN01000002.1 GCA_012841015.1 Clostridiaceae bacterium
GGCTCTGCTTCAGAGTGCACACATCTTATTCAATTTCCAAGTTCCGATGCTGCCCAGCGTCTACGCTGCTTCTCTTTCTTCCTTCTTTTAATTGCTTTTTACTGCTTGACTTTTTATAGCTGGTCTCAGATAAAGAGGCTATTATCCTCACGGAGCTCTTTATTCTCCACGAGCAATCGGGAAAGCAACAAGACAAAGGCAAGAAAGACAATATTGATGACCGGAACATCTGCCTGTATCGCTACGTTCGACAAAGAGCGCATGAGAATAACCTGAAGTACGTTAATTGTTGCCGTCAGCGCCGTCGTAAGGCATAATGCAACACAGCACATCCCGCTGAGCCTCTCCGAGGCTTTCACGATCCCTACCTGTTCCTCCGTCATGGCGATTTCCAGAAGATCGAGCACGCGAATCACGACAGCGACGACCAAAGCGTCGGGCACGGCGGCGATCAACAAGCGGATGACGTTGACAGCGCCGTCTAAAAAGTCAAGCGAGCTGCCAACGTGGTCAACGAGTCCTGTTGCCAAGGGATAAACTGCCGATGCTGCAAATATGACGCAAAGAACATGCAGCAGCACGCGCAAATGGCGCAACAGACTAGCCTTATCGCTTGACCGGAACAGCCTGATCAGCCGCAAGACGATATAGAGAATGGCGACAGACCACACGGAAACTCCCAAAGCTGCTTTAACCACCGGCAGGTATTCGCTTTTCGCCTCGGCGTTAAAAACGCTAAATACGTATGGGTTCACCAGTCCGTACAACGCTAGAAGCAGCACGCAGGATAGCGCGAATAACGCGATACGTTCAGGCCATGCTTTCTTTTCTCGGTAAGACAAGGCAAAAATGGCAGGAATGAGCGACATGCCGATCCACAAAGAGACGGCGATTCCGTTTCCCCAATTGCCTGCTTGGGATAGAGCTTTCAATCCCAACGCAATTTGCTCGAAAGGGAAAGCGAGAATGGAAGAGAAGACAGCAGGGAGTCGACCTGGCAACAAAGCCAAGGTAATTAAGAGGCAGGCCTCGCATACAAGTAGAATCATTAACGATTTTCGTTTCATGACAACACCTCAAAAGAATTATTGTTTAACGATAATTATCATAAGTCCGAAATGATCGTTTATCAATAATTTTTCTGAAAAACGGTGAGTGTTTTTTGCCGATGTTTTCCGGAAGACTCTTCGCAGATCCTGTCAATTATGCCAATGTTTCTCGCGCTTTCGTTCCAGCTTCAGTCATTGAAGACCTTTATTCTATCTTCTCGTGCAGCTGGCTCGATTAGTTCCAGCGTTGTACGACACGATTGAATATCAGGAATCCGTTCGTTTCTTCTTTTCGAATTCGCTCACAATGGCGGCCCCTAAGATCATAACAGCACCGACAAGTCCCGCGGCGCTCAATGATTCGTTTAGAATAAGCGCGGAGAAAAGCAACGCGGCGATTGGATCGATATAGCTTAAAATAGCAATGGTTTGAGCTTTCAACCGTTCCATACTTTTAAAATAGAGCACATAGGCAAAACCCGTATGAACGGTGCCAATAACGAGAACAAGTATGGCAGTGATCGGATTAAAATCGATTTTGCCTAGATCGCCCGATAAGAGAAAGTAAGGAAGCATAACACCGGCAACAGAGAGCATCTGGATCGCCGTCTTCGTATAGGGATCGATATTTGCGAGTTTTTTGTTCATGATGACAAACAATGCGTAAAGTAGTGCCGAGCCTAGTCCAAGCAGAACGCCCTTGATGTGATTTCCCTCAATCACGCCTCCTTCCGTGACGCCGGAAACTAGCACCATCCCTGCAGCCGCAACGCCCGCACAGATCAGTTTTTTTACCGTCAATCTCTCCTTGAATATTAAAGGCGAGAGTAGCAACACAATAATCGGCTGCATGTAGTTACACAGTGACGCGATCGCGACAGTCGTAAGGTTATAGGCTTCAAAAAGCATAATCCACTCGCTGCCAAGCAGTACGCCGGTCATGATGAGCCAAATAAGAGGTCGCCTGCCGATCTGACGGAAGACATTGCCGCCTTTCAGTTTTACATATAAGATCACGGACAGTCCGCCAAACAAACCACGCGCAAAAATCAAAAATCCGGAAGGCAGAGAGATGTACCGTCGGAAGATACCGATTGTGCCAAAGATTAGCATGGAAGTGACAAATTGAATCAAGGGTACGGTTCTATTGTCTCCGCTCTTATTGTCCATGGTTAAGCGCTCCTCCTCTTATCACCCTCGTTTCATCACTTCAACCATTCGCGAAAAGCCTGCACAAGCTTCTCACCGTCCGCTTTGCTGTATCGATGATGAGAGGAATTCGCTAAAATGCCAACATCGCAGCCTAAGGCAATTAACAGCTTCTCAGTTTTCGAACTTACCAGTTCATCGTTTACCGACTGAAAAATGACACAATTCTTGCCGGACCATGGTTTGTTCTCCACAAGTGTACGTGTATTGCGTATTTCTTTCAAAAGCGATCTATAAATGGGAATCCATTTTATGTACTTCCAGAATCTGACATCCGGCTTAACACCATAACAAGGATCGATTTCTCTATGGGAACGGCATAGACGGGCTTGAGCGATCATCCGAACTTTTCGAAGAAAAGGCAGTAGGCGAACCCTAGCATATAGCGGTACCGCGAGCAGAAACAACGCCTTGATACTGGACTTTTGAGCTCGTTGCAAGGCGAATAAGGTCCCCATAGAATGAGCAACTATATAAATCTCGTCATATTTTCTGCTTAACTCAAAGATGCTTTGATCAACCTGATCCTGCCATTCTTGCATAGTAACGCCGCTGAATTCGTCCACACTGCCTCCATGTCCCGCTAGGAGGATTGAATGATAATCGTGTCCATCAGGAATGACGGGATAAAGCAGGTTGAACTGGTTAGGATGCCCTACAATCCCGTGGATGAATAGAATCACTTTTTTTGCAGAGGTATTCATTGTTATCATGACTGGCATTCACTCGTTACTTGTTTGCGTAAGATTGTTTCATGTTCATAGTAGCCCTCACTCAAACACATATGTCACTTATTAAAGCCTATTTTATTATATGAATTCATGTATAGACAGGTCGAGCGCGTCTCACCCCTAAGGAGAGCGCCATGACCAGAGCACAAAAATAACAGACTCGAGGCACCACTCTCGAGTCTGTCCATCAATTGGAGGAAAAGTATGAAGTTCAGGGCGTAAACCTTTTCTGATTACGTTTACATTGTAATGCATACTGATGTCAATCCTAAAAATCTTCTGTGAATAAACAAAGAACAAATCGAACAGAAAAGCCCCTCGCACAGGCTAAAGGGGCTCTTTTGTCATGATTCTGTCATCAAAGCTATTTTAATCGCGTGACAGCTGTTGTCGTGAGCTCGGCTTCATCGTTCGGATTCTTAATCAGAAAGCCGCCACTCGGCATAGCAATTCTAAGGGTCACAGGTTTGCGCGTTTTTGCAAATGATGCGGTGTCAATCTCGAGAACCTCAGCACGCGCATCACAGTAATTATTAAATACCTTAACGCCTTCTTCAGGAGTAATATCCGCCCCGAGAATAACGGTGGCGCTTGTGCAACCAATGTTTTGGATTAGAAGATCACGCTCACTGTCTATGCTAATCTCGTCAGGCAATGAAGACGTGAAGACCTCGCTGATTCTTTTTTGCTGGTCGTTACGCTTTGCTACTGTCGGAACGGCAATCGCAGCAAAAATACCGATCACCACGAGCACGACGGCAAACATAGCTATAATCGCCTTCCCGGGGATTTTCAGCTTCGGTATTTTTTTCTCCGGCAGGACATAATCATCGACAGGTGCGGCTTTCGTCCCAGACTGTCTGACTGCCGGTACAATGGGTCCTTGAAATACTTGCGAAGGTGTAAGCGATGGTCCTTTATATTCCGGCTGCGGCTCATTCGGGAATGTAAACTCCTCCGGATTCGTCGCCGCCCGAAAGGCATCCTCATTCTTAAAAACACAGTCACAGAAAAGGCAGTGCCCTTCCGGCATCTTAGGGTCAAGGAACAGAATCGACCCACAATTGATACAACGTCCTTCTCGTAATGCCATCGTCTAGTCTCAACTCTCTATTGATCTATACTCTGCTTCTCATCTATCGGTCTCTTACTGAATAAAGACAGCGCTCTGTCTGTCATCCACAGTAGAGAATCCATCTTCAGATCATGAAGGTGGATACGTGCAAAAGCACATACATGAGCATCTTACCACAAAGAACAAAGAAAATACGAGTGTCATAAACTTCATAGATTGAGATCGCTGATTTAGATGGAATCTCAATGATCTGCCTCTGTGAATAAGTCACGCGAACGTAACTTCGTCTGACAAACACGTAACGCGTGACAAATGGTAACATAAGAGACAATCATCGGTCGAAAAGTACGTGGCAAAACATGTTTTGCGTTACTAGCCGTAGATAATCCGCAGAGAGATGTGTTAATTATAGCAATTGATCCAATATAGAATCGAGAACGATGGATAAGAGAGCTCCGCAGATGCAAAATGACGAACATCAATACTACATGGAAGAAGCGCTAAGAATGGCAGAAAAGGCCGCAGCGTGTGGCGATATCCCGGCAGGAGCCATCATCGTTCACAGCGGCAAGATCATCGCACGCGGATATAACACGCGCGAAGCGAACGAAGACGCCACAGGACATGCAGAGATCATGGCCATTCGTGAGGCATCTTCGGCTCTCGGTTCATGGAGACTGCTTGATTGCGACCTTTATGTTACACTCGAGCCGTGCCTGATGTGTGCAGGCGCGATCATTCAAGCGCGTTTACGGCGTGTCGTTTTTGGTGCGTACGACCCTAAATCGGGTATGGCAGGGTCTATTGCAAACGTCTTTGACCTCCCTGCTAATCATCACGTCGAAGTGATAGGAGGTGTTCTGGAAGAGCACTGCGGTGACATGCTCCGCACCTTTTTTGCAAAGAGACGTAAAGAGAATGCAACCGATCTGAAAGAGTGAAGGTCACGATTTATTCAGATGGGTATGATACAATCGTTATCGTTTACTATTATGATGTCAAAATATCTAGTTGTTACAAATATTGACGGAGAAAACATCCAGACAGATGTGTAAATGGAACAGAAAACCTACGGAGATGCAAGAGAGAGGCTGGTCAGGCTATGTCCTCTATCGCCTTGGGTTATTTTTCAGTCGCGTACTGATACGCCTCCAATACATCAACCAGTCCAACATCCCTAATGACGACAGCCCATACCTCGTCGTCGCCAACCATCAGACCATGTTCGACGGTCTTTGGATTATGGGCGGTATCCCCAAGAAACAGATTCCACAATTTTCCTGCCTCGCAGGATCCGATCTCGAAAGGAATTTCGGACTCACAGGTCGGATTATGTTTCGTGTTGGAAAAGCCATTCCGATCGATCGCGAGGGGAGCCCGATTCGCGGATTGATCCTCGCTCGGCGCGCACTGAAAAAGGGCAGTATTGTTCTGATCCACCCGGAGGGAACGAGAACATATGACGGTCGCATCGCAAAGATGAAGAATGGTGCTGCTTATCTTGCCTACAAGACAGGTGTACCTGTAGTTCCCGTGTACATCGATGGTGGTTTCGAGGTATTCTCACGTTATATGTCGGTGCCACAGCCCATTGATTGGAAACGCCTTCGTAGAAAAAAAATGACGGTTGAATTCTGTCCACCTATCGATCCGGCAGACTATGATTCCATTAGCGATTTAATGGATGCGATAAGTCGTGTGTTACACGAGAAAGAAGAAGAGGCGTTCACGGCGCGTGCACAATCCAAGGCATGAGTGGTCTCACCTCATTTTTCCTAATTTTCCCCTCTAGAATAATGACGTCATTTTCGTACTTCACATCATCTACTGTCCCGTATTCGCGAGCATGAGCGACAAGTCCTGCTTCTTTATAGGGAATAACGGCTCTGTATTCAAGCAACGTATCCTCAACAAAACGCGCTAGGCTCGATAACAATTGATCTAGCCCCTCTCCCGTTTTGGCCGACACCTGCAGAATGTGAGATGCCTTTTCATTACGTAGCATCGTCATGACATCATGCAGACTCTCGTGGCTTACGCGATCGACTTTATTGAGTAGATAGAGAACAGGAATCGAACCGGCATCTAATTCATTTAATTGCTTTTGTACGACTTCAATGTGCATCGCCGCGTCAGGATCCGATATGTCCGTTACAAGAAGGATAAGATCGGCGGAAGCCGCCTCTTCAAACGTAGCTCTAAAAGCTTGATAAAGAAACACAGGAAGGTCTCGAATGAAGCCGACCGTATCGACAAGTACCAAGGATAGTCCTTCCTGTATGTCAAGCCTGCGCGCTGTCGGATCGAGCGTCATGAATAGCCTATCACCTGCGTCAAGCGTTTCGTCACACAGCTTATTCAACAGTGTCGATTTACCTGCATTCGTGTAGCCTACGATTGCCGCCGTCATCACGTGGCGACGATCGCGTAGAGAACGCGATCTCTCCCTCCGATCCTCCATGCGTTTCAACTCACGTCGCAAGACACCCATGCGCTTTCTGATGGCACGCCGATCCTGCTCCAAAACCGTTTCCCCAGGACCGCGTGTCCCGATCCCACCGCCGAGGCGTGAGAGTTCTGCTCCGCGCCCCACTAACTGTGTTAGTCGATATCGCAAGTAGGCAAGCTCGACTTGTATCTTCCCTTCATCTGTCCGTGCGTGGTCGGCAAAGATTGAGAGAATAACAGATACGCGGTCACTTACTTTCAAGTCAGTCGCCTGTGTGATGCCCCTCGTCTGCGCAGGTGAAAGCTCACCGTTAAAAATAAGGAAATCGGCACCGATTTCTTCTGCTCGCTCAACAATGTCATCAAGCTTACCCGAGCCGACAAATGTATTGCGATCGATCTTATCGAGTTTCTGCACGATACGATCAACGACAGTGAAACCGTTTGTCTTCGCTAAATCTTCCAACTCATCAAGTGATCGTTCGACTTGATCGCTATTCGATGGTCGTAAATCGACGGCAACTAAAATCGCTCGGCCCGATTTCTGCTGCATTAGTTCTTCTATAGACGTGTTATTGTCTCGAATCTTTTTGTTCACTTATATGAATATCCTCATCACCCAGATAAATAGAGTCTGGCAATATTTCGCTCAGAGCAAAATGATTACTCTATCGGCATGTTACAATGAATGTGTCATCATGAGTAAAACAACCCGTACTCCGTTCTGGTAATATCGCATGACAGCAAACCACCTCACAAGTCAATTATCTCGCTCAAACCGGCAAAAGCGTCTGCACAGAAAATATGATGAAATGCCCGAGAACGATCATCCAAAGAGACACTCAATACGACGTTTTGCAGCTGGCTGGATCGGCTATATTATAAAGCTTGAAAGGCAGCGTCACTCTATCACGCAAACACATCTCGCTTCTGAGCTCGGATTCGGTATGAGCTACGTTTCCACGATCGAATCAGGGAATGCCTTCGCCAACATCGAACGTACCATGAAGCTTATTCGGTTTTTTGGCATCAATTCCTGTACATGCATCGGAGCAATCGAAGCCCAACTTACGATTCAGAAGCTTCTTCAGGAATCTCAAAAGCGTGAAAAACAGCGTGCAAGTCAGCGTCCTCAATGGAATCAATCCACGCTTTCATATCACCAAGTCGTTGCGGATAAAGCGATCGACACGCCAGATCAATCGCACGCATCATGGCAAAACGTTCAGCGAAATCATCGATACGTGCGAGAAGTGGAATAATCCCGTTATAAACGTCTCGGATGATCTTATTCTCTTTCTCATCAGCTTTCATGCGCATAAGGCCGAATAGCTTTTTACCGAAACCATCATCGTCACGACAGATCGTCAGATAAACATTGGCAGAGTCTAAGATAGTCTCTTCGATGATTCGATCGCCATCCAACCCTGCGTCTTTGCGGATGTTTTGAAGCTCTTTCTGCGCAAAAAATCGTCTAATCTCCTTGAGCGCGCGCTTCATTTCTCCCCTCCCTTTATTGCCTGAAGCGTATACATGGCAAATAAGCCATGGCTGAAGGAAACGATCACCCATTTCTTTGCGACCTTTAATGGGAAAGAAACGAAAACTTCTTATTCTTTCACGGATATCGTCATATTGAGAATCAGTCATTAGATCGCCCTCTATCTATCATATTTACTGTGCGGGGGAGTTGCTATGACAGTATTGAACCATGCAAACATCACCAGCTATCCTTATTCCCAGCGATGGGGTACTGTTGCAAGTATAACACTCAGAAGTGTTTACGTCCTACTTCCCGTGAATGTTGGTTCTAATAAAGGCAATGTTGGTTCTAATAAAGGCTTTGACCCATTCTCGGACAGCAACACCTGGCTTCTTTTCAGCGAGGGGCAGGTAGGTTACTCAAGCAACGGTATCAGGCGCCAAATCTCCTTCAGACACTTCATCTTCGTCCGGTAAAGTGTCACGCTTGATCTTCAAGAAGATGAGATAGGCAATGAACGAGATGATCCACGAAACAGGATACGCCATAAGAAGTACATCGAAGCTATACCATACAGGCAGAACGAGCGAAATCCAGACAAGACGAACGCCTGCCATGCAGACGAGACTGACAACCATTGGAAAGATAGCGTGACCGATTCCTCGTAAGATACTGCCCATGACCTCACACAGCGCAAACAGCCAGTAAAATGACAAGACAAACAACATCGTACGTGTCGTGTAACGCATAACATCGGGATCGGAGTTAAAAAGAGCGGCAATCGGGTTTCTGCACAACAGTATCACTGCAGATATAGAGACAATCACAACAAAGGTCAGGACAAGACTCTCGCGAAGTCCCCTTCTTACGCGATTGTATCGTTCGGCTCCCATGTTAACACTGACGAACGTCATGACGGCGAGCGCCAATCCGTTAATCACCATAAACACAAATCCGTCACTTCGCGATGCAGCCGTATAGCCAGCGACAGCGTGTTTCCCGAACGTGTTGATAACAGACTGCAAAAAGACGTTTGACACGGCAACAATCGCCGCCTGTAAACCTGCGGGAATACCAACCTTGAGCGCATCTCTGAGCACTTCCTTATGGAAGGCAATATCGAGCAGGAATAGTCTAAACGGCATCATACTACGCGCAAGACTGATCGTCACCAGCAGCGCGACGAGTGTCTGAGCAATGACGTACGCCCAACCGGCTCCTGCCACACCCCAATCGAATGCGCCAACAAACAGGAAATCTAGTCCAATATTGAGTATGACACCGATAGATAGGTAGATAAACGGGTGTCGCGTGTCGCCGACACCGCGTAAAATTCCCGCACCCATATTGTAAAGAATGACAGGCAGAGCGCCAATAAAATAGGTACGCAAATATGTTGTTGCATGCGGCAAAATATCTGCAGGCGTTCCCATCCACACGAGCATGTGTGGCGCAACGAAAACGCCGATGAGACTGACAGCGAAACCGCTTACGAGACCGAGCGCATAACTCATATGAACGGCCTTGTAAAGCTTGTCGTAATCATGCGCTCCATTAGCCTGTGCGACGACGACGGAGCAGCCTGTCGACAACCCTAATGACAGACCGATCAACATATTGATAATAGAAGCCGTTGCACCGACGCCCGCCATCGCCTCAACACCGCTAAAATTACCGACAATCATCAAATCGACGACAGCATACATATGCTGCATCAAATTCATGATGAGTAAAGGTAGGGCGAAAGCAAAAATTTGCTTCCAGATCGTCCCTTCTGTCAAATTGATGTTGCGTATTCTCATCTGTCAGCTCTCATCTTTGTTACGATCTCAGCCAAGTCTTCCCTTGAAATCTTCATATCCGAAGCGTTTAAGTGTGACAATGTTGCCCTTTTTATCCTGCAACATAATGGACGGCAGAGCCATCCCATTGAACGTATTATTTTTCACCATCGTATAAATGGCCATATCGGTCAACACAATTCGATCACCGGGAAGCGGTGGAACCTCAAAAGAATAGGTGCCGATTACATCTCCCGCCAAGCACGTAGGACCTGCTAATTGGATATTGTACGGTTTAATACCTGGCTCAGTGCCTTCATACCAGACAGAGGCGCCGCCGGAACGTTCTGGCGAAGGCACAATGTAACACTTTGGAGTGTAAGGCATCTCTAAAACATCGGGCATATGACAGGCTGCCGATGCATTCAGGATAGCGACGACATAGTCAGGCGTCTTGACGAGATCAAGCACAGATGCTATGAGCCAACCGGCGTCAAGCGCCACAGCTTCACCCGGTTCAAGATACACTGTCACGCCCGTCTCGTCCGCCATCTGGCGGATCAGCTTGACAAGCAGATCGAGATCGTAGCCGGCCTTTGTGATGTGGTGACCGCCCCCGAAATTAATCCACGAAAGCCGCTTTGGCAATGGACCAAAAGATTTTCGAACAACTTCAAGCGTGCGTTCTAGGACATCGGCATTTTGTTGACAAAGGGAATGGAAATGAATGCCGCTCAGGCCATCGAACCGACCTTTCTCACAACCAATCTTGAAATCTTCCGCTGACACGCCGAGCCTTGAATTTCGTCCAGCCGCATCGTATAGTTCCACCTCTACTTCCGAATAGCCGGGATTGATACGCAAGCCACATGATATCTGACGCTCGCCCGATAAATTATGTTCGAAGACTCTCTCGCGATAACGCTCCCACTGCTCAAACGAATTAAACACCATCGTGTCGACCAAGCCGAGATAGTCATCAAACTCGTCTGCATCATAGGCAGGAGCGTAGACGTGCACTTCACAATCTTCACCCATTTCTTCACGTGCAAGCCTTGCCTCGTATAACCCTGAACTCGCTGCGCCATCCAAGTAACGCGACAACATCTCGTAGAGAGGAAAACACGAGAAAGCTTTCTGAGCGAGCAGGATCTTACAACCTGTCACCTGCTTAACCTGTCGTAAAATGCGCGCGTTCTGTTCAAGCGTTCTCTCATCGATCAGATAGCACGGTGTTAGAAGCTCCAGCACGCGGAGTTCGCAGGGTTTAAGGCGACGGCGCGTTATCGACTCAAAGGAATCGGTCACGTCGTCGTCAATCCCACCTGCAGAGAATTGACTTGTATTCTTCTTTCTCATGGTGCTCGTTTCACCTGAATCTCTTATTAAGGGACAAGGACAGGGTTCTCATCCACAATCCAAGGCAGGCCGAATCGGTTCAGATCTTCCATAAACGGATCAGGGTCGAGTTGTTCGACGTTCCAGACCCCAGGCTTCTTCCAAAGGCCTTGCAGAACGAGCGACGCCCCAATCATCGCCGGCACTCCCGTCGTATAGGAAACGGCCTGCGAACCGACTTCCGCATACGCTTCCTGATGATCCGCGATGTTGTATACACGCCATACCTTATCCTTACCGTCTTTTTTCCCGATAAAAATGCAACCGATATTCGTCTTGCCAACCGTGCGCGGACCGAGCGATGCCGGGTCGGGAAGAACGGCTTTCAGGAATTGCAGAGGGACAATCTCGCGACCTTCAAACATGATCGGCTCGATCGACGTCATCCCCACATTCTGCAAACAATTCAAATGCCTGAGATAACTTTCCCCGAACGTCATGAAGAAACGGATGCGCTGTACGCCCGGGATGTGTTTGGCCAGCGATTCAAGCTCCTCATGGTACAGCAGATACATATCACGCTCTCCCACACCCTCAAAGTAATAACTACGCTTAATCTCCATCGGCTCCGTTTCGACAAAGCGTCCATCCTCATAGTAGCGACCATTCGCCGTGACTTCACGGATATTGATCTCAGGATTGAAGTTCGTCGCAAATGGGTATCCGTGATCGCCTCCGTTACAATCGAGAATGTCGATCATGTGAATTTCATCAAATTCGTGCTTTAATGCATACGCCGAGAAAACGCCTGTAACACCGGGATCAAATCCAGAGCCAAGAATGGCTGTCAAGCCCTTCTCGCGAAAACGGTCTTGGTATGCCCACTGCCATTTGTACTCAAACTTTGCCGTGTCTTCCGGCTCATAATTCGCCGTATCGAGATAATCGACACCTGTCTCAAGGCAGGCATCCATGATGGTCAGATCTTGGTATGGAAGCGCCAAATTCATCACGATATCGGGCTTCTCAGCCTCTATGAGGGCGACGAGCTCCGGTACGTTGTCAGCATCGACTTGCGCTGTCGTGATCGGCACACCTCGTCCGTCAAGTTTCTTCTTCAGTTCATCGCAACGCGCAACCGTGCGGCTCGCAATACAGAGCTCAGTAAACACGTTCTTGTTCTCAACACACTTATGTGCGGCGACTTGTGCGACACCGCCTGCGCCAATAATCATTGCTTTTGCCATCGCCTGTCTTCTCCTTCCATCAACAGATATCGATCGTTTTATCTTTGAAAACCGCTTCATAACAACGATGAACGGTCGTTTTTCCCTCATGATTGTATCAGATGGGTCGATCGACGCCAGACCGTCAATCATACACATTCAGCTGGCGAAAGTGCAAGTTCATAAGATATTTCGTTGAATAACAATGTGTTGTAGGCGTTCTTTCCGCCACACGTCGTCACTGATTACAAGAACAAGACGGATGAAATGAACGCCAATACTGCATCTTCAAGTACTGCGCCACGTGGTGATAGTACGGTACAGTGAAGAATTCTTCTAAATCACATTTCATGCGCTCACATTTCATAGGAGCGTATCTCTAGGAGAGGAATGCTACTTAATCATTAGCAACCACTCACGCAACAACTTGCATGCGACGGCCGTCGATGCGCCAGACAAATCGCAAGGAGGCGATAGTTCCATAATATCGGTCGCCACAACGCGCAACTTGCCAAAAATAGAAAGAGCTCGCCGAAGCTCCGAGAAAGATACACCGTCCGGTTCAGGTGTTCCGGTGCCGGGACACACAGATGGGTCAAGTATGTCGAGATCAATAGTAACGTATACAGGCGCCTCTCCAATCACATCGATTGCCAGTCCCGCCTGATCAAGTGTAAAGGGGTAAAAATAAAGATGCTCACGTGCAAATGCAAACTCTTCACGCAGTCCTGAGCGCACGCCGAAAGAATGGATGCGACCATTGCCGAGCAATTCGTGGGCGCGACGCATAACAGAGCCATGCGAAAACGGATCCCCAAGGTAATCCTCACGCAGATCGGTATGCGCGTCGAGATGGATAACGTGGAAGGTCTCGTATTGCTTAGCAACAGCTCGAATACCGGCCAATGTCATCGAATGGTCTCCACCCACCATGACGGGAATTTTTCCATCTTCTATATAAGTCGTAAACGCCTGCTGAACACGGAGAAGCGATTCAGTCACTGATCCGCAAGGCAATTCCAAATCACCTAAGTCGGTGACGCCGATGTCCTCCAGATCGCGGTCCAATAACGGGCTGTACGACTCAAGCCCCCAAGAATCTCTCCTCATAGCGGAAGGACCGAATCGAGCACCAGGGCGAAACGATGCCTGCCCGTCGAACGGCACACCGAAAATAACAAAGCGACTCGTCTCATACGGTGACCCGCAACCGCAAAAAGTCGTTGCTTCAAATAGCATATTGGGTCGTTGACTATACATCTTCTTTACCATGTTTTTCGATTTCGCTGAAGTCGATTCTAGCGAGTTCCTCATTTACCTTATTGATCGCCCCGTCATCTGGCGGCCAAATAGTGCCTTCAATCACGCGCTTATAGACTTGGTCTAGAAGCACGCCCTCATGAAGAAGACGGTAAACGTAGTTTGGCAACGCAAAAGCGCCACGGTGAAGTTCAGTATTGTAGTAATTCGTCTTGATGCCGCGCGCGTTCCAGCGATCGGCATCAAAGTCATCGAGAGGATGATAGCGATCCGACATAAAGCCAAACAGCCAATGACCGGCAGGATAAATCGGGATGTGCGCTTGATAGCAGAACGTGTTCTTAAAAATCGGCGACGTTTTCTTAAATGTCGATGCCGCTTCGATGGCATCGTTATAGTAAAACGTACCCTCGTGCTGATTGACGAGAATGCCGCCGTCTCTCAATGCATGACTGCAATTACCGTAAAATTCTTTTGTAAAAAGGCTTTCGCCGGGGCCAAACGGATCGGTCGAATCGACGATTATGACGTCAAACAGATCGCGACAGCGCCGCACGTAGCGTAATCCGTCCTCAAAGAGAAGAGTCACGCGTGGATCGTCAAAGGACTTCGCTACCGTCGGCAAAAATTCCTTTGCGACATCGACGACCAAGCGATCAATTTCAACCATGACAATTTCTTCGAGATCGTCGTAGCGGCAAAGTTCGCGGAGTGTACCACCATCGCCTCCACCGATGATCAGCGCTCTCTTCACATTTGGATGCACCGCCATCGGGACGTGCGTAATCATTTCGTGATAAATAAATTCATCCTTCTCCGTTAACATGACGATGTTGTCCATGACGAGCATTCGCCCGAATTCATACGTATCAAAAACTTGAATATGTTGGTAATCAGAATATTGACCGTACAGTTGCTTCCTTATACGAAAGTCTACTTTGAAGTCCGTCGAATGAAATTCACTAAACCACAGTTCCATCGTGTTCTCCTTTCAGGCGGGTTATGTTTCAACGTTTGTACACCTCATTACTCTTTATCCAGTTGAAGAACTTGTCAACGCCATCATCTTCTAAATCCGTCACCCTGTTTTCTAATTACACAGCGTTAGTATATCGATCACCTTTCATTCAGCACATAAAGTTTCTCGACAGCATCATCTTCCGTACCCGTCATTCTGCTCCCCTTTTCTTTTGCATA
>DUVN01000004.1 GCA_012841015.1 Clostridiaceae bacterium
ACGGAATACCGGGCCCTGCCATTGCGCTTTGTGCGGAATCAGCCGGTGCCGAGGTCATTTTCTCCTCCACGGAGTGCTTTGTCTGAACCGCCGCAGGTGCAATGGATCTGGAGAATCAGAAGCGAGTTAAAGATCTCACTGAAGAGTACGGAGCCGAGAACGTTGTCGTTCTCTTGGGAGCCGCTGAAGGTGAAGCATCAGGAATCGCTGCTGAGACGGTCACAGCAGGTGACCCGACGTACGCAGGTCCATTGACAGGAGTCTCGTTGGGACTCGTTGTGTATCACGTGTGTGAAGAGGAAGTCAAGGAAGAGTTTGATCCGGATGTCTACGATGAGCAAGTTTTCATGATGGAAATGGTGCTTGATATTGACGAGATCGCAGAAGAGATGCAGGCGATTCGAGACGAGTACACACAGTACTAAGAATGAAACGCCTCGCTTGAGCAGGAGATGCCCCAGGTTCAACCGCCCGGATTTCTAAGGACGGAACCGGGGGCATACTTTTTGAATAAGAAAGGCAGGAAGATAATTTGAAAAACAGCGTAATGAAGGGCGCAGGATACGTCCTCGTCCACACTCCCGACATGATTACCCATTATGGGACGACGCAGACATCAGAACGCATCGTTAATCCCGAGTCGGAGTATCTGAAGAACATTGAAGCGAACCTTCGACCTTATGAGCGTGTTCGCGCCTATTATCCGAATCAGACTTACATCGGGAATATCACACCGTTGGAGCTGAAAGAGGTCAAAGGTCCGTGGCAGGACCTCGAGTGTCCCGTAGACGACCGCTATGGCAAATTCGGCGAAATCATGCCTCAGGACGAGTTTTACCTGCTGATTCAAGCAGTCGATGAATTTGAACTTGTTTTTCTTGAGAAGAATTTTGTCGAAGTGACGAAACCGAAACTTGCGGAGGATCCAATCATCACGCCGTATATCCTCGGCAGAATTAAAGAGGGCGTCGATTCCGAGCGTGTTGAAGAGATGGTCGCGTCCGGCGATGGGGAAGGCCTCTACGTGGGTAACAAGGTCGTCGGTGCTATCAAAAAGGCTCACGCCTTCGACCCTAACCTCTCCGCACATGTCATGGCCGAGAACCTCGTCTCGAAAGCGTCGGCCGTACTCGCATTGCTTTATGCAGTCAAAAACGCCGGCATCGATCGCGACGAAGTTGAGTACACGATCGAATGTTCGGAGGAAGCGTGCGGTGACATGAACCAGCGCGGAGGCGGCAACTTTGCTAAAGGTGTGGCCGAGCTTGTTGAGCTTTCACGTTCGACTGGATCGGACGTCCGCGGATTCTGTGCGGCACCGGCTCACGCCGTATTGATGGCCGCAGGTCTCGTAAAGGCCGGTATCTTCAAGACCGTCGCAGTCGTGGCAGGCGGTTCGACGGCCAAACTCGGCATGAACGGCAAGGATCACGTCAAAAAAGGGCTCCCCATTCTGGAAGACGTCCTCGGCGGATTTGCCGTCATCATTTCTGAAAACGACGGTATTAACCCTGAACTCAATACGGACGTCGTGGGCTGGCACTCGGTAGGCACGGGAAGTGCACCACAAAACGTTATCTCCTCGCTGACGACTGACGCACTCGACAAAGTCGGGTTGAAAGTGACCGATATCGACTATTACTCCCCCGAAATGCAGAATCCTGACATCACGAAACCGGCAGGCGCCGGTGACGTACCGACGGCAAACCTGAAAATGATCGGCGCATTGGCCGTTCGCCGCGGCGATATCGAACGCAAACAACTGAATGCTTTCGTTGACAAGCATGGGGTCCCCGGATACGCACCGACGCAGGGACATATCCCCTCTGGTGTTCCTTTTATGGGACACGCTCGCGATGGTATCCTCAATGGTGACATAGCACGCGTCATGATCGTCGGCAAAGGCTCATTATTCCTCGGGCGCATGACAAACTTGTTTGATGGTGTCTCCTTCCTGATGGAGCCGAATAGCGGTCCCGAAGAAGACGTTGCCGCCATTTCAACGGATGAGATTCGCCGCATCATCGCTCAGTCACTGCGTGACTTTGCCTCAGGTCTTGTAGAGGCAGGTGAGTAAGATGAACAGCATCAAACGAGACATTGCAGCCGTATTCAATGAGCTGGCGGACGGTCTTGAGACCGGTCAGTTCGGCAAACGCGCTTCGGTCGCTGTCATCGGTGTTGGTTCGGAGCTGGGTGAAGAAAACGTAATGACTGGCTGTGTCCAAGCAGCTGAGCGCGGCGTTGGCGTCATTTTCCTTGGCACCCACAAACATGAACTCGTCACGACGATCGAATGCGACTGCGCAGAAGATGCGTTCGACAAGATGGAAAAGCTCCTCGCTTCCGGTGAGGCGGATGCGGCAGTGGCGATGCACTATCCG
This sequence comes from Clostridiaceae bacterium, assembly GCA_012841015.1. Classification (GTDB taxonomy): domain Bacteria; phylum Bacillota; class Clostridia; order Saccharofermentanales; family DTU023; genus UBA4923. Next base: position 2,385 of record DUVN01000004.1, read on the forward strand.
TTCCCTATCGGCGTGTCAACGGTCGGTCGCACAGTAGCGCCCGCAACAGGAAAAAACATCTATCTTGCCACGACGACAGGTACGACCTCGACCGATCGCGTCGAGGCGCTCGTGCTGAATGCCATTGCCGGTATTGCGACGGCAAAAGCCGACGGTATCGTGAACCCTACTGTCGGATTACTCAACCTCGACGGTATGCGCCAAGTGGAAATCATCCTGAAGACGCTTCAGGACAACGGTTATCCGATCACATTCGCCACGTCCGGACGTGCCGACGGTGGAGCCATCATGCGCGGCAACGATATCCTGCGCGCCTCTCAGGACGTTCTCGTCCTCGATTCTCTGACAGGAAATGTTGTGATCAAGATGATTTCGGCCTATACGTCCGGCGGCTCTTATGAGACGGTCGGTGCCGGTTATGGACCGGGTGTGGGTGAAAAGATGGCGGGTATCGTTATGATCATCTCCCGCGCATCTGGTGCGCCCGTGATCGCCGGAGCGATTGAATTCGCCGCGTCGCTCGCTAAAGGTCAACTCGCATCGGTATACGCTAAAGAACTCGAGCTCGCTCGTAAGGCTGGGCTCGACAAAATACTGACAGAACGCCGCGAAGCTGCATCAGCGAAAAGCGGTGAAGCGGAAGTCGTTGCACCTCCATCAGAGGTCGTAACAGAACAGATCGAAGGAATCGACGTGCTCGACCTAGAAGACGCAGTTAAACTGCTCTGGAGTCACTCGATTTATGCTGAGAGCGGCATGGGCTGCACAGGACCAATTGTCCGCATCTCAACGGCTAACCTCGAAAAGGCGCGAGAGATTCTCCGCAATGGAGGCTTCGTCAGCGATTAACGAACAAATTGAAGGGAAAGCCTGCACATATGTTTTAGCAGATGTGTCGGCTTTCCCTCTTCTCATTTCCCACCCATTCTAACGCCTTGTTAACCTTTAAGACAGAACGTATCTCATGTTAAATTTTCAAAAACTTAAGTTGGACGATATCCCGCTCGTAAGACCTTATTTCTCGCCCAATCCACAACGCATCACCGACTTGACGGTTGGTGGTACATTTATCTGGCGCGATTACTTTGAGTACGAATACGCCATCGCCGCCAATTGTCTGATCTTCAGTATGGTCATTTTCGAACAGCACCGTGCTTACACTGTTCCCCTTGGTTTCAAGCGTGAGGAGGCGCTCGCCCTCTTAGAGCAGCATTGCCGCGAGATTGATGAACCGCTTTGCTTTTGCATTGCTGGAGAGATGGACTTACCTCTTTTAAGCTCACGCTATCCTGAGTTTCACGCCATTGCGGAACGCGATTATTTCGACTATCTCTACGAGGTTCAAGATCTTTTGAAGCTTGAAGGCGGCCAACATAAGGCAACGCGCAACAATATCAAGCGCTTCTTACGCTCAACGCCTGATTGGCGATATGAGATCATCCATAAGGATAACGTCGGTGCCGTCAAAGCTTTTGCGACCAAACAGGAACAAGACATCGACCAAGACAACAAGACACTTGAGGAGGAAGCGATCAAAATCCGTGAAGTGCTCGACCACATGGAACTCTACGACGCATTTGGAGGAGCACTCTTTGTCGGCGACCGCGTCATCGGCTATTCACTTGCCGAAGTGGAAGGCGACACCATCTACATGCACATCGAGAAAGCAGATATTAGTTACCGCGGCGTTTACCAAATGCTGTTTACTGAATTTGTCAAAACGTTCGGCAAGCGTTCGGGCATCACGTACATCAATCGTGAAGATGACGCGGGTGATCCCGGTTTGCGTCAATCAAAATTGTCTTACGGACCAATTGCTCTGCTCGCGAAATACACGGTCTATACGTGTTCGTCAAGACCAGAGTGGATGGAGCGTTCCTACGAAAATTAAAAAGGGAACCTGCATACGAGGCCCCCTCTCTTGATGTGTAAAAATGCCCACCTGCAAAGCGACAATTCCTCATAGGACATAAACAACCTACTCACCGTGGTCGTTTACCGTCGCACTACGGTTGTGTCATTTCACTATTTCTTCGTGAAAAACGTAACAATCCGACTGATTGTATTTACGACCTTGACCGGTGAAGAGCGGTTATCTTTCTTTTTTTTTCCTTTACTACGCGTCATCAAAAGGGACAAGATTGCCTTGATTAATGCAGAAGAAACAACACTTTCTGTGCTTTTCGCTTTCTTCGGCTTTGGCTTCGGCGTTATTTTTTTCATTATCGCCGGAACTGCAACCGCAACCGAGTCCGTGACATCAACAATGTTTCCGGTAATGATCGTCGCGTGCTCCATGAGTTCAGGTAATTTCCCCGTTGTCTCTTTAATATCGGGCTTTAGATCGCCAAGCAAGACATTGACAGCAGTCACCGTTTTGATCGCCTTGATCAACAGAATCATGAGCGTCACCAAAACAGCGATGCCTGTTAATGCTAGCAGCACATAGAGTAACGTCATTAAATCGATCGAAATTGAACTTAATACAAACGCCATACAGGCCTCCTCCGAGAGCTAAGACGAGCCGAACTTACGGCAACGCTTCAGCGCCGCGAATCGGTTCGCGTGAGAGTCACACGACTCAGCGATAACTTCTCCGCCTGTACTGACTATTCGTTCGCTTTGATGCGAGCTTCTCTAGCAGTCGCTCTCGCTTTTTTCTCTACTTCTTCCGCTGTGTCAGCAACTTTTTCCGAAACTTTTTCTTTCAGTTCCTCAGTATCTTTGTCGGAACCCTCAAATTTTTCTTGGATTTTCTCCTTGACCAGTTTCGCTTTCTCTTTGATGGTTTGGCCCGCGTCAACAGCAAATTCTTTCACTTTTTCAGCGCCTTTGACGGTCGTATCTTTAATGATTTCACGCGTTTCTTTTCCTGATTTGGGGGCAAACAAAATGCCAAGGGCTGCTCCGCCAAGAAGTCCTAGTGTGACTCCGGTAGCAACTTGACAATTCCTCTTGCGCCTATTCCGTCCCGTGAAGGCTCCAATAATTTCTTCGAACAGCATATTGTACTATTTCCTCCCTATATTTTTGACCTCTCAAAAAGAGTCCATACGTTTCCTACACGTTGATAACATTTGTGCAGGGAACTAATTATATCACAGTCCTAACATAAACCTCACAACATCTCCGACAAATTTAACAACTAGTGGACAAATACGAGCATAATAAACGTCACGCTGACGTTTTTTAGTATTCGTGCGCAGCTACACATGCATCTAGAGATGCTATGATGTAAGAAAAGAGAAAACATCCATCCATATGAGCTACTGTAAAATCAACAACCTTCCCGTCGTCCAACTGTGCAAAGACCTCATTCGCGTGCCGAGCATCTCGGGCAGTGAACACGAGGCAGTTGAAATATTAAAACGATATTATCAATCGAACGGTGTAAACGAGCTGCATGTTGATCAATACGGGAGTCTCATTGCCGTCATCCGGGGAGATCGCCCCGGCCCTACGATCCTCTTCGATGGACATATCGATGTCGTCCCCGTTACGAACCTGTCTGCCTGGTCAACAGACCCTTTCTTCGGTCACATCGCCGATGGTCGACTCTATGGCAGAGGCACCTCCGATATGAAGGGCGCTGTAAGCGCCATGTCGATTGCAGCCTCCTCGTTCGCGGAAGCGACGGATGGGCATTTTGCCGGCACTCTCATCATGGCAAGTGTCGTACAAGAGGAGCGATTTGAAGGTGTCGCCGCGCGCGCCATTTCCTCGACATTTGAACCCGACCTCGTCATCATTGGCGAAGCGACTGATCTCAATCTCAACGTCGGTCAGAGGGGAAGAGCGGAGATTCAGCTGGAATCTTTCGGTATCCCTGCACATTCTGCCAATCCAGAAAAGGGATGGAATGCCGTCTATGCTCTCTGCGAGCTCATCGAGAGCGTAAGAGGGTTGCCGATTCCTGAGCATCCCATTCTCGGGAGAGGTATTCTTGAGTTGACCGATATCATGTCGTCTCCATATCCCGGCGCATCCGTCGTTCCTGAATATTGTTTTGCGACCTTTGACCGACGCCTATTACCAGGTGAGACGAAGGAGCAGGTCCTACAACCTCTACGCCAACTGATCCAATCAAAGATGGAAAAAGACGATAATAACCGGTTTGCGGTCAAGTTGGCGACAGGCAGGGAGACTTGCTACACAGGTGCGATCATCGAATCTGAGCGTTTCTTCCCCGGTTGGCTGTTCGATGAGAACGAAGCGTTCGTCCAGAGAGCACTGGCAAAACTCCATGAAGACGGTATCAACTCGGATATTTCCTATTACAATTTCTGCACGAATGGAAGCCACTATGCGGGAGAGGCAAATATCGCAACGTTAGGCTTGGGACCCTCCATTGAGTCCCTAGCGCACACCGTCGATGAATACATCGAACTTGAAGAGCTACAACGAGCTGTTTTAGCCTACACGGCAATCATGGAAGCTTTCCTATTAGAAAATTAAGGTGACCCCTGATAGTATCTGTGTCGATTTGCCTAACCAAAATCAATCGCATGATAGAAGCAAAGACGGTGGAGCGATCATTGAAGCTTTCCTTGTGTATTGATATCCGAGGCAAGTCCAGAACATAGCGTCATTTCCTTATTCATCTCACAAAGCACTTCAAAATTTCACGAACTTGTTCTACAACGATACACTTAGCCTGCTAAGCTGGTCAAAAATCACACTTTCGGCAGGGAATCAGTACTCAAGGTGGAATTATTGACCATGATCGACCTGAAAACACTCGAATCTGGTCAAAAATGACGTTTGGGGTAAGAACCCGCTACCCAAGGTGTAAATTTTGGCCACAGCCGACCTGAAATCACTCGAAAATGGTCAAAAATCACGCTTTAGGTATAAACCCGCTACCTAAAGTGTAAATTTTGTCCACAGCCGACCTGAGAATACACGAATGCAGCCGCTTATAGAAGGGACTGTCGCGGTTTCGCTTTACGCAATATGTTGTGCTCTGCTACCCACAAGTAGTTTTTATTTTTCACTGTCCTACTTGGAGTAGCAGAGCATTTTGAGACAGCCTCTTCTTTGTTTTTGTCAAAATATCTTGTTCACCCTTAGATTCTGACGCGATCGTCGACTTTCACCAAATGATGATATTTCCTTTGTGCTAGAAGCTTTCGTTCGAAATCTCCACACTGACGTCGTCGAAACAAGCGAGCGCCGGCACGAGTGCAGCATACTGGTCGCGTCCGAAATAGTGTGAAGAACTACCATAGGGAACAAGTTCGCGCGACATCCAGACGAGTTTGTCGCCGAACAGTTCATCAAGTCGTTCCGTAAAGCGCACGTTGTACGGCAACGTGATCGTTCCATCGCGCTTCAGATAAAGTGCGCCGAAACGCGAGACGCCAGTGATAAGCCCTTCTGTTGGATTGACGATATTAGCATAGTGTAAATACGGAACGTAAAGGATGTCACGATCGCGCGGAAGCTTAGCGAAATCTTGGATCAGCGCTGTATCGACGTCGCCGCCCTGCAGCACGAGCGACAAGTGCGGTACATCGTGACCTGTCGGTGTGCCTCCAAACTCGTCAGCTGCCTGTTGCTGCCAGATAAAGCCTTTCAGAACACCGCGATCGAAGATGGCACTCTTCGCTCTTTCCCGCCCGAACGCGTCGACAGGTGTGGGAAGCGTTGCGAGCACAGTTGGATCTTCGATTAACGTGAATTGTTCTGACATGACTTTCTTCCCAATGTCGTCTTCTTTAAACATGGAGAATCCACGCTTCATTGTGGCGGCGGAATAGCCGATCCATCCGAGGAAACCCAGATATTCCGCAATAGCAGCAGGCCCGAGCACGACACAATAAGGGCCTTCAGGAAGCCTTTCCTCCGGCTTCGTCATATACAGATCCACAAGCCAAGTGAATCTATCGCGTAGAGCCTTCGCATCCAGATCGCACTTAAAGCCGACAAACTGTTCCGCGATCACTTCCCACTTGCGGCGAATGGAAGAAAGAACGAGCGTGACACCAATGTCAGTTTTTCGCGAGAAAATGACTTCCGGCGTCTCCGTCGAAATCGAAGCATACATCGCGACGCCTGATGAGAAGTTCCCCGACAATACAATGTCATCCGTCTCAAGACCATTTGTCGCTTCGTTGACGAACGCGATAATCTCCTCGCTCGAAAGCGCTTCGATCTCAGGATCATATACTTCCTCCGAGATTGTCGTCTTTTCGATCACAGGGAGTGTCGGTTGGTACGTGAGAGGCGCAACAAAATCTAACATTTCGATCGCTTTGTCGATCGCCATTTTCATCGTGGCGAGATCGTTCTCGTCGACGATCAATTGTGTCGACGCATGCCTATCATCGCCGTAAACGGAAACATCAAGAATCGTCAGGCGCTCTGTTGTATTGAGTGAGACGGCCGAGTTGGCAAATCTTACAAGACGGCTATCTTCTGTCGTCCATTCAAGGTGCACTCTCGCCCCTTTGGAAAGTGCATACTCCCGCAGTGTTCTCAATTTTGAGATGATTTGATCTGAAGCCATCTTTACTCACCTACCTTTACGTTATCGAAACGGCAGACGGGGACGCCATGTCCAAGCTGCATTGTTTGCCCCGGCGCACCCTTGCCGCAGTTATCCACATACTGAACTTCCCACGTCGACTCATCACCCACCGCCGTCAGCGAACGGTAAAATTCGAGCGTTTTACCGCTGTAAGCACAGTCTTTGATGACGCCTTTGCACTCGCCGTCTTCAACGTACCAACCGATATCTGTCGAGAAATGGAATTGTTCACGGTTGGAACCGATCGACCAGCTCTTATCGCCAGCGAGGATAACACCGCGCTGCGTATTGCTAATGATATCCTCCAGCGTGCCGTCATGGCCGGGATCAACATTGATGTTCGTCATGCGCTCAATGGGGAAGCGGTAGAATGCGCACGCACGGCACGTACCACCTGAACCGTCAAAAATCTTGCGTCCGGTACGCTCATTCGCTTCAGCGACCATCTGCCGAGACGTAATTGCTCCTACGAGAATACCGTCTTTGATGATCATTCTATTCTGAGCGGCAACACCGTCGTCATCAAAACCGAAACTTCCCGGCGAATTGATGAGCGTCGCATCGGCGCGCGCGTTCAGCTTCGGCGAACCGTACTGCAGTGAACCGAAGTCGTCGAGGCGGACGAATGAACCGCCGGCGTAGGAAAGCTCATACCCTAAAATTCGGTCGAGCTCGAGCGCGTGTCCGATCGTCTCGTGTACCTGCAGATACATAATTTCAGGCAACAAGATAACGGACATGATGCCTTCCGGGCATTTCGGCGATTCGACGAGCTGGCGCACTTCACTGACAATGCGCTCAGCTTCATTCTTCCAGTGTTCACGATCCATCGTCTCCCAGCCGCGCGAATCTGCGAGGCGTGGCGCCCTATATTTGCGACCTTGCATCATGCCGACATCATCGAAGGACGCGACGTGAATGGTCGGGAATATTTCGACGATGTGCTTTTCGATCTCAGCGCCTTCTGAGTCGTAGTATTGAATCGTTTTGCGGACGGTGCTGAGCATGACACGCCGCTGCATGATACCCTTTTGGTTAATATAGCTGTCAAGATCACGCATCAATGCCACTTGTTCAGCCATAGGAACCTCAAATGGATCAATAGCGCACGGGCTCTCAAATCGTCCCGACAGCACTTCTTTGTCTGCTAGCCGTATCGGGCGTTTCACCCTAGTCGCGGCAGCTTTAGCATTCGCAAACGCTCGGTCAAATGTCTCAGCAGGTGATGACATATTAGATGAGGCAGCAAAACCCCAAGCGCCGTCGACGAGAACACGGACACCGAATCCGCTCTCCTCTGATCGGTTAAACGCGAGAAAATTGCCGTTCCACATGAACTTTAAATCTTCCTCTTGTTTCGGATAATAACGAACGTCGGCATACTCAGCGCCGCGTTCCGTCAACCCTTTGATTTGACTTTTCCAATCTACAGTCATATCAATTTGCTCCTTTGCATTAATTGAATCCTTCTCCTACGTCTTGTACAATATCCATAGTCTAACAAAAAACGCAAGGTGCTTGGACATTGTCATTCCGTATATTGTCGGATGGTGCGATTAGGCAGCTTGCGTTCGCTCATGCTATAATTCGGATGTTATGTTAAGGGGACGTTTTCGGCTAACTGAGCGCTGGCAGCGCGTTAATCTTGCTTTTTTGGGTGGACAGGCAGCCTCGTTGCTCGGGTCGGGGCTCGTTCAGTTTGCGATCATCTGGTACGTTACTCTCGAGGCAAACTCAGGCACTTCAATGATGATCATCACACTTGCCTCCTTTGTGCCGCAATTGTTGATCGCCCCTTTCTCCGGCGTATGGGCTGATCGCTACGATCGACGATGGCTCATTATTTTAGCGGACGGGGGAATTGCCCTTGCCACTCTCGCACTCGCCGTCTTATTCTTGCTCGGGTACGATCACATATGGATCATCTACGTAGCTGCGATCATCCGCTCATTAGGCGGCGGCATACAGGGACCGGCTATCAACGCATTTGTTCCTCAGATTACGCCGAAAAGGGAATTGCTCCGCGTCAACGGCATCAATACGACGATCAATAATGTCACCTCACTCCTCTCACCTATTCTTGGCGGCACACTTCTGACGTTATTCCCTCTCTGGGTCGTCTTCATGGTCGACGTTGGTACTGCTGCGATTGCAATTATCATCATGTTTTTCCTTCCTGTTCCCGATCAAAAGACAGGTAAAGTTACGACAGCGCTTGGAACCGAACCGAAACTGCGCGAAGGTGACGTATGGGGATTTCCTACTCCTGACGATGACGGTCCTGAAGAAGTGACAAAGGTAGCTGACGAAGAAGTCGGTGTGACAAAAGAGACGATCGGCAAACAGTTCCGCAAGGGATTCAGCTACGTTCGAAAACATCGTTCGATCAAAAATCTCATGTTGACCTACGCATTCTTCATGGTGCTTCTCGCACCTGTCGCCATCCTCACACCACTTTTCATTCGCCGTACGTTCGGTGAAGATGTATGGCGTATTTCTGCGTCACAAACGGCTCTATTCGCAGGCATGGCGGTGGGCGGCCTAATCGTATCAATCCGCGGCAGGTTCCGTAGCCACCTGCAAGTCGTCCGCACATCAGGCTTTTCAGTCGCTGCACTCACACTTTTCTTGGCAATATTAGGCATGATACCCTCGCCAAAATTCTTTTTCTTAGTGGTTCTCGCCTTTGCACTCGGCACCATCGTTCCATTCTATACGACTGCGATGACGACGTTATTCCAGGAAAATGTTGAGCGCTCGTACCACGGACGCATCTTCGCTTTACTCTACATGATCGGGTCGGCAGCGATCCCGCTCGGCACGGTCGTGTTCGGACCAATGGCCGACCTCTTTGACATGGCACACGTTCTGCTCGCTACTTCGGTCGCTCAGCTACTCTTACTTTTGACGACGTTCAAGACAATCCCGGTCAATTTCGAGTCGGGCGTTTTGATTCCAGATGACCCCTCGCCAAAAAAGGATGATCGTGATGCCACCGATACCGCTGACGACAGCGATGATGACGGCATTGCCGACAACAAGGAAGTTACAGGCAACACCACAGATGACGGCAATGATCGTAACACCAGTGACACTGTAGACGATCGCAACACCAGCGACACTGAAAAGGAAGAAGACATTGGCAATCACATCAGCGTCACCTATACCGACAATTCTTTTTACAACGGCAAGGATGGCGATACTGGTGACGATAACAATGATGACGGTGTTAACAACAATGGTGGCGGTGTCTAGAATAGAAGACTGCTCATAACAACGGTACCCTGTACACTTTTTAGCGTTTTTTCTGACAAGATCAACAGTTATCTTATAAATTATTTGCATTTCATCCCCTTATTGTAAATCGCACCATTGCCGTAAATTTGTTATACTGACGGACGGATCAAACTGGAACTAAATATTGTTTAACCATAGGAGGTAACAACACATATGACAGAACTTTGGATCGAGTCTGTAAAGGCTAGAGAAATTTTAGATTCACGTGGCAATCCTACTGTTGAAGCAGAAGTCTATACCATGGACGGATCTTTCGGACGAGCAGCCGTCCCCTCAGGCGCATCGACGGGCGCTTACGAAGCTGTTGAACTTCGCGACGGTGATAAGAGCCGCTATCTGGGAAAAGGCGTTCAAAAGGCCGTTGACAACATCAACTTTACGATCGCACCCCACATTCTCGGCATGAACATTTACGATCAAGTCGAGATTGACCGTACACTCATCGAACTCGATGGCACTGACAATAAAGCGAACTTGGGCGCGAACGCCATCTTGGCCGTGTCACTCGCCTGTGCAAAGGCTGCCGCTAATTCCCTCAATTTGTCGCTGTGGCAATATCTCGGCGGAATCCGCGCTCACGTACTGCCCGTCCCGATGATGAACGTCATCAACGGAGGCAAACACGCCGATAACAGCGTCAACCTTCAGGAGTTCATGATTATGCCTGTCGGTGCGCCATCGTTCAAAGAAGCGCTCCGCTGGTGTGCTGAAGTATTCCACACACTGAGAGGTCTCCTTAAAAAGGAAGGCTATTCAACAGCCGTCGGAGATGAAGGTGGCTTCGCACCGAATCTTAAGAGCGATGAAGAGGCATTGCAATGGCTCGTGCGCGCGATCGAAGAAGCCGGTTACACGGCGGGCGATGACTTCTTCATCGCGATGGATCCCGCCTGCACCGAGCTCTACGAAGAAGCGAAGGCACAAGGAAAAGAAGGATATCTATTCTGGAAAACTGGTGAGTTCAAGACGACTGATGAAATGATCGAGTATTATGCCGATCTCTGCAACAAGTATCCGATTATTTCGCTTGAAGACGGTCTTGCAGAAGATGATTGGGAAGGCTGGGTCAAGCTGAACGATCGTATCGGTGACCGCGTCCAGCTCGTCGGTGACGACTTGTTTGTCACGAATACTGAACGCTTGGCGCGCGGACTCGAAGAGGGTGCAGCAAACTCCATCCTGATTAAGTTGAACCAGATCGGCACATTAACTGAGACGTTCGACGCCATTGACATGGCGCAGGGAGAAGGATGGACCGCCGTGATCTCGCATCGCTCCGGCGAGACGGAAGACGTCTCCATCGCAGACATCGTTGTCGCGATGGGAACGGGACAGATCAAGACTGGCGCGCCGTCACGTACAGACCGCGTGGCGAAATACAACCAACTGCTCCGCATTGAAGAGCAGCTCGGAGAAGGTGCTGTCTACGCCGGTTGGGGAGCTTTCAACCTCGACCGATAGAACGTGAGCAACGACGACTGCTGGCAGAGGACGATATTCCGCCGTGCCTGTCTTCTATCTAGAGAAAAACGAATATCCGCAGATAATGATGGAGCTGCCTCAAGACGAGGCGGCTCCTTTATATTGGATGCTCAAGATCGGTCCTAGAGTTCGGCGCTCAAGGATTACATTAAGCGAACAGCTCGATACAGAGCAGGCGATGAGGTGTTTATCGTTTAAGTTGAAAGTTCCATGATCACAAGGAATGAATTGCTCGATGCAGAGTGGTAGATGACATGATCCACGCTCACTTTCGCCGATCGCAATCAAGATTCTAGCCACAATCCTCCTCATCAGGTGCGTGAAGTTAGGCAAAAATACTCCGTAATGTCAACGACGGGCACAAGCATGAATTTCATGACACGTGAGACAACGCTTAGCCTGCTAAGTTGGTCAAAAATTCCACTTTGAGTACTCAAAACGTAATAATTGACCATGAATCGCCCAAAAACACGCGGGAATGGTCAAAAATGACGCTTTAGGTAAAAACGCGTTACCTAAGGTGTAAAAATTGACCACAATCGACCTGAGATCGCTCGGAAATGGTCAAAAATGACGCTTTAGGTAAGAACGCGTTACCCAAGGCGTAAAATTTGACCACAATCGACTTGAAAACGCTTAGATCTGGTCAAAAATGACGCTTTAGGCAAGAAGGCGTTACCCAAGGTGTAAAAATTGACCACAATCGACCTGAGATCGCTGCTCAAGATGGAAAATTTGACCACATTCGACGGAGAAACACCCGAAGAAAGAACAGACTTTCAGCAAATATTCTTTGCTCAAAACGATTTTTTGACCAGCAGACCAGCCGATGAAGTCACTTTGTCAAGCCAAAGGGAGTCAAACCTTTTTTCTGGCGCCGAACAGGGATTAGGCTTGCTGGCTTAACCAGAAATGGCAATGTGCCAGATTTGAAGTGTTTTGCCCATACCTAGCATTCAACCTAAGAGGCTTATGATGTCTCTAGGATGATCCTAAAGAGCTAGAGCATAGCCTCGCTATTACGTTGGCGATCCTATACGTTTAAAGAGTCAAGGGTCCCATCTTGGTAAGTTATAATAACGATAAAGTCAAGTTAGAGGAGATAAAGTTCATGGACTATGAAGGACAGATTTGCAGACCTCCGGTTGAACGATCTTCTTTTATGCTGCCTGTCGCTGTGGGATGCTCCTATAATCGCTGCAGGTTCTGCACGCTGTTCAAGCACCTCTCTTATCGCCTCCTCCCTCTAGACAAGATTGAATCTGAATTGGAACGTGTGCGCAACCTAGGCGGCAATCCTAAACAAGTTTTTTTAGGCGACGGCAACGCCTTTGCCATGGACACAGAACGCCTACTTCGCATCCTAGCCATGGTGCAACAGTTTTTTCCTGACTGCACCATGGTAAACTTAGATGCCACTGTCTTAGACGTAAGCCGTAAGACAGATGAGGAACTCAGGCAATTGGCTGCAGTTGGGTTAAGGCGACTCTACCTTGGTATCGAAAGTGGCTTGCCGGACGTTTTAGTTTTTATGGAAAAAGACCACCGGCTAGAGGAGGCGGAGCGTGAAATCGATCGACTCCAGAAAGCAGGTCTTGTCTATTGTGCCCATTTTATGACTGGCATAGCAGGCCGTGGAAGAGGTGAGGAGAATGCTGAGCAGCTGGCAGCCTTCTTCAACCGAACTAGGCCCGAGCGTGTGATAAACTTCTCTCTCTTCTTAAACCGAAAGGCACCCCTGTTTGAGAATATATTAAATGGCACTTTTCAGCCGGCAGATGAGGTAGAAAACCTAATGGAAGCCTACCGCCTCATTGAACTCATTGAAACAGATCTCCACTACGACGGCTTTCACGATGCTCTTAGTTTCCGCATATGGGGGCGCCTGCCGCGAGACAGAGACAAGCTGTTGTGGCGTCTAAACGAGAAGATAGACGAGTATAGTAAAAAGGAAACCTGCTATGCCTTTGACGTTCACGTAGAATCCGTGATTGATTACAACGCACATCTCACCGGGAGTTAAGCGTTCTCGAGATTGCCAAACGGATCTGCAATGCTCGCCGTTAAAACACCACAGATGATTTCATGGTTCCATAAGCCGAGAGACGCAGACGTGACAACCCTAAGTATCTTCCTTACGTTATTGCAACATCCTCACTTTCATACTCAAAGGTACAAGCATAACAGCCCCAAAGTACTTATCGTCGTGCTCTCCCGTCCACGCCTTCAAGCTCAAAAAACGGGGATAATAGCGACGAAGTTCTCACCCTAGAGGTCAGCAGATAAAGCCGCCGTCAACACCAAGCACTTGCCCTGTAATGAAAGAGGCCTTTTCGGACACGAGGAAGGCGACAGCTTCTGCGACTTCTTCAGGTCGGCCAATCCTCTGAAGCGGTGTCTGGTCAATTAGGTCTTGACGCTCCTCTTCTGTCAGACCGTCGAGCATGCTTGTCTCGATCACGCCCGGCGAGACGGCATTGACGCGTACGCCAGCAGGCGCAACCTCTCGGGCGAGCGCTCTCGTCAATCCGATTAGTCCCGATTTGCTGGCAGAATACGCGGCTTCACACGAAGCGCCTACGGCACCCCACATCGATGAGACGTTGACGATGCTGCCCGATCCTGCACGGATCATATTTGGCAAAACGGCTCTCGATAACAGATAACACGACTTCAAATTCGTATTCAATACACGGTCCCACGTCTCCTCAGTCGTTTCCGTCAACAGACCCCACGCACTGACGCCAGCATTGTTAACAAGGACATCAATCCGATTGCATTCGAGCAGCGCGTTCGCCACCATGCGCCTGACATCAACAGGACTTGCGATGTCTGCGCGCAGAAGCATCGCCTGACATCCATCGCGTTCGAGCATCTCAGCGAGTTCACGCGCATCATCCTCCGAATGGAAATAATTGATAAAGACACGGTAACCTTCACGTGCCAACACTTTCGAGATTGCACGCCCGATACCGCGGGCGCCACCCGTCACCAAAGCAGTTTTCACTCTATCCAAGAAGTACACCTCCCATCGCAAAACACTGTGTGGACATGTTTCCTATTGTACAACACCAGATCGCCTCCTCGCCCTCTTTGTGCGCAAGTATAATGCCCAAAACACGCACTTCTGAAGAACAAACATTTGTTACCGTGAGTATAAGCTCAGATAAACGCAAAAGAGCACCCTACAAGATGGCTGATGCCAGTGAAAAGAATTCAGCTTAGTTTTCACGGTTGCGTATAGAACGGGACGTGTTATAATGGTCGGGCGACGAAGCAATGAGTCGTTGCGAAAAACGAATTACTTACAGACGGAGAAGTACCCAAGAGGTCGAAGGGGACGGTTTGCTAAACCGTTAGTGGGGGTGACTCCAGCGAGGGTTCAAATCCCTCCTTCTCCGCCACAACTTGTCCTAAAACGCCGTCATACCAGGCGTTTTGGGACTTTTTTGCGCCAGACATTAACGTGTGGCCGTCATTTGTTCAAACATTGATTCAGATCAGTGCGCTTTGAAATGCCCAACTTCTGATAAATAGTGGAAAGATGGGACTTGACGGTGTTGATTGAAATGTGCAAATAATCTGCGATTTCCTTATTAGTCTTTCCTTTAGAGGCCAGCATGGCCAGTGCGAACTCGTAGGGCGTCAAGAGGTTGGTCACCTTGGTAGAGGATTGCGGATTGTGAATCTCTGTCCAGCCGCTTCTGAAACGCACCACTTTCTCGGCGATCATCTTGTACAGTTTAGGTTCTCGGTCGCGGATATGTTTTTCTACCATTCCTTGTAACGGCCCGTGGTGTCCAATAAACGGCTGAATGTAACCCTCCGGACTGGCTAACTCCAATGCGTTCAGAAAAAAGCGGTCGGCTCGTTTAAAATGGGATAGATTCATAGCCGCCATGGAAGCCGCCAAGTTCAAATAGATGCTTATAAGTGGATGACGGTTAGCAGCCATCAGCAGTGCAGCCTCAGCCACACCGAGCGCTTGATCATATTCTTGCAGAAGATAAAGTGCGTAAGATCGAGCGTACAACACAAAGAGTCGGGATCCCTCGGAACAATAGGGGATACTTTCCGGCGGAATCGGAGCAATGTCCTCTCCCAGATGGAAAAAGACGGACAAAACGTAACGGTAAATATCATTGAGTGCTGCAGCGCGCCTATTCTCGGAACAGTGTAATTTTTGCTGTAGAACCACAAAGTCGTTCAGTGTAACTTCAATTTTTTGTTGTGCTACATTTATCAGGGCGTGTGCCAACAAAGCAAAATCGCGAATTTCAGGGTACCGACTACTCATACAGCGTTCAGCCTCTGCAAGGGCCTCTTCATAGCGCGTCTGTAAAAAGAAGTGCACCATTCCTGCGAGTGCGCTCTCTTCCTCATCGGAAAGCATTTCTTTCGCCTTGTCAGATGAGCTGCTGTCACGAGACAGATCGGGAAACAGATATTCCGTGAGTGCTCTCGGTCCTTCGCCACGCCGCCATGTAGCCAGAAACTCCGCCCCATGCGTGAGCCCTCTGCTGTTATTTTGACCTTGATCTTTCATGCGACACTCCTTTTGCTACACGCGAGCTGTCTGGACGGCTGCTCACGCGCAATACGGGCAGGTCAAGTGTAACAACTAGTCAGGAGAGATGATTTTACCAATCTTAAAGAAAACTCCACTGTTTAGACATCACCCCTGTCTGTTTTTATTTTACCTGATTATTATGTGAAAAGAGCCAAACCGCGCCCCCTCTTGTTAGGCACAAAAAAACCTTTGTAATCTCACCTAACGATCTATATTGACTAATGAGTTCCGTGAATATCTTGTGTTATATGAGGTGAAAACGAGGAAGTTTTTTGCAAACAAAATACATCCGTAAGCAGTTGCGTTATAACAAAAAACAACTTGCAGGTGTCCTAAATACTATCACTTGAAAAAACTCGAATAAATAGCAGAATATGTACACATATTGATCAGCAAAGAGATCGCTGCGGCGATCTCCTTGCTGTATTTAGAAGCCCTTTAGACAAAGCTTTCTGTACTCTGACTTCTCCTAAGGGCAAACAGACCTAGGGAGGCGAACACCAACAGAAACCCGGTGAGGGCAAGTAGGTCTGTGCGCTGAATCAGGAGCGACTGACCCTTTTGGATAAGCGTCATAGCATCGTTTGCCCAGTAGTGTGGGGTAATCATGGCAAGCTTCTGCATAAAAGTGGGCATCAGCCACACCGGCCAGAAACAGCCACCCAGCATGCCAAACACTACGGTTACGATTGGGATGATCGAGGAATAAATCGCCCGCGACTTGACCGACAGAGCCAGAAAGATGCCAAAAAAGATCCAGATAAGCCCAAAGAAGAACCACAGCAAATACATCGTAAACGTTGTCTTTACCGGCATCACAAAACGGGTGAGTATAAACAACGCCAACAAGTTCAGGGCTAAGAAAAACGCGGCTGTCAGGAAATTAGCCATCAGGAAGGTAAATTTTCCCACCGGCGCTTGGCGTACCCTACCCAGAGTGTTCCAGTGTTTTTCCTCCAAGATGAGGCTGGTAGCCTGCAACATGCTCATGGACAGCACATAGAACAGAAAACCGCTGGCGAAGTTCAGAGCATGATTGATCTCGCCAGGCGTGATGCTTTGCTCCTTTAGCTGGAAGCCGCGAGCATCGGTCTCCTTCATAGCATTCACTAGAGCCTGAGCGCTTTCAGGCTGTCTGATATCCCTAAGCTGAGCGAGGCAAGACAGTGTGATGTCGATGCTGGCTCTCAGGCTGCCGGTAATCTCCTGCCCTTTTAAGGTGCGAATCGTGATGTCGGGGTTGAGCACCTGCATGAAATCCGTCTCAAAGCCAGCAGGGATGATGACTACCGCCTCGTCCTTCCCTTCCAGCAGGCGATCGTCAATATCCTTCTCATCCACGGCCTGCACTTGGCTTCCATCCTCTGACAGGAGGGTGGTGAGCGTTTCTGACAAGAGTGTGCTGTCATGATCCACTACGCCGATGTTCATCTTGGCGTTTTGGGACGAGACGTTGAGCAGTCCTAGGGAAAACGAAATAATGGGAAGGATCAGTAACATAAAGATCATGATTTTCCGAGCCAGAATGATCCGGCAGTTGTTTTTAATGAGCGGCAACAAGGTCACTGCCCTCCTCTCTTCTATAAAGGACATAGGCGATCAGGAGCATCACCAGCCCGAGGCCAAGAAGCCTTAATCCTGCCGACAGCACGGCTCCGGTCTCGCCCTGATAGATATAGGTGAACAAGCCTTTGTTTATCCACCCGATGGGCGAAAGCCGAAACAGTGTGTTGAATGTAGCGTTGTCTGAAGGAAACTTCGAATAGCCCTGTCCCGTAAACACAAAGGCGAATGTTAACAGGTTGAGAAAAGTTGACGCGGCCGCGGCACTGCGAAACACCTGATAGGCGGCAACTCCAAGAGAGGTGACAAACACCGCCATAGGGATCAACATCAGCATCACCATGCCGATGTTGCGATAATCGATGCCATAGACGAAATGGTTAATCAGTATCAGCACCAGCGACTGCAACAAAATGATCGCACTGGCTGTCACGGTTTTCGCAAAAAATACCCGGTTCATCGGGTAGGGTGATCCCTTGAGACGTAATGCCGTCTTGCCTGATTTTTCCAAATCCAAGAGTGACATGGCCTGTATGGAGCCATACATAATAATCATGGTGAGCATCGTGACTCCATAAAAACCAAAGGAATCCGGTTCATTCAAACCGTCGATACCCTCCACCTCGGCAAAGCTTTTGAATTGTGGAGCAACTTGGTCAAGCTTGCCTTCCTGAACAGCCAGCGCAGACAAATTAGCCTGTTTGATAAAGGTAGTGGCATACATTCTCACCAACATCGCTTCTAAGCTGCCTTTGTCGTCGCTGTGCAGGATCAGTTCCCTATCCTTCAGCTCCACATAATGCTTAAGCGATCCCGCCGCCACACGGCGATCCACCTCCTCTTGATCCGTTTTTTCAAAGGTGATACCGCCCTCCTTGCCGTTCGCGATGAATACATCTGACAGCATGCCGCCCTCTGACACGATGGGCATCTTCACCTCAGGCAGATCAAAGACATGCCCTTTTGAAGACGAGAAAGCGGTACCCAGTACCCAGGTGAGAATCACCGGGAAAAGGAGCATGAGCAATATCGTCTCCGGTGCTTTGATCAGATGCAACGCTTCCTTTTTCAAAAACCGCAGTGTGCGCATCCTGTCCTCCTAATCTCTCAAACGCTTGCCGGTCAGGGTCAGGAACACGTCCTCAAGGTTGGGCTCCTGAGTAGCCATGTCCAGAATCTCGGTGTGATGCTCGGCCAGCACATCCAGAATGTCCCGCAGCTGACTATTCTTGGTGTTGCAGCGAAAACGCAAGGCGTTGCCGGAAACGTCAATCTGTTCCACGCCGTGTACTCCGCGCAACGCCTCAAGCGGAGGCGTTCCTTTCACCTTGAGGTTGATAAACCAGTGCTCCTCAATCAGGCCGCGCAATTCCGTCAGGTTGCCCTGAGCTACGATCTGTCCCATATCCATGATGGCGATGCGGTTGCATAACTGCTCCGCCTCTTCCATATAGTGGGTCGTATAGAGGATGGTCATCCCTTCCTTATTAAGCTTCAGGACGGACTCCATGATGTGGTTACGGCTCTGAGGGTCGATACCTACAGTGGGTTCATCCAATATCAGCAGCTTGGGACGGTGAACCAAGCCACAGGCGATGTTAAGCCGGCGCTTCATGCCGCCGGAAAAGGTCTTCACCTTGCTCTTGGCTTTGTCCTCAAGACCAACAAGCGCCAAAGTGCCTATAGCCTGACGTTTGAGCTCTGCGCCTTTTAATCCATACAGTGAGCCGAAGAAGCTCACATTTTGATACGCCGTCAGGTCGTTATAAATCGCCAGATCTTGGGGCACGATGCCCATCATGTACTTTACCTGATTAAGGGACTTGTCCAAGTCCATCCCGTCGATGGTGACAGTGCCCCCGTCCTTTTTGATAAGCCCGGTGATGATGTTGATGGTAGTGGACTTGCCCGCGCCGTTTGGTCCAAGCAGACCATAGATTTCTCCCGGGCTGACAGAAAAGCTGATTTCGCTTACTGCCAGATTATCCCCATATCGTTTCACAAGTTTAGATGCTTTGAGCATGATTACGCCCTCCTTATGTTGTGATGATAGGCAAAAAAAGAGTGGCTTTCCAGTTAGAAAAGTCACCCTCGGGCATGACAAAAGTCACGTTTTACAGCTCGCCTTTTATGTGGCTGATAGCGATCTGTGTGCGGTGGGAAAGGCCGGACTTGGCCAGAATAGCGGTGATGTGATTTTTAACGGTGCCTTCTGAAATAAAAAGGGAATCGGCGATCTGGCGGTTGGAAAGACCCTGTGCAATGGCGGCCACCACCTCGCTCTCACGCTCTGAAAGCTCAGCCAGTTTCTCCAGCCCCTCCGGCTTCATGCTCCGCCTGAGAGCCTCCATGGCCACGGCGTCAAACACACTTTTCCCCTGATAGAGCTGAACGATCGCCTGAATAATGGACTGGGGCTTCGCGCTTTTCAAGAGGTAACCATGGGCACCGGCTCGCAAAGCGCGCACAATTTCAGCGTCGTCATCAAAGGTGGTCAGCACCAGTACCCGAGTTTTCTCCGCGACCTCCGCCAGCACATCGAGTCCGCTTTTCACAGGCATGCGCAAATCAAGCAGCATCACATCGCATAGCGCCGCCCACCTGAGAGCGTCAAGGCCGTTTTCCCCTTGGCCCACAATGCAGATGCCCTCCTTGCCCTCCAGCAGTATCTTTAGGGACTCTCTGATCAGTGCATCGTCATCAATGACCGCTACCCGTATCATCATGTGTCTCCCTTCTGGGGATCAGTGTAATCACCCGCATTCCCCGATCGTTTTGCAAAAGTAAGCTGCCGCCGTATTCCGCCACCCGCTCACGCATGCCGCCAATACCCATTCCAGCTACAGGATTTTCACAACCCCGACCGTTGTCACGCACTTCTAGGCGCACGACGCCCGGAAGGGCCTGAAGGCGGATGTCAACCTGTGTAGCGCCTGCGTGGCGAATGATATTGGTGAGCGCTTCCCTGAGGTTGCCCAGAATCACCTGCCAGATCCCGGCGGGCACATCATCCAGCGGTCCTTCCTCGTTAAAAACGGTGACGATGCCGCTGTCCAGGCGGAAGCGGTCGATCATCGCCCGCATCTCAGCGGCTTTGAGCGCGGGCACATCGGCACGCATCTGGTGCACTGCTTCTCGCACTTGATCGATGCCTTGGCGCAGCATGCAGGTGGCATTGTTCAATAGACTTCTGGCCCTTTCCGGATCATCGTCCAGCAACTCTGCTGAGGCCTCCAGCTGCAAGATAGAGGCGGTCATACTGTGCCCCAGAAGGTCATGGATCTGTTGGGCGATGGCCCGGCGCTCTTCCAGTCTCAGGTTAAGGGCGAGCTGGCTGTCATAGTTTTCCTTAAGGAAAAGGTAGCGGAGATTGTTCTTCTGGTTTACCTTCAAAAGGGTATTTTCCCGGGTGAGGACTAACCTTTGCTCCTCACGTCTAGCGAGAAAGACATATAACGCCGCGTAAAACAGATAGGACAGCGCAAGAATCTCTGGATGATAGGGCCACAGAAAATACAACAGCCCCACATTGATTGCCATAAACGCCGGGTGCACCGCAAGCGCCAGCACCCGGGCAGCAAAGAAAAAAAGCAGCAGCACAAGGATTGTCTCAAAACCTTGGAAGGTATGCAGGGCATAGGCGCCGTAGGCCGTCAGAATCACCACATCCGTTAGCAACAAAAATAGCTTCACCCTACCTTCACCTCACTCAAGAATCAGATAGCTTCCTTTGCTGAATGGGATTTACATCCGCTGCCTTTATTATACGCAAATAACCTATTCTTTCCCCTGCTACCCCACTTAAATCTGCTCAAATGACGCCATGTAAAGATTTTATAGACTTTTTTACCGAAAAACGGGTGTTCTAATAAGTCTTTGACTCAAATATTCTAAAAACGAACAAATCCATTAGCACATCCCCGATGCTGGTTACGCTCGCTTGGAAAAGGATCCGGTACCGGCGCTGGCGCTCAACAACTACCGCTATGGCGAGCTGGTGACTGCGGGCATCATCGACGAGGCTAATGTGGTCTTTGATTCCACCATCGACCTATGATCTATTTTATAAAGAAAGAAGGAAACTAGATGAGTATTCTAAAATCCAAACCGCCAACCCCCCATACTGTCGAGTATAACGGCGATTTCGGCGATGACAACTACTTTTCCGGTCTGGCACGCGAACAGGAATTCGCGACCTACGGCCTGATCGACAAGGGCGACGGCAAGATCCGCTCGCTTAAAGACCCGAATGTGGTACTTCAAGATCTTGAGGAGCTGTACGGCTTCCTTAAGACCGATGAAAACGAGGGCAGCGTGAATCCGTCTCTGTGGGAGGAGGCTAAGCTGAACTTCAACTACGGCCTATACAAAGTCACTGAAGGCGTATACCAGGTTCGCGGCTACTCGATCGCCAATATCACCTTCGTCGAAACAGACAACGGCTGGTTCGTCATGGATGTCGCGACCAGCATTGAGAGCGCCAAAGCTGCGAAGGATCTAGTGGAAAAGAATTTGGGCGTACGTCCCGTCTACGCGATCTCGTACTCTCACACACACGGCGACCACTATGCCGGCGCCAAGATGTTCGCGACCGAACAGCAAATTGCGGACGGCTCAGTGCGCATTTTCGCACCCGACGGTTTCATGGAGAAAGTTGCCTCCGAGAATATCTTGCTGGGCAATGCGATGGGCAGGCGCGCTACTTACCAGTTCGCCGGCGATCGGCCGGGTATGTACGGTGCGGTAGACGCGGGCCTGGGCAAGAGCATCTACGGCATGACCACTACGCTGCTCGCGCCGACCGACGTGATCAAGGTCAACCAGTCGGTCGTGGTTGACGGACTCGAGGTCCAGTTCCAACTGACACCGAACACTGAAGCCCCCGCCGAGATGAACAGCTACATTCCAAAGTACAAGACGCTCTTCGGCGCCGAGAACGTCAACGGCACGTTGCACAATATCTACACCATAAGAGGCGCCGAGATTCGCGACGCGCTTGCCTGGTCAAAGTATCTCGACGAGACGATCATGCTGTGGCCTGACGTGGAATACATTTGTTCCTCCCACAACTGGCCGCGCTATGGCAACGAAACCTGCATCACCTACTTGGAAAATCACCGCGATATCTATAAATTTATCCATGACCGCACGATCAATCTGTTGAACAAAGGCTATACGCTCAACGAGGTCGGGCGCATGGTGAAGCTCCCCAGCGCGCTCGAAAAGGAGTGGACGACGCACGGGTACTACGGTACGGTCAGTCACAACGCGCGAGCCGTCGCGCAAAAATATCTCGGCTTCTACGACGCGAACCCGTCAAATCTCAATCCGCTGATGCAGGAGGACGCCGCGAAGAAGTATGTCGAGTATATGGGCGGCGCGGAGGCAATTCTACGCTTGGCGCAGAGGGACTACGAAAACGGTGAATACGCATGGGTTGCCGAAGTTCTGAACCGGGCGGTCTTTGCCGATCCCGACAACATGGAGGTGCGCGCGCTGCTGGCCGACGCGCTTGAGCAGCTTGGTTACCAGGCTGAGTCCGCAATCTGGCGCAATGCCTATATAAAGGGCGCGTCTGAATTGCGTATGGGAACGAAGATAACGACAGCCTACCAAATTACCTCGATCGACCTGATCAGCGCGATGACGCTCGACCTGATACTCGACTTCCTTTCGGTCAAATACGATGGCATCAAATCACAGGACGACGATTTCACGATCAATATACTTCTGACCGACTCGCTCGAACAGGCGCACGTCATCGTTCGCCATTCGGTCATTATTTTCCGCATGGCGGATTCGAAAGACGCGCTGCCCGCGGCGGATATCAGCGTAAGCGCGACGAAGCTCGAGTTTGCCAAGATGATCATCACGAAGGCCGTCACTGAGACGATCAGCGTTGAGGGCGACCGCGATCAATTAATCGCATTCATGGAAGGTACCGACACGTTCCCACAGGATTTCGGCATTGTGTTGCCGTAGCAGACAGCGTTTTTGGCAAGTATTTGAGGAACTCAAGTTAAGGGGATGTAGAAAAAGGGGGAGGACCGCTGACACCGCGTTAGCCGGTTCTCCCTTCATCTGTTTGTCAAACGACAAACCTTATCGAAAAACATCTTATATCCAGCACAAAGATAATTTTTGTTCTCCCAAAGCCTATCCTTGGGACAGCCGCCGAAGCAGAGCTTGATGTATTGGCAATCAAGGCATTCTTCAGGCAGACCGAATGTTTTGTGCATACCGAAATCCCGGTTTTGCTCCATCAAGTCGCCAAGAGAAATCTCGGTGATATTGCCCAGTTTATAGGCCGGGAACGCATAGCGGTCACATGAATAAACGTCGCCATTCGCCTCCACGCACCCGGAGTGACCGCAGAGCGGGTTATGAACGCAAAGAGAGGACGGAATGCCGTTCAGATTCCCGATCGTCACATCAATGAGCTGGATATGCTTTTTATCAGAGTCATACTTTTTCCATTCGTCCCAAATCGCACACAAAAAACCGCCATAGCCTGTCGGAGTCACTGAAAAATCAGTGAGAGAGCGCTCGTTTTTATCAGAGTGTATGCCCGAAGGGGTGGCAAAGAGCTGCCCATCCTTCGTTTCAGACTGAGCCGGTATGCGCTCAACGACAGGAAGAAACTGCATGTAATCTGTCAACTCTCGCAGAAAGCGATAGACTTCCAAGGGCTTTTCCATGTTGAGTCGGTTCACCGTGGTAAGTGTATTAAACGCAACTCCGTGCTTTTGCAACAATTCGATGCCACGCATGGTTTCCGTGAAAGAGCCTCGGCCATCCGCTGTTTTGCGGTAGGCATTATGAATCGGCTCCGGGCCGTCGATACTCACACCGATCAAAAAGTTGTTTGCTTTGAAAAAGCGGCACCAGTCGTCAGTCAAAAGCGTGGCATTTGTCTGCAAGGTGTTCAGAATCATCCGCCCTTGTCCGTACTCTCTTTGCAACCTCAGAGCTTCTTCATAAAATGGAAGTCCGGCAATCGTGGGCTCGCCGCCGTGCCAAGCGAATTCAACCACGGCGTCTCTTCCTTGCATGGCAAGGCTTTGACGCGTAAATGCCTCAAGGATGCCTAACGACATCCTTGAGTTTTCGATCTCCAGCAATTCCTTTTTTTCGGCGTAGTAGCAGTATTCGCAGCGAAGATTGCAGGCGCTGCTCACCGGCTTCACTAACATGGCATACGTTCGTTTATCCATCGTTACGGCTCTACGGTACTAACGGCTGTTTTCGGTTCGCTTTCTCTTGCAATCCTCTCAGAACTTTCAGCACTTCCCGCCCGTCATCAACGCCGATCT
>DUVN01000003.1 GCA_012841015.1 Clostridiaceae bacterium
ATCGAATTTCTGTTCTCGGCGCCAGCCGGTCTCTCCGAACCGCCCCGCACCGGCGTACACTTTTGCAATTAATATCGAATTTCTGTTCTCGGTGCTAGCCGGTCTCTCCGAACCGCCCCGCACCGGCATGCAATTTTGCAACTAATATCGAATTTCTGCATTCGCCGGCGACCGGTTCTTCCGAATGCGCAGCACTGGTGTGGGAATTTTTCAATTAAAATCGAATTTTTGTATCAGGGGGAGGCACTCCTCCGTCAAAGGTTTCTGGAGATATAGTATTTTTTCAATTAACATCGATTATTTGTACTTTGTGCCCGGCCGAACGTTCATGTTAGAACCTTTTCTCTAAATTAATATTTAAATATTAAAAGAATGAGATCGCTATAATGTCCTTTTTGCTGGAAATGGTGAAACAAAAGAATCATTTCTGTGCTCTTTTGTTCTTTGCCAAAACGAGAATGTTAGCTTACAATCGAGACTATATTAAATGTCTATTTACGTATAATAATTAAATCTAACTGATTATTTAGTCTAAGGGGAAATATGGGACAAAGTATGGCGATGAAAATTCTCACTCAAAACTTGCTTGAGGGAGAATTGAAACATGGAAATGAAATCAAGATAAAGGTTAACCAGACCTTGACTCAGGATTCGACAGGCACAATGGTGTACCTGCAGTTGGAGAAGCTTGAGATCGACAAGGTCAAGACAGATTTATCGGTGGCATACATCGATCACAATATGTTGCAGCAAGGTTTCGAGAATGCTGACGACCACGATTTCATCAAATCTGTAGCAAAAAGACACAATATCATTTTTTCCAAGGCGGGTGGTGGTATTTGTCATCAAGTACACCTTGAGAGATTTGGTAAGCCGAATACGGTTCTTATAGGCTCAGACTCTCACACCCCTACAGGTGGTGGGCTTGGACAGATCGCGATAGGGGCAGGCGGGTTGGACGTAGCCGTTGCCATGGCCAAGGGTTTTTATAACTTAGTCGTCCCTAAAATCTATAATGTTCAACTCAAGGGAAAACTTGCCAATTACGCCAACGGTAAGGACGTTATACTCAAAATCTTGCAAAAGCTTACCGTCAAGGGCGGTACTGGATACATCATGGAATATACAGGTGAAGGAGTTAAGAATCTGTCCGTTACAGACAGGGCGACGATCACCAATATGGGTGCTGAGCTTGGGGCTACGACCTCGATATTCCCAAGTGATGAAAGAACTAGAGAGTTTCTGATTGCACAAGGGAGGGAGGAAGACTTTTCTCCGTTAGAACCTGATCCCGATGCGGTCTACGATGAAATGTTTGAGATCAATTTGGACGGAATTGTGCCGATGGTCGCTTGCCCTCATTTGCCAGACAACGTAAAAAGAGTTAGCGATATTAAGAACTTGAAAGTCGATCAAGTCGCCATCGGATCGTGCACAAACTCTTCTTACACCGATATGATGAAAGCTGCAAAAATACTTGAGGACAATAGAGTGCATGAAGATGTGAGTCTCGTTATCTCGCCGGGTTCTGCCAATATTATGCGCATACTAGCGGAAAACGGCGCCCTGTCCACGTTTATCCGGGCCGGTGCTAGAATCCTCGAGTCAGGCTGCGGACCTTGCATCGGTATGGGTCAAGCACCTAAGTCAGCTGGAGTATCCTTACGTACGTTCAACCGTAACTTCAAAGGAAGATCTGGAACGTTCGATGCTGAAGTCTATCTCGTGTCACCGCAGACGGCAGCTATTTCTGCCATCAAAGGTTTCCTTACAACACCAGAACATCTTGACCTCGATCTTGAAGTAGAAGAGTTAACGTCTTATGGAAAAAATGAAGCGTACCTTATCTACCCGGTGGAAGAAGATAGCAACAGCCCTGTCGTCATGGGTCCTAATATCAAGGAAGTTCCCATAGGAGAGGAATTGGGTGAAAAGATCGAGGGCAAAATCATCTTGAAGACAGGCGACAACATCACAACGGACGACATATGCCCATCGAACGCTAGACTATTACCTTTCAGATCGAACGTACCTTACCTTTCAAATTTTGCCTTCAGCACGCTGACGCCTGATTTTAAGAAGGTAGCTGAAGAGCATAACGGTGGCATTATCGTAGGCGGCGACAATTACGGCCAAGGTTCATCACGTGAACACGCAGCGCTCGTACCGCTCTATCTCAAGGTCAAGGCCGTCATTTCAAAATCGTTCGCAAGAATACACTTTGCCAACTTGATCAATTCTGGAATTATTCCGCTTGTATTTGACAATTCTGAAGACTATGACAAAATAGATTTTTTGGATGATGTGGTCATACCTGATATACAGAGCGCGATTAAAAATGGCAGGGCACGACTTGTCAATAAAACTAAGAATATAGAGATCAATTTGATTGCCGCCTTTTCTGAAAGGCAGATTGCTGTATTAAAGATGGGCGGATATTTGAATTATGTAAAAAACAGTTAATGCTGACTTTGAAAAATAAAAATATACATGAATACTCAGATAGGATAAGAGAGAGGATAAGAATGTATGAGTGAAGTTACTGTTATCATCGGAGACGGTATCAGTGAAGAGATATCGAACTCCGCGATGAAGGTAGTCAATTATCTAGTTGATGATCTTGATTTTGATATAAAAAGAGCTGGCATAGACGTATACGAGAAGACGGGCTGTCTGATGGAAGAAGGACTACTCGAAAGCGTAGAGAGGAACAAAGTCGCTCTCAAAGGTCCTATAGGTACGCCTATAGGCACGGGTTTCAGAAGTATCAATGTCGAACTCAGGAAGAAATTCGATCTCTTTGCCAATATCAGACCTATCAAGACGTACGGCGACTTTTCCAGATATGAAGATGTAGATTTAGTCGTATTTAGAGAAAATACAGAAGACTTGTACGCAGGCGTGGAAAAAGAAATCTCAAAAGATGAGATGCACTCGATAAAAATCATCACGAGGGGAAAGTCGGAGAGGATTGCTAGAAAAGCTTACGATTTCGCCGTAGCTAACGATCGAAATAAGGTGACCATCGTCACGAAAGCTAACATCATGAAGCTTACAGACGGATTGTTCTTAAATGTAGCAAAGGATGTAGGTGCTGAATATCCGGATCTAGAAACTGAAGAGATCTTAATCGACAATATGTGTATGCAACTTGTTCTAGACCCGACGAGATTTGATGTTATCTTGACCCAAAATCTATACGGTGACATACTGTCCGACCTTTGTGCAGGGTTTATAGGCGGCCTTGGACTTGCACCATCAGCCAACATAGGCGAGCATCATGCAATCTTTGAGGCGGTACACGGTACTGCACCTGATATAGCTGGTAAAAATCTTGCCAATCCTACAGCGCTTATCTTGTCGGCAGCGATGATGCTGGAATACATGGGCTACCAAGATGAAAGCAAAAGACTTAATAACGCTATCTATAGAGCTCTTCAACACAAAGAAAAATGTACAAAAGATTTGGGCGGAAATGCGTCAACAACTGAGTTTACCAATTATATAATAGAAAATCTGTGATGTGAATGGAGGATTTAGCGATGGAACATAAATTTTGTATGATTGATTCTATAAGCGAAAAACTTCTCAGAGAAGTAGACAAAAATACGTATATCGACAAGGGTCTTTACGATAAGTACTCCGTCAAAAGGGGATTGCGTAATAAAAACGGTACCGGTGTCCTCGTTGGTATCACAAACGTAGCTTCGGTTGAAGGCTACACAGTAGAGGACGGTAAGAAAATACCTGCTGTGGGTAAACTCTACTATCGTGGAATAGCGATCGACGATATTGTGAGAAACTTTCAAAAAGAAGACAGATTCGGTTTCGAAGAAGTTATCTTTTTGCTTTTATTCGGTTCACTACCTTCCAGAGAAGATCTAGACGATTTTGAGAAGCTTCTAGGGGATAATCGCAAGTTAAATACAGACTTTACTCAAGATGTATTGCTCAAACTCCCGAGTAAAAACGTGATGAATAAATTGCAAAGAGCGATACTCTCGATGTATTCGTACGACAACAATCCAGAAGATATGACGCTGGAAAACAACATCATACAGTCACTCAATATCATCTCTAAGATGCCCATGATGATCGCGTATTCTTATCAGATGATGAAGCATTACTTTGAGGGCAGATCGCTTGTCATTCACAATCCTCTTGCTAACAAGTCGACTGCTGAAAACATGCTACATCTCTTGCGCAGGGACGGCGAATATACTGACCTTGAGGCAAAGCTGCTTGACTTATGTCTCGTCGTACATGCAGACCATGGTGGCGGCAACAACTCCGCCTTTGCAACGCACGTCGTGTCATCGACAGGAACCGACATATACTCTGCCTTGGCAACTGCCATAGGGTCACTCAAAGGCCCAAAACACGGCGGCGCCAACCACAAAGTCGAGACCATGAAAGATAATATCATGGTGAATTGCAACTATAACAATACTGCGGAACTTGAGTCGTATCTCAGAAAAATCTTAGCCAAACAAGCTTTTGACGGCAAAGGCCTTATTTACGGTATGGGGCATGCTGTCTACACGATTTGTGATCCTAGGACGACCATACTTAAGGAGCTGGCACGAAAGCTTGCTGAAGCAAAGGGTGAGATGGAAGAGTTTGAGCTGCTTAACAATATCGAGGCGATCACGTCGAGAATCTTTGAAGAAGAAAGAGATAAGATCATCTCTGCAAACGTTGACTTGTACTCTGGCTTTGTTTACAAGATACTTGGTATAGATGAAGATCTCTACACTCCTATCTTCGCTCTTGCAAGAATGGCTGGCTGGTGCGCGCACAGATTAGAACAAATCAGAGATGATAAGATTATCCGTCCTGCATACATCTCTAATTACAGAAATAATGTGTATATTCCGATTGATGAGCGAATAAGCATTACGAGATAATCTTGAACGATGCAATTATGACACTTGCTATACTTGTAGGTAGAAGTGCTGTAAGATCCATTGTAGAGATTTGAATAGATAAAGCACATGAGGAAAGGTAGGTTCGACTATGACGATTCAAACAGAATGGAATCAGTTTGTCGATAAATGCCTCTCCTGTCGGGCATGTGGCCTTGCTGAGTCACGGCGGAATGTCGTCGTATGGAGAGGCGGCATTAAAGCGCCACTGATGATTCTCGGAGAGGGGCCGGGCGCTGACGAGGATCGCATAGGCTTGCCATTCGTTGGGCGTTCTGGAAAACTTCTCGATCTTCTCCTGTCGAGTTTTCGGTTTACAAAAGACGATTACCATATTTGCAACATCGTGAAATGCCGTCCTCCAGGCAATCGCGTCCCGACGCGGGAGGAAGCGGCACAGTGTCGCGCGCTTCTGAGAGAACAGCTTTTGCTGGTGCGTCCTACAGTCTATCTTCTGATGGGAGGAACTGCCTACAAGTATTTCACCGGTTCAGATCTCGGTATCACGAAGGTTCGTGGCCAATGGATTGAGACAAATAACTGTTACGTGATGCCGACCTTTCACCCTGCCTATGTGTTGCGTGATCCCAGAAACAAGACACTCCTCTGGCAAGATTTCGCTGCTGTACGAAGGAAACTCGAAGAACTTTCGTTCCTTCCGCCACTTCGTGCCGATGGCGATCGCTGTGATTAATATGGTATGGCTAAAAACCGTATGATGACACATCAAAGTGGGAACGTATTGCCTGGAGTGTTTACTCTGCGTACAGATATGACGCCCAAAGGCGACCAGCCGGAGGCGATCGATCAGCTTGTCTATGGAATTGAACGCGGAGATCGAGGTCAGACCTTATTGGGTGTGACAGGTTCCGGCAAGACGTTTACAATGGCGAGCGTCATTGAAAGGACACAGCGACCGGCGCTCATCATCGCACACAACAAGACACTTGCCGGCCAGCTGACTGCTGAGTTTATGAATCTATTTCCCGACAATGCTGTCGAGTACTTCGTTAGTTATTACGACTATTACCAGCCTGAGGCCTACATCCCGTCGCGTGATCTTTACATCGAAAAGGATGCTCAGATCAATGACGAGATCGACCGCTTGAGGCATAAGGCGACATCCTCTCTATTAGAACGCCGCGATGTGATTGTTGTCGCGTCTGTCTCTTGTATTTACGGCTTAGGTGATCCTGAAGACTATAAGAGCCTAATGGTCAGCCTTCGCCCCGGCATGGTAAGAACACGTGAGTCTGTTATTGAGGATCTGGTGCGGATACAGTATGTGCGAAACGATTACGAGTTGAAGCGCGGGACGTTTCGAGTCAGGGGCGACACGCTCGATATTTTTCCAGCTTCAGAAGAGAATAGAGTGACGCGCGTCAGCTTTTTCGGCGATGAGATTGAGGAGATTCGTGAGATTGACGCGATAAGCGGGCGCTCAATTACGGGGCGAAACTACGTAGCAATTTTCCCTGCGAGCCATTACGCGACAACGACAGAGAAAATGAAACGCGCCGTTCTCGCCATTGGAGAGGAACTCGAGGAAAGACTCAAAGTCCTGCGCGGTGAAGGCAAGCTTATTGAAGCATATCGCCTTGAACAGCGCACGCGTTACGACATGGACATGATGATCGAAACGGGATTTTGTAAAGGTATTGAGAATTATTCGCGCCATCTGACGGGGCGAGAGGAAGGACAACCACCCTTTACGTTGATGGACTTCTTCCCGGAGGATTACCTTCTTTTCATCGACGAGTCACACGTCACTGTCCCTCAAATTGGAGCGATGGTCAAAGGTGACCGCTCGCGCAAAGAATCGCTCGTCGAATACGGTTTTCGGCTTCCGTCTGCTTTCGACAATCGCCCCCTGACGTTTGATGAATTCAATGAGAGGGCGGGGCAAATTCTATACGTCTCGGCAACTCCGGCACCTTATGAACTTAAAGAGTCGACACAAATTGTCGAGCAGCTCATTCGACCGACGGGACTGCTTGACCCGCTCGTTTTTGTACGTCCGTCCGGGAATCAGATGGAAGACATCGCTGTAGAGATTCGTAAGACGACGGAAAACGGTGAACGTTCCCTTGTTCTGACGCTGACAAAACGTTTTGCTGAAACGCTTGCCGATTATTTTAAGGAAGAAGGCATGCGCGTCGAATACTTGCATTCTGATATCGCGACCGTTGAGAGGTTGGCGATTTTGCGCAAATTGCGGGCAGGTGATTTCGACGTGCTGATCGGTATCAATCTTCTAAGGGAGGGGCTTGATTTGCCTGAAGTATCATTGATTATCATTCTCGATGCTGATAAGCAGGGTTTTCTCCGTTCCACGACCTCGCTCGTCCAGATTATCGGCCGTGCTGCACGAAATGTGAATGGTCGCGTTATCTTGTATGGCGACGAGATTACGGCCTCAATGGAAAGGGCGATCAGTGAGACAAATCGTCGCCGTGACATTCAGCATGCATTCAATGTGAAACACGGTATCACGCCGACGACGATCAAAAAGGAAATTCACGACTTAATCGACACGACGTTTGACATGATCGCTGATGATGAGCTCGATGCGATCGAACAGATTGAAGTTTTCAAAAAGAAAATTTCGAAATGGACGTATAATGAGCTCCAAAGGCACGCAAAATTGGTGGAAAAGGAGATGCGCTCGGCGGCGGCGCGTCTCGAATTCGAAATCGCCGCTATTCTTCGCGACCAGCTGATCGTTCTCAAGGGAGAGATGGGCGAGAGATAGGCTCTCATACACGAGATGAGATGTGTTTTAGGAGCTTACTCATTCTTATGAGAACTGCCCTCTCGTGCCGATAATATCTTACTCTTTTTTGTACCGGCAGTTCTACCCTCTGTGATAGACTAATCATTAGAAAATGACTTTTATTACAGGGAGAATATTATGACTATTTCACATGCTCAAACCGTTTATCAAAAATGGCTGGAAAATCCGGCTCTCGACGCCCAGACGCTGGCTGAACTCGTCGCGATTGCAGACGATACGATAGAAATCGAAGATCGTTTTTATCAGGATCTCCAGTTTGGGACGGCAGGGCTGCGCGGGATTATGGGCGCAGGCACGAACCGTATGAATCGTTATACGGTTGCGCGTGCTGCAGAAGGTTTTGCTCTTCATCTCAAATCACTCGGTGAAGAGGCGTGCAAGCGCGGGATCGCGATCTCATACGATTCTCGTAATCGTTCGCGTGAGTTTGCCGAGCTTTCAGCTGCTGTCTTTGTCACGAACGGACTACGCGTTTATTTTTCTGATGAGCTTCGTCCCGTGCCGCTCCTCTCTTTTGCTATCCGTCAATACCAGTGCGTCGGCGGCATCATGATGACGGCGAGCCATAACCCAAAGATTTATAATGGCTTTAAGGCGTACGGTGACAATGGCGCGCAGCTCGGTCCGGAAGATGCCGACCACGTCGCTGAAGTGATGGCTACGGTGACCGACCTTACGGGTGTATTGCAGAAAACTCTCTCTTTTGAGGAAGCGAGCTGCTCTCCGCTGTTTCATTTCATGGGCGCCGAGCTCGATGACAAATATGATGAAATGTTGTTGTCACTGACTCTGAACGGGGATATTGTCCGCAAGCATCACGATCTCCCGATCGTCTATTCCCCACTCAACGGAACGGGTAATAAGCCAGTACGACGTATTTTAAAGAAGCACGGTTTTTCAAACGTCCAAGTTGTACCGGAACAGGAATTGCCTGACGGCAACTTCCCTACTACGCCGACGCCGAATCCGGAGCTGGCGGAGACATTGGAACTCGCGATCGCACAGGCGAAGAGGACAGGTGCCGTTCTCGTGCTCGCGACGGATCCTGATGCCGACCGTGTCGGAGTCGCAGTCAGAACAAAAGACGATTCTTTCGTTCTGCTGTCTGGCAACGAGATCGGTCTTTTGCTGATGGATTATGTTCTAGGCACAAAAGACGAGCGTGGAGAGTTGAGTGATGATTCATTCTGTGTTTCCACCATCGTTTCGTCACGTTTGACCGAGGCCATTTCGGAACACTATGGGACTGGGTTGTACTTGTCATTAACCGGGTTTAGACATATTGCGCAAGAGATTCAAAAATACGGAGACGTCAAGGGTGGCTCGTTTGAGTTCGGTTATGAGGAAAGCTTCGGTTACCTTGTAGGGAAAGATGTGCGTGATAAAGACGCTGTTGTGAGTTGCTTAATGATTGCGGAGCTCGCTGCCGTTGCTGCAGAAGAAGGTGAGACGATCGTTGACCGAGTCGAGAAGATGTATCGCAAGTACGGGTTTGCCGCTGAAAACACGATTTCGATCTACCGTGAAGGCAAGGTCGGACAGGAAAAAATCGCCTATGCTATGAATGGCCTTCGCGAAAATCCCACGGAAGGGTTTGACGTGCTCGGCATTCGGACACTCTCCGATTTCAAGCATGGTGAAGTTTTGGACTTTGCCACAGGCGAGAGAGATACGCTCGATTTTCCTGAGAGTAACGTTCTTCTGTATCAATTAAAGGGTCACGATTTTATGTGCATTAGGCCGTCGGGTACCGAACCGAAAATCAAAGTTTATTTCGGTTGCTACGGTGATTGTCGCGACGATGTGCAAGTGCGCCAAAAGAAGTATGAGCAGATTGTTCTCAACCGCGTCAACGGCCTGCTGGAAGAATAGTGGCTCATGGCCTTTACGCACTTACATCTACATACTGAATATAGCCTCCTTGATGGGGCCATCCGCATCAAAGAACTTCCGAAACGCTTAAAGGAGATGGGGATGGATGCGTGCGCGATCACAGATCACGGCGTAATGTATGGGATCCTCGATTTTTACAGGACGATGAAAGCGAACGGCATCCATCCAATTATCGGATGTGAAGTTTACGTAGCGCCTCGTAGCCACACGGAGAAGGAGGGAGCGCTCGACAGGGAGCCGTCTCATCTCATTCTTCTTGCTGAGAATAATGAGGGGTACCACAATCTCATCAAGCTCGTTTCCGCGGGTTTTGTAGACGGATTTTACTACCGTCCTCGCATTGACAAGGAGCTATTGAGAAAATACCACGGCGGAATAATCGCGCTTTCTGCGTGTCTCTCAGGAGAGGTGCCTCGCCTCATACTTGATGGACAGCGCGACAGAGCCGTGGAAGTTGCACTGGAACACCGCGATCTCTTCGGCGCCGATCACTATTTTCTCGAGATACAGGCGAACGGGTTACCTGAACAAGCTGTTGTTAACCAAGAATTGATCAAGATCAGTCGTGAGACTGGCATCCCTCTCGTTGCCACAAACGATTGTCATTACCTGAACAAAGAGGACGCCTTTGCGCATGAAGTCCTACTATGTATGCAGACAGGAAAAACACTCAATTCTCCTGACCGGATGAAAATGGACACCGACACGCTGTACGTGCGCTCTCCGGAAGAGATGGCGGAGATGTTTGAATCGACGCCCGAGGCGCTGACGAACACGGCTTTGATTGCGGAACGCTGCCAAGTAGAGTTCGAATTCGGGAAACTATCCCTGCCGCACTTCGAAACGGAGGCAGGAGAGACGACTGTCGAGATGCTCCGTCGGCTCTGTTTGGAAGGACTCGACCGGCGCTTGGCGGCGCGGAAGACGGGTATTCCACGCGAAGACTATCTTGCTCGCATCGATTATGAACTCGAAGTCATTAACGGCATGGGGTATACCGATTATTATCTGATCGTCTGGGACTTTATACGATATGCCCGAGAGCAGGATATTATGGTCGGCCCCGGCCGCGGCTCGGGTGCCGCTTCACTTGTTGCTTACACGCTTTTTATTACGGATATCGACCCTCTTCAATATGGTCTCCTTTTTGAGCGGTTTCTCAACAAGGAACGCGTTAGTATGCCCGATTTTGATGTCGATTTCTGCTATGAGCGGCGCAGTGAGGTGATCGATTACGTCACGCATAAATATGGCGCCGATCACGTCTGTCAAGTCATCACGTTCGGGACGTTGGCAGCGCGCGCTGTGATTCGCGATGTTGGACGTGCCCTCGATCTTTCATATGCTGAGACAGATCGGATCGCAAAAATGGTGCCCAATCAGCTGAAGATGACGATCGATAAGGCGCTCGACTTGAATCCTGATCTAAAAAAACTCTATGAAGAAGATCACGTAACGAAACGCGTAATTGATCTCGCAAAACGTTTTGAAGGTATGCCGCGCCACGCCTCGACCCACGCGGCTGGCGTAATCATTGCCGGGCAGCCTGTCTGTGAGATAGCACCGCTCGCCCGCAACGCCGATTCGATTGTTGTCCAGTTTACGAAAGATGACATTGAGGACGTCGGTCTCCTTAAATTCGATTTCCTCGGACTTCGCACGTTGACCGTATTGCAAGAGACATCACGACTCGTACGGGAAAAAACGGGGACAGGTATCGATTTCGATTCGATGTCATTTGATGATCCAAACATATATGAGATGATCAGCCGCGGTGACACGGACGCTGTATTCCAGCTCGAAGGTAGTCGCATGACACAATTTATGCGCGAGTTAAGGCCTGAAACATTCGAGGACATCATTGCCGGTATTTCGCTTTTTCGCCCGGGACCTATGGATCAGATTCCACGATACGTTGAGGCACGTCATGATCCGCGTAAGATAAAGTACGACACTCCACTGTTGGAGCCAATTCTCGAAGTGACGTACGGTGTCATGGTCTACCAAGAGCAGGTCATGCGTACGGTACGGGCAGTTGCCGGTTTCTCGATGGGACAGGCCGACAATGTACGCCGTGCAATGGGTAAAAAGAATGAGACACTTCTTAGGAGCTTGCGGACGCTCTTTATTGAAGGTGGCGTCGATGAGAAAGGCAGAGAAGTACCTGGTGCAATTGCTAACGGTGTACCGCGTAGGGTTGCTGAGAAGTTATTTGAAGACATCAGAGCATTTGCCGGCTATGCTTTTAACAAGGCACATGCTGCACCGTATGCCGCTATCGCCTACTATACGGCGTGGTGTAAGTTCTACCACCCTGTTGAATTTATGGCGGCAATTTTGAATTCATATCTTGGTGATTTGGCAAAAGCGAGTCGATATGTCGGTGCTGCAGAGGCGATGGGCATCAAAGTGTTGCCTCCTGACATCAATAAAAGTGTTGCCCGTTTCGCACCGGAAGGTGATGCTATCCGATTTGGGCTCGGCGCTGTCAAGAATGTCGGTCGCGATGCTATCGAGGCACTCGTATCGGAGAGGAGGAGAAGCGGTCCGTTTAAATCATTTGGTGACTTTCTGAGACGGATGGCTGACACAGCTGTGAACAAGAAGATGATGGAAAGCCTCGTTCGCTCCTCTGCTTGTGACGCCTTCGGTATCACGCGTTCGAAAATGATCGCTGTGATTGAACCGTTTACTGACAGTGTTTTAGCTGCAAAGAGAAATACGATGAAAGGGCAGATATCGTTCTTCGAGCTCGCGACAGATGTATCATTCTCTCGGCCTGACGAACCTGATTACCCTAATGTGCCCGATTTTCCATTACTTGAGAGACTTGCTATGGAAAAAGAGATGACGGGACTTTACGTGACTGGTCACCCTCTCAGTTCGTATCAGGCAGCGCTCGATGCGCTCCCTCTTGTCTTTAGTGATGAACTGAAACAAGATGACATCGATGACGAAGACGAATTAGGCGATGTCGTTGAAGGCCGTGAACGTTCGCTTTTGACTGTCCACGATCGCGACAGGGTGATTATGGCAGGCCTTGTAGCGAGTTATCGTGACTTATTCACAAAGAAAAATGACCGGATGGCGGTTATTGGACTGGAAGACGAAGGAGGTATGTGGGAAGTCGTCGTTTTCCCGAAAGCATACGAAAAATATCACCATCTTCTTGACGAGCACGGTGTACTCATTGTTGCGGGAACGGTCGATCTGCGTGATGAAGAGCCTAAGCTCCTCGCTGAAGTGATCGCGCCTTTAACGGGCGACATGCGCGCATTGCCGTCAGAATTTAAAAATGCTGGCTACACGGAAAGACATAGTAAGGGCAAGGGGCGCGGTTACAGCCGTTCCAATGACAAAAACAGCCGCTCGCGCCAATTTGAGGGACGCGAACGTCGACAAAATCGTCTCCCTAATGCAGGTACGTTATCTGATAGTCGGAACGCGACAAGCGCACACGATTTTAAGCCGAAACAAGTTGTGTTCAGGGTTAGACAAGAGTCTTGCGAAGAGCTCCACGCGTTGC
This sequence comes from Clostridiaceae bacterium, assembly GCA_012841015.1. Lineage (GTDB taxonomy): Bacteria > Bacillota > Clostridia > Saccharofermentanales > DTU023 > UBA4923. The sequence continues at coordinate 13,139 of DUVN01000003.1, forward strand.
GGTCTGCTGTTCAATACTTTTCCGGCAGTACGCCCATCAGAATTTTTGAGGAGGAGAGCGGGTCTTTGCTGCCTGCAGAAGATGATTTACGGGTAGAATGGACACATGAGACGTCGATGTTGTTAATGGATAGATTCGGAGTTGAGAACTTCGGTTTAATCTAGAATTTACATGAGCGTGTTATATTAGATGGGGAGCAGATAGACTTATGGTGATAAAGTTGAGTACCTACTTCCGAGAAGTTTATTTTTGAAAGTTGCACATCTGAATGAGCGCATCAAATGAATCGCAAAGTGATCAATCAGTTGTCTCTGAGGCAGACTCGATTGCGTTGAATGGCAAAGCTGATGTACGAGGTTCATCAGGTATTATTGGAGAGGAGCAAGCGGATTCTGGTAAGCGTGTCCGATTTGTGTTCAATGTTCCCAATATCCTGACAATGATTAGGCTGCTGGCCGTCGTTCCACTGGCGATTCTCATTTCGCAATGGCCTGCAAAGCGCTTTGTTACGGTGATTCTTTTTGTCGTTATATGGGTAACCGATTTTCTTGATGGTTTTATCGCGCGCCGCTTCAATATGATGACAGAGTTCGGTAAATTATTTGATCCCTTCGTTGACAAAGTATTTCAAGTCGTGACGATCGTCATGCTCTTTTATATTGGGCTTGTCCCTCTCTGGGTTCCATTGTTTTATGTATTGCGTGAAACAGCCATGCTGTTTGCAAGCTCCATGCTGCTCGCAAAGCACCATGTCGTCGTATATTCTGACTGTCTTGGAAAGATTTCTACATTTCTTTTTGTTGTCGCCGTAAGTATTGTTTATTTTATTCAGACAGATAAGGCATGGTTGAGAGAGGTTATTTTTATTGTGCCCGTTTTGTCTTCACTCGTCGCGACGATTCATTACGGCATCACCTATGTCCGTTCGATACGTAAAGCAGACAGTAGCGATTGACCCCTGACGTATGACGGAGAAATCTCTCGAAAAACTCGAATACGATGTGATTATTGAGTTGCTCGCAAGTCAGGCGCGGACCTCGATCGGTCGTTCGCTCTGTCACGAATTGCAGCCTGCATCTTCACTATCATCGTCTCTCGCAGGACTTGAAGAGACGGAAGATGCTTATGAGCAACTCATAAAATGGGGGGACCTCCCGTTTGGTGGTATTAATGATATACGCCCTATCGTTAGGCGAGCGTCTGCAGGTGCTACACTCGACTGTGAAGAATTGTTGAAAATTGCTTCTTTCTTGCGTGCTGTTGATCGAATGCTTGATGCCGCCTCTGACCATTCTCACGTTGAAGATGCGAAGGACGACTCTGTGATTCACCGAAAGGTGAAAATGCTGGAGTCGTTACCAAGATTTTTGAGGCGTCTGGAGCAATCTATTGTAGGAGAAGATGAGCTCTACGATCATGCGAGTGAAGAGCTTTACAGGATTAGACAGCGACTTCGTGATGCGCAAGAAGCCATCAAGAAGGAGCTTGATAAGGTATTGACGAAGCATGCCGGTGCACTGCAGGAGAACCTCATTACCATGCGCAGCGGACGCTACGTCGTTCCAGTCCGGTCTGATCGCAGGGCTGCAGTCCGTGGGCTTGTGCACGATACGTCAGCAAGTGGTAATACGTTGTTTGTCGAACCGATGGCTGTCGTCGATCTTAACAACAAGATTCGCGAGCTTGAGGTGGCCGAACGGCACGAAGTACTGACAATATTAAAAGAGTTGTCTGCAATTGTTGCAACGCGGGCAGATGTGCTTCTCACAGATACGGATATTTTTGCGGAACTTGATTTCGCGATGGCAAAGGCGCGACTCGCGCTTGAGATGGATGCGATGATGCCATCGATGAACGATACAGGTGTCATCGTTTTGCGTAAGGCTCGACATCCCCTTATTCCGAAAGACCGTGTTGTACCGATCGATTTTGAACTCGGGATAAAGTTCAAAACGCTTGTTATCACAGGGCCGAACACAGGGGGAAAGACGGTGACACTCAAGACGTGTGGCCTATTGACGCTGATGGCGATGGCTGGCCTCTTTATTCCGGCAAGTACGCCATCGGAGATTTCATGGTTTAAAAGTATTGAAGTCGACGTCGGTGATGAGCAGAGCATCGAGCAGAATCTTTCGACCTTTTCTTCTCATATGCGAGAAGTCATCCGCATTACTGAGATGGCTGGTGAAGGTGTACTCGTCCTTCTCGATGAACTCGGCGCTGGTACGGACCCCTCCGAGGGCGCGGCACTTGCCATTGCGATTCTCGATCATCTCCGTCTATCGGGCTGTCATACAGTCGCGACGACACATTATCGTGAACTGAAAGGATACGCGTTGAATGAGGAGGGCGTCGAGAACGCATGCTGTGAGTTTGATATGGAGACGCTCCAACCCACTTACAAGCTATTAATTGGTGTTCCCGGCGTGAGTAACGCTTTTGTGATTTCGAGCCGGTTAGGACTTAATGGTTCAATCATCGATAAGGCAAGGACTCTTGTTTCGGATGAGGGGACTCGTTTTGAAAATCTTGTGTCTGCGATTGAACAAAGTCATCGCGAAGCGCGTGCCATGGAAGAGGAGATTGAGCGCCTCCGCCAAGAAACGGTGTTGGCAAGAGATGAACTTGAAAGGGAGAGAGAAGCTCTCTTGTGTGAGCGCGAGCGTCTCTTGGCAAGAGCGCGTGAAGAAGCGGTATTACTACTCAATGATACACGTTCGGAAATCGATCTCTTGCTCGAGGAAATGCGCCAGACCGCGGCATCGTCAAGGACAGGTGATCACCGCGTCGCCTCCGAGGCGCGCGGTCGGTTGGCTGCAATCGAGAAAAAATACAAGGTTCGTTCGTCGGTCAAGTCAGATATCGATCTTCCTCTTAGTTCAGATAGCATCCGACTAGGGGAGGAGTATGAGGCAAGATCACTCGGTGTTTCGGGTATTCTCAGAGAGCTTCCCGATGCGAAAAATCAAGTTGTCTTGGAGTCGGGCTCATTCAGAGTAACCGTTCCATTATCGGAATTGCGACCTGCTAGGAAACAAAAAGAATCAAAGCGCCGTAGGCGTCCGTCAAAAGTCGAGCCTACCTCTAGCTTGCGCTCAGATATCGTGATGCGGGCGACGACGGAGCTCATATTACTGGGGAAAAGAGTCGATGAAGCGATCGGAGAAATTGATCTATTTCTCGATGACGCGCTGTTAGCCGGTCTTTCACCTGTGAGAATCGTACATGGGAAGGGTACAGGAGCGCTGCGTAAGGCGACCCACGACTATTTGATGCGTGATCGACGCATCAAATCTTTCCGTTTAGGTGGAGACGGAGAAGGGGGCGACGGAGTCACCGTTGCCGAACTACATCTCACTCGCTAAAACGACTTGTACTCATGTATAATTGGATTACATCTATTTTTATGGCGACACGTACTAGAGACTGCTTGTCGTTGAGGAGATGGATGAGTAGACAGTCGGGAAGAGATGACAGTGATGAATCAGGCGTGGCTATTCAACAAAGGGCAGAACTACCAAAGCTACCGTATGCTTGGAGCACATCCCTCAACCTCGCCGGAAGGTGATCAGGGGTATAGGTTTGCTGTTTGGGCCCCAAGAGCAGAGGCAGTAAGCGTCGTCGGAGATTTCAATGGCTGGGATTCAAGTGCGCATCATTTAAAGCCGTACGGAACGACGGGGATTTGGCAAGGTTTCATTGCTGACGCCCGTGAGTGGCAACGTTACAAGTACGCCATACACACGCGTATAGGGGAAATTCTGCTCAAAGCCGATCCGTTTGCGCGACACGCTGAGACGCGTCCCGGCACTGCCTCTATGCTCTATAGTTTTGAGAACGATTACGTATGGGAAGACGGCGACTATATGGCAAATCGTCAAGATGCCTGTGCCGTCGGACCGTTAAATATTTACGAAGTCCATCTCGGGAGTTGGCGTCGCCATGCCGACGGCAACGTTTACAGTTATCGCGATATCGCACAACAGCTCACAGAATACGTCGTTGATATGGGATACAACGCCGTCGAATTCATGCCGTTGACGGAATATCCGTTTGATACATCGTGGGGATACCAGGTGACAGGGTATTTTGCAGCGACTTCGCGATACGGGACGCCTGCCGATCTCAAATACCTCGTCGATACTTTGCACCGTGGCGGTATCCGCGTCATTCTCGACTGGGTACCTTCACATTTCCCGCGCGATGCATTCGCGCTCGCCCGATTCGATGGCGAGCCGCTCTTTGAAGATCCAGATCCGAGTCGCGGCGAGCACGACGATTGGGGAACGCTCGTCTTTAATTATGCATTGACAGAGGTACGCTCTTTTCTACTGTCAAGTGCTTGGTTTTGGATCGATGAATTCCATTTTGACGGGATACGTGTTGACGCTGTCAGCAGCATGATCTATTTGAATTTTGGGCGTCCCGACGCAGAGCCGAACGCGCTGGGAACGTATGAGCACCTCGAGGCGATCGATTTTATTAAGGCTCTCACCAGCATGTTACGCAAACACTTTCCACACTGCATCATTGCAGCGGAAGAGTCAACGCCGTATCCGGGCGTGACAACGCCCGTTAGTGAGGGTGGGCTTGGCTTTACGCATAAGTGGAATATGGGCTGGATGAACGACACGCTTTCATACATGGAAGCTGACTATTATGCGCGCGGCCAATTTCACGACAAGATTACCTTCTCGATGATGTATGCGTTCCGTGAAAATTTTATTCTGCCGTTTTCACACGATGAGGTCGTACACGGTAAAAAATCTCTCTTAGGGCGAATGCCCGGCGATCAATGGCGTCAGTTTGCGTCACTACGAGCTTGTTACATGTACCAGATGTCACACCCCGGTGCGAAGCTCAATTTTATGGGCAATGAGTTTGCACCCTTCATCGAGTGGCGGTACTATGAGGAGCTCGAGTGGTTCATGTTACAATACCCGCGCCATAGAGAGATGCAGGATTTTTGCCGCGATTTGAACCACTTTTACTGTGACAGAACTTCTTTCTGGGAACTCAACCGTTCATGGGATGGTTTTGCATGGTTGGATCCTGATGATCGCGAGAATAGTGTTTTTTCCTATGCTCGAATCAATAGAGATGGGAGTGAGCTCATTGTCGTCATCCTCAATATGACGCCCGCATCATATGATTCATACCGTGTACGTGTTCCTAAACGAGGACAGTACAGATTGCTGATTAATAGTGATTGGGCGCGTTACGGCGGGAGCGCTTTTGGTGGTCTCGATGGGGAACATGTCGTATTCCACACGATCTCATCGGCGATTTCAAAAAGAGATGACAATAATCCCGGGTTGTACGAGAGGGTGACAAATGCGTCAAATGGTCGAGGCGATTCACAAGTACAGCCGTTCGAACATGAAAGCGATCCACGCGCTATGTCGAATAACAAATGGTCGTCGCAATACCCTGTTCCGGTGATCGATATGCCGCTCCCTCCGCTCGCAGGCATGTACCTGCTGTATGAGGGAGATGCTTAAGTGCAGATAAGTAGATACTCGCAGACATACATGTTGAACGATCAGACATGAAAGAGAGAATGATCGATAAGTGTTCTAGTGAACAGCGATTTCGTTTCACGTAGAAAAGTTGGACGATACGAAATCGCGTAGAAAGGAAGAGGTTAAATGGATGGCTAAGCAAGATATCATCGCAATGATTCTAGCCGGTGGGCAGGGATCGAGACTCGGTGTGCTGACAGAATTAGTTGCGAAGCCGGCAGTCCCATTCGGGAGCCGATACCGCATCATCGATTTTCCGCTCAGCAACTGTACGAATTCAGGAATTGAGGCGGTCGGCGTTTTGACGCAATATCAACCGCTCGAACTCAACTCCTACATCGGAAACGGGCATTCTTGGGACTTAGATCGAAATAACGGTGGGACGTACATCCTGCCACCGTATCTCAGCCAAGTAGGTAATGATTGGTACAAGGGTACGGCCAACGCGATTTACCAGAACATACCGTTTATTGACAGCTATGATCCGAAGTATGTTCTGATTTTATCGGGTGATCACATTTATAAAATGGATTATCTTAAAATGGTTGAATCGCACATCAATAACGAGGCGGAGGCGACGATCGCCGTCATCGAAGTTCCGTGGGAAGAGGCGTCGCGCTTCGGGATCATGAATACGGACGAGACGGGACGAGTCGTCGAGTTCGAGGAGAAGCCTGCCGAGCCGAAAAACAATCTCGCTTCCATGGGTATTTATTGTTTCTCGTGGAAAGTCTTACGAGAAAGTCTCATCTTAGATGAGGCGAATCCTGATTCGCGCAATGACTTCGGCGCGAACGTCATCCCTGGAATGATTGAAGCCGGATACGATGTGTTTACGTATGCCTTCGATGGATATTGGAAAGATGTCGGGACGATTTCATCGCTCTGGGAGAGCAATATGGAAATCCTGAACGATCCGACATTGATCAATCTACGCGACATCAGCTGGACGATCTACTCCAAGAATCCTCAGCGGCCTTCACATTATTTTGGACACGATTCCAAAGTCGACAATACTGCAATTACAGATGGATCAGAAATTTTTGGTGAATGTCACAGCACTATTGTCAGCTATAATGTCGTCGTCGAAAAAGGTGCTGTTGTCACCGACTCCATCTTGATGCCCGGTTCCTACATCGAGTCTGGCGCTGTCTTGACACGTTGTATTGTCGGTATGGACACAAGGATTGAGGGGAACGTTCGGGCGACTCCAGACGAGGAAGACGGACTCGATATGTTTGTTAACGAAAAGCTGTGTAAAGATGGGATCACTGTTTTTGCGCCTAACTTGATCATCAAGGAAGGGACGAAAATTGTCGGCAACTCGATGATCGGAGCAGAACATGCGCGCGATTATCCTCAGTACATTGAGGAAGTGCCGCACTATTCAAGAATGGAGGTAAGCCTGTGATTACTGATGCCATGGGGCTCATTTTGGCAGATAATCGGCGGATTCAACTGGGAGTTCTGACAGAGCCGAGAGCGATCGCCGCCATTCCGTTTGCCGGACGCTTTCGCATTATCGATTTCACGTTGTCCAACATGGTGAACAGCGGGATTAAACGCGTTGGTGTTGTCGCGCTTACGAAGTATAAATCACTCATGGATCACATGGGGACGGGTGCACCGTGGGATCTCGACCGTATGAGGCAGGGGTTGTACATGATACCACCTTACATCAACCCGATTACACGCGAGCCAGACCGGACTGATGCACAAGGCGTGATCGACTACGTCAAAACGGGCGATCAGAGATACGTCGTCATTTCCGGCAGTGCTTTTGTGACGAATACGTCGTACAAACCGGTGATTAATGCGCACATCGAATCGAATGCCGATCTCACCGTGCTATACCATAAGGATGGACAGTTCGACGGGCCGCTAGCGATGGCGATCGAGCTTGATGACGACGGCTATGTGCGCGATCTTATGGTCGATTATCCGAGGTCGACAAGTCAGAAATATGTCGTCGGTCTGATCGTCATCTCGCGCAATCTGTTGTTACAGCTTTTGACGGAGATGATGGCGCGCGGTATCGCCGACTTCTCGATTCTGGGCATTCTTGAGAACTATAAAAGATTTCGCGTTCAGGCCGTTGAACTTGAAGAACCTCTATTGCGTATACACAGTGTGGCAAGTTACTTCGATGCGTCCATGCAAGTGCTCGATACGAAGATCCGTCACAAGCTCTTCTCTATCGATCGACCAATCTATACGAAGGCGAAGAACAGGGCACCGTGTATCGTCGCACCGGGAAGCGGAGTCGTTAAAAATGTGCTCGCATCTGACGGTTGCGCAATCATGGGACATGTGGAGAACAGCATTCTGTTCCGCGGATGTGTCATCGGACGTGGTGCACGTGTGACGAACAGCGTGCTCTTCCAAGATGTTCAAATTTCGGAGGGTGTTGTGCTCGATCACGTGATCATCGACAAGAACAGTGTCGTCAAGATGGACGGTCGACTGCTCGGCCAACCCGGATTCCCGATCGTCATCGAGAAAAACGCGATCGTATGATCAAGAGATGATACCATATTGAGATGTTCTTAGCTTCAATCAAGAGAACATTAGAAGGAGTTGATACTGATGAAAGTATTATTTGTATCATCTGAGATGAGTCCGCTTGCGGCTACGGGTGGTCTTGGTGACGTGACGGGGTCGCTACCTGAGGCGCTCCGACGCAAGGGTGTCGATGTTCGCATTGTGATGCCCCTTTACAACAGGATTAAGCAGAACTATGCTTCGCAATTGAGGTTTATGAGATGGTCGATGATCAAGCTCGGTTGGCGAACGATGTATAGTGGGCTGTTCTCGATGGAAGTGAAAGGTGTTCCTGTCTATTTGATCGATAATGACTTCTATTTCGGCCATGATAGCCTCTACATTGATTATTCATTCGACATTGAGCGCTTCTCGTTCTTCCAGCGCGCTGTCTTGGAAGCGATGGGCGCGCCGATGGGGTTTGATCCCGATATCCTCCACATCAACGATTGGCAGACGGGGATGATACCCATCCTGTTGGAAGCGCATTACCAAAGCCAAGGATATTTCCAAAAGACGCGCTGTCTCATGACGCTGCATAACCTCAAGCACCAGGGGATTCATGGGCGTGAGGTGGTGCAGGATCTGCTTGATCTCCCCGATTCATACATGACGGAGCATGCAGTTTTGAAGGACGGCGCACCGAACTTCCTCAAGGCAGGCATAGCGTGGTCAAACCGCGTAACGACTGTTTCGCCGACGTACGCCGGTGAGATTATGACGGAGTATTTTGGTGAGGGACTCAATGATTTGCTCAAGGAGCAAAGTTGGAAAGTTTCCGGGATCTTAAACGGAATTGATGTCGATCTTTACAACCCTTCTTGTGATCCAGAAATTGCTGCGAACTATACACCCAAGGCGTGGATTCGCGGTAAAGCGACATGCAAAAAAGCATTGCAGAATGAATTGAATTTACATAAAAAGCCGAAAACACCACTTTTCTCCATGATCACAAGACTCGACTCGCAGAAAGGACTCGACCTCTTGCTCCATATTATTGACGAGCTCTTAGAGGAAGACTTACAGATTGTCATGCTTGGTACAGGTGACCCATCGTATGAGAGGCGACTACAGGAAGTTCAGCAGAGACATCCTGATAATATGCGCGCGATCATACAGTTTGACCGCCATCTGGCGCGTCGCATCTACGCCGGATCAGACATCTTTCTTATGCCGTCCCTCTTCGAGCCTTGTGGCTTGTCACAAATGATTGCCATGCGCTATGGGACGATTCCCATCGTGCGCCAGACAGGGGGACTTGCTGATACGGTCGAGCCGTGGAATAAATACGAGAAAACGGGGACGGGATTCGGATTTCAGAATATCAACGCACATGAATTGCTCTACACGGCGAAAGATGCTGCTTCGCTCTACCGTGACGATCGAGATAGCTGGACGAAGATGGTTGCCAGAGCGATGGAAGGTGACTATTCTTGGAATCGTTCGGCCGGAGCCTATCAGGATCTTTACACCGCCATGGTGGCCGAAGTGAGGTAGTTCGTGATCACGGTTGTGCATGATGTCACATCATTGTTTTATAGATCGCCGAAAGGTGCAGTTGCGACAGGTACTAAAATAAAATTACGTCTGGTTCTTTCTGAATACTCCGATCGTATTCACTCGGTTCGCCTGTTTTATGTTTATGGGCTTGAATCGTTCAGTGAAGGATACGTGTTGATGTTGCAGGAGGCATGCGAGGAGATTGACGGTCATGATAGAGGAATCCAACTTCACGATGACGCTGTAGTCTATTCTACGGATATCCGTATGAGCGATGAACCCGGTTTGTTTTTCTACTGGTTTGAGGTCAGGTTTGACGACGGGCGATATCGTTGGGCTTTCCCTGACAAGTCAACAGCAGGAACGACCGCAAAATCATTCAAGTTTAGTCCGTGTTTTCGTTCCAATGGTAGTGAAGCGATCCCAGGTTTTCAGGTGACCGTCCATACAGCCGATTTTCGGACGCCCGACTGGATGAAAGGCGCCGTTCTCTACCAGATTTTCCCTGATCGTTACAACCGCGGCTCGCAATTTGACGAATCGAAAGCGTTAGAGCAGATGCATTTCCCTGAGCGAATCTGGCATAGCGATTGGAGCGAAGAGGTTGACATCGCTGGCAAAAAGCCGAACGGCTATGAAGCGTGTGATTTTTTTGGCGGAACGCTGGCGGGCATTACGGAAAAGCTCGAGAGCTTGGCAGATATCGGAGTGACGGCAATTTATATGAACCCCGTTCTGAAGGCGAAATCGAATCACCGATATGACACGGGCGACTATTTGACGGTCGATCCGCTTCTCGGAACGAATGATGACATCATCGAACTCTTTAGTAAAGCGAGAAGTCTCGGTATCCACGTCATTATGGATGGTGTCTTTAGCCATACAGGTTCCGACAGTCTCTACTTCAATCGTTACGATCGTTATGATTCTGTAGGAGCTTGGCAGGAGAAGCGAGACGGGACACCGTCACCGTACACGGCGTGGTATCGCTTTGATGATGATGCAGAGAAACGTTTGAGTGATCCAGAGACTGCAAAGGGCGGTGATGTGATCGCCCCGTACGAGTGTTGGTGGGGTTTTCACTCTTTGCCGAACGTCCACGAAGATGAGTTGACGTATCGCGAGTTCATTTGCGGTCCGGACGGTGTTCTCGCCTATTGGCTTCGAGCGGGTTGTTCTGGGTTTCGACTCGATGTCTCTGATGAGTTACCCGATTCTTTCTTGAGGTTGCTCAGAAAGCGTGTAAAAACGGAGAATCCTGACGCCTGTATTCTTGGTGAAGTCTGGGAAGAGCCGACGGCAAAGATCAGCTATGGGCATTATCGCGACTTTTTATTCGGACGTACGCACGATGCTGTCATGGGATATACGTTTCGCAAGTATGTGATCGACTTTCTGAAGGGTCACATCGAAGCAAGGAGTTTGCGTTATGGCTTCGAGTATCTCTGTTCCGTAACGCCAGTGGAAGCGTTGTATAGCCAGATGAATCTCTTAGGTAGCCACGACACGCAACGTATTATCACGAGACTTGCTGGGGCGCCACAGCCGCCAAAGAGAAAGGATCAGATGCTCTTGTCTTTGACGAAAGAGGAGCGTAAAAAAGGTAAAGAGCTCGTCCTTGCTGGTATGCTCTTGCAGGTCGCTTTTCCGGGAGCGATGGCTGTCTATTACGGAGACGAATTCGGCATGGAGGGATACGATGACCCGTTTAACAGGCGCACGTATCCGTGGGGTGCAACAGAGGATGATTTTACAGAGCGTGTGCGGCGACTGATGAAGCTCCGTGCATCGATACCTGTTCTGCAGACAGGGTATTTCGAAGTGCTTGAGGCAGGGAGCCAGAAGATTGCTATGCGCCGTTACCTGGCTGGAAGCGGAGACGACGCATTCGGTCGTCGTGTCGACGGGCCGAATGAGGTGATCATCCGCATAAAACGGACGAAAAAGGGGGCAACGGGTTCCATTGAGATCAACGGAGAGATCGTCTACTCTTAGGCGATCTCTCCGTTAGATATTCCTAAACGCGGATTTTCTTAAGTTTCGCAAAGCGCGGGAGTCCGTTTTCATGTTTTTGATATGGTTCACCATCAATGAGCGGGAGAGCGTAATCGATAAATTTCTGTGTGACGTAGTTGCCAGCTTCATTGATCCAATCGCGCGGAACGACCTTTTCTTTGTTCGCCGTTTCTGCGAGAGGGACGTGTATGATCTCGCAACGGTACGGTTCGCCTTCTGCCCGCTTGAATCCGATCATGACGCCACTTACGCCATCTATAGCTGCCCGTACACCGGAACGACCGGCAAGGATGGCCTCTTCAATATCGCGACCTGATGCGGCGTGTGCCGCGCAGCGCTGAAGCAGGGAGAATTCGATGCCGCGGACTTTGATTCCGAGCTTTTGGGCGAGTTCATCGGCGAGCATGGCTGCGACACCGCCGAGCTGTTTATGCCCGAACGAGTCTGTTGCGCGGCTTGAGAGTTGTTCTGCGACGAGACTGCCATCTGCCGTCATAACGCCTTCTGAAACGCAGATCATGACGACATTCTTTTTCGTCAACACTTGACGCGCGTCTTCGAGCATTTGATCAAAGTCGAAGGGAACCTCTGGTACATAGATGAGGTCAGGCCCGTGCCCGATCACGCCGGCAAGTGCTGAAGCACCGGTGAGCCAACCGGCGTGACGTCCCATACATTCAAAGACGATCGCCATCGGTGTACTGTACGAATGTGCGTCTTGCCAAACTTCCGAGATGGCTGTCGCAAGGTAGCGAGCGGACGATCCGAATCCAGGGCAATGATCTGTCCCATACAAGTCATTGTCGATCGTCTTAGGTATACCAATGACGCGGCACTCATAATCCTGAGCTTTCAGGTAACGCTCTACCTTCGAACACGTATCCATTGAATCATTTCCGCCATTGTAGAAGAAATAGCGGATGTTTCGCTTGGCGAGTATTTCGTGGACGCGTCGCAGATCGGTATCATCGACCTCGGGAGAGGCAATTTTATAGCGGCATGTGCCGAGGATGGAGGAGGGAGTTCCCATTAAGTATTCAAGCTCCTGACGGTCTTCCTGGCCGATGTCATACAGTTCATCGCGGAGGACGCCTTCAATGCCATGGCGCATCCCATACACATTCTCGATGAGCTCAGGATGATCCAATGCCTCTAGAAAGACGCCAGCAGCACTCGAGTTGATGACGGAGGTAGGTCCGCCCGACTGACCGAATACGAGATTTCCAATAAGCTTTGTCATGCAAAAGTGGCTCCTTTTCTAAAATGATGTCATTTTAATTATAGTTACTTATGTACTGTGAATGGCGTTGTCATGCTTTCTCTCTTGCGGACATTGCCCGTTCAATTCTATTATGTCAGAGTTCGACAGTTTGGAAAAGCCGTCGTGCCGTTTGTCTGACGAGGACGGTCATGAGGATGGCGACAAGGATGTAGAAGACAAGGACAGCGATGCCGACAGCAAGGTTGTTGTGTGCTGTGAGCCAACGCACAAGAAAGGCGAGTCCAACTGAGACGCCGATATAGGCGAAATCTCCGAGCGATGACACGGTGGAGGCACGCGTATTTTTGACGGCTTCGACCTCGTTACTCCAAGTGAGTAACGGTGATTTCATATCAATTAAAAATCCCAACATTTGCATAGAATACGAATTGATTAAGGCGACAACAAAAATGAGCAGCGCTAAGCTGAAGGGCATGTGAAGGAAAATGGCGAGAGCGACTGTGATGATGATCCAGATACCGACCATTAAGTAGAGCCCGGGAGTCAACCATGCTAAAACTTGTGTGCGCAATGGGACGGGGATTATTTTAGAGATATTGAATGTTGCTCCCTGTCTCGAAATTGCTGAAGCTGAGATGAGCGCTGTACCGCTGAAGAATGCTGCCATACCCCCAACGATTAAGACGATAATCCAGAGGGAATCTTTCCAGCCGCCGGACGAAATCCAGGTACGCAAAAAGTTGATGAGATTAAAGCCTGCTTCCGACGTGTCAGAAGACCGCGAAAAACTGATGGCGAACGATACGACCATGATGACTGGAAAGAATAGCACGAAGAAAATCGTCTGTGTGAAAAATGCCGGCGTTCGGAGAAGTAAAACCCATTCTTTATGCACAATTGCTTGATATGCACTCCGTGGCGTGAGTTTTTTCACCGTTTCTGTTGCGGTGAGCTGTTTAGCGCTTTGACCTCCCTTGACGCCGAGTACACCACGGATATAGATTTTATTGGCGACAATAAGCAACAGTCCTACTGAGAGCACGTTCAGTACACATGCGATGAGGCTATAGAGGAGAGTACTCCAACGGTTCGCATTGATGAGCATAGCTGTGCCAAAGGCAGACGTCGGCACAAATTTGACAAGCCGATTCAGGAGCATGCCTGTTGCAGGGTCTGAAAAGATTCCACCGTCTTCGAAGAATCCGTCGCTTCCCTGAAGGTTGGCAAAGAGTGAGAACGCGACGATCATGAGAACCGTCACAATCGACGCGATCAGCTGAAATCGGTCTTTGTTACGCGCCCATTTTGTGTAGCGCATCATGACGAGAACAAGAATTGCCGTTATGGCGAACGGTGCGACCGTGACGTAAAACATAAACGGTACCGACTGCACATAATAGCCCCAAGGTCGCTTCGCAATAATGCCGTGCGCGATGAGTGAAGGGTAACAGAGAACCGTCGTAATGAGGAAGATCGGTATAAATGACTGTGTCAGTTTAGCCGCCGTAATTGTCGCCGGTTTGACGGGGAGCACGAGGAGCGACTCAATGCTACTCTCATGGTACAGTGTGGGGATTGCCTGCAAGATGCCGAAGACAACGGCAAGAACAGGTGCCGCCATCGCTATAATTTTGATGAAGAAATCTTCTGCGCCGAAAGTCATCAGTGATCTAGTCAGGCCGACGCCAAGCATAAAGGAATAAAAAGAAAACATCAAGAAGAGAAAGACGTAGAGTATAACCGTTGCGGCTTTTGAACGCGATTTTCCTGATTTTTTCTTTTTTGAACGGGTCGCTCCCACACCTTGGGATAAACTGCCAATCATCTCCGCCCAGAGAGGGCGCATGAGTATAAGGAACTGCTTCATCGTATCACCAGTACCAATCTATTCAATCAATGAATCACCATGTGCAGCATGTTCAGCATCGCTCACAAGGCGTAAGAACAGCGATTCGAGTGAGGAGTCGTCTTGATAATGCTCTCTCAGCTCATTAACCGTTCCAACAAAAATGAGTTTACCGTCATCAATGATCCCCAAACGATCGCAGACTTTCTCTGCGACATCCAAGATGTGTGTTGAGAAGAGAACTGTTTTGCCAGCATCAGCGTGTTCTCGCATCATTGTTTTGAGTGTGAATGAAGACGCTGGGTCGAGGCCGGTCATAGGCTCATCTAAAATCCAAGCATCGGGATCGTGAAGCAAAGCCCCGACGAGGATGAGCTTTTGTTGCATGCCGTGTGAAAACGTCTTGATCTGCTGATTGAGTACGTCGGCAATGCCGAATTTCTTCGTCAGATCTTCTACACGTGCCTTTCGAACCTCGCCATCAACACCGTAGACGTCACCGATAAATCGCAAATATTCGATCGCTTTGAGGCGCGTGAATACTTCAGGGTTGTCAGGCACGAAGGCGAATCGACGTTTTGCTTCAAGTGCATCTTTTTCGATGTCAAAGCCATCGATTGTGATGGAGCCCGTATCGGGTGATAGGAGCCCCGTGATGAGTTTCAAAGCTGTTGTTTTTCCTGCACCGTTCGGTCCGAGAAACCCAAATATTTCACCATTGTGTATGCTAAGTGTAACGTTGTCGACGGCATTCCTTTTACCGTCGTAACTTTTGCTAACATTGTTTAGTTCGATCATAAAGTGCTTTACCTCTGTCCTTTTCCCGGCCGTCATATGAGCCTTTTTCGACACTTTAAGTATAACGATATGTCCGATCAATCGACTATCGTCAGTATGACGAAATAATCGTGTAATTTGTTTTGTTCTATCGAACACCGATCGCATCTCGCTTTCTCGTAAGTTGACAAGAGAATTTCTATTTGACATAATGATCTGGCCGGCCTCTCGCCGGAATCGACATGCGGCCATGGCGGAATTGGCATACGCGCACGTTTGAGGGGCGTGTGGGAGACCGTACGAGTTCGAGTCTCGTTGGCCGCACCAAGAAAGTCACCACCGAATGCGGGCGCTGAGCGAACGCATTCGGTGGTTTTTTGTTTTGTTAAGAGTTTGATATAGATATAAGAGAATAGAAATGAGTGCCTACAACCATTATCAATCTTTTGGTATAAGTCGTGACATTTTCGAGCTCTCTGAGGAGGCGATGCGATTAGCCAGGGACGCTTTTATCCGTGTTGATGAGATCAGAGAAAAGCGTCAACTCAGCGTACTCCGCGCTTTCATCGATGCCCGCGTTTCAGAGAGTACATTCATGGCCAAGACGGGGTATGGGTACGGTGATGTTGGAAGAGAAAAGACGGAAGCCGTATTTGCACACGCTTTCGGCGCTGAGGATGCACTTGTCAGACTGCAGTTTAGCTCGGGAACTCACGTACTTGCGACTTGTCTTCGCTCATTACTGAACGAGGGAGATGAGCTTTTAATAGTAACAGGTCGCCCTTACGACACACTGTTGCCAACTCTCGGTAAAGTGGAAGATGCACTGACAGGTCAATGTTTATACCCTGATGATTGTTCCAGTCTCTCGCGCCAGTCTCTCGCGAAGCGCGGTGTGAGGATTCGCCAACTTGAGCTGACAGAGTCGGGAAACTCTGACCTTCAAGCAATACGTTCCTGTGTCAAGCATAGGACAAGGATCGTTTACATTCAGAAATCGAGAGGCTATGCTGAACGCCGCGCCCTCGTTGCAGAAGACATTGCATCGATCGTTCGTGCTGTTAGGGAGAGTAGTCAAGAGGCTATTATTTTCGTCGACAACTGTTACGGGGAGTTTGTCGAACCATTTGAGCCGACAGAGGTTGGAGCAGACTTGATCGCCGGTTCTTTGATTAAAAATCCCGGTGCTGGGATTGCTCCTTCGGGCGGATATGTGGCCGGGAGGGCGGAGCTGATTGAGGAGATAGCCGAAGGCATGACGGCCGTTGACGTGGGACGGCATATCGGTCCGTCGCTAGGTTTTACAAGACTGATCATAGAAGGACTCTATTTTGCGCCTTCTGTCACGGCATCTGCTTTGAAAGGTGCTATCCATTTGGCAGCTCTCTTCACATTGGCTGGCTATCAATGCTCCCCTGGTACTCACGATGCTAGAGGTGATATTGTCCAGATGATCCAGCTCAATGAGGCAGGAGCACTTGAATCATTCTGCCGAGCGATTCAGATGTCATCTCCTGTTGATAGTTTCGTTACGCCAATACCTTCGCCGATGCCGGGATACGATTGTGATATCATCATGGCGTCGGGTTCCTTCGTACAGGGTTCGACGATCGAGCTGTCGGCTGACGGCCCCTTGAGACCACCATATAATGCTTTCGTGCAAGGTGGGCTCACGTTTGAAAATGCTCGCCTCGGTGCCATGAAGGCGCTGGAGAGCCTGCGCTAATTTGAGGGATGTAGTTCAGAGCCATATGGATAAAGATAACTCGTCCAAAGAGCCGAATCAGCTACAGAAGCTGCGTAAGAGAAGAAACAAGAGGAGACGCGTCGCTCTCATGGCGATGTCGGTTCTTGTTGTGATAACCGTCGCCTTGACGATCTGGTCTCTCGTTTTTATCATGGCTCGCCGCCACGAGACGACGCGACTCGCTTTCATCACGACGCGAACAGTAGAAGAGACGATATCGTGTCCTGTCGCGTTCATCGACCAGCACGACAAGCTCTTAGCCCCTGCTGATGGCATTCTTGTTCCACTTGTTGAAGAGGGAGCGCGCGTCGCCAAAGGTGATCGTGTCGCGATGATTGTACCCTTTCATCTTGAAGAAGATGTGGAGAGGTTTTTGTCGGCGAATGACGCGTATCATGCGCGACGAATAGTTTTGGCGGGACTTAGTAATTCGGTGGAGGATGTACTTCCGAGGACGCGATCTGATAGCATCATGCGTGAGGCGATTTTTTCACTTAGTCGAGCGCCAATAATGGGAGACTTATCTGCGCTCAAGAATGCAATTGAGCACATGAATCTCGCGTTGAAAGCGTATCGTGGTGAAAGTTTGCGAGAGACAGGCTATGATGCCGAATTGACGGAGCGGTTGCGTGAGCGAAATCAACTGCTTGAGCAATTGGAAGTTTCTGCTGGCACGGATGGTATCCTCACAGCGCTTACACCGGGAACGGTCAGTTTCATTATTTCATTCCCTAGTGACGTGATGGATGAAGACAGCTGGCGCAACATTGCAGACCCAAGAGCCGAGATTGAACGACTTGCCAATCAGTCTCATCAACCGATCGATAGTCGGCAAGGTCGCGTCTCGTCCAATATGCCTGTTGTCTGCATTTCAAATGTCGCTGTGAACACGATGGTGACTGTCATCCCTCACGACCCGGATGAGGAGACACGTCTGAAAAGGGGAATGACCGTTAACCTTATCGTTTCTCCTGATTTAAGACTTGACCGTTGTCGCGTTTCAAGAGTTGTACGTGGAGATGAAGATGATCGTATTTTCCTGAAGGCACCTTCAGATGTGGAAATATCTACGAGTTTGATAGCTGTCACCGATGCACAGATGATCGTTAAAGTCTCGACGGGATCTGCTGTACCTGTTCGTAGTTTAATCGGGTTATCTGATGATATGACGACAGCGAAATTGAAAAAGGTGAAGCGAGGGGTGACGAAAACAATCGAAGTTGACGTGCTAGCATGTGACGGTACGTATGCCATCGTCCAAGGTTCTGAGTATGAAGAACCTTTGAGGGAGGCCGACCTCTACGTTGTTAACCCTTGGACGATTGACGACGGTCAGTTGATAGACTAGTCGTTACGCTAATCAAATAAGTATTTTTATAGGCTTTATCTATAAACAAGTTGATGTCCATGGAAGTGAGTAAAAGTGATCGAGCGAACAACTACAATTGAACAGAATATTGAACGTGTAAGAGGGAGAATAGAAAAAGCAGCGAGTACTGCCGGGCGCGATCCGGCTACTGTTCGACTTGTTGCCATCAGCAAGAATTTCCCTGTAACCGATCTTGAAATAGCTTACAGGTGCGGGCAGGTCTCGTTTGGTGAGAATAGGGTGCAGGAACTTCAGGAAAAGTGGAAAGACTCTCTACACTTTGACATGGAGATTGATTGGCATTTTGTCGGTGTTCTCCAGCGCAACAAAGTACGTTTTGTTATTGGAAACGTTTCTCTTATCCATTCGGTGGGTAGTTGCCGTCTCATTCGTACCATTGAGAGATTAGCTGCGCGTGATGACATTGTTCAAGACGTTCTGCTCCAAGTCAACATCAGCGGTGAGGAGACGAAGCAAGGATTTGAACCGGATCAGGTTGAGGACGTATTACGCCATAGTCACGAATTCCCGCATGTCCGTGTGTGTGGACTTATGACGATGGCGCCGCATTTTGAGGATCCTGAGAAGACGCGCCCTGTGTTTCGTCAGTTGCGCGAGCTTCGCGACCAATTGATCTCCCTTGGTATTGCCAGTGATTTGTCAGAGCTTTCCATGGGCATGACAAACGATTTTGAACAGGCAATTGAGGAGGGTGCTACAATTGTGCGAATAGGAAGCGCTATTTTTGGAGCTCGCTACGAGTGTTAGAGGGAAATCTGCCAGATCGTCTGTCCACAACGTGAAAAGCACGGTGATAGTAAAATGACAGCAAGTTAACAAGCTGATGACACCTTAGTAAAATTCTTGCAACGACTCGGTATGCAATCTATAATGAACCAGTGTGGGTGCAAATGACTCGGTTTTTTTGTGCCACGGCGATCAATCGCAAACGTATTGGAGGCAATCATGAGCAGCTTTCTAAATAAATTATTTGGATCCCCTGATGACGGCTATGACGATCATGAGGAGAGCTTCGACTATTATCCGCCGGATGATCTGCTTCCGGAAGAGCCGCGACGTCCGCGCCGCGAGAATCGTTCCAGACGTCCGCAGGAACGAACGGTACCGTTTCCTGCTCAAAAACAAGGGACGGATCATACCGTTGTTCTAGTTGAAGCGTTCGATATCGATACAGCATGGCCTGTCTGCGATCACGTTAAACAAGGTCGGACGGTTATTTGCAACACAGAGAGGCTTACACCCGATATCCGCGTGCGTTTTCAAGATATCGTCTCAGGATCGGCCTATGCGATCGGTGGTTTGCTCCAGGCTGTGTCTCAATTCATTTTTGTCTTTGCTCCTTCATCGACTCGAATCGATTTTGACGACGGGCGGCTCGCTTTTAGCACGCTTCGCGATGTGGGGCGCAACGCTCCTGTGTCGAACGTCATGAGTGAACGCGATGCATCGCGTTATGTCCGATAACGATGATCGCGATGCTTGGGCAGGAGAATCAGAGTCGCGAGTTAATTGGCTCTAATGGTGTCCTGGTCGGTCTTGATGTTGGTGGCAGCATCACGAAAATTGTCGGTTTCCAGAAAGGGAAGCTATTAGAAGAAACACTCGTCAAGGCGAGTGATCCCGTGGCGTCTGCGTACGGGGCGCTTGGCAAGTTTATGCTCTTGAACGGGCTGCGGCTTGACCAAGTCGAAGCGATTATGATTACGGGTGTCGGTGCTTCCTATGTGGCGGATAGCGAGTTGCTCGAATTACCAAGTTTTATTGTTCCCGAATTTGACGCGGTTGGGCTTGGGGGCTTGTACACGGCTCAAGCCGAGAGGGCTGTCGTCGTCAGTATGGGTACGGGTACATCATTTGTTTACGCAGACATGACAACAATACGCCACATCATCGGATCTGGAGTCGGAGGCGGTACGCTTCTCGGTTTGGGGCAGACGATGCTAGGTATTCGAGATTTCGAAAGTATAAGTGAGATGAGTCTAGAGGGGAATTTGCGAAAAATCGATCTTGCGGTCGGTGATATCTCGCGTTACGAAATCCCCGGTCTATCTGCTGACACGACGGCTTCCAATTTTGGACGAGTCGACGACCGCGTGAAGCAACCCGATTTAGCAAAAGGTATTGTTAATTTAGTCTTTCAGTCGGTTGGGACGATGGCAGTTCTCTCAGCTCGACTTGAGAAAGTAAACAAGATTATTTTTACGGGCAATCTGACACGGATCGACTCGGGGCGTGCCGTCCTTAAAGGTTTTTCTGATTTATACAAAGTCGATATCGTTGTTCCAGAGCACGCAGAGTTTGCGACAGCGATCGGTGCAGCACTCTATGATCCATCCTTTGTGTGAAGAAGTTGCACACATTTCCTATAGATTGTTCTTCTAAACACATTATTGAAGACAAATTAACGCCCGGCGCGTCAATGCGTCAGGCGTTAAAAATGCTGACTCTGTTTGGATGTACTTAAACTTCTTCGTGTTTTGCTTTGAGGTATTCGTCAATTGAGGCTGCTGCCTGTTTGCCTGCGCCCATTGCCAAGATAACAGTGGCAGCGCCGGTGACAGCGTCACCGCCGGCCCACACGCCCTCTTTCGATGTAGCGAGTGTATCATCGACAATGATGCCGCCCCATGAGTGGCAATTCAAATCAGGCGTTGTGTCACGGAGTAATGGGTTAGGCGATTGCCCGATGGCGACAATCACTGTATCGAGTTCGATGTCGAATTCTGAGCCGGGAATGGCGACAGGACGTCGACGTCCAGAGGCGTCCGGCTCACCAAGTTCCATGGAGATGCACCGTATACCAGTGACCCAGCCTGCGTCATTGCCTAATATTTCGACAGGGTTTGAGAGGAGTTTGAAGATTATGCCCTCGTCTTTGGCATGCTCTACTTCCTCAAGCCTTGCAGGGAGTTCTTCTTCCGAACGTCGATAGATAATGTAGACTTCATCTGCGCCGAGACGTTGAGCCGAACGCGCGGCGTCCATTGCCACATTGCCTCCGCCAATGACAGCGACGCGTTTGCCGATGTTGATCGGTGTCGCTGCTTCTGGCCAGCGCCACGCCTGCATGAGGTTAACACGTGTCAGGAATTCGTTGGCGGAGTAGACTTGGTTGAGGTTCTCACCCTTGATGTTCATGAAGCTCGGCAATCCTGCGCCGCTACCGATGAAGATCGCTTCGAAGCCTTCTTCTTCCATAAGTTCATCGAGCGAAAAGACGCGACCAATGACCATATCGCATTTAATCTTGACACCAAGCTCGCTAAGCAGTTTTATCTCACTCTGCACGAGTGCTTTCGGCAGACGGAACTCGGGGATGCCATACATGAGAACACCGCCAGCGACATGGAATGCTTCAAAAACCGTTACGTCGTAACCGAGCTTGGCCAGATCGCCAGCACACGTCAATCCTGCAGGTCCAGATCCCACAATGGCCACTTTTCTATGATTGCATGGAGGGGGGACAAGCTTATCTTTCGCATTCTCTAAGTACCAGTCAGCAACAAAACGCTCAATACGTCCGATACCGACGGCTTCATGCTTGATCCCTCGGACGCAACGCGATTCACACTGTTTCTCCTGCGGGCAGACTCGTCCGCACACAGCAGGGAGGTTATTGGTCGATGACAAAATGCGGTATGCCTCGAGGAAATCGCCCTCGGCGACTTTCGCAATGAATTCAGGTATCCTAACGTTAACAGGGCAACCCTTGACGCATGGACGATGTTTGCACTGAAGACAACGCGTTGCTTCTTCCATTGCCATTTCTGCCGTGTAACCGAGCGCCACTTCACCGAAGTTGGAGCGTCTGATTTCCGCTGGTTGTTCCGGCATAGTCACTTTGACAGGAGACATATTTGGTTTTCTTTTCTCACCCATGGCGCACCTCCCCAGTCAGTCTGCAACGATGGCTTTCTTCTTTTTCCTTTTCTCTTTCTCTGTCATAAGCTTCTTGTTCGAGATATGCTTTCGAACGGCGAATAGCTTCATCGAAATCAACTAAGTGTGCATCAAAATCAGGTCCGTCGACACAGGAGAATTTGATCTCACCCCCAACCGTCAGACGGCAGCATCCGCACATGCCCGTACCATCGACCATAATGGTGTTCATGCTGACGAGCGTATCAATTTCGTATGGTTTCGTGAGATTAGCAACGGCGCGCATCATGACGAGCGGTCCGATTGCAATGACTAGATCATATTTTTCCCCAGCGTCTATGCGTTCCTTGAGAACATCAGTCACGAATCCTTTTCTACCATTTGATCCATCGTCTGTTGCCACATATAGATTGTCCGAGACTGCACGCATCTCATCTTCTAAGATGATGAGATCCTTCGTCCTAAACCCTGCGATGAAATCGACATGTGCGCCGATCTCGTGCAAGTATGTCGCCTGCGGATAGGCGATGGCCGTGCCAAGTCCGCCACCGATAACGGCAACTTTTTTCCCTCCAAGGTGGTCAAGCTCCGACGGCCTGCCCAAGGGACCGACAAAACTAGCGATCGTTTCTCCAACTTGTTTCCTGCCCAACTGCATTGTCGATTTTCCAACCATTTGGAAAATAATCCTAACAGTTCCTTTTTCGGCATCCGTTCCGGCGACGGTGAGGGGGACACGTTCCCCCAGTTCATCTACCCTAAAAATGATGAACTGTCCCGGAAGTGCTTTGCGCGCAATGGCGGGCGCCTCAATGTCTAACATGATCGTTTCGCTGTTGAGAACTTCACGCGATACTATTTTGTTCATGTCAGCGCTGCTCCTTTCATTTTTTGTTGGAAGCTCCGCAAATAGTAAGATCAACCTAGTCTCACTATGTCGTGCGGAAAGTGTATAACGGTATACTAATCATAACACATGACGTATGCTAGTCTGCATACGTATTAGTCTCATTTTAAATGATTTTTTATGCAAATACTATATTGTTGAACTAAAGGCTCATGGAACGAGCCTAGTTTTTGTAGTTTTGTGAAAAAGACGAACGTATGATAAAGATAGCGAATAACAATCGAAAGAGAGACGCGAAATGGCTCTGGAGCAATGGATTCAGTTTTTTGTGCCACAAAAATACAATTTTAGAAAAGGAGTTGACAAGTGTGAAAAAGCTTGCTATCCTAGCAAGGCGCCTTTCGGGAGGAGGGTGTGTTGGACCTTGAAAATTGAACAGTGCGAACAAGACGGGACCTTGGATCTTGAGAGATTTAA
>DUVN01000011.1 GCA_012841015.1 Clostridiaceae bacterium
ATCTGCCGATGAAGCGGCGGCTTTCTTGGAAGACGTTCGCGTTTCGTATCCAGAGGCGACGCATTACGTGTACGCATGGCGCATCGATCGCCCTGTTCAGCTGCAGCGATTCTCCGACGACGGAGAGCCACAGGGTACTGCGGGCAGACAAGCGCTTGAGGTGATTCTTAGAGAGGGAATCGACCGTGTAGCCATCGTCGTCGTGCGATACTATGGCGGCGTCAAGCTTGGTACAGGTGGGCTGACGCGTGCCTATTCGCAGGGTGCACGAGGTGCTCTTCTCGATGCACAGCCGGTCGAGTATATCCGCTGTCAGACATTCTCTGTCGAGACAGATTACGCCGTCTACCACCAGCTTTCTGGGCGCCTTGAAGCGAGCGGGTATTTTCAACAGATACCAGAATTTGGCGCGTCTGTCCTTTGGGTTGTGGGAGCGACAGATGACCGCGTGGCATCACTTCACGAGATGATTATGAATTATTCTTCTGGAGAAGCTGTGTGGAAACCTGCTGGTGAGAAGTGGCTCGAATCGACAGAAATCGCGACAAATCCCTTCCCGTAACTCTGCCAGAGAATGGCATTTGAAACAACGCACGTCATGGTTCAGGCAGCCCGGCCGAAAACAGTGATAAATTCGTTATAGATTGTTAGGATTGCTTTGTCACGAAAAGTGCTGTTCAGCGTGTGCATGTGTGTATAATGGACAGGTAAGGCTAGGCTACTTTTTGTGTTATTGTTGTGCAAAATCGCTAAAAAGATAAATTGTCGGAGGCTATATGGCTGGTCATTCAAAATGGAGTAATATTAAGCACCGCAAAGGTGCCGCTGATGAAAAGCGTGCCAAGATATTCTCGAAGATTGGGCGTGAGATTCAAGTTGCCGTGCGGTCAGGAGGTCCAGATCCGGAGACGAATAATGTCCTTCGTGATGTCATCGCAAAAGCGAGATCGTATAATATGCCAAACGATAATATTCAACGCTCCATCAGTCGTGCAGCTGGCGACAGTTCTTCCGATATGATGGAGGAAATCCATTACGAGGGCTACGGTCCTGCAGGCGTAGCGGTCATGGTACGCGTGTTGACTGATAATCGCAATAGGACCGCAGGAGAAGTACGGCATATCTTCGACAAATTCGGCGGGAATCTCGGATCCGACGGCTGTGTTGCTTTCCAGTTTGAACGTAAAGGAACGCTTGTGATTGAGCGCGATGATACGCTTGACGACGAACAAGTGTTTATGGATGCGCTCGAAGCAGGTGCCGAAGATGTTGACCTCGATCAAGAAGATGTCATAGAAATTACGACGTCACCAACGGAATTTGCTGCCGTGCGTGATGCGCTCGGGCAAAGTTATGATTTTGCGGCTCAAGAACTCGGACCTGTCCCTTTGACGTGGGTTGAGTTAGAGGATGAAGAGACGATTTCAAATATGACAAAGCTCATCGATCTTCTTGAAGATAACGATGATGTGCAGGATGTCTATCACAACTGGGCACAGGAGGATGACGCGTAGCCATGATCTACAGGTGGTTCAAGCGACGACGCGACTTGCGCAAGTCTGAAAAAGAGCGTGCAGCAGGACTCCGAAAGGAGCGTGAATCACATGTGCCTGAACCTATGTTTAATCCGTTCGGAAGGTTGGCTGACGCCGTTATCACTCAGATGAATGAGCGCATCATTGCGTATGAAGAGCAGACACAGAACGAGATACGTGAGATACTTGGGAACATCGCCGTCATCTCATTCGTCGGGTCGAGTGGCACAGGCAAATCGACGCGGGCAATCAGTGTTGCACGCGAATATCATATAGATTACATCATAGATGACGGTTTATTGATCCATGGCGGTGCGATTGTTGCAGGTTCTTCAGCCAAACGTGCGGAGTCGAAGATGGAATCAGTGCGACAGGCGCTGTTTCTTGATCCTGTGCGTGCGGAAAGCATGAGGCGAACGCTGGTCGAGCGCCTTCCCAGCGCACTGATGATTCTCGGTACTTCAGATGCGATGCTGTCGCGCATTTGTGAAAATCTATGGCTCAATCAGCCATCGATCAAGATTAGGATTGAAGATGTCACGACGGAAATGGAACGGAATCTGGCGAAGCAGACACGATTAGCGGAGGGAAAGCACACGATTCCTGTCCCCAGCATGGAGATCAAGCACGAATTTTCAGGCTCTTTGATTGAGCCGTTGGCGCGGTTATGGCAGAGGTTCGATCTTGGCAGCGTCTTCGGTTCCACGAGCACGCAAAACACTGTTGATTATGACCGTACTGTCGTGCGGCCAACGTTTTCAACACTCGGCAGCTATGCGATGTCTGATCAAGCGATGAAAGACCTTGTCAGTGTTCTCGCGTTAAAAGTTGATGGTGTGGAAGGTGTTGTCGACCAGAAAGTGCAAAAGGAGCCATACGGTGTCATACTCAGCCTCGATTTGGCGATTTATTATGGCTCGAGCACACAATCTGTTTTAGCGAAGACACAGACAGCTGTCAGTGCAGGCGTTGAGCTGCTCACCGCTATTAATGTTCTTGCAACGAATGTACGCGCCGTACGTGTTACAAAGGAACGAGGTGCACAGTCCTCCAATTAGTATCAGTTTTTTGTCACAGATACTTCGTCGCAAGGCAATCAGCCAGAAACACTCCAAGACAACGTGTCAGAAAAAAATTTTACATGTCTTGATTTTCAAAATAGTCCGTCAGAAAGACTTTCGTGTGCCTCGACCATCACCGGATATAGGGAAAGGAGGACTCATCTTTCCTGGGGGCGCATCTGAGTTTGTTTCGTAAAGAGCTTTCAATCGGGCACCTATCTCGCGTACGAGCATGTATGGAGTCGATGAATAGGAGCGCGGATTTGTCGCATAGCCGAAGCAATCTAACCCGAGCTTATCACCAATGTACAAGGCTCTTTGCAAGTGGAACCGCTGTGTTGCGATAACAGCTGTTTTAACTTGGAAAACGTGGACAGCACGATACATCGAATCGTACGTATCGAGCCCAAAGTGATCCATGAAAATAGCCTCGTCTGGAATTCCTTGTGCCAGAAGGTACTTGTACATGACAAGAGGCTCATTGTAATTGTCTTCCCGGTGATCGCCGGTCACAATAATACGGTCAGAAACACCAGCGCGGTATAATTCAACAGCACCATCAAGTCGATCCTGCAACATCGGCGAAGGTCTGCGGTTACCGAGGATCTGTGCGCCTAGGACAATAATACAGTCGACATTGCGCGGCAAATCCTCAACGTTAAATGTACGGGCATTTCCTTTAATCGAGATATAGGCGTAGACAAAAAGAACTGAGCCCACTATTGCTAGAATAATACCCAATACGATTGCCATGATTCTGATGAGGACTCTGAGCCATCGGCGGCTCTTCCTCTTTCCTTTACATTTCACGTTATTCATCGGCTCATGTTAAAATATTTTCAGTGAATTGTCCAACCCGCGGAGGATTTTAATGAGAGGTTGTGATCGAGATAAATTTTTATGGAGGCCATTGGTCGTAGCGGTGTTCATATTGTTGTCTGCGACATCATATGCTTGCGGTCCTAAAGAGTCTTCTGTTCCTATAGGGACTGTACTTGAAAACGGGGCGACGGTGCCTTCGGAGCCGCTTGTCTCTGAGACTGAGACAGAATTACCCGATGATCCAATCCTTTTAAGAGGTTTACCGGGCGATCGCGATGATCGTCTTATGGTCGGAGTCAACAATCCGGCGCAATTCAACCTAAACCCCTTTGCATCGGGTTCAAGCCTCTTTCCTGTCGATCCGTCAGGGTACTACCAGCCTGTTTATCAGACGATGTTTGTGTTCGAGCCAGTGCTTCTCATATATCGGCCAGTCTTGGCAAAATCTTTTGAGCTGAGCGATCACAGTCTTCGCATCACGATACGTGAAGACATATTTTGGCATGACGACTACCCCCTCACGACTCACGATGTTTTGTTCACAATAGATGCACACCGAAAACTAGATACGGACAAAGGGAAGATTTTCTCTCGTTACGTAGCAGACATGAGAGAGTGGGATGCCGATTCGCTTACTATATATACGAAAAAGAATGAAAAGAACGCCAGTTGGTTCATTCTCGATGCGCTTTCGCGTATGCCAGTTGTCGCACAGCACATATGGTCAGATGCCGTATCCGACACACCCGATGTAGACTCGCTTGACGAACGATCAGTGCGCGTAGTTGGAACAGGACCTTGGAAATTTTATCAGGATGATGCAGCTGCTATCTCATTTCAGAGGAACCTAGCTGATGAAGATACCACCAATCTCTCGTACTTAACCATCTTAAAGTACGCCCAAACATCTTTTGCGAAATATGCCATTGAAAACTCGGAGATTGATTTGTTGATCGGTGAAGTCGATGTGGGCGAAGAGAGATCGCTAAATGCGACTTCGAGCAAAGGTAAGGAACAAGATCACAATTTACACTACGTCTATTCAGGTCAGGTGTTAGGCGGACTGGCGATCAACTATGCGAGTCGACCTGAACTCGGACGACGAGCATTTCGTCATTTTCTTGTCGCTATGGCTGACCCTGAAGACACAAAGATACTGTGGTCAGATTATCCGATCGAAACGGCGAGGACAGATGTTCTCTCGATTCCTTCTGTTATGAAGAAACTAGATCGAAGAGCCTTAGAGTCGGTCTTTGGAGAAATTTCAGACGATGTCTTCGACGCATTGATTGAGGAGGCGGGAATGACACGTCAGCCGGGCGAGGAGATCTACGCGGACGGTAAACCTCTCAAACCTTTGACGCTGATCTATCCTCGATATTCCGAACGTGTTGCCTCCGCTTGTTCCCAGTACGCAAAAATTGCTGCTGCAAACGGGTTAAAGATTCGCGTGCAACCGGTGACGATTAGCGAGTGGCAAAGTAAACTGATCAATGGGGAGTATGAACTCGCCTATATGGAATCGTCTGCGAATGAGACATTTGTAGAGACAATTCAAAGAGTTTCACTCATACCGAGCAGCAAAGACGGTAATTTAGCCGGAGGAGGAGAGTTCAGTGTCATCCGCTTACAAGCTTTACTCAATGACCTTCCACTCAACCATTCTCGAGACGAGATGACCGCATACTGCCAAGAGCTTGCCGAATGGATGCTCCAAGAGTGGCTTTTCATTCCGTTAGGCGCGAAATATAATAAGGTCGCACTGCAAAATAAAGCCATACAGAGCCAACTGCCACTCGATACCCTCTTTACGTATCGCGCTCATACGCGCCCGATTCTACCGAACGAGTAAAAATCGTTGGAGATCGTTTATCTAAGTTGCTGTGTCGTGGCAATTAATTTGTTTCTGTACAATGATCTGCTCCAGCTTTGATATTATCTCTCAACTTGTGCCATCTTTCCGCTATACTGTTCTTTAGCACAAGAGTGATTTCTCATAGCATAAGCCTCCGGAGGAGGATAGATAAATTAGCTTTATTGGGCTAATAATTGAAGGGAAAGATTATTATGGATCAATTGAATGTTGTCATAATGATTTCATTTGCGGTCAGTATACTTGCTTTTGTCGTTGCGTGGCTACTTTATCGCTGGCTGACCGGTATCAAGGTTGAGAATAAGAGAGCGCTTGAGTTGTCAGAGTTGATTCGAGAGGGTTCCAATACCTTCCTTAAGCGCGAGTATCGCTATTTGGCCTATTTTTCTTTTGTGGTTGCTTTTCTCATTTTAATGTTCCTACCTAAGCCGATTTGGCAAGGAGATATCTTGGGAAATATATCGATGGTGCTTGCCTATATTTCTGGAACAATTTTTTCCGGCCTGGCAGGGAAAATTGGTATTGCGGTCGCCACACGGGCGAATGTGCGTGCTGCTGAGGCTGCCGCCAAACACGGAAGGAGCCTTTCTTTTCTCAGTGGTTTCCGCGGAGGAGCCGTTATGGGTATGGCTGTTGTCGGTGCTAGCCTGCTGGGCGTATGTGCAATTTACGCTCTAACCGGTGATGCGATGACCTTGCTGGGATTTAGTTTTGGTGCTAGCACGATGGCATTATTTGCTAAAGCGGGCGGTGGCATTTTTACGAAGACGGCAGATATCAGTGCAGACCTTGTTGGTAAGGTGGCCTTGGGGTTGCCTGAAGACGATCCGCGCAATCCGGCCGTCATTGCTGATAACGTGGGCGATAATGTCGGTGACGTGGCGGGTATGGGAGCTGACTTGTTCGACTCCAATGTCGCCGCTATGGCAGCTGCTTTAGTCATGGGAATATCTCTTGACCAGAAGGCAGGCGCAAACATCAACGTCATGGCGGTATTTTGTTATGCTGCCGTAGGTTTGTTAGCATCGATCATCGGTATAGGTACGGCTCGTTTGAAAGAAGGCGCTAATCCCACACGCGTATTGAATTCCAGCACTTATGTGACGACAGCCGTGTATCTCGTCTTAACGGCAGGTCTGACAGCTCTGCTGAAGTTTCATTGGAGAGTTTGGGGAGCGGCAGCTGTCGGTTTGGCTGTTGGGCTCATTATCGGTTTGACGACTGATTATTTCACGAATGATGAGCGTCCGCCAGTTCGCACTGTAGCCAAGATGTCGAAGTCGGGTCCGGCCTTTACTATTCTTTCAGGCATATCTTATTCTTTTCTTAGTGTGCTTCCTGCAATGCTGGGTATTGCGGTTGCCTCCTTGGTGGCCTACAAGTTGTGTAGTCCGCTGGGCGATGGTTATGCCATGTACGGCATAGCTATGTCCGCTGTTGGCATGTTATCCATTGTGGGTATGATTGTTTCGAATGACGCCTATGGACCAATCGTAGATAATGCGCGCGGTTTGGTAGAAATGGCGGACTTGGGAGACGAAGCGCTCGAAATAACAGATGAACTGGACAGCGCAGGTAATACAGTCAAAGCGATTACGAAAGGGTTTGCTATTGGTGCGGCAGGTTTGACAGTCATTTCCATGTTGGGAGCTTACATGACTGAGGTTAATGTGGCGGCAGTTGAGCAAGGTATCGTCAAAGCAGGAGAGAGTTTCTTGGAGAGCTTTGACATTATCGATCCCCTCGTCTTTTTCGGTTTGATCGTCGGTGCTGCTGTTCCGGCAGTCTTTTCGGCCATGTTGATGCGCGGTGTCGACCGAAATGCCGTACGTATGGTTGGGGAAATTCATCGCCAGTTTGACGAAATTGAAGGACTAAAAGAGGGTGCGGAAGATGCTGTCCCGGAATATGATAAATGCATCTCCATTGCGACTGATGGGGCTTTGAGAGAACTTATTCCTGCCGGGCTATTTGCCATAGTCGCAACACTTATCGTTGGTTTTGTCGGAGGTGTTTCGGCGATCGGCGGTTTCCTGACCGGCAATATTGTTAGCGGCCTATTGCTTTCGCTTTTCATGTCGAATGCAGGTGGGCTCTGGGACAATGCCAAAAAATACGTAGAGGCGGGTAACTGCGGAGGAAAGGGATCCGAGGCCCATAAAGCAGCTGTTGTTGGTGATACCGTCGGCGACCCGTTCAAGGATACAGCCGGTCCTTCAATCAATACACAAATTACGGTGGTATCGTTGCTC
This sequence comes from Clostridiaceae bacterium, assembly GCA_012841015.1. Taxonomy (GTDB): domain Bacteria; phylum Bacillota; class Clostridia; order Saccharofermentanales; family DTU023; genus UBA4923. The sequence continues at coordinate 7,544 of DUVN01000011.1, forward strand.
TCTTCTTTGATGGCATCCATCTTCCTCGCATTTTCACTGTTTTAGTTCGTTGAATGCCAAAGTAACCTGTACAGTAGAGCAGGGAATCAAGAATCGATTCAAACGCTTCCCTGATCGAGCTTAGGAACTGTATTGAATGTTACCGAAAGAGGTAAAAAGCTGTTAGAATAGA
>DUVN01000013.1 GCA_012841015.1 Clostridiaceae bacterium
CACTACCGAAAACGTGTTTTTTGACCACATTTGCATAACAACAGAAGTATTGTGGTCAATATTTACACTTTGGGTAGGGGGCTCTTACCGAAAACGTCATTTTTGACCATTCCCGGGTATTTTCAGGCCGATTGTGGACAAAATTTACACCTTGGGTAACGGGTTCTTGCCGAAAGCGTCATTTTTGACCAGATCCCAGTGACTTATAGAGGATTATGGTCAATATTTTCGTTTTGAGTACGGGGCTCTTACCTAAAACGTGATTTTTGACCAACCTAGTATGCTAGGTAATTTTCGTATGTGTTTACTGCGAAATTTGAGGGCTAAATGAGCAGAGCACCTTGCGAAAGTCAGACTGAAAATGCCATACAGCGATTCGGTCATGCACTGGAATATCCTTAACATTGAGGCAAATGATTCTCAACATGACGACACTTTTTCCGCCGCAAAAAAGATATCACGCAAGATGGAAGGTATTGATGATGTTTTCACAGCAACTCCGTGTGCGATAATCATCGTGCGGTATCCGGCTTTGAATGTCAAACGGTGCTCCGGTGTGCTGACAGCGAGTAGTCGTGAAATGAGCTCCATTCTAGTCGTATCGTCTGTCACCGACTTGTGCAGAATCAATTCAATATCTATGCCCGACCTACAGATTCGTGCAAATCCTGCTCGTTCACCGAAAGCCCTGATATAGGAGATATCGAGCAAGGCGACCGTTTCATCTGGCGGAACACCGTATCGATCGATCAACTCGTCGAGGACATCGCGATAGTCGTCCATCGTATCGATTGATGCAATGCGGCGATAAATATCAAGACGTTCGTCTCCCTCGCGCACGTAATCGTAAGGGAGGATCGCATCAACAGTCAGGTCGACGATCGTTTGAACGCGCTGAGGCGGCGGTTTAATGCCTTTTGCTTCTCGTACGCTCTCCTCCAGCATTTTCGTATAAAGGTCGTACCCGATCGATTCGAGATGGCCGCTTTGTTCTGCACCAAGCAAGTTCCCTGCACCGCGCACTTCTAAGTCACGGAGCGCAATCTGAAATCCGGAACCGAGTTCTGTAAAATCGCGGATAGCCGTCAATCGTTTCTCTGCTGCCTCGCCGATCACGCGATCGGGGCGATACGTAATCAAAGCATACGCCTGTCGCTCTGAGCGACCGACTCTCCCTCGTATCTGATAGAGTTGTGCGAGACCGAATCGATCGGCATCCTCAACAATCAATGTATTGACGCGCGGCATATCGACTCCCGACTCGATGATTGTTGTACAAACGAGCACATCATACTCACCATCTAGAAAGTCCTCAATCACACTTTCAAGTTGGCGTTCCGTCATTTTTCCATGTGCAACAGCAAACCGTACGCCCGGCATTTTATCAGCCAATTCTGACGCGCGCTGATCAATTTTATGCGTATTATTAAAAAGATAGAACACTTGACCGTGACGAGCACATTCACGCAAGATCGCATCAATGACGAGGTCTTCATCGTACTCAATCACCGCCGTCCTGATAGGTAGACGATCCTCCGGTCCTTCTTCGAGGAGTGAGATATCGCGCATACCGGAAAGCGATAAGTGGAGCGTCCGGGGAATGGGTGTTGCAGTCAACGTGAGCACCTCGACTGTTGGAGAAAGCGCTTTGATCATCTCTTTGTGATCGACGCCGAAACGCTGTTCTTCATCGATCACCAGCAGTCCAAGATCCTTAAAGGCGACATCTTTTGACAGCAGGCGGTGCGTGGCGATTACAATGTCAACTTGTCCCCGGGCTAGAGCGTCTAGCGTTTTTTTCTGCTCTTTGCGACTGACAAATCGTGAAAGCTCCTTTACAACGACGGGAAAGGAGTCGAGCCTTTCCCGCAAGTTGCGGACGTGTTGACGGACGAGAACTGTCGTGGGCGCGAGGAGTGCCGCCTGCTTTCCTTCCATCACACATTTGAACATCGCACGAAAACATACTTCAGTCTTCCCAAAACCGACATCACCGCAGATTAAGCGATCCATAATCTTGTCGCTTTCCATATCGCTTTTTATTTCAGCGATGACACGCAGCTGGTCATTTGTCTCTTCATAAGGAAAGGATTCCTCGAATTCTTTTTGCCACTCTGTATCTGCCCCGTAAACGTGTCCTTTTATTGCCCGCCTCTCTGCGTAGAGAGCGATGATATCAGTGACTAGACGCTTGATCGATGAACGGGCGCGCTCTTTTTGACGTTGCCATCTAACACCTCCCATGTAGGATAGCTGAGGCTTTGCATCACCGACTGGAATATAAGGCGAAAGATACTCCACCCGGTCAACTGGCAACCGCAACAAACCATCGCGATACTGAATCGTCAAATAGTCGCGCGTCCCATCACTTGTCGTAATTGCTTCTGTCCCTTCGTAGCGCCCGATGCCGTAATCTTCGTGGACGACGAGTGAACCGGGAGAAAGATCTTGGTAAAAAACCTCTCGCTGTGAACGTTTTTGTCGGCGTGTCATCCGCCTGCTGACACCATAGAGATTCTCCGTACCCACGACAAGCATCGGCAATTCATCAATCACAAATCCCCTGGGAAACAAACTTGGGAGAACAATCGCTGTCTCCACACCTTGATCGAATAAGAAGCGCGATAGGTGTTCGGCACGCTCGTCTGAGCCGGTAAAAAGGAGAGCGATACCGCGATCCTTCAATACGCGCGCGACATCAGAAACGATCTTGTCGGGTCGCTTTCGGTAGAGATTAACAGCTCCGGCACGAAGTGGCAGATGTGCAGCCCCTGGAAGACCATTTCCCGAGGTAGGCATGTCGATAAGGGCAATGATGTTTCGTTCGTTTTCGATCAGACGAAAGACATCGTGAGGCGTGATTTGACAACCTTCCGAATACGAAAACGTATCGCCTTTTTCCATATAATTTGTCAGTCTCTGTGCAAAACCGGCATGCGCTGCATCTAGCCTACGTGAAAAAGTAAGTGGTTCATCGAGAAAGTACAAGGGCGATGAGTCGTTGACATAATCGACTACTGTGCTAAACTCGTCATCGATCAACGGCAACAGACGATCAAGCGACGGGAAATGAAGTTTTTCTTCTAGTCGTTCTAAGTCTCGGAGACCGTTTGCTTGTAACTTCTCCAGAATCTCTCGATTGACTCCTTTGCGACGTAGTCGCGACATATTCTCTTTGATTGCAAAATCCAATTGCTCTGCCGTTTTCTCGCGCTCCTCATCCGTCATGACAATCTCGCGCGCCGGAGCGATGTCCACACGACGGATAACGCGTGTTGAGCGTTGCGAATCAGGATCGAAGATTTTCAACTCATCGATCTCAATATCAAAAAATGAGATACGGATCGCTTCATTCTTGTCGTGAAATGCATCAGGAGGGAACACATCGACGATGTCGCCACGACGTGCATACTGTCCCGGCTGTTCTACCTGCGCCACACGTTCGTACCCAGCCATTGCAAGACACCTCTCCAATGTGTCCGGGGCAATTTCTTGTCCTAACTTGAGGGTCTGCACAAAATGGCGATAAAGTTTTGGTGGGCGCACACGTTGGAGCGCCGCATCGGCAGGAATGATAAGCACGCGATAATCGCGCAGCAGAAGACGTGTGAGAACAGCAGAACGCATCAATTCACTGTCGCGATTGGTTGCCCGAACATCGTAGAGCGACAGCTCGCGGCCATGAAATGTTACGATACTCTCCTCAGGAATCAACGCTGCAAGTTCCTCTCGCAGTGAGCGCGCACGCGCCTCATCTGGCACATACACACACACTTTGCGGCCTGTCTTTTCTTCGAGAGATGCGATTAAGAAAGATTTCGCAGAATCGACTAAACCAGTGATGTTGAGAGGAGTACCATCTGCGATGTAGCGTAAAACAGTTCGACCCGCTACTGAACAGAGGAGAAGCTCCGACGCATCAGACCAAACGGTCGTCACTTCTTCCCTGCGATGACTTAACATAGGGATTCTATTCTCCCTCTGCGCATTGGCCTGCCTTGTCGTTAGGCACTCGCACCGTGCCGCTTGCAGCCTTTGAAATGTCCTGACCCTTAGACTGCTCCGACACTCTTTCGATGTCAGGCGTGCCTTTCTTATTAAAGCGTTCTTGCGCGATCTGATCTTCACCACGGAGAATCAATTCAGTCGCATCGGCGGCATCTTCCAGCGACCTCGCCACGTCGTACTCTTCGCCACTTCCGATTTTGTCAAGGACGAAGGCAACGATATCACCTGCAGGCCTTGGCCCGATACCAATGCGCACTCTCCAAAATCGTTGATCCTTGAGGTGATTGATGATAGATTTCATACCGTTATGGCTACCGGCGCTCCCTGTTTTACGAATTCTGATCCGACGTAATGGTATATCGTAATCATCGTAAAGAACAATAATGCGCTCAATCGGAATCTTGTAAAACGACACAGCGCGTATAAGACTCTCGCCTGAGCGATTCATATACGTATTGGGTTGAAGAAGTAATACACGCTGTCCGGCAATTCGACCCTCGCCTGTCACCCCGCCAAAACGACGCCGTCGCATTGCTATTCGATGGCGCTTTGCGAGCAAGTCGACGCCCATTCTGCCGACATTGTGCCACGTTTTGTCGTAGCGCCGCCCAGGATTGCCGAGTCCAACAATAAGCCAAAGATCGTCCATCAGACGCTCTCCAAACAATTGTGGAAACATCGGAAGGTACGCGAGCATTCATAGCGCGGTGATGCGTTAATGACGTAATCACGTCCTGCTCTCGCTCCTTCGCGGAGCAAGCGTTCACTCACTGTTTTTAGCGCCAGTCCGGGACGATTATTATCACGTGATAGATGGCTGAGAGCGAAAGCTTCCGTGCCCGATTGTAACAGCTGAACGGCGGCATCGCCGGCATCAATATTGGATAGGTGCCCGTGACTTCCTGCAATACGCCTTTTTAAAAAGAAAGGATAAGGACCCGTTTCAAGCAATGTCGGGTCGAAATTTGCTTCAAGGTAAACAATGCGGCAGCCCTTAAGCGACTCTCGCACAACAGGAGAAAAATGTCCCAAGTCTGTCGCTACACCGATGTCACCACCAGTCGCATAGATGCGAAAACCGACAGGATCAGATGCATCGTGCGGCAAGGAAAAAGGAAGAATGATTGTATCACGGACTGAGAACGCCTTGCCAGGTTCGATGATATACACACGTGATTCATCGATATTTCCGAGTATTTCTCGCGCCCTTTCAAATGTGTTAGCTGTTGTATACAGAGGTATCTTGTGGCGCCTCATGACAACACCAATACCTGAACAGTGATCGATGTGCTCGTGCGTCAGAAGAAGAGCATCGACTTCGGTCACATTTTCACCGACAGACTGGAGAGCGAGATTAAACTGCTTGCCGCTCATGCCACAATCGATCACGATCCGCGCCGATTCCGTACGGATGTAGGTTGAATTCCCGCTCGATCCCGAACGCAGAGACAGCGAAAAAACGCTCATGCGTCGTTACTTTCAATGCGCGAAATGACGGCACCGAGCTTAGTCAATTTCTCGACAAAATACTCATAGCCGCGCTCAATCCTATCAATATCATAAACTTCTGTCGATCCACTACCGGCAAGTCCTGCCATAACCATCGCGGCACCTGCGCGCAAATCGCGTGCTGTGACACGCGAACCTGTCAACTTCGCCTCGCCTTGAACGACAGCAAGGCGACCTGAAGTGATGATGTTTGCTCCCATCATTCGCAGCGCATCGACGTATTGGAAACGATTTTCCCAGACATTTTCGATCATACGCCCTGTACCCTCCGCAACACAGAGAAGCACGGTCGCCTGAGGCTGAAGATCTGTCGGGAATCCAGGATACGGCATCGTTTTGTAACTCGTCGCTCGAAGTGTATCGCCTTCAGCTAAGTAGACGCGAATCGAATCCTCGCCTTCTTCAACCGTCACACCCATTTCCTGAAGCTTGGCTGAGAGAGGCTCCATATGCTTCGGAATCACACCGTCGACTGTGATATCGCCACCCGTCAAAGGTGCTAAAATCATGTACGTACCGGCTTCTATCTGGTCGGGTATCACAGTGTATTCTTGATCGCCCGGAAGCATCGGTCTTCCGTTAATCCGGATGACATCAGTACCTGCACCGCGAATATCGGCCCCCATCGCGTTCAAAAAGTTCGCTACATCTACGATATGCGGTTCGCGTGCAGCATTATCGATAACAGTTTTCCCTTTCGCCTTGACAGCCGCCAACATGATATTGACAGTAGCACCGACACTGACAGTGTCTAAGAACACGCCGCCTCCTGTCAACTCTTCAGCCGAACACGTCACAATGCCGCGCCCGACATCAGTCGTCGCACCGAGCGCCTGGAAGCCCTTGAGATGAAGGTCAATCGGGCGTACGCCGAAATCGCACCCGCCAGGCATTCGCAGAGCAACTTTCCCGAAGCGCCCAAGGAGAGCGCCGAGCAAATAGTACGAGCCACGCAATTCCGTCACACGCGAGTGTAACGCCTCGTGCGTATTGATCGTCCGAGCATCGAGCCGCACCTTACCGGGTGCGAGATACTCAACCGTCGCGCCGATATCAGTGAAAATCTGAAGCAGTATATCAATATCACTGATGGCAGGAAGGTTGTCAATAACACATGGTCCGTCAATAACCATCGCAGCCGACAAAACAGCGAGCGACGCATTTTTCGAACCACCAATTCTCACATGTCCAACAAGAGGATGCCCCCCCTCTATCAAATAACTACGCAAATGAACCTCTTTTCAAATCGCTTTGTGGAACATTTTCCCAAAGCACCCAATTTTCGACATACTAATTGTATTCACAATCCCGTTCGATTATCGACTTTTTTCTCTATTATATCAAGGAGTCCACGCAAATCGAATGATCCCGTATCATCCTTTATATCTCCTCTCGAAAGCTCCCCAAGCAACCGCCGGATCACTTCGTGTGCAGCAATCGCAACGGCATCACGAGGCTTCTCTTTATTGGATACTTCGAAAAGTGATTCACGGAGAATACGCCTCGCACTAGGAAGAAATAAGGTAAACTGGCTCCCAATTCCGTGTTCGCTCTCTACTTCAATTCGCCCGCGCTGCATCCATGCCAATTCTTGAGCGATCGAAAGTCCAAGTCCCGTCCCGCCGAAAGCACGAGAACCCGTTTTATCGACTCGATAAAAGCGCCTAAAAATGTTTTCTAAATCAGCTTTTTCAATACCGATCCCGTTATCGACAACTTTAATATAGAAATCGTCCACAATGTTCCCTGTGTAGACACGAATATGCCCACCAGCCTCTGTATAATGAATCGCATTGACGACAAGATTCGTTAAAATTCTCTCCACAGACGATCGATCGGCAAGAACGGTTGTGTGGCGTGACAAGACGGAAAATTCGAGCTTGATCGACTTGGAAGCAGCTTGGTCCACGAACCGATCACAAATCTGTCGAGCGCATTCGGCGAGATCAAAAAGAACCATCTTAACATGAAATCGACTTCCGTCAATCGTCGATAACAGCAGAAGATCTGAGATCAGGCGTTCCATACGAACCGAATCATCATAAATGCGCGCGACATCAGATTTAATATCTTCCCTACTCTTTTCATCGATCCCCCAATCGAGAAGTGTTTCCGAATACGATTTGATCGTCGTCAGAGGAGTTTTCAATTCGTGTGACACGTTAGCAACAAATATCTTCCGCTGTTCCTCCTGTCGGCGAAACAGCGTGACATCTTGTGCCGTAATAATATGCCCACTGAAACGCTCACCGGCTACACGGAAAGGGTGTTGTTGACAGACAAGGCGCAGTGTGCAGCCATCAAGATCGAGTTCACCCGAGATGTCATCGCTTTCTAAGTAATAAGCGGCGCGCATACCATTGTCGGCACCGTAACGATCGAGGAAAGTCGAAAGAGAATCGGGAATGACGCCGAAATAAGCCTCTGCGATTGGATTCGATGCGATAAGCCTATCGTCACTCCCGTATGCGACAATACCGACGTCGAGAGATGACAAGATCGCCTGCGATTCTGTTCGCTCATTGGCAATTCGGCGCATCGTGCGCACCATGTTTTGGTCAGCGCGGCGGCGATCGCGCTTATTCCTCCAGAGCATGGTCGGAATCACGATAACGGCCGTCACCAAAACAGATACAAGAACAATCGTCGAATCACTCAATGCTGCTCACGCCATCCTCGAAATCGCGACAGAAATAATATCCAACGCCGCGCTTTGTCAAAATGTAACGAAATTCTCCCGGATCTGGCTCAATTTTCTCACGCGCTCGTCGGACCGTCACATCAACCGTCCGCACATCGCCGTAATATTCATCGTAGTCCCAAACATTTTCAAGCAGCTCTTCGCGCGTGAACACTTGGCCTGCATGAGAGGCGAGAAAACGGACGAGCTCGTACTCGCGAAGCGTCAGATCAATCGTCTCTCCGTCAAGCGTAACGTGGTAGGCATCTTGGTCAATGACGATACCACCGATCTCAATAATAGGCGATTGAGCAGTTCTCTCCTCTTGGATGCTAACGCGGCGCAATTGCGCCTTCACTCTAGCGAGCACCTCACGGACACTGAACGGCTTTGTGATGTAGTCGTCAGCTCCGAGCTCTAATCCGAGCACCTTGTCGATCTCCTCACTTTTTGCCGTGATCATGATGATCGGTACCGTCGAGTCACGGCGTATTCGCTTACAGACATCAAAACCATCAATACCAGGAAGCATGCAGTCTAGGAGAATGAGATCGGGATCTTTAGATGCTGCAAGTCGAATGGCATCTTCCCCATCATAGGCAGCAATCACTTTATACCCCTCCCGCTCAAGATTTGAGCGGAGAATATTCACAATATTCGGTTCATCATCGACTACAAGAATGCGTGTGCTCATCGTATTTCTCCTTCGTTCTCTTCTCTATTATATTGTTGAGATTCTACTCGTCGTACTCATAAAGGAGCTCGCTCGGGCATAGAGCTAGCGCGGCTTCATCGGCGATGACAGTCGCAAAGGGGTGAAGCTGAATGATGGAACCGGGGACCCAAGGTGTCACCGGCCCGAAACAACTCTTTGCAATAGCCTCAGCTTTCCCGTCACCACACGCAATCAGAACGAGGTGCCTTGTGCTCATAATGCCACGCATCCCCAGCGATATCGCCGTTCGTGGCATATCATCGGGATTCCTGAAAAATCGCTGGTTCGCGTTGATCGTACTCTCTGTCAACACGGAGACGTGTGTGTCGGGTGTAAAGCTATCGGCCGGCTCATTGAATGCAATGTGCCCGTTCGGCCCGATACCGATCAACTGCAAGTCGGTATAGCCGTAGCGAAACATCACCTCATCGAACCGGCGACACTCCGCCTCAACATCTTCCGCCATACCGTCGGGAATGTGCGTATTGTGTCCATCAATGTTGATGTGATCGAATAATTGCTTGCGCATATACGAACGATAGCTTTGTGGGTGATACTTTGAAAGTCCCACGTACTCATCGAGGTTAATCGTGTGAACGCGAGAAAAGTCGAGGTTTTCTTCACGATACATGCGGGCGAGTTCTCTATATGTACCGAGCGGTGTCGAACCTGTGGGAAGCCCCAAGACAGCGTCAGGCTTTCTCCTGACAATATCAGCAATAATCATGGCCGTCTTGATGCTCATCTCCTGTTCGTCGGCGACAATCATAATTCTCATGATAAACGTATTCCTTCCGATTAAGGTTCTTCTCTGAATAAAGCTATTTTACCATGGTGCCCGGCTCAGAAAGAAATTCCCCATTACAGTACCTAGCCACGATGTGACGTTCATCGCCCACAAAGATAAAACGCTGTAGTCTCTCCAATACGTCAAGTGGACGATACCGCGACAGATGACGATCATCAATCACAAGCGCATCGAAAGCATAGCCGGGTATCAGTACACCAGTCTTACCGAAAAGCGACCCACCTGCCGCCGTCCCCATCCAAAATGCCTCAGCAAAATTGAGTATTCGTGACGCTCGATCAGTGAGAGCCCAGCGCAAGCGTGACTGTTTCATCGCCGCCGACACATGGTGCCCCATAAAGAGTCGATTGCCACCTCCGATATCAGATCCAAGCCCTATTCTGAGCCCCTTGCCGAGCATGTAGGCTGACGGCATAATCCCCGACGCAATGTTCGCGTTGGAAGCGGGGCAGTGCGCGATAAGAACATCACACTCATGCATCATTTCAAGCTCCGCGTCTGTGTTATAGATGCAATGCGCCATCACCGTTTTGCCCGTCGGCAACAAATTAAAATCGTGATAAACAGATATGTAGTCTCTCGAATCAGGGAAAAGCCTCTTTACCCAGTCAATTTCATCTAAGTTTTCATTGGCATGTGATTGAACAGGTAAGCCTCTTTCGACCGACAACTGACCGAGCTGATGCATCAGCTCCGGCGTACACGATGGGGCAAAACGAGGAGTCAAGATTGGCTTCACTCCATAGTCTTCTAATGGAGCCATCAAGTCAAGGTAGCGTATTGTCTCATGAACAGACTCCTCTGTCGTCTCTTCGAGATCTACCCCTCCGTTTCTGTCCATGTTGACTTTGCCGACAAAAGCTGACAACCCCGCCTCAACCAACATTTTCCCTAAAAGAACAGTCGCATCAGTATTCACACTGGAGAAGATTGAGCTGTGCAGTGTCCCGCACGACCAAAGATCATGAACGAGATCAGTAAAGACGCGCGCAGCATAGTCGCGATCAGCAAATCGCGCTTCCTCTGGAAAGGTGTAATCGGTGAGCCAAGGGAGAAGCTCTTTGTCATACCCGAGTCCCGTTGTCACGTACTGCACGGCGTGAAGATGAACATCGGAAAAAGCAGGAATAATGAGCTTACCCTGATAGTCGATCTCAATAACATCATCGCCGATTGCAGGTTTTACCAGTGTTATCTCTTCTAGCACACCTCCGCAAACGAGCGCATACGCATTTTCATAGACCGACAGCTCACCTGGTTCAGGATGAGCCGTAACGAAATCTCCGTGAAAGAGATATTTCATTTTAGACATTATATCGTCCTTTCTTTGCCAAATCGCACGCAACGGGAGCGAACGGCAACACACATAAAAACCTCACCAGCATCCGATCACTCCGATCATTCATAACGCGATTCAGCGAATAATATAGTTAAACGCATGAAGTACAATAAAAGTTCTACAAAGAAGTATATCAGTAATACTGTATGTTCGAGTGGTAGAATGCTTACATGGGCTTATGGAAGTTTTTTCTAAAAATATTTGTGATCAGCATGATGACTTTCGGCGGAGGCTATACGATAGTGCCGCTGATTAGAGAAGAATTTGTGCACAAAGAAAAACTGATCGGCGATGAAGAAATGCTCGACCTCATCGCGCTTTCACAGACGGCACCCGGGCCGATCGCTGTCAGCACGGCGCTGCTCACAGGTTACAAATTGAAAGGGCGTCGAGGGGCCGTCGTCGGTGTCATTGCGGCGACGTTGCCCCCCTTAATTATCATCTCTATACTCTATTTCTTCTACACATGGTTTGCATCTAATATCTGGGTGCGCGCCGCTCTACGCGGGATGAGCGGTGCAATCTGCGCCATCATGATCATCGCTGTCTACGACCTCGCAAAAGCTGCCCTTAAAAAACATAAGATATTTTCGGCGATCATCATGGTAGCAGCTTTTTTGACGGGACTTCTCACTTCGATCAACTTGGGGCTGATCATCTTAGCGTTGGCTCTCATTGGCATTGTTGCGTTTCACTACGTACCTGAGGAGAAAATGCCATGATACTCCTTCGTCTTTTCATCGCATTCGTAGAGGTAGGAGCATTCGCATTCGGCGGAGGGTACGCTGCACTTCCACTCATTGAACGCGTTATCGTTCATCGATACGGTTGGCTCTCGATGATGGAGATGACTGATGTCGTTTCTATTTCCCAAGTGACACCGGGACCGATCGCAATCAATGCTGCAACGTTCGTCGGGATGCGTGTCGCGGGTCTTCCGGGCGCCATCGTCGCGTCGTTTGCGACGGTTCTCCCGCAGACAATCCTTCTGTTCATCATTGGGATCTTCTTTTTCCGGGGCAAGCGACCCACTACGATCGATCATGCATTTTTAGCACTTCGACCGGGCGTCGCAGGGTTGATCGGTGTTGCAACTGTTTCTATTTTTATCTCAGCCATTTTTCTTTCTACATCGCCTATCGTCATTGACCCTGTTGCCCTCGTCGCCTTCTCTGTCGTCCTGATTCTCCGCATCAAGCGTGTCAATCTCTTCCCGCTTGTCTTCCTCGGAGCAGGTATAGGTTTGCTTGGCCATTTAGTGGAGTATTTAACGGGGACTGGAGCGTCTCCTCGATAAGGATGGGGGACCTTATAATGATTCACTCGTCACCCTCCGTCACGTAATAGTTACCTCGATAAGGACGGGGGACCTCTGGCAACACTTGACCTCTACGGAGGACATGGACGGACATGGCATATGCGCTGTTTTACGAGTATGACTTGGCCTATACATGGGAGGACGTGGAGTTACCTCGATGAGGATGGGGATCTCTGCCACGAGACAACTCAAAAACAGTGTGTCGACTGGGACCAGAACTCCTCAGAGTGTAAAATCCTATCAACTGAATTGCGCCTGATAGAGATCGGCATACGCTCCCCCCTTTTCAAGAAGTTCATCATGTGTCCCACGTTCGACGATGTGCCCATCGCGGAGCAAAACAATCTGATCGGCATTTCTGACTGTCGATAATCTGTGCGCGATAACAAACGATGTGCGGCCTTGAACGAGCTTATTCATCGCATCCTGTATCACGATTTCTGTTTGACTGTCAACGTTTGAAGTCGCCTCGTCGAGAATCAACATCGGTGTATCAAGGAGCATCGCACGGGCAATCGTCATCAGCTGCTTTTGACCTTGGGAGAGATTCGAGGCGCTATCACTAATCATGCTGTCGTATCCGTTGGGAAGCGATTCAATGTATGGAGCGATATGGGCAGCTTTTGCAGCTCTACTAATCTCATCTAACGTCGCCTCCGGTTTCCCGTAGGCGATGTTATCACGGATCGTACCTTGGAACAACCATGTATCTTGGAGAACCATAGCAAAAGAACGGCGCAGACTATCCCTCGTTACATCGAGGAGTCTCTTGCCGTCAATACGAATCTCACCTTCCTGTGGATCATAAAAGCGCATGAGTAAATTGATCAGTGTCGTTTTCCCTGCACCTGTCGATCCGACGATCGCCAACAATTCACCAGGCTTCGTCTTTACACTGAAATCTCTGATTACCGGTTGGTCGAATGTGTAAGAAAAAGAGACTCGATCGAACTCAACAACACCGCACACGTTTTCAAGGGGCTGAGCATGTTCGGCATCTGGCGGCTCAGTCGGTTGCTCAAGAAGCGTGAAAACACGCTCAGCAGCCGATAGGGCTGATTGTAATTCAGCGATGATGGCAGCAATTTCATTGATCGGTCCGGAAAAACGACGCGAATAAAGAATAAAAGACGTCAAAACGCCGATCGTAAAGTTACCTTTGAGGAAAAGCGACACGCCGATCATCGCGACAAGAGCCAACGATAAATTACTGATTAACGTGACGGACGGCCCATTGAGGGCTGCCTGATAATCGGCACGGTAGTGCGCCTCAGACGCCTCATCATTGATCGACCTGAACTCCTCCGTAAAATACGATTCTTTTCGGTATGCACCGATCGTCTTCTGCCCAAATAAGATCTCCTCTACGTAGCCATTCATTTCACCTAGTTTCTTAGAGCGCTTGCGGAAAAGGGGACGCGTCTTTTTAATCCTGTAAATAGTGAAAAGGATTGTAATGGGGACGAGCGCCATAAACGCTAGGGACAGCGCGACCGACATCCTGAACATCATGATGAGCGAGCCAACCACAGTGATCATACTGGCGGCGATCACGACAATATCCTGCGAAATAGCCGTGCTGACTACATCTAAGTCGTACGAAATGCGCGAGACGAGATCTCCTGCTTGGTGGGTATCGATATATGAGAGCGGCAAGTCAATAATGTGATCGAATGTGTCCTGTCGCATACGATAGATAACACGCTTTGAAGTGCGCGCGACTAAACGAATCATCACATAGTTCAGAACAGCCGAGCCAACGTACGCTGCTAGCATGAGAAGCGATTTTACCAACACCGCATTGAATTCTACGCCTCCGGCAACGATACCCATCGCGTCAACGGCTTCACCACTGAGACGCGGACCGGCCAAGGCGAGAATATTTGACAGGATTAGGAGTGTGACCGCCGTTAAAAACGAAGGCCACTCAGGTTTGACGTATTGCAATAACCCGCGAAATACCTTCCGATAGTCTCGATGTTTATTCTGCAATTTTTTTGAGGTTGCGGTCAGACCCGTCACCTTATCTCTCCTTGCTGTTTACTGCAATGCATGTCATCCTCGAAGCATCGCTCAGTCATGCTGTCTGCCGATATATCTTATGCACTCATCACATAACTCAGGCAATTGCCTCTACCTCACGCCATTCGCCCATCTGCATCTCTGCGATTTCACGATATTTGCAGCTCTCTTTCATCATCGTCTCATGATCGCCCATGGCACTGATCCGACCATTCTCCATGAAAATAATCTGATCGGCATGTCGGACGGAACTCACGCGCTGCGCAATAATGATCGATGTCGTCGCGGTGTAGTGATCTCTCAAAGCACTGCGCAACTTAGCATCCGTGCGAAAATCAAGCGCACTCGAGGCATCGTCGAGTATCAGTATCTCTGGTTCACCCGCCAATGCGCGACTTAAGAGAAGGCGCTGTTTCTCGCCGCCCGATAAGTTCACGCCTTTAGAGGCGAGAATAAAGTCAAGCCCATCCTCTTTTTCCTTGAGAAAAGTACTTGCCTGTGCGTATTCTGTCGCTTCTCGGATTGATTCATCTGAAAGACCGCGCCCAAAATCAATATTCTTGCGCACTGTACCGCCGAACAAAAAATCATTCTGAAACACAATGCCGAACAAGTGGCTCAAGGCTTCCGGCTTAATCGTTCGAATATCCTTCCCGCGTATGAGGATCTCACCCTCTTGCACATCATACTGACGCAATAGAAGACGTATAATCGTACTCTTACCCGAGCCCGTAGGCCCCATTATGCCGAGCGTCTCTCCGGGATATAGAGAAAAAGAGACGTTCTGGAGGTCGTCCTTAACTCCAAGGTAGCTGAAACTGACATTCCTAAACTCAATTTCCGGAACAGCCGAATCTGCCTCTTTTACCGTCGACACGCCTTCCGCGATCAGTTGGTTCTCATCGGGCAGCATTGTCAGAACTTCCCTGATGCGCTCAATCGACGCAACAGCACGGTTGTAAATGTTAAACATACGATTCAGTCCTAGAAGTGAGTTTGTAATCAGAATAAAATACGAAAGAAACGCCATTACTGTCCCCGTCTGTAACAGCCCGACGTTGACAAGTCGAGCTCCGAGGATAAGAACAGCAGCGAGCCCCGTGTAAAGAATGATATTGACGAGCGGCGACATCATCGCGATCTGATCGATCGCCCGGACTTCGGCCGCTCTGACATCTTCATTCGCGACGCTGAATCGTTCCTTTTCGTAATCGGTTCGGTCAAGCGCTTTAATGACTCTGATGCCGCGGATATTCTCGCGGATGATTTGCACCATGTCATCAATCTTGCGCTGGACCGTGTGAAAAAGTGGAATGGCGCGCCGATAGACAAAACGCACGGCAAAAAACAGCGGGACTACAAGCACCAAGAGGATGAGCGCAAGGCGCCAACTCAACCAGAAACAAAAAAACACACCGCCTACAAACAGCATCAGTGATCGAATTCCCATCCGGAGCGTTGCGCCGAGGAATCGATGCAGCGCATACGTATCAGACGTCAGCCTCGACTCAAGAGAGGAGACGGTGAGCTCATCCATCTGACGTGCCGACAACCTCATCGCCCGTGCAAAAAGATCCTGCCTAATACTCCGCACCGCCCGCGATGCCGTCCCGGACGCCATGCGATTAGCAGAGAAGTTGAGCACCCACGCACCGAACGAGAAGACGACCATGGCCAATCCCCACAAGATAATACCCGACTGATTGCGCGTAGGCACCACAACATTGATGATGTGCGCCAAAATCGCCGGAAGCACGACTTCCATCAATGTTCCCGTCATCTTGACGCAAGCATTCACCACAATACGCTTGGTGTATGGTTTGATGTATTTCTTAAGCATCTGCGATCAGACCCGTCCCACGAGCCTCAACTCTCCTAATCGCCGAATTAAACAAAATCATTTTCAACATCACATCTGTAAAGAATGCGAAAGTGAGAACAGCACTTTTTTGCATTGCACTCTATTCTAACACTTCTGCCTTGGCACAGCTGTGGAACATTCAGCTGTTAACCGAAGAGGCGTTGGTTCCATTGGTACGAATCCAACAGAAGAAACCATTCAGGGACTGTCCGAACCGCCTGACAGCCCCCTCGTTTTACATACAGCTCATTCCAGAGTCAACTCTTTTATACCTTCTTCTCAAGTCAAGAGCCATATCTTCCATACTCCATTCCTACCGCGCTAACCAGCCGACAAGAAAAATCGCACAAAACTACAGTAACCAGTTGCACTACCGACAAGCTAACAACCCTCAGATAATCGTGCAGAAACAAAACATTTTTCCCTGAGAGTAGTGCTTAAGAGCCACACGAGTACAGTTTTTCAACCCTTTCTGAGAAAATGTCCACACCCCTCTATCACTATTATGCGAATTAAACAAAAAGAGTAATTACTGCTCAACGAATGACACCGCATAACTTAGAAAATGTAATCGTCCTTCTCCTAAACACAAATATTCAATGTAAGTTGAAAAAATGCACAGGGAAGAAAGCGACGAGTGTTCTATCTGCCCCCTGCACCCTCCTTGAGAAGCAATATCTTTCCCATGTATCGCAGTTTTTCGAAGTAAGTTGAAAAAATGTATTGGGAGAATATGGGAGGGTGAGAGTAGAGGTGCCGGTATGCTGAAAAAGATGCGCTTCGGGACTATTTTGCGTATTGAGACAATTGTTGCGCTGTCGGTGCGCTGATCGGAGCGAGATAATTAAGAAGGAAAGGAATATTGATAGCGTAGCGCACAATCTCTGAGCATGCAATTGCGTTTCTCAGCATTCGAGTTTGTGAGAAATGCTCTGTTATCTATAATTGTATGCAGGTTGAGAGCGATTTGACTATTACGGTGCTCGCGTTAAAACTAATGAGCGATTGGGGTGCCGGATCAGTCGGTTCCAAGCGGCGAGATAGATTCCATATGTAATGCGAATACCGGAATACCAAGGAACCTCGTGTAGGTGTATTTTGCGAAAGCGTGAGCGAATGCTGTGCCCTTTTCTGAGAAGCAGATCGCGCAAAGCCACGAAGTTCTCGAAAAACTTTCTTGCACGGATGTAGATGCGTTTTCCTATTAGGCGAGAGAGCTGGCGTGTTAAGTTTCGAAAAGCTTTTATGTTGTTAAGCTGCGAGTAGCCCACTGAAACAACGCGGTAGCCTTCTGCTTCTAGATGAGCAGAACGTTCCCGATCTCTCGTTACTGCCGAGGAACTACTGTGAAATTCTTCGCTGTCGTACTCGATGTCGAGTTTGCACGAAGGAACGTATAGATCGGCAAAGTAAGTTTTGCTTCCGTCCAAGACAATTTTCTTATTGAGGACGATCTCGCTAAAGCCGCATCCTCCAAGCGCGTTGGGCAAGCGCAGGAACATATAGAGAATCGATTCCATGGGAGAGCGCGAGCTGTTCTCAATATAGCGAATGGCTCGGAGCGCTTTCCGTCGTCCCCGATGTCCTCTCAGTTCATCGGCGCAGGCGTGCAATTCTTCTACGGTGCTTCGAGGACGATTGCCATCCCCGTAGGAGCAGATTTGAAGGCCGAGGTAGATTAATTCATGGATGGTGTATTCGAGGGCGACCTGAAGAAAGACTAAAGGGAGGGTGCACGCTTGTCCTTCCACGTACTGATCGGCGCCGGGAATGCTGCAGGTGTGAATGCTGGCTCGATCGGGTCGGTAGACAGGTTTATCCGTGAAAATGACGTACTCTTCGGGGAAGATCATGTCGGGCGGCTCAATTTTGCCTCGGATCGCCGGCACGCCCCAGTAATCAAGCGCGGCCTTCCCGCAAATGTATTTCTCGACATAACCACTCATGCTTAAAGTCTGATGCATTTTTCGATGTAATCGTTCATGCTTGAAGTCTAGCGATGAGTTTAAGGTAACTGAAAGGAAATTATGCGCCTTAACGTACAATTAAAGTCAATTTGACGAAACTTAATATGCCTTGCCAAGCGTCTCTCATTAAAGCAGAACTTCTGAGCGTAATTCCTTTATGCCTTGTCTCGCGCGAACACAAATGCGGTGTAATAAACCTTTATTAACGAGATATTAAGCGTATAAGTAGCTCACTAAACCACTCTAACGAGAACATATGGTAGAGGTATCAAGCTGATCCACCCTGTACACCATGCAGTGCACACCCATCGCTATCGTGTTGTGGTATGGCAACAGCAGTTAATAGCCATACTATAACGTATCTAAGTTACCATTTTTAGTCTTGTTACAAAGAGTGACAACGATGTTACTACTGGTTAATTGTCATAAAAAATTCTCTACTTAGAATGAATTCAAACTTAAAGCTCACGGAGGCGATATAAATGACAAGAAAAAAATTACTTAAGACAAAAAATCATTGTGGATTAGCTCAAATGACAGGTGTAGAGATCATCCCTGAAACTGAACAACCAGCCGTTATACAAAATGCCGACCGTTGGCCGCAGCAACCTTGCGATCCTGACTACGTTCAGAGACAGCCGTCGCAGCAACCTTGCGATCCTGACTACGTTCAGGAACGACCGTCGCAGCAACCTTGCGATCCCGACTACGTTCAGGAACGGCCGTCGCAGCAACCTTGCGATCCCGACTATACTCAGGGACAGTCGCCACAAAACCTGCCTATACGAATACGTCAGCAGATTCGTCCGAATGGGAAATACTATTTTTCCGCCCGCACGATTGTCTATCCGATTGTCTTTTTAGTTGTGCATTTTCTAACTCAGCTTCTGGCAGGTGTCCTAGCTAGTGTCCTAGCTTTGAAGTCCTATATGGCTAGTGACTCGTTCTCATCCTTTATAGATGATGATCTGACACTGGATATGCTTCAACATTTTTTTAAAGACGTCGGCATTCGCGCGTTGTTGTACAGTACCCCTTTACAGATCATTATCTGCGTGATTTTCATTTGCTACCAAAAACGGAAAAATCGGCAGTATTTGCTGGTGCGCCCTTTCCATGCGACCGCATTTCCCTTAGGTTTTGCCACTGCTTTTGGTTGCTTGGGCGTTGCGACTCTGTTGATTCAGCTGTTCGACATGTTGGCAAAATACAATTCTTTTTGGCAAAATATGATGGTCAATTATCAGCAATCGACCGAGGCTCTTCAGGGTGTTGATCTGCTGTTGACGACGCTGGGCGTCGCCGTATTGGTCCCGATTGCAGAGGAATTATTGTTTCGCGGCATCATAACCGAAGAAATCAGACGGGTGGCTCCTGATTGGCTGGCCATTTTGCTAGGTGGTGTTATCTTTGCTTTAGTGCACGGAAACATTGTTCAAATCCTGTATGTCCTGCCGCTAGGTCTCCTCTTAGGCGCTGCCTACATTTGGTCTAATTCCATCTGGGTTCCCATACTGATGCATGTTATCTTCAACTTCTTCGGCAGCATACTTGGCATGCAGATTGGTGAAAATGAAACCGTACTAACGGTCTATACAGTTTTCTTATTTGTCATGATTCCGGTTGGTGTCGTCAGTGCTTTCATCATGAATCGGATGTATAGAAAGAACAAAAGAGTAGTGCTTGAAAAAGTTTGCGAAAATTCTGACTACGCAAACGTAATTTAATTGTGGTTCTCTGCTCAATGACTTTGCTGCTCTATGTAGAAGAATCGATCAGCAGATGGGATAATCTACGGAGAATGTCTATGTAGTCATTATCTGTATTCCACCGTTTCCGGCAATCCATCTGGACGGGCTGCCGGTACTTCGGTCCTTCTTTTCGATTGGACTCAACGTACTTGTTGGGTATATCACTTCATATTACCGTCAATGAAATAGAGTCAACTTGATGCACCTCATGTTTAGCATGGTATTACCTAATGATAGACATCCCTACAACTAGAGACCTAAAACTAGAGAAAAAGCACTAAAAAACAGGGATGCTATATGCTGCACGTGAGTGCAATGAAATTAATAACAGAAAAATCCCTGAGAAACAGAGATGCTATCCTAAATAACAAAAATGTGTTTTGTTACAAATATTTTTAGACAAAAAATATCCGGCGAGGACCTACCTTTCCGGGCCGTCTCCAGCCAGGTATTCTCGGCACGGGAGAGCTTAACTTCTGTGTTCGGGATGGGAACAGGTGTGGCCTCTCCGTTAATCTCACCGGAATGGTTGGA
>DUVN01000001.1 GCA_012841015.1 Clostridiaceae bacterium
AACAAGGAACATATTTTTTTCATCTTATTCATGGAAGATCCACCTTTCTTAAAAGCAATCGTTGTACCGTGTCTACTAGGGATCATCGGGTGCATCTCCGCCACCGGCTCTGTTTCAAGCGAATGATACCGATCATGGGGATGTACAGATTACATTGTTTAATTTTTAGTATATTTGACAAATGAATGTATTGGGATACCCATTTTTCGGCAAAAAAGTCTATAAATTCGTCGCATGGTTGTTCCCGCAGATCATACAAACAATTATGATGTGGACATAGTGATGTCGGGATTGACATAACCGCTCCTTGAGCGGATTAAGCGAAACTATGCTCGGACTTTTCTCGAAGCAGTCGCCGACGCGGGGTTACGAAGGCGAAGAGAATGACCGCTATCTTGAAAAAGAACACATCACCGCGTATGTTAAGCCGTCAAACTACGAGTATTCCAAGACAAGAAAGTTTCAACACGAGCAATCCTTTCGTTTAGCGATGTCATACGACAATGAGGGCGACTTTTATACATGCAAAGCGGGTCGCTCTCTTCTCTTTACGGGATACAGGACGCACAAGAGAAAAGGTGGTTTTTCTTCTCAAAGTAAGATTTATACCTGTGAAATGTGTACGGGCTGTACGCATCTCGGTATATGCGACAAGGGCAAATACAGCAAGCAGATTCAGATGAATGAAAACTTTGACAAGTATCGCAAGCGAAGTCTTGCGAATGTGACAAGCCAATACGGAACAGTTCTGCGTGTGAATCGCTCCATTCAGGCTGAGAGTGTTTTCGGTGTTCTAAAAGAAAACATGCAATTCACAAGATTTCTAACGCGGGGTGAAATAAATGTCAGAACGGAGATGCTGTTATTGGCGTTAGGTTTCAACATTAATAAACTTCACAACCGCATACAAAGCGGCAGAATAGGGCAACATCTATTTCCCTTACAAGAAGCCGGATAGAGGAAATATGACACCGAGAATGCAATCTCAAGGTTTTCGCGTGCCATCTTTTACAAAAAACAGACATTTACGGGCATTTGTAGAAAAATAATCTTTTCAAAACATCCCATGTCATGCCTGATAACACGGCATTCTCTGAAATTTTAAGGGAGCTGGCTCGTTCCCGCTACTGTTTAGCGGTTTTGAGACAGCCCTTTTTTGCGCTTATGCACACGTTGCTTTAGCATTGACATAAGATCCAAATCCAACGTTATCAACTCTTCGTCTTTACGTCCGGGCGTTCCTTCATAATGACAAAGCTAATCAGCAAATGACATGGATAATCAGTTACTGAATGTCACCGGTAATAGCAAAATAAGTTTCCTCTCCATCTTTGATTTTGAATGTAACCAAAGCTGTTCTGGTTCCGTCGGTCCAGTTATAGTAACTGTAACCTTCAAATTCCGTGTCCTTATTGACTGTGCCTTCCACTCCGCTAAACAACGCGACGACATCATTATAAGTGCGCTTGGGAGCGCCAGTTGTTACAGTCAACGCATCGATGGCTGCGTCATAAGCTTCCGGTGTGCATACAGTCGACTTAGTCTGACTGTTAGTCGTGTCACTACCCGCTAGTTCGGTGGGCTTGCTGATTGGAGTGTCAGTTTCTGTCGGTGCGGTGGGATTACTGACGGGAGTGTCACTTTCTGTCGGTGCGGTCTTCTCGCCGCAAGCGGCGAGGGACAAAACCATCAAAAGTGCAAGTATAAGTGCTGCGATCTTTTTCATTGTAGTTTCCTCCAACTACTTCACTATAGTGGGTATTTAAGGTATCGACAAAACGGTTGCAACAGACTCAACGAGCCAGGCCTGAGAAAGTGTCAGTATTGTGTGTCCTATTATCGGCCCTCCATGCCCCAGCGAAAAATTTAGAACTTTTCTTCGGTACTGTCAAGAATCTTTCGCACATTATCATGTTCGGCTGAGAACCGGATTTTCGTTGCAGAAGCTGAAGAAGTGATGGCATATGTGTCAGTGAACGGACAGTGTGATGCTGCTGTTTGACGATTATGATGGCGATCTTTCGTTTTTAGGACAGAAACCGGCCGAAAAGACGCTGTTTGTATGTGTGAACCATGTTCATCCGGATCATTTTAACCCTGAGATCTTCTCTCTTACAGACATTCACCATCGAAGGAAATATCTTCTGCTTGGATACTACTTCGTCAACAATTACAGGAAAGGAATTCGCTAGACGATCAAGTATTATTGAATTGGCTGAAATCTTCAGAAGAGTACAACGGATTCTATATATTATGGGGGTATGACGGGCGTACTAGAGGTGTTAGGTTTGCCCGTAAGACGGATTCTATATTATGGGGGTATGACACATTCCTGTTGATTTTATCTAGATTAAGTTTATATAGGTGCAGTTAAACGGGAGGACATGTTTGATCGCATTGAAGCACGTGTGCTAGAAATCATTAAAGATAATATCTTATCTGCCACATCTGCCGACGTGCGCGTGGTTTTCATTTTTCAGACGACTAATGGGTAAGAACGCACATAACGAACAGGGGAATCTTTTGGATAACGGTGCTCGGAACTATCGCCGTTTTCTTGCAGGCGACGACGACGGCTTAGTGGAGATTGTTCGAGAGTACAAGGACGGTCTCATACTGTTTCTCAACACATACGTCCGCAACATGACCGTTGCGGAGGATTTGGCTGAGGATACATTCGTGAGGCTCGTGACGAAAAAACCGTCATTCCGAGGAGCGTCCTCTTTTAGAACGTGGCTCTACGCCATCGGGCGTTATGTGGCGATCGACCATCTCCGGCGCGCGTCAAAGGAGGCTTTGATCCCGATGGAGACGGCGGAGAAGATGGCTGATGACTTCTTGGAACAGCTCGAACGCGACTACCTAAAAGAAGAACAAAAGATTGCCATGCACCGAGCGCTGTCTCAGCTCAAGCAAGATTACCGGGAAGTCCTATGGCTCATCTACTTCGAAGACCTCAGCTACAAGGACGCGGCAAAGGTTATGAAGAAAACGCATCGGAGCGTCGAGACTCTTGCATACAGGGCGCGCAAGGCGTTGAAGGAAATACTGGAAAGGGAATGGGATCATGAAGACTTATGAGGAAATGGCGCAGTCGGTGCTTCAGCGGCGCGACGAGTACGTCGAATTGCAACAGGCGCGACGAAAAAATTACATGCGGGCCGCATCCGGTGTTGCCGTCCTAGTCATCTTGGTACTCGCTGTTATTGGTATTCTGAATGCCGGTTCGAAAGCAGAAAACGGGAGCCCTTCGGACAGTCGCATGATCGGGAATAATACAGCGGATAAGGTTCAACATTCCCTTCCCGAAGATTTTCACGGAACCGACAGCGACAGGATATTGCGATCAGAGAAAGAAGTGATCGTGCATGCGACGCACATTCTGGATGCGACGTACCTCGGACCCTATGCGACCGACTATGGGGTCGAATTCATGTTTTTGCCGACAAAAGTTTACAAGGGCGAGTTGAGCGACAAGAATCAATCTGTTATCTACGTGGCGTCGAGTGTCGATTGCGAGGTCTGGTCACAATCTCCTGACGGTTCCGGGGACATGCCATACAAGGTAGGTGAGACGTATTTTCTTTTTCTCGAGAAACATATCTCCGTCTATTACGAGCACGATAAATTCGTTCCGCTCGGACAGTTGCTCCTTGCATCGGACGATGCCAAATGGGATGCGTACCATGTAAACGTTGAAGCCTTGATCAAAAATGGCTCCACGTCCGTCGCAATGTACGGTGTGCCTTTCACGGAATCGGATAACCTCGATGAAGTGTTTGAAGCATCTGAGAATATTTTTGTCGTAAAAATTGAGTCTGTCATTGCCACGAGTACGTTCGCGCCTACGACGCTCTACTCATGCCGTGTCCAACAGTTGGTGCGCGATGCATCGGATGTGCCACAGTATATTTGGGTCCCGCTCTTCAACGATACCGTCGAGGTCGGCGAGGAATATCTTCTTTTACTGTCCGATGCCAACGATACAAAACCTGTGTACAGTCTCGCATCTCGTAACCATAGCGTCTACGCTGTCAGTGATGCCAAAGCGATTCCCGCGTTGAGAGAGATCTTGGCAACGGCCCGTGTGTACGGTCAGCCTCCCGAGAAAATGCATGATCGTATGATCTGGAAGAAGGTAAAGGACAAGGGCGAGCTTCGTCTCGCAGGAGATTTTCGTGAAGTCTCAAAAGAAACATGGCAGGAAAAGTACCATGTTCATCTACCAGATGCGAAAGAAACCACCTATTTTCTTGTTTATAAGATCGTCAAGGACAAACAGAACGGAGTCCAACACACCGATGACCTGATGTGCGGTTACGTGGAACTAACCCATAAAGACGGGTCACGTTGGTCGATGTATCTGGACGAGTTACCCCTAACTAATGAGTCCGTATATTTAATGTACGAATCTTCCGGTTCTTGGCAAGAATCCACCATTGACGGCCACGAGGTCATGTTGGCCACATCGGACGAGCATCGTTATGCCATTTTTAAGATTGGTGATTACAGTGGTTATATCCGTATGCGAGATACAGATGAGGCACAAGCGCTCGCCGTGTTGAAAGCGGTATTGCAAAAAGGAAACCGCTCCGAGTCACTCACCGATGCGGAGCGAAGGGGCGTGGCTAAACCTTTGCCAAGTGCGCCGACAGACGAAAAAAGAATCTTAGTGTCCTCGTATAAAGTGTCGGATATTTTTCAGGGTAAATACAAAGCCCCGTCAAAAGGTCAGGTTATGTTTTCCATTCCTCTTGGTTTTGCCATGCGAGAGTACGGCGATTCTGCCATTTACACCGTTGTCGCAAAACTTTATATTGATGGCGAGAACCCCGATGAACCGTCCAGTGACAAAGCCGCTATCCGTGCTGCAGAGCTTCAACGACTGAAACGCCACGATTACAATGTCTCTTTATACAAAGATAAAGGTCTAGAAGACGATGTGTATGAACCAGGCTTTCTCTTTCAAGCGACATACGGTCAACTGATGAACTTCCCCGCATCTGATGACTACGGATACTTCATATACCTCAAAGACGAAGGACCGAATCACTACAAATAGATGGCACATGTAAATGAGACGGATGTTATAAGAAAAAAGCGAGAGCTGTCTCAAAACCGCTCATTGATAGAGTTTCCCGTTTGCGCCACGCTATTTGTCCGCACACCCGACATTAATGTGCAATTTTTCAGTTAATATCGAATTTCTGTACTCAGCGCTGGTCGGTTCTTCCGAATGCTCAGTACCGGTGTGCAATTTTTCAGTTAATATCGAATTTCTGCACTCGGCGCTAGCCGGTCCTGCCGAATGCTCAGTATCGTTGTGCAATTTTTCAGTTAATATCGAATTTCTGTACTCGGCGCTAGCCGGTCCTGCCGAACGCACTGCACCAGAGTGCCGTTTTTCAATTAATATCGATTTTTTGTACTCGCCGGTGGCCGGTTTTTCCGCATGCACTGCACCAGAGTGCAATTTTGCAATTAATATCGAATTTCTGCACTCGGCGTTAGCCGGTCCTTCCGAATGCTCAGTACCGTTGTGCAATTATGCAGTTAATATCGAATTTTTGTACACAGCGCCCGGTCAAGAGTTTATTTTTGGCTAACTTAATCTTTTTAAATATTTCAACTAGTGCGCACGATTTCCGATGTAGTGTTCTCAACAATTGAAATTGGCACGACATTGAAGGGGCCATCTCTTGTTAGGCGGCACCTTCAAAATTGGTAATTCACAGAATGTTAGCTTAATGGCTAGCCCATGCACTCGTTCTTTATGGCTTTAAACATGTTTGCGCGAGCTGAATCTCTGTGTTATGATCTACTTTGCGCTTTTACGCGAAGTATACGATTGAATGTCACCAAAGGTGAGGAGATACAATATGGCTAGATGCGAAATTTGTCAGAAAGATATGTTCTTCGGTAGAAAAATTCAGATTACGCGTTCGCAGATTTCCCGTCGTGCGAAGCACCGCCAGCGAGCGAATATTAAGAGAGTCCATGTCGTCGTTGATGGAGTCCCGCGGCGAATGAACGTCTGCACACGCTGCCTGAGAAGCGGTCGTGTTCAGCGCGCGTAAGTTTTTCCGGACCGACGTACAGAACACAAATGTACCAGTAAGGCGAGCGAATCAACCGCTGATTCGTTCCAAGCATAATAGAAAGGGCTGTCTCACAATGAGGCGGTTCTTTTTTATATTCCAACGATGCAATAAGTTCGCAATAGTCTTATAAGATTTGCTTGATTAACCCTTCTAGTTGATAGTGTTAGTTGCGGGAAATTGCATGATCAGGATCATCTGCTGTATTGTAATCTTATTCGTAGAAGATGTGTTCGGCATGATTTTACCGGCACAATTTGACGACAGGGGAGGATGTCATGAGATCTACAGGTTTGAAAATGTGTGTCACGTTCGTTGCGTTAATCATCCTTTCACTCTCGCTCTTCATCGCGTGCAATAAGAATGATGGCTGTCCACCGGGGTCATTGCCCGACGCGGACTCGATCCAGAAAGCCGATCAAAGCAGGGTGGGGCAAGAGGTGACTGTCAACATCGAACAGGGTAATGCTTTCGCTTTCTATAAAGATAAAAGTACGGGTCAAGAGCGTATGGTCGTTATAAAGCACAATGCTGAGGAAGCGTTGAAAATGTCCATTGTTCCTCTTACCGTCTACGAGACGACTTTTGGTGGAATTGATGCGATGGTCGAGCAGATTCGTTCTACGTTTATGGCAAAAATCGTCGCTGTAAGGAACATCTCCCTAATGGAAGCTACGCATATGACTGAGTCAATTTATGGTTTGGCAAGCAAGTTGAATGACAGAGCGGACGCATCCCCAAAAGGGGATGCGACTTCTAACAACGAGGAAGCTGCTGTCGATGTTTGCTATGGTGTTGTCACAGACGATGGCGATGACGATACGATTGAGAGAGCCCTGCTCACTTTTGCTGAGGATCAATCTTTGATACTCGTCGGTAACCATCAGGACTTGTCTGTCGAGGCACTGGAAAAGAGTGCCGAAGTTTTCGACGTAACCTACAAGCGCTTCGATCTCAAACAGTATCTGCCGATCAACTAATCGGTAGGCATAAATCGCAATAAAAAGAGGCTGTCTCGTCCTCGCTTTCTAATAAGCGGTTTTGGGGGCAGCCTCAATTTGTTGTTGCAAATTTTGCCCTTTGCTAAGAGACTTTGATTATCCAGCGTCTTTTTCTCTCCGCCTACAGCATACGATTCACTGGAAATATCGATTACCCGGCGGCTTTTTTCTCCTCGTCTACGGCGCACGGTCCGTCAAGAAGTCCGCGATGAATGGCTTTTGTTGGGCAGACATCGACACACTTTCCGCAGTGTATGCACGCATACTGATCGATGACAGCGAGGTTGTCTTCGATCTTGATGGCGTTGACGGGGCAGGTACGTACGCAGCGGCTGCAGGCGATGCAACCTACTTTACAGGCGCTCCGCACGACTCTTGCCGGCCAATGGTTGGAACACGTGACGTTTGTCGCTAACTCATGCTTTGGTATCAGATGGATCAGCTGCTTCGGGCAGGCTTTCACACATTTTCCGCACGCGGTGCATAAATTGTGGTTCACCTTGGCGACTCCGTCCTCGACATAGATCGCGTTGAATTCACAGACATTGACGCAATCGCCAAAACCGAGACAGCCATACGTGCAGGAGTTCGGACCTGAGAAAAGGCCGCTTGCCGATGCGCAGTGCGCCGTCCCTGTGTATTCGTACCGCTCATGCGTGTGTTCGCATGTTCCTTGACAGAAGACATGTGCGACTAAGGGGACGACCGCTCCCGCTTTGACGCCGAGAGCGGCGGCGACTGCCGTCGCAGTCTCCTGGCCACCTGCCGTACAGAGTGTCGTGTTTTTCTCGGATCCGTCGGCAAGGACTGACGCATAGGCGGAACAACCGCTATAGCCGCAGCCGCCACAGTTTGCGCCGGGGAGAATGCCCTCGAGTTCTTGTTGAAGCTCGTCCTTTTCTACGCTGAAGAAACGAAAGACGACGAGAATAGCGGCACCCATCAGGAGTGCAATGCCTCCGCCGATGAGCGTAGCATTGAGGATGGGATTTAGTAGAACGATGATCATAATAATTCCTCCATTCCTCACGCTTAACCGAACAAGTTCTCAATCACGCCTTTGAATCCCATGAAGGAGACAGAGACGATGGAGGCAGCCATCAAGGTGATGGGTAAGCCCTGTAGGAACTCGGGGATATCGGCTTTTTCCATTTTAGAACGTACGCCCGTAAACAGGAACATCGCCAGCATGTAGCCGACACCGGCACCGAACGATGACATCATGGCGCTGATGAAGCTATACTCCTCCTGGATGTTAATCAGCATGACGCCGAGGATAGCGCAGTTCGTCGTAATGAGCGGGAGATAGATACCCATCGCCTTGTAGAGTGGTGGGAACGCCTTGCGGATAATCGCCTCAAGCACCTGCACGACGGCCGCGATGACGAGGATGAAGATAACGGTTTGCAGATAGCCAAGGTTGATCGGTGCTAAGATGGACCAGTAGATGGGGTACGTGATGCCTGTCGCGACCATCATGACGAAGATGACGGCAACGCTCATACCCATCGCATTTTTCAAATCTTTTGTCAGTCCTAGAAACGAACAGACGCCTAAGAACCTTGAGAGAACGAGGTTGTCGATCAGGACGACACTGAATAAAATGACGAGCATTTCTTTCATTTCGTTTCCTCCCTTTCTGACTGTTTCGCATCCTTAAGATTAGCGAGGACACCTGGCTCGGTCTGTGTTTCGGGGACGGCGGCTTTTGCCGTACCTGATCCGTTGAGAGAGCCTGACTCCTGACCGGCAGAAGCAGTTTGAGCGTTGATGCAACCGGGGCATTTTGTGCAGTCGATCGCTGCCTGTGGCCTTCGTGCGTAAAAACGCTTGTTCAGTTTCTGCGTGATGGCGACCGTGATGCCGAAGACGGCGAACCCGCCTGCAGGCAATCCGAAAATCATCATCGGCTGCAGTCCGCCTTCTGTAATCCAAGGCATCTTCACTCCAAAGAATGTCCCGAAGCCGAGGATTTCCCGGATCGAACCGATAAAGAAGAGTGCGAGTGTAAATCCGACACCCATTCCGAGTCCATCAACGGCGGAGCGGATAATACCGTGGCTGTTCGCAAACGCCTCCGCACGTCCAAGGATGATGCAGTTGACGGTGATCAACGGGATGAAGATCCCAAGCGAGGCATTTAACGCCGGCACGTAAGCTTGCATCAGGAATTGCAGGACGGTCACGAGGCTGGCAATGATCGTGATGTAGGCAGGGATTCTGACTTTGTCGGGGATGATCTTCCGCAAGAGTGAGATGATGACGTTTGACATGATCAGTACGGCCGTTGCAGCGATTCCCATGCCCACTCCATTCCAAGCCGATGTTGTGACAGCGAGTGCCGGACACGTTCCAAGCACTAAGATGAGGAGCGGATTCTCTTTGAGGATACCTTTTAGGAATTCATATAATAAAGAGTTTTTATTTTTCATGGCGTATTCCCTCCTTCCGTCGGCATGAAAGCATTGAAGGCTGCTGCTGCCGATTTAACGGAGTTAATCACGGATTTGGATGAGATGGTGGCGCTGCTCACCATGTCAAGATCGTCGAGAGGATCGGATAGGTCACGTCCCTTGAACTGATCGGTGAACGGTGCCAAAGCGACATTCTGTCCCAACCCTGCTGTTTCGTTCGATGCGTCTGGGACGATACCGACGATCACACCTTCAAGATCGAAACCGACCATGACCGGCAACTTGCCGCCGTAGCCTTTACTCTCTGCGCGAACGATCGCTCCGACGACTGTGCTCCCTTGCTTGACGACGAAAAGTTCCTTGACGTCAGGGTGATCGACCGTCAAGTCAACAGGGTTGCCAGTGGGAAAAAGCTTTCCGGCTTCTTTGACAGATTCTTCCGGAAACTCATCGGCATCGGGGAAGAGCATCCGCTTATTTTCATCGGCAATCAGTTTTTCTTGTTTTTCACGTGCTTCCGCGGTCATCGTTGCCGTGACGGCGAGGATAGCGACACAAGCAGCACAGATCAACGTCAGAAGGATGACGGGCATCACGCCCCTTTCGATGAGGGGGACATGCGAGTTATTCTTTTTCTCATGATTTGGCATGTTTGACACCTCCAACCGTTAAGGGTGTTGTCCAACGCTCGATGTGAGGGGTGAGAATATTCATCAATAATATGGCGAACGAGACACCCTCTGGCATGGAACTGTACACACGTAGGAGTCCAGTTAATAATCCCGCACCGACACCAAAAATGATTTTCCCGAGAATTGTGGTAGGCGTCGTCACATAATCTGTCACCATGAAAAACGCTGCCAAGATGAGTGCGCCCGAGAGCAAGTGAACGAGAACGTCTTGTCCTGTTGCCAACATAAAGAGTGCAGTCGTGCTAATAAAAGAAAGCGGTGCCCAAATATCGATGATTCCTGTCACGAGGAGGAAGATGCCACCGATGAGGAGTGCGATGACTGAAGTCTCGCCGATACATCCAGCATGGCGTCCGAGGAATAAGTCAAGCGTTGAGGGCAAAGATTCCTGGCCTTGTTTGACGATAGCCAACGGCGTTGCGCTTGATACGAGATCGGTTGCTGTCTCACCTACACATTTACCGAGAACACTGAACGTAGAAATTTGTGCCGTGAAAGAGACGGAAAGGACAATACGTGCCGTGACGGCGGGGTTTGCAAAGTTATCGCCAAGCCCTCCGAACATCTGTTTAACGACGACGATGGCGACGAAATTGCCGATGAGCAAGACCCAGATCGGGCAGTCAACGGGTAGGCTCGCCGCTAGGAGCAAGCCGGTGACAACGGCAGAGAGGTCGCCAACTGTTTGCTTTCTCTTCATGACGCGCCTAGCAATCGCCTCAAAAAATGATGCAGAGGCAGCGCTGATGCCGAATAGCATCAAGGCTCTCCAGCCAAAGATGAAAGTCGATGCGATGATAACGGGGACGAGCGCAATGATGACGTATAACATCACCGAGCGCGTCGTTACCTTGTCGCGGATATGCGGTGAAGCAGATACACGAAGCATCAGTCTTTGCCTCCTTTCTCGCGAGCGGCCGCTCGCGCGGCGCGAACAAGTGCCTTGCCGATCCGGATATTCTGTACAAGGTATCGCTTGGCAGGGCAGACGTACGTGCAACTGCCGCACTCGATACAGTTGAGTACGTGGCGTTCCTCGAGCTCAGCTGTGTTGTTGGCGCGTGCTGCCTTATCGAGCGCGGCAGGCATCAGCTTCATCGGACACGCACGGAAACAGCGACCGCACTGAATGCAAGCTGATTCCTCAGGGAGAATCGCTTCTTCTTCTGTGAAAACGAGAATTGCATTATTATGCTTCAGAATTGGGCGCGTGATGTCATCGACGGCGACACCCATCATCGGCCCGCCCATGATAATTTTTCTCGCTTCAGCCTTCAGTCCTCCCGCCTTCTCGATGACTTCTTCAATGGTGCTCCCTATTGGGACTTCGAAGTTGCCGGGTGTCTTGACGGCACCTCCATCGAGCGTGATCCATTTCTTGACGAGCGGCATGCCCGTCTTCAGGTATTGCGCAATGAACCAGAGTGTCGTGACGTTCTGGACAATGACACCGACATCGGCAGGCAAACCACCTTCAGGGACAATGCGACCGTTGATTAAGTTAATCAGGACTTTCTCTGCTCCTGTCGGATATGAAGTCGGCAGGACTTTCACCTCGACGTTGCCTTGACCTTCACGCTTGGCACGCTTGGCTGCTTCTTTTAGTGCTGCAGCGGCGTCCTTTTTGTTGTCTTCAATTCCGATGACGACGTTGTCGATATTGCACCATTGCGCTGTCGCAAGTGCACCGGCAATGCAGTCGTCAGCGTTCTCGATACAGATCCGATTGTCTGTCGTAATGTAGGGTTCGCACTCCGCCGCGTTGACAATGAGAGTATCAACTTTTTTGCCGGGTGGCGGGTTGAGTTTGATGTGTGTCGGGAAAGCAGCTCCGCCGAGTCCGACGAGACCTGAGGAGCGGATAGCCTCGATGAAGCTAGCATGATCTGTGACAACAGGCTTTTGGATGTGGTCGGAGACCGTGTCTTTACCGTCTGAAATAATCGTCACGTACTGTGCGTGACTTCCGTCACTCAAAATCTGCTCCCTCACCGATTCGACAACGCCGGAGACGCTCGCATGAACGGGAACACTCCACGATCCGAGCGGTTTCCCGAGAGGATCTCCAATGTCGACGTGGTCACCTTTTGCTACGATTGCTTCACAGCCGGGACCAACTTGCATGTCAAGAGGGATTGTTACACGGGAAAAGCCAGAGAGCGGTTTGATAGCGAGACCGGCAGTTCCCTTCCTGTCAGCGGGATGAATCGCCCGCGACAAGCCAAGCCATTTCATCTTCATACGTCAACCTTTGCTTCTTTTAGAGATAGGAAATGCATGCAGAAAGCATAATAATTAGATTACTCTCCTATCTATTCCATGCTTTTGTGCTTTACTTAGTTTAACGCTAAGCGTCAGATTCTTCAATGGTCAACGAGAAGAGGGACTGTGTTAGAATCTCTCTTGATCAGTCAAAGAACGGAGATTTCATGCGCGCAAAAAAAGAAATCAATTTGCTCGAAGGGCGTATTTTGCCAACGATCGTAAGGCTGGCGATGCCAATCATGGCGAGTTCTTTTGTGGGGCTCGCCTATACGCTGACCGATATGTTCTGGGTTGCCGGGTTAGGCGACCGTGCCGTTGCCGCCGTCGGATCGGGCGGAACATTGCTCTGGCTCATCGACAATTTGTTTTCCATCCCGCGTGTGGGCGGACAGGTGCTTGTCGGACAATCACTTGGCGCCGGTAAGGTAGACGAAGCGAGGATGTGGACGCGAGCAGCACTTCGTCTCGGGTATACGATGGCTTTTGTTGCGACACTTCTGTTTGTCTTCATGTCGGACACAATCACGTCTGTCTACCAATTCAACGACGCCGAAACAATTATTCGAACCGAGATGTATATACGGATCGTAAGTCTTGGTCTCATACCAAAAGTCGGTGTGCGGCTCTATAATGCCGTTTTCACGGCTTCGGGAAACAGCTTCACACCTTTTGTCATTTACGTCACTGGACTCGTGATCAATATGATGCTCGACCCTCTCTTCATTCTCGTTTTTAAGTGGGATGTCGCCGGAGCTGCTATCGCGACTGTTATTGCTGAGACAGTCGCCTACGTGCTCATGTTGGTCGCTATCAGACGGAATGAAGTGTTTTCAAATCTGCGCCTTTTTCGCGAGCGTATGCAGCTTCAACGGCTGAAGCCTATGTTGAAACTAGGAGCGCCAATCTCCATTCAAGGGTCAATGCATGCCGTTGCGACGATCCTTATCTCTCGGCAGATTGTCAGGTTTGGCGACCTCGCTGTAGCAGCTCAACGGCTCGGAGCTCAAATCGAGAGTATTTCGTGGATGACAGCGGACGGTTTTAGTGTCGCAGTTAACGCTTTCATGGCGCAAAACTACGGTGCCCGCTCATTCGATCGTGTAGGAAAAGGATATCGCGTCGGCTTTTGGCTTATCGCTTCGATTTGCACTGTGGCGTCGCTTATCATCTATTTTCTAGGCGGGTCGTTTATGGCGATTTTTTTCTCCGATCCCGTAGCGGTCACGCATGGGCGCGAGTACCTGCAAATTCTCTCAGCTTCCCAACTGCTCCAAGGGATGACCTTGCTGACGAGTTCTGCTTTTTCTGCTCTCGGGCAGTCATTTATTCCCTCGATCATCATGACGAGCTTCATGTTACTACGACTTCCGATTGGAGCGATGCTCTCCGCCACCTCGCTCGGCGTCAAGGGAATCTGGTGGGCCTTCACCATCACGACGAACATCGCCGGCTTAATTCTCATCGCGATTTTTCCATTCTTCATACGCCGTTTGCAAAATAAGGAGAAGGGGTTCTGTAAATGAAAGCCAACCTCGGCCGGCTGCCCCGCGCTTCTCACTGTCCAGGTTACTTTGGCATTCAGCTACTTTGGCATTCATATTGTCTCGGCGATTTGAACGCTTGCGAAGAAGCGTGTTCGTGTGCTATCATGGCGTGCGCACGTTGTGAAAGGGAGGATGCCACATGAAAGTCGCGCAGATTATTTTTGCCGTGTTAGATATCATCGCATGTATCGGTCTCATTGTGACCGTTATGTTGCAGGAAAGTAAATCAAAGGGGCTTGGTGTTTTGGCGGGTGATTCCGGGTCGGATACGTTTTACGGCAAGTCGAAAGGGCGCAGTAAGGAATCTAAATTAAGAATGCTGACAAGCATTTTTGCTGTTTCGTTTGCCGTGTTCACGATGGTACTTTATTTGTTGACCGGTCGCGGATAGAAGAGACAATGGCGTAGCCACAATCGAAAGGAGAGCCAAGAGGCTCTTTTTTTGTTGTATTCAATAGTTGTAGTATATAATCTTGCGATGAGTTGACGGCTTGTTTGTATACCAGCCAACGGAACGAAGGGATGAGCATGTCTCACGCTCATCCGATGACGATTAGCGAACTCATGGGAGGAGAAGAGTGGTTCGTATCGCTTTCGCATCGCTAGGATGCAAGACAAATCAATATGAATCAGATGCGCTGGCCGAATGGTTTCGAAGGAATGGTTTTTCCGTCGTTGACGATCACGAAGTGGCGGATATTTACGTGCTCAACACATGTACCGTTACAGCTGAAGCGGAGCGAAAAGCGCGCCAACTATTCAGACGATACAAAAAGCACAATAGGCATGCGTTAATCGTTGCCTGCGGATGTTATGCACAACGTGCTGATCTATCTGACTTTGCAGACATCTCTGTGGGGACAGTCGGGCGCGCGCAAATACCAGCACTCATCATTGAAGCATTGATGGAGAGAGGTGTACTCAAATCGTCTTATCGGGCTGCGGACATGCCGATCGGTGTTCCTTTAAATCGTCAGTGTGTTGAAGTCGGCGAGAATGTCACCGGAAGCGTGGAGATACTGAGAGTGCCGGACAAAGGCATTCCTTATGAGGAGCTGCCGGCTCCCGCCATTCCTCGTGAGACGCGTGCGTTCTTGAAAGTCCAGGATGGTTGTGATAATCGCTGTGCTTATTGCGCCATTTCTCTCGCTCGCGGTCCGTCTAGGAGCCGGAAGCTCTCCAATATTATCGAAGAAGCGCAAGAACTCGTTGCGCACGGATTTTCGGAATTCGTACTTACGGGAACAAATCTCAATCTCTACGGATTTGATTTTCGTCGGCACACTGGCGCCGCCAACAAATGTGGATCTTCTTCGTCAGAATTATCTGTTCCGCGTATAGTCCCGGATGCTGCGAGCGATTTGGCCGACGTCATCGTTGCGCTTGGTCGTGTCGCGGGTGTCCGAAGGTTACGTCTCGGATCGCTCGAGTCGGAGTTGATTACGGAGGAATTCATCGAAAAAATTGTCAATGTCGAGAGCCTTTGCCCGTCTTTCCACCTTTCTTTGCAAAGTGGCTCTGACCGTGTTCTGCGAGCGATGGGGCGGCGCGATACACGCCACTCCTACCGCAATGCTGTCTCAAAGCTTCGAGCGGCTTTTCCGGATGCAGGGATTACAACCGATCTGATTGTCGGATTTCCGGGCGAGACGCGTGATGATTTCGAAGAGACGCTCTCATTTTGCGATGAGATTAGGTTTTTACGCATCCATGTATTTCGTTTTTCTTCTCGTCCCGGAACACGTGCAGAAAAGTTGTCACGTCAAGTTCCCGACTCGATCGCTGCAGAACGATCGGTGATTCTGCGCGCGAAAGCGGCACAGCTTGCCGAAGCCGCTATTCGCGATCGTATTGGGCAGACACGAGATGTTCTGATCGAAAAGTTCGACTCGCATGGTCGAGCAGAAGGCTATACGCCCGAATACATTTTCGTCAAGGGGCACGGTCTTTCCGATGTGTATGGAGGCAAAGGACTGGGGAAAGGTTCTATCGTTCCGATGCAGATCGTGGGTGCGGAAGAGCAAACGGCCATTGCGAGACCGTTTTTTGACGGAGCTTCGTCTTATATTGTGCCTAGATTGTGAGTTATATGCTACAACAGGTTGCCTTAGAATGGTAAACTGACATTGGAGGTACCTATGGTCGAACAAGATACGAATCGTTTTGAAATTGGCAGTGAGAAGCGTCTTGCGGCTCATCAGATTATGGCAGAAGTCATGAGGGCTATGGAAGAGAAGGGTTACAACCCGATCAATCAGTTAGTTGGTTATTTTATTTCGGGTGACCCGACGTATATCACGAGCCATCTAGGCGCGCGTGGGGTGATTCGCCGCATGGAGCGCGATGAACTGCTCGAAGTTATACTGAGAGACTACATCGATCGTCTCTAGTTTTGTGAACAAGCGGGTGCTCGGAATTGATTACGGGACAAGGAGAGTGGGTATCGCAATAAGCGACCCGCTTCGTCTCGTTGCACGCCGCCTAGAAACAGTGATTCGCAGACACGGCGATGAACCGGGACCTGTTGATCGTATCGCGTTACTGTGCCGTGAATACGATGTCGATACCATCGTCGTCGGACTGCCTCTCAGGACAGATGGCA
Organism: Clostridiaceae bacterium; assembly: GCA_012841015.1. GTDB lineage: Bacteria > Bacillota > Clostridia > Saccharofermentanales > DTU023 > UBA4923. The sequence continues at coordinate 16,617 of DUVN01000001.1, forward strand.
AAGAGTCATCGATCGCTCGTGAGGCAGTCTTGTTTGCAGATGCATTGCGGGAAAAGACAGAGTTGACGGTTGAATTGTTCGATGAGCGCTACACGTCGCAACTCGCAAGTCGTGTGATGGTTGAGACAGGTGCAGGAAAGCGCGGAAAATGGCGCAACAAGGAACTCATCGATCAGCTGGCAGCTGAGATTCTTTTGCAGGGATGGCTTGATACGCAGAGGGGCGGATTTTACGGTCGATGACTGTCGTATCACGCTGCGAACAGAAGATAACTCGCCGAGAACATGCTATAATGCGTTCGTTCATGTGTCCTAGTCGTGCGACGATTAGCGTACGAGATCAGATGCTGAACTTCGTAATACACAATCCTTAAGGGAGGATATGGGAGTGAAAATAATACAATTCTTACATTCGTCGGCAGATGACGGAGATTTCGGATGTTGTGAGCCTTCGTGCTATGAAGGGGACGGTGAATTTTTTGACGAAGACGATTTTGTCGTGTTGACCGATACTGAAACGGGTGAAGAGTACCCCTTTATATTGGTTGAAAACTTTGAATTTGAGGGTGAAGACTATTGCGTTTTAATTGATCCAGATGATCTTGAAGAAGAGGAAGTTAGCCTATTTTTCATGAAACTTGTCGAATCGGAAGACGGTGAAGAAGTGCTGACTGGTCTCGACGAGGATGAAGACGAACGCGTTTTTGCCGCGTACGAAAAATATATGGACGAGCGTGATGAGGCGGAATTCGAATAAGTCTGAACGCTTTCGTAAAGGTCATGCGTCTGAGAGCGCGTCTCGTCATCGCACGGATGACCAAGTTCTTGCGATTCTTGTAGACGAACGCAATGGTCGCGAGTACTACGTCTCAATGATCGACGTTTTTACTCTTGACGGCACGACTTATACAGTTATGTACAATTATGAGCCTGATGACGGTACGAGGGCAGACCCCGAGATCGTCATCATGCGCTCATGGCGCGATGACAGCGGCGAACAGGCATTTTCTTCGATCAAAAGCAAGAAAGAGCTTGACAGAGCTTTTGACTTCTTCTTTGAGCGTTACACCGATTCAATTATTCGTTCATAAGCCGTTCCTGCACCAGGCTTGCTTGAGGGGAAAATATGCATAGGACAGAAATGAACGATCGGCATGACGAACACGTAAATCAAGAGCTTCTTTCGCCGGAAGTCCGCCCACATAAACGGAAATGGCGAGTTAGAGCGCGGACGTTTATCGTCCCGCTCCTTTTTATGCTTCTCCATTTTGCCGTGATGAACCTAACGATGTTCGCGCGTATCGCCATTTATTTTATGACTGTTGATCCTGCAACAGCCATCATGTTACAGGGAAAGATGACGGATCCTGCATTTTACGTGCAGTTCATGATCGAGATCAATGCGCAGACATACTCTTCGCTCTTCGCGATGCTTATACTCATCCCCTTATATCTTCTCTATGCCCACTGGCAGAAAAAAAGGGGCATTCAGGTACTTGATCGGGCACGTCTTTCACCAGCGCACATCATCAGCGCTCTCGTGATTACTGTTGGAGCAATCGGGCTCACTCAGCTGTGGATGGTGTTTTTGTCGCAGCTCGATCCGACTTCTGCAATCGGAACCAAGTTTCAGGAATATACAGAACTGATGAAATACTTCGAACCTTCAGGAGGATGGGTTCTAGTGCTCGAGATCATGACAACAGTGATTCTTGTACCGATTGGTGAAGAGCTGCTTTTTCGCGGGATTATACAAGACGAGCTGCGGCGAGCGTTTCCACCAGGATTCGCGATTGTTGCGACATCTCTACTTTTTGCCATTTTTCACGGCAATGTTATCCAAGCATCGTACGTGTTGTTTGTAGGGCTTGCGCTTTCCATTGTCTATTACCTAACGGGTAATATCTACGTACCAATTGGAATGCATATCGTTTTTAACTTAATCGGGTCAGGTGTTTTTTCGCGGCTGCTCGGACTATCACAGCGCGGTGAGACTGTGCTTATGTACGTCTTATTTGCTTCGATTCCCCTGATGGTTGCAGGATTTGTCCGGCTATACCGTCTACACGCAAAGCGACTGCTCAAAGGGGGATAATGCAAATGAAGCGAGGCAAGCGATTTATCCCCTCAAGTCTAAGGAGGCGCACACTTGTTGTCACCATGTTCTCGCTGCTTGTTGTTATTTCCCTAGCGCTGACGATCGTCTGGCAGGCAACGGGACGGGGGACGAGGCGAGCCTCGACAGTCGTCCACTTGAGCGAAGCGTCTACCGGTCGCCAACCGGTCAATGGAGTAGGGTGTAATCTGACTGGTCTGCCGTCGACGAATCTTGTCAGCAATGGATCGTTTAGTTCAGAGTACATCCATGCGCATTATTTTGCGAGCGGTGGGTCGTCTGGAGAATTCAATTTCAAAGTTTCTGAGACACTCGATAATGTTCCGCAGGCAGACGGATACTTCACAGGAGCTTCGTTTACATTGTTTCGTGAATCTCAAAACGAAATGGAAAAATTGGAAAGCGGAATAATCACGGGGTATGAAGCAGGACAAGTTTCTGGTACTAGAGTAGTCGAGCCTTTAACACCGCTGCCAGAGGGTGTGAAATGGAATGCTTTTGCTGAAATGAATGAGCTCGCCATCGCCTGTGGTACTGAAGGGTCAATCCTGAGAATGCCGCGTGATGGCATGCCGGAACACCGCAACATTGGGTTCTATGTTGATCTCGTCGCGATGGCGGCAGGTCCGAGAGGCTTTTTAGCGGGTGATTCGACGGGCCGTTTCTATACATCTTCTGACGGGATCGTATGGCAATTGATGCCCGTCCATGCGACGGCGGCTGTCCGAACGATCGAATACATCGCATTGCCTGACTTCGAGAATGGCTTTTTCCTCGCGTCTGCGGCAGCAGGTGAGGTGTATTTTGGACACTTGACGGGGCTCGAACCGCTCAAAGAGATTACCGACAATACGATCACGCGTTTTGTGACAACAGATGACGGTGTTGTGTTTGCTTTGGGGTTGGAGGGACAGGTCATCTCTTCGGCAAATGGTGTAAATTGGGAGCTCGAAGAGGCGCTTTCGAGTGACGGCGGATGGCTTGACGGAGACGCAGCAGGTGGCATTGCCTTTTTTGTTGGCACCGGAGGGCAGATGGCTGTCCGCCATGACAAAGGATCTGTGACGAGGGTTGATGCAAACAATCTGGGCAGTGCTCTCACAGGGATGTCCTACGAAAAAGGCCGTAACAGTCGATGGCCAGACCTTACAGATGTCGTTGTCCTAGCGACAAACCGAATCGTAGTCAGGACAGGGGCGGGCACGTTACTTTACACGGAAGATCAGGGACAAATATGGGAACAGGAAGGTCCTTTCTACGGTGAAAAGGTAGCGAAGATCGAGAGTATGCGTTCAGGCGATATCTTTGTTGTAGACAATGATGCTGAAGTAACGCGGGCTGAGCTGACGGTAAAGTTTTCCTTTGAGCCACAACTGGTAGGCAATAGCATTGAGCCGGGTGACCTTATCGTCCTGAGCTTACCTATCGCGCGTGAACTCGATACGACAAAGCTTGCTGAACCATATCGACAAGATTCTCTTGCCGTTGGTGAATGGGCAATTTCTGGGGGCGCTTCGTTCATGATTGGAGAGGATGCTGACGCAGGAAAGATGGGACTAGATTCTGGCGGCTCCGCTGCGTTATCGTTTCATCCCTTAGATGATGTCGATCTAGATACTGGTGACGAGACTTATCTCGCTGTAAGAGATTATCTTTTTTCTGTTGCGCGTGGAACAGTAGAATTGAAGGCTGTGAATAACGTCAATCGACCGTATCTGGATGCGAGAATGACGCAAAAAATCGACCTATCTCGTCTGGTCTGGGACGAATCAAATCCCTTTTTTCAACTTGAATTTGATGCTTACACATCGGGGGATATCAAAGGTCAAATTGAGGTTTGGTTCTCTGGGCCGTACACGAATACAGGAGAATCTGTTTCAGTTTCACGAGATTCATGGGAACACAGACGACTTACGTTTGCATTCCCGAGCGGATTAAAACCTGAAGATGAATTGTGGATTAACATCGGTTTTTCAGGTTCCGGGACGCTTCATATCGACAATCTTTGGTTTGGACGTAACGATGATGCCCCCCAAGCGCTCTCATCGTTAGTGACGAGCGAAGAAGAAATACCCTATCTCCCTGTCGATGTTGTCAGGCTCGACTGTGTACCGATCGGGCGATCAAAATTTGCTTCGGAAACGTGGGCATTGCCCGAGGGAAGGGCTGCTGGAAGGACGACTGCCACGATGACGCATAACTTAGGCACTGCGCTTCAGTACACAGAACGCCTCAATGCTTTACCGTGGTTGGTGATCGATCTTCGCGTGACTTCACAGGAACTTAGCAATCTGATGGCGTATCTTGCGGGATCGCCTCTGTCGGCATACGGGAAATTGCGCTCGCGCGATGGAGCGATCGGTCGCTGGAGCGACGTTTTCGATGTGATTTATCTCGAAATCACTGATGTGGATGATGTCCTGTCGAACGATACTTCACGTGCCAACTATGTGCATTGGATTATGGATCAGATTATGACTGCACCGGATTACCCTGATGTGCAGAATAAAATATTCCTTATCGACGGGATGAAATATGACGACGGCAAAATCCATACGTTGGCTGACTATCATGCCGGTGACTTGTTAATCGATGGTCCTATCAAGGAGGCGGCTGATGTCGATGCAAATATTGCGCGCTGGGTGAATTCAATCCCGCGCCGAATCATGATCGGTGATAGGTATATGCCTGAGTTGCTCCGTTCCATCGATATAACGCGCTTAGGTGGCACTGTGCACCTTATTGACGTTGCGTTACCTCTCATTGCCGATCTCGGCGATAATTCGACGATTGCTTTAGTCGATATCGACCTCGCTGACGCTCAGTTTCTGTCAGGAGATCATGCCGCTGTAAGTGCTCTCAGCGTTTGCCGTGGTTTAACAGGTAAATTGTTATTGGAAAAGCCCGAGGAATTGCTTTTGGATCGCGAATCAAGTGAGAAAGACTCGTTGAAGTTACCGAACGAGGATCGAGCTCCAATCCTTTATTTCTATACGTTTCGATCGCGGGAAGGCATTACAGCCATTGCGGTTAATATCGATACAGTTCCCCAGATCGTGGCAATCCAAGGGTTCGATGAAAAAGACGCATCCTTTGAGCTTTACGACTATCGTGGTGTGATGGTCGGTGAGGGAGTCGAGCATCCTGATCGTGAGAGTTTTACATTGCTTCCCGGCGGGATTTTAGTACTTAGACAGGAAGATAATCACTGAAGTAAACGGCACTGACTTAATAAAATCAAGGTTGTCGTTTCTAGTACCGGTTTCGGGTGGTGAAAATTGTGTCCGCTGTGAAGAAGATTAGGACATCAGAATGAACATAGAGGTGATGCACGGATGGGTTGGCTCGATGTCATCAAAAGTATCGTTTATGGAATAGTAGAGGGTGTGACAGAGTGGCTCCCGATCAGCAGTACGGGGCACCTGATCTTACTGGAAAGACTGCTGCCTTTTAAAGCTGGAAAAACACCTGCATCGAACGACAAGTTTTTCTCGTTTTTCCTAATCGTCATCCAGTTAGGGGCTATTCTTGCTGTTGTGGTGACGTTTTGGAGGGAATTATGGCCATTTCCACGGAAACGACTGGCTGTGCCGGCGATGCGTCACGATGATCTTGTTCCGTTCCATGTAGGGAAGATCCCTTTTGTTGTCGATAAACGTATCTTGCGCCTCTGGTGGACTATCCTGATTGCTTGTGTTCCTGCTGCCATTGTTGGTCTTCTTTTTGATGAACAGATCGAAGCGCTCTTTTACAATCCATGGACTGTCGCCATTATGCTGATTGTGGTCGGTATCGCTTTCTATTTTGTCGAGTACCGACTTAGGATGAAGGGAAAGGCTCCTAAGATTGTCCGTATCGATCAAATCGACTGGCGTGCCGCTCTCATCATTGGGATATTTCAAGTTGTGGCTGCCGTCTTTCCCGGGACGTCAAGGTCGGGAGCAACGATCCTTGGTGGGCTCATCATCGGTATGAGTCGTCCACTCGCAGCGACCTTTACTTTCTATCTTGCCGTTCCTGTGATGTTCGGGGCGAGTTTACTGAAGCTTCTAAAAATTGGACTTGATTACAACACGATTCAATGGCTATCAATCTTCGTCGGCATGGGAGTCGCCTATCTAGTGTCGATCTTGATCATCCGTTTCTTGCTCAACTACATCCGCAAGCGCGATTTCCGTGTTTTCGCCTACTACCGTGTGGCGTTAGGATGTGTTGTAATAATCGCGGTTCTCGCGGGATTCTTTAGGACGACTGTTTAACATGAATTAAGAGGTAATGACATGAGAACATTCTCTCGAGAAGACTTCTTTGAAGCCATGCAATCGATCGCCTCGCCGAATCGCGAAGGTGAGCGACGAGCGAAATTCCGCTGGAACTCACTTTGCAAGCCTATCGGTTCTTTTGGTGTGTTGGAGACGATCATTGTAAGATTGGCGGGGTTGTCTCCAGGTGATGAGCTTTTATTGAGACCGCGTGTCGTTTTTGTCTTCGCCGCGGATAACGGTATCGTCAAAGAGGGTGTTTCACAAGCCGGTCAAGAAGTGACCGCCCAAGTTGTGCGCAACATCGCTGATGGGCGCGCCACCATCAATATATTGGGGCGGGAGACTGGCTGTGTCGTTGTCCCTGTCAATCTCGGTGTCGCCGAGCTCGAGCCAGACTATCCCGGTGTCGTCCACACACCAGTCATGCCCAAAGGGACAAACAACTTTGCGATAGAAGACGCCATGAGTGAAGAGGAGATGATGATCGCCTTGCGTGTTGGCATGGAGTTGGCGCTCAAGGCGTCGTCAGAAGGTTTCAAGATTTTGGTTGCAGGTGAAATGGGAATTGGCAATACTTCGACTGCCACGGCGATGCTCGCTGGACTCACAGGGCGCTCTGCCTCTGACTTAACGGGACGAGGTGCGGGGTTATCGGATGAAGGTCTCCAACGGAAAATACAAGTATTGACGGATGCTCTTGCGGCGCGCGAGGTCGATCGATACAACGCCTTTGATGTGCTCAGGAAAGTCGGCGGTCTCGATATTGCTGCGATGGTCGGTTTCTATGCGGGGGCAGCTATGACGGGAACTCCTGTTATCCTCGATGGATTGATCTCACTTGTAGCGGCACTGACACTCGTTCGGCTTGTTCAGGAAGCTCGCGCTGTCATGTTCGCATCGTATCTGTCGGCGGAAAAGGGTGGTGAGATTGCCCTGCGTGAACTGTGTATAAGCCCATGTCTCGGGCTGAACATGAAACATGGGGAAGGTGCAGGCGCTCTTTTGCTTTTACCGCTCATCGATTATGCTCGCGCCATTTATCTCGAATCACTGACATTCGACGAAGGATGCGTTGAGCCGTACGAAGTTTACGATCAGTCGTGGTAACGCTCTTTATCGGAGGTTCGCGAAGCGGCAAGTCTGAACTTGCTGAGCGATTCGCTTCGATAAAGCGAAAGAATCGCCTATTTTACGTAGCGACGCTGCGTCACAATGGTGAGGCGGAAAACCTTGAACGCGTTAAGAAACACCAAGCGATGCGAGCGGGTAGCTCGTTTGAGACGATTGAGCTCTACACGCCCGATGAACTCAATAGCTGGGGTGATGAATTAAACCAAGATGAACGACCGGTCGTCCTCTTAGATTGTCTCGGCGTTATGCTTTCACAAGGGAAGTACGTCGAAAGCCTTGGCGGCAAGTGGATCGAGATAGATAATAAAGACATCGAGAGCACTGTGATGAGCGCATTGAAAAAGCTAGCACAGAAGACAGACGAACTGGTCATCGTTGCTCCAGATATCTTCAGGGCGAAAGCTCCCGATCCATCGACTGATCGCTATATGCAACTTTTGGGTCGAATACTGCAATCGATTGTTAAGATTTTAGATGCGACTGTCGTTGAAGTCGTTGCGGGGGTGCCAGTCGTCTGGAGAGACCAAACAGGTGAGTTGATTTGTTTTGCAGATCAGATGAAAAGTGGGATTTAAGAAGTTCGTTCAATTTGAATGGCAATAATCAGGACTTTGATTAGTTAGAAGAATGGCACGGGTGAATTGATCTCTTTCTCAAAGTAGATGATAGGCGGGATGTAAGATAATCGTCCTGCACGAGTGAATAGCAAGAGATTGAGCGGGCAGAAGAAGAGGTATAGATGTGTCACACTGTTCTATAGACGAAGTGACGGAAGATAGGTAGGGTGTTCCAACATGGTGGCTGGACAAAGCGAGCACTGCAGATAGCGAAAAAAGCGGGTACGGAACAAGAGTTCGATGCGTGAGAATAACCGAAAACTACGAAATCGAGAAGAGAGACACGGAGGAGCCAAGCCAAATCTGTGGAGAAGCTTCTGTCTGGCGATGTCGACTTTTACTGTCATTCCCTTTCCGCAGTACGCGTTTCATCCTGTTGACCTGTCCTGGTCTCTTGTCTTCTTCCCGTTGGCGGGATTGGTGGGGGCCGCTTTTGCGGGTGCGTCTCTCTTCCTTCTCCGTCTATTGGGAGTGGGCGTCTTTTTCCGCGCTGTCGTCGCGCTTGCTTTACTTATACTCTCATCGGGGGCGATTCACCTCGATGGTTTTGCTGATACGTGTGATGCCCTGTTTTCAAGGCGTGATCGACGGGTACAGTTAGAGATTATGCGTGATCCTCATATCGGCGTCTATGCTGTGATTGGGACTGTTCTCTTGTTGTTAACGGCGTTAGCCGCATGGACGGAGATTTTGGCAACTGGACGGGAGTTGCTGATCGTTGCGTCTTTAGTTTATGGAGTCTTTGGGCGTTCCCTTTCAGGGCTTTACAGCGCATCACTTCCCTCCGCTAGGGGAGAGGGGATGCAGCACGCCATGCATGAGAGAGTGCCGAAAATAGCGAAAGGTACTCTCATCGTTTTTCTTGTATGTAGCGCTCTATCGGTGATTGCGATGGCACACTGGAGCGGAATGATCGCTGTAGGTTTATCACTTATTGTGTTTGTTTTGTTCAGCCGTTTTTCCATAAAAGCATTCGGAGGGGCGACGGGTGATCTCGCAGGATTTCTGCTATCAATAACGGAAGTTGCAGGATGGGCTGTCTTCGCCTTGACACAGAGGCTGCCTGCTTGGTATTAAACTGTATTAGTAAAAATGAAGAGGCGGAGGTATGAGAGATTTCGGGACATTTATTTTCGTAACGGGTGGTGCGTACCAAGGGAAATTAGACTACGCACTTTCTTTGTGTGTGCCGCATCCTGTTGCCGTCATTGAAGGCGACGCGATTCCTGAGACTTGGTTTTTGTCGAGTTGTGAGCCGAGTTGTTTGAGCGAACTGGTCGCAATAAGTCTAGCGTCAACAAAGGAGAAAATGGGCGAAGAAGAAGCGGATGATGTCGTCCCCTGTGCTATCATCGTCAATCACGTTGAACGGATGGCCAGGACAATAAGGACGTTGTCTATGGCGCCGGAAGAAGCATTCGAAAACCTGCTCTCTAAATTCAATCGATTAACTCGGATCAGTCAGCTCATTCTCATCGCCGACGAGGTCGGTTCGGGTGTTGTGCCCCTCGGAAAAGAGTCGAGGCTCGATCGTGAATATGCAGGAAGAATTGCCGTTAACTGTGCATCGAAAGCGTCAAAAGTTGTGCGGGTGCTGGCAGGAATCCCGCTCATCATCAAGTAACATATTTTACAAGCCAAACGACCGTCCTTGCACCATCACCCGATTCCCCGAAAGCTTTGACGTGCAGCTATAACTCCGCCACCTAGTGTGAGAAAGATTATTTGAAGTCCAGCTTCACTTCTGGCGATTAAGTTACATCTGTATCACCTGGTGTCAAGTCTGGGGCAAGCTTTTCAGACTCAATAGAGCGGTCAGTACGCCCAAATATACTGAATATCCCACGTTTTCCTGTCCAGTTTATTTTGTCATTCAGATGCCATTAATAGCCTCAAAAGCGGCCTCTATCGCCCTCTAAGCGGCTTTTAAAGTAATCAGTTTTCGATTTGACATAATGTAATTCTCAATGTAGAATCATCTAGCGTCGCTTTTTACGCAAGTTATGGCGGTATAGCTCAGTTGGCCAGAGCATTCGGTTCATACCCGGAGTGTCACAGGTTCAAATCCTGTTGCCGCCACCAGTGAAAAGGCCCGTTGGTCAAGTGGTTAAGACATCGCCCTTTCAAGGCGGAGGCACGAGTTCAATTCTCGTACGGGTCACCATACGAGGGATTTTAGCTCAGCCGGGAGAGCACTTGCTTCACACGCAAGGGGTCGTCGGTTCAAGTCCGGCAAATCCCACCAAAGACGACAGTTGCAAACTTCGTTGACGCGCCAAAAGGCGCGTTTTCGACGTTTATTAACAAAACAATCTACTTGTTCTTCCACATTACACACTCTCGATTTTATCCGGCACAATGGTTGGTAACAGTAGTCCATAGCTGTACAAGCTCATTAACATGCCCATCAGTTCATCGATGTTGTTCGTTTCATCAATGAACCTGTCTAAAAATAATCGCAAAAACTCTTCGCCGTATTATAAAACCGCTCAATTAAACTTATCCATGTTTGTAATCACTTCAATAACCTCAATTTTCGTTGCGCCATCGCGCTCTATAAAAGCGAATCCTTTTTATCATTAGCTTTTCACTGTGGTGATCCTACAATAACACGTATCGAGCAAACCGACTTGCATTTTTGTTGCTTGACATTATAACGGTATACCGTGATAATTAATATGAGACTGAACGTGGGAGCGTATTGTGATTATTAATGATTTATTGAAACAACGGAACATGTCGAAATATCGATTGGCTAAGAACAGTAAGGTACCGTATACAACGCTTAATGATATTTGTAACGGGAAGACAAATCTGAAATACTGTAATGCCGATACGGTATATCGTCTCGCTTTGGAGCTTGGTGTTTCGATGGAAACACTTCTTGAGCCTTGCTATGAGGTGCGTCCTTCCTTTGAGTTGTTTAAGAGTCACGTCTGTCATAGACTGAATCAGCTAGGTGACATTGAGTTCATTTGCCAGATATTAGAGAGCGACATCATTCGCAATTACTTCAAGAAAAAATGGTATCCGGAGAGTCTCTATTTGCTAGCCATGGTCGATTATGTCAGCCGGGTGAACGATGTGATGCTATGTTCAGATTACGATGATCTGAGGAAATATAGGTTGTCGGAGACACTCTTTCCGTCAAGTGTTATTGCACTTTCCATAGTTACAAAAGACGATGAAGTGAAGAGGGCTGCAATGGCGAATGCTATTCCGGAATTTCTTCGTTTTAATATCGTCGAGAGTGAGGTAAGGAGCATTGTCTAGTCAGCCTGTGACGTTTAAGAAAAACGAACTCAACTTCTATTTGAATGAGTTGTCTAAGGAATACAAGCGGCTCGGTGGTCGCAAGGCACCGATTGAAATCATCCTCATTGGTGGCGCAGCCATCTTGGAGAATTACGGTTTTCGTGAGATGACTACGGATGTTGATGCAATCTATCCTGCAGTGTCAATACTACAGGAAGCAGCAAACCGAGTTAGCGATCGATTTGATCTACCGTATGGATGGCTGAATTCCGATTTCATGAGGACAGAATCGTACTCCGAAAAACTTCACCTATATTCCGCTCATTACCAAACATTTAATCAGGTGCTGGATGTGAGGATCGTAACCGGCGAGTACATGATTGCCATGAAGCTGCGTGCAGGAAGAAAATATAAGAACGATCTTTCAGATATCGTAGGGATTCTTACGGAACACAATCGTGCAGGAGACCCCATTAGTTTTTCGATGATTGAAGAAGCGGTTAACAACCTTTATGGAGGATGGGACGGCTTTCCCGAGGACTCTATCACTTTTATTCATACCATTCTGTCTCTCGAGGATTATGAAGCCGTTTACTCTAGTATCCAAGAGGGCGAGAGATTGGCAAGAGAAACACTTATTGAACTTCAAGCAGACCGTCCCGACACCGTTCATCGTGATAATATCGATGAGATCCTCAAATCTGCTCAGAAGGAACAATCCAGTCAATTGTCAGTGCTGGTCCCCCTAGAAGAGCTTGAAGCGCAAAATAATCGAGCAGGGGGAGGATAATCTGCACAGGTTTCCAGAGCACTTACCCCATTGTTTCTCCGTTAATTCAGTACATTTTCAAAAGTACTGTTCCTGAGGGAAGAGCATGCCGATTTTTATCCTATCGTCCCTCTTGGGGTTCTTTCTCTCAATCGATGAGCTCTTTCTTGTATAGTTCAATTCTCGTATAGATCACTAGACTCTGGATTTGAGCTCAGGCGGGAGTGCACTTGCTTCACACGCAAAGGGTCGTCTGTGGCGGTGATCATGGCGAAAAAGCAGATCAAGCACCTGCTTCACACGCAAAGGGTCGTCGGTCCAGGAGCTTTTCTCTCAGAAGTCAACAGATAACCTGCTTCACACGCAGGTGGGCGTCGGTTTAAGTCCAGCAATCACACCAAAGACGACATTTACAAACTTCGTTGACGCGCCGAAAGGCGCGTTGGTTCTGAGATTTCTCTCCCCGGCTTTTTTAAAATTAAACACACCAATACAAACGTGTTAGATTCACTCGTTTCTTAAGTTTTTCAATTTCTATGCAACCGGAGTCGCAAAAACTTCTCCGACGTTTGGCTAAAGGGCACGACTCAACGAAAACATAATCTGGCTACAAGATGAGTGCAAAAGAGGGTGTCTCAAAACACTTTATGGAGTGATTTGGATACCTTCGGCTTGGATAGAGTGATTCACGCGTAACTTGTTATTCATAATATACAAAAGCTACGAATCTGGTCAAAAATGACGTTTTGGGCAAGGAGTCCGTGCTCAAAGTGTAATTTTTGACCACAATCGGCGCGAAAACACTCGAATCTGGTCAAAAATGACGTTTTAGGTAAGAACTCGTTACTCAAGGTGTAAATTTTGACCACAATCAATTGAGAATCACTCGAATCTGGCCAATAATGACGCTTTAGGCAAGGCCCCCGTGCTCAAAGTGTAATTTTTGACCACGAGATGTTGGAGAAAGAGTACACAAAGTCGCGTAACAGCCGAATCGTCAGGAGAAACTACGAGATTCGCATAAAACTTAAGGGTGCTGTCTCGTTCGCGCTTTTTTAGGCGATTTTGAGACAGCCCCTTCAATTATTGATCTTTTACTACTGATCCGGTCCTGTACGCTTTGGTCACACAAAGCGTGCCAATCAAATTGAAATGCTCTGCTCCTTCAAATGAGGCCATATAGTGGCGGTGTATTTAGACGTTGTAGCTTGTGGAGGCGGTGTCTCCGCCTTCGCCGGTCCAATTGGTATGGAAGTACTCGCCGCGAGGACGATCAATGCGCTCATAGGTGTGTGCGCCAAAGTAGTCGCGCTGAGCCTGCAGGAGATTGGCGGGCAGATTAGCGCAGCGGAAGCCGTCATAATAAGAGAGGGCAGAGCTCATGCAGGGCATAGGAATTCCCGCCTTGGCGGCGAGAGCCACTGTACTGCGCCAGCCATCCTGGCATTTTGCGACCTCAGCCTTGAAGTAGTCGTCGATCAGGAGGTTGGTGAGCGCTTCGTTCTTATTAAAGGCTTCTTTGATTTTGCCCAAGAAAACACTGCGGATGATACAGCCGCCGCGCCACATGAGGGCGATATTACCATAATTGAGATGCCAATTATGAGAGGCTGCCGCTTCACGCATGAGAACAAAACCCTGAGCATAAGAGACGATCTTGGAGGCATAGAGCGCATCGTGAAGTCCCTTGATGATGGCTTCTTTATCTGCATCCGCAATTTTACGATCGGGGCCAAGCAGAATATCGGCAGCGCCGACACGCTCATCTTTTTGCGAGCTGAGCGAACGGGCAAAAACGGATTCTACGACGAGCGTCAGGGGTACGCCTTCTTCCAGCGCCTCAATGCCGGTCCACTTGCCGGTACCTTTTTGGCCGGCAGCATCCAGAACGTAATCGACGACATAGTTGCCGTCTTCATCCTTGTAGCTCAAGATGTCGCGGGTGATTTCGATCAGATAGGAGTCAAGTGCGCCCTTGTTCCACTCGGCAAAGACCTCGTGCATTTCTTCATTACTCATACCGAGGCCGTCACGCATGAGTTGATAGGCTTCACAAATGAGCTGCATATCTCCGTACTCGATGCCGTTGTGTACCATTTTGACGTAGTGGCCGGCACCGCCTTCGCCGACCCACTCACAGCAGGCTGCATCGTCATCTACTTTAGCTGCAATTGCTTGGAAAATAGGCCTGACTGCTTCCCAAGCTCGGGGTGAGCCGCCGGGCATGATCGAAGGCCCTTTCAGTGCGCCTTCTTCACCACCAGAGACACCCGTCCCGATAAAGTAGAGGCCGTTTTCCTCGACTTTTTTGGTGCGGCGTTCACTGTCGGGGAAGTGCGAGTTGCCACCGTCTATGATGATATCGCCCTCATCCAGAAGGGGAATAAGCTGGTCGATAAAGGAGTCAACAGGAGCACCGGCCTTGACCATGATCATGACCTTGCGGGGCTTTTCCAGTTGGTCTACCAATTCTTGCAGTGAGTAGGCGCCTACGATGCTCATGCCCTTGGCGCGGCCTTCAATAAAATTCGTGACTTTCTCGGTGCTGCGGTTAAAGACCGAGACCTGAAAGCCGTGGTTGGCCATATTCATGACCAAGTTTTCGCCCATGACGGCGAGACCGATTAAACCGATGTCAGATTTTTTCATTTTATACTCCTCGAAATTCACTTAAGCAAGCAATGTTTACTTAATATACTCCTCGAAATTCACGTAAGCAAACAGTGTTTGCTTTAACGGGAGAAGTTCTGAGTTTAGCGCTTGACGCGGGCGTTGCCCTCGTAAATGGACCAGATTTGTCCCTCGTTCATGGGGGTGCCGTAGTCCGTGAGCATCGTGGCTGCCAAGGCGCCGGTTGCCCAAGCAACTTTGACCCAGTCTGCGGGATCCTTACCGGTCGAAATGGAATACAAGAGGCCGCCGACAAAGCCGTCGCCGCCACCGATGCGATCGTAGACTTGAATGCTGCGGGGCATCTCGATGTGCCAATTACCGTTTTCGTAAACGATGGCGCCCCATTCGTGCTCGTTAGCGTTTTTTACTTCGCGCAAGGTATTGGCGAAGACAGAGCAGTTGGGGTAGGCCTTGTGGACACGAGTAATCATCTCTTGGAAGGCGCTGATCTTTTCTTCTAGGCCGGAAGTCAACTCGGTTTCAGGACCGGGAATGCCCAGAGCGAGTTGGTAGTCTTCCTCGTTCCCGATAAGGATATCAGCCTGATCGGCGATTTCATGGAAGGCTTTGCTCAGCTCTTCTTCACGACCTTTCCAGAAGGTGGCACGGAAGTTGAGATCAAAGGAGATAAGGGTGCCGTACTCTTTCGCTTTGCGCGCAACGGCGAGACAGAATTCAGATGTCTCGGGAGAGAGGGCAGCGATAAGGCCTGACATATGGACGATTTTAGCGCCCTCTTCGCCAAAGACACGATCAAGATCAAAGTCTTTGACATTCAGGGTACGGCCTACTTCACCGGCGCGATCATTTGTGACCTCAGGAGCTCTGAGACCATAGCCGCTGTCGGCAATATTGAACTGATGACGATAGCCCCAGGGACCGCCCTTGGGAACGTCGGGTCCTTCATATTCAATGTTGCGGAAGCGGAGTTCAGCTTTGATAAAGTTGGCAATAGCATCGTCTTTAACAAAGGTCGTCAAGAGTTTGACGGGATAGCCTAAGCTAGCACAGATCTGCCCGACGTTGGACTCTGCACTGGTTGAATGCATGGTGAATTCACGGCTGACGTGCACCGGCTGACGATTATTGGGCGTGATGCGGACACCCATACTGGTGGGGATGATCAAGTTGTACTTTGCGTTCTCTTTGATTTTCATGTTTTTCTCCTGAAATATTTCATTGGTATTGATTAAATTTGTTTGTAAAAGGTCTCCTTGTAGGCCCAAAGACCGAGAGCGGGGTTGCTGACGTAAAAGACTTTTTCACCGTTGACATTATTATAGCCGTCGACGAGCACTGCCGGATTGTATTTGGCAGCTGCTTCTTCGTAAGGCATGTAATTGAAGTTGACCGACTCGATTTGCTCCTTTGTCATGTGTCCGGGGGCGTAGGTGATGCTAAAACGACCTTCGGAAGAGCCGTGGATGAGATGGGCTGCCACACCCAGCCCGGCTTTGAGATCGTCATTCTTCGCTACCAACTCGGCCACGCGCTGGTAACCGACATAGCCATACTTGGCGATCAGCACGTCGTTGCCGTCATCTTCGCCGAACTTGTGCACGCCGGGCGCCAAAATGATGAGTTCGCCTTCATCGGCCATGGCCATACGCATGCGGTAGATGGATTTATTGCCTACCCAAGTTGTACGAAATTCTTCGGGTTTGAGATAAACGACGGCCTTTTTGATTGGCTCATCCAAGAAGATAAGATTGTGTTTTTGGCTCTCCACGCAGGACTTGGAAAAGAGCTCGCGCTCGCGGCCTAAGGCTAAGCTTTGGACATGTACGATGTCGTTTCTGTCGGTCGTAGTGACCGTAAGGATATACATAACAGGCAGGTCTTTGATAAAGTGCTCTTCTGCATAGTCAAAGACGGCACGCACAGGCGTATTCTCGCGGCCCATCATGCGCTCCATACCGTAGAGCGCGCCGAGATAGTGGCTGCTGTTAATCATGGAATTACCACCGCAGCCTACAAACAAGTTTTTACTGTAGTTGGCCATGCCGACGACTTCGTGCGGGACAACTTGGCCCACCGAAATAATCAGATCGTATGAAGGGTCAAGTATGCGTTTGTTCAGCTCTACATCAATGCTCTGTTGCATGCGCTCTTCAGAGACTTCGCTTACAAAATCGGCAGGTACTTCACCGATTTTAACAATATCATTGCGCCAGTCGTGTTCAAGGAATCGCTCAAAGGGAAGCCCCGGGAACATAAAGTCGACTTCTTCTTTTGTCATTGGCATATGGGTACCCAAAGCCGGCATGATATCGATCTCCGCATCAGGCAGAAGATCCCAAAGCATGCACGTAATAGGACCCGCATGGGCATTAAGGCGCGTGATATCGGGCGGAATAATGAGGACTTTCTTGAGTTCACCAAGCGAATCCAAGGAGGCCTTGAGGGCCGCTTTGATCTCTTGATCGCTAAGGCCTTCTGCCGTAGCTGCCGTTAGGAATTGATTATTCATAAGCTATTACACCTCCAATTACTGTAGCATTATTCTTTTTCTCAATCAAAGCGATCGCATCTGCAATACTGATGTCTCTTTCCTTTGCAATACGAGACAAGTCTTCGTATTCATATTTTGAACGAGTGACTCCGTATCCGCCGGAATCTTTGCGCCGCACGATACCATAGGGGGTATCCAGATCGGTCACCGTTCTATCTAGCTCGTATCGGTGCATTTCGGCCTGTCTGATCCCGATGGTCGATGTGTAAAGGAAAATGGATTCGATGATTCTTTCTTTATCTTTGTTTTTGCATATGGTGCAAAGTAACGTGCCGGGACGAGATTTTTTCATACCAATGGGAATCGTGTAGACATCCAACGCGCCACATTCAAATAATCTCTCTATCGCAAATCCAATTTGTTCTGCTGTCATGTCGTCCACATTGCAGGAAAGCTCCAACACGACATCAGTTTTATTTTTCGACTCGCCGAGCAAAGCGCGAACACAATTGACTGCCGAAAAATCCTTAGTGCCCATACCGTAGCCAATGGCCTTGATCGTCATGGGCGGAATTGGACCAAAACGATCGGCAAAATATTTGAGAAGAGCTGCTCCCGTCGGCGTACAAAGCTCGGCTCTAATGTGCCCGCCATATATGGGAACGTCTCTAAGAATGTATGCAGTAGCAGGTGCAGGTACCGGAAGGATCCCATGAGCGCACTTTACTTGTCCGCTGCCCACATGGACGGGCGATGCGACAACCTCATCCGGAGCAAGCTTATCCATAAGCAGACAGACTGCTGTAATATCCGCAACAGCATCCATGGTGCCCACTTCATGAAAATGAATATCGGACACAGGTACACCGTGGACGTGACTCTCCGCCTCAGCAATTAAACTGTAGACCGCCATCACATCATCTTTGATCTTGTCGGAAAGGGGCAGATGATCTCGCACGATATGTTCGATATCTTGAAGTCTACGGTGTGCGTGTTCATGGCTGTGCGTGTGGCAGTCGTCTTGATGGTGAGAATGAGAGTGTTCATGTTGCGAATGATGGTCATGATGATTGTGGTCATGCCCGTTATCGTGATCGTGGTTATGCTCGTGCTGGTCGTTATAATCAAGACTCTCCTCTTCTATACCGTCTACCGTAACCGACACATAAGTCCCTTCGATACCGCATTTTACAGAACGTTTTCGCTTAATGAGAACGCCTGGAAGTCCCAGCGCGTTCATCTGCTCAATAAAAGCTTCGGGATTTGGCAGAAGTTCTAGTAGTGCCGCTGTAAGCATGTCCCCTGCAGCTCCCATCGCACAATCAAGATATAGTATTTTCATGGTTTAAATCTCCTTTTTTGTACCCATATGATTAATCAGACTTGCGAGGTAGCCCGCTCCAAAGCCGTTGTCGATATTGACCACCGCGACGCCGCTGGCACAGGAATTGAGCATGGATAGAAGTGCTGCAATCCCGTGGAACGAGGCGCCGTAGCCCACACTAGTAGGGACCGCAATGACAGGACAATCAGCCAATCCTCCCATGACGCTGGGGAGTGCTCCTTCCATGCCTGCTACGGCTATAATGACGCTGGCGCTCATTATTTCGTCCAGAAAAGCAAGTGTCCGATGAAGCCCGGCGACACCCACATCATAAAGTCTAACGACCTTGTTGCCCAGCGCCTCAGCCGTGAGCGCGGCCTCCTCAGCGACCGGGATGTCGCTGGTGCCGCCAGTGGCTACGATGACCTTGCCAAGGCCGTCGGGCAAGGGAAGTTCTCCCACGATACCTATTCTGGCCTCCCGATGATAGGTATGGGGATGTTTTGCCTCAATGGCGTCGGATACTTCCGGAGCCAAACGGGTCATGAGTATCGTTCCTGAACAGTTCTTTAGCATCACTTCGAGGATACCTATAATCTGTTCCGAGGTTTTCCCCTCACCATAGATCACTTCGGCTACCCCCTTGCGTACCTTTCGATGAAGATCCACTTTGGCATAACCGATATCTTCAAAGGGTTTTACTTTGATTTTCAGCAATGCATCGTCTACAGACAGATTTCCTTCCTGTACATCTTCCAAAATCCGCCTGATTTCATTGTTCATTGCGTACCTCTAAATCCAACAACACGCCGCTGTAATATTTTTTGAGCTCTGACATGACTACCTTGCGCAATTCCAAAAGCATCGGTAACTGCTTCTCTGACATCTCCAGTCTTGCACAGCCATCCGCTAGGCGCACGCGAAAATCGCTGAACCCTAGCGAAAAGAGAAAATCCTCTGCTTTTTCTGTTCTTTGGAGCTTCTCAATCGTAATTTCTTCTCCAGTAGGAATACGAGTAGCAAGGCAAGCATAAGCAGGTTTGTTCCATGTGAATAATCCGGCTTCTTTGGAAAGACGACGCACATCCGTTTTGGAAAGCCCGCATTCCCGTAGCGGGGAACGGATAGATAATTCCTTTAGAACACGCATGCCGGGTCTACTCTCCGTTTCATCCGAGGCGTTAGTCCCATCCATCAAGATAGGGAAGCCATCTGCTTGCGCTGCTTGCAAGATGGTAGAAAACATCCTACGTTTGCAATGATAGCATCGATTTTCGGAATTGGAGATAATTTGCGGCTCTGCCAGAATATTGAGAGAGAGAATTTTTAGATCGGCTTTCAGCATATCAGCTAGGCGTACGGCATCGTCTAGCTCGAACTGAGGCTGAAAAGCTGATTTTACATAATAGGCTTGAATCTGCGTACCGTGTTCCATGGCTGCATGGAGCAGATAAGAAGAGTCTACGCCACCGGAAAAAGCTAGGGCGATTTTAGGGTTGTTTTTTAAAAAATCGTGTAGCTTCAAAGCAGTAACCTTTACGCATTAATATTACTTTTCATCGTAACGGAACCGGTTTTATCAGTCAAATTCAGGATGATGAAATCATCAACCACGATTCTTATAATAGTAAACCGCCAACTGCGTGCGGTCACGTAAACCCAGTTTTTCCAAAATCGTCGAAAGATAGTTTCGCACCGTACCTTCGCTGAAGTGTAAAGTCTCAGCGATTTCTTTATTATTCTTTCCTTCGGCGACCTGTTCGACGAGGTTGATTTCTTGGGGTGTCAAGATGGCAGACAGGCGGTCGGTCGCGCTAGTAGCCGGTGCGCCAGAATCGCTTCCGATGATTCGGGGGATTTGCTCGATGATCTCATCGCCGAAGACCCGCTGGCCGTTTTGTACGGCGTATAGCGACGGTAGGACAGCATTGTAACTGGACTTCATAAGGTAGCCTTTGGCGCCGATGCGCAGAGCTTCGAGGATGTATTCATCTTCCAGAAAGGTGGTCAGATAGAGGATGCGGGCGTTCGGGTCTTTGGCCAGAATCTTCTTGCCGGCGGTGATACCGTCCATGTGATCCATACGAATGTCCATGAGCAGAATGTCGGGACGCAGCTCATCGTACAGCGTCACGGCGGCGTATCCGTCGTGGCCGATACCCACCACTTCTACAGTTTCCTGCTGATTCTTTCGGGAGCCGAATTCCACGATCATGCGGAGGCTTTCACAGACAAGTTTATCGTCGTCAATGATGAGTAGTCTCATGTCTCTTTCTCCTTTTTTGTGGCCGGCAGGGTCACGAAAATCCGAAATCCGTCTCTTATGGATATGTGGATGGTTCCGCCTTGGCTGTGAACGCGGTCTTCCATGGTCATCAGTCCGATGCCAGTCGTTTCAGTGGGGCGGAGGTTTTTTTGTTTGCCATTGTCGGTGACAATCATGTGGTACTGACGGGCAGATTCGGAAAGTGACACGGTGACTAGAGTGGCGTCAGAATGTTTCATGGTGTTCGTCAGCGCTTCCCGCACAATAGCCAGCAGGGTGTAATGTACTTTAGCGTCAGGTTCCTGTTCAATAGCAACGGTTGTTGTCATGCGGCAGAAGGAAAAATTCTCCTGAATTTTTTGCAGTTCTCGGCGAATATCTAACGAGTCGCGATGGATGTCATGGACACTGTCGCGTATTTGCTGCATGGCGTCAGTCAGGGTCTGCTGCAAGCTTTTGATGTAGGGGCGCTCGGATTCGCTCGCGATGATTTCCAAAGCGCCGACCTGAAGGATTGAGGAAGAAAGCAGGTGGCCTACGTTGTCGTGGATTTCGGTGGAGATGCGATTTCTTTCACGGAGTCTGGCATTTGACATCTCCAGTTCGCGGTTGGCGATCAGCTCGCGATTTTGTCGGTGCAGATCGCGCACCCGGCGTTTTTGGTCGTCCACGGTGTCAAAGTGCTTGCGGGTAAAGCCAAGTTCGCGGCGGGTGCGATAGGCGAGGATGAAGGCCAGTGCGGAGGTCAGGATGAGGAGGACAGCAGCATGGATAGGGGGCGGGTACTGGATCCATGATAACGGGACAGCAAGAAGCGCGTACAGATAGGGGATGCGGTCGATGGAGCTGATGAGAAGTGGAATGAAATATAGAAATGCCGGACTACTCCACGAAAGCAGGACGAGCAACAGGATGAACAGAGCGGCACAGCCGTTGATGAAGCGGTGCCATTTCGGGTTTTTAGCGGTCCTCAGCAATTGCGGAATGGCAGCTAAAATCAGGGAAGAAAAGAACTCGACGATCGGCAGAGCGTCGGGCTGCGAGAGCATTGCGCCCACCGTCGAGAGGGCAGTGATCAGAATGAAATTAATGAGCAGATCCATGCGTTCTCCTCCTAGATGCTTTTTTATTATACAGGTCGGCCTCTTCAAACGGCATCGCTCGATCGAGAGAAATGACAATTGTCACCTGTGATTGGTGACATCCTGCACTTCACCGCGCATTCGGCAGCGCTTAGACTTTGATTGGAGTTAAGAAATAACAGGAAGGGCGGGTAGCCGTCCTTTGAAGGAGGAATTATATGCAAGCAGAAGTACGTGTGCGGAATCTGGTCAAGCGCTATAAGGATCTGGTAGCCGTTGATCATCTGAATTTAGAGATTCAAAAAGGGGAGATTTACGGTTTGCTTGGTCCGAATGGATCGGGTAAAACGACCCTGATCAACTGTATTCTTTCCCTACTGCGCTACGAAAAGGGTGAGGTCGAGATTTTTGGTGAACCGATGAAGCCGGACGCCTATCACCTCAAGCAGAATATCGGAGTGGTTTCCCAAGAACCGGCGGTTTACGATGAGTTGTCGGTTTACGAAAACATCGATTACTTTTGCGGCCTTTACGTACCCGATAAAGCCATCAGGAGAAAATTGGTGGAGGAGGTCATTGAATTTGTTCAGCTGGACGAGTTTCGCAAATTTCGTCCGAAAAAACTGTCGGGCGGCCTCCTGCGCAGGCTGAATCTGGCCTGTGGGATTGCCCACAAACCCCGTCTCATCTTTTTGGATGAACCGACGGTGGCCGTGGATCCGCAGTCCCGAAACCGCATTTTGGAGGGTATCCGCCAGCTCCGGGACGAAGGTTCAACCATTGTGTACACTACCCACTACATGGAAGAGGTGGAATTTCTGTGTGATCGCCTTTCCATTATGGATCGCGGCAAAATCCTGATTACAGGCACTTCGGATGAAATCAAAGCTATCAGCCGCTCGGGCGAGACGGTGCTGGTCGAGACCTTTGATCTGGATGAAACACATTTGAAAGCGATCGAGACTCTTCCGTCGGTGGAGTCGCTGGAATACAGTCAGGCTGAACTCGTTCTTAAGATGAAGCCCAAAACCAACGGGCTCTTGGATATCCTGAATTATTTCGAACACCATGACATTCCCATGACGAAAATCAGTTCCAAGCAACCGACCCTGAACGATGTCTTTTTGGAAATTACGGGAAAGGAGCTGAGAGACGATGTTTAGGCACATCACAAAATACAAAACGATGGCACTGGTCAAAGACCAAGCTTCGCTGTTCTGGACCCTCTTTTTCCCGATCGTACTGGTGACGGTTTTCTACCTCGCCATGTCGGGATTGCTTTCTTCCGATACCTATCAATTTGATCCGGTTACTGTTGCCGTCGTAACTGAGGATGCAAAGCAGGAAGATTTGGCGGCATTCGAGACTTTCCTCGACCATGTCGGTGTTCCTGGTACACCGGATGAAGAGGACGGGCCGTTGCAGGCCGATGCTGATCCGCAAGATGCCTACATTATTTATACAAAAGTGGATCCGGACGAAGCACGGACATTGTTGGACAAAAATCAGGTCTACGCCTGTATCGAGGTAGGTGAGACGGTGACCATGACAGCAAAAAATGCGCGCAGCAGTTCGACTTGGCTGAACGGCAGTGTTCTGCACGCCCTTCTTGAACGCTATGCGCAGGTCAAGAATACGATGAGTTCCATCACAAAACTGGCAATGACGGGAGCCATCCGACCTGGTCCCGACTTCGAGGATAAAATCCGGCAGGCGTTTGAGTCGGACTCGGGGCTGAATGAGGACGACCGCGGCGCCAAAAAAGGCGATGTGCTGATTTACTTTTTTGCTATTTTGGGTTATCTGACCATTTTCCCAATGTCCACCACCGTCTTATCGGTTGCAGAAATTGAAGCCAATCAGTCACCGCGGGCGGCCCGTTCTTGGCTAGCTCCCTACCCGAAGTGGAAGCGCTTTTTTGCCGAAATTCTGCCGGTTGTTGTCCTGTATTCCATTCTAAACATGATCATTTATTACTACCTCGGAGTCCTCGGCGTGGATTTTGGCTCTCGAACAGGTTACATCCTTATCCTATTACTGCTGGGCACACTCACGGGTATCTTCATGGGTACGGCTGTCGGGTCACTGTTCAAAGGCACACCCGGAATCAAAACCGCTCTGGGCATCGGCTTGCCGTTGTCGATGGCATTTTTTTCCGGCATGATGGCCGTCGAGATTCGTAAGATGATCAAAGATTCGGTGCCGTTTCTGCATAAAATCAACCCTGTTGCTCTGGTGACTGAAGGGCTGTACAGCTTGTATAACTACTCGACTTTGGATCGGTATTTTGAAATCGTTATCCGCCTGAGCATTTTTCTGGTCATTGCCATTGTGCTCACCATCATTGGTTTAAGGAGGTCGAACTATGAAAGCATTTAAGTTATATTTCAAAGTGATGCGTAGCAGCGTTGCAACCATCCTGACCTATCTTGGTATTTTCGCCGTCATTTTCAATTTCGTCATTCAGGCGTATTTGCCCAGTGAAAAAGAGGATCTGAATATTCAAGAACATAAAATTGCCGTGTTTGATGCCGACGAGTCACCGGTCTCCAAGGCCTTCACTGCCTATTTGGCGGAGCACGCCGAGATCGTCGAGCTGGAAGATACTGAGATCGCTATCAACGATGCCCTCTTTGAAGGAGATGCTTATTACGTCATTCGGATTCCGCAGGGCTTCGGGGAACAGATGTTGGATCCTGAATGCCATAATGCCGAACTGAACGCGCGTGGCTCGGTCTATGTACACCTTTCCATTGCTTCGGCTCAGCTGGTCGAAAGTTATCAACAGACTTTTCAGGTCTACAAACAGGCTTTCGGCGGTCGTATTCCAGCGGATAAGTTAGAGGAAACGCTGAACTTGATCCGTACCGATTTGCAAGGAGAGGTGAGTACGCGCGCCTTCCAAGGCGGGGATACATCTAAGCTCAGCGTTTTGGGAGTCTCTTATAATTACACATTTTATATCATCATTGCTCTGCTTTCTGCGGTGATTGGCGGCACACTGATTTCCATGGAAAATCAGAACGTCAAAAGGCGTGATCTCGTCTCCGGTATTCCTGAACGGCAGCGAACCTTCGGCATCTTTCTGGCCACCCTGCTCTTCAGCGTTGTTCTCTGGGTTTTCCTGCTCGTCATCCTTTACAGCTGGCTGGGATTTGACTTACTGAATAACAGTAAAAGCCCGTGGCTGATCGGAGTGAGCTTTGTGCACATGGTTGCTATACTTGCTATTGTTAACTTTTTCATCACTCTGTTGCGCAACAAAGGCTCGCTAAATTTCTTCTCGACCGTTTTCAGCTTAGCTCTCTCCTTTACCTCCGGTGTTTTTGTCCCCCTGAAATTTATCCAAACGCCTGTGCAGAAAGTGGCTAGTTTTATGCCAACCGTTTGGGCGGTCAAGGCAAACGACTCTATCATCAATATGCCCGAGCAGACACCAGACTATTCCTTTGTTTGGCAGTCGATGGGCATCATGCTTCTGATGGCGACGGCTTTTCTGTGTCTCACTCTCGTACTGCGTAAGAGCCGCCAGCGCAGCATCGCCTAGTTTCGCGGCAAGCATATTTGCATATACAACAATTCCTGCGGAGGCTGTCTCAATACCGCTCATTAAGAGCGATAACGAGACAACCTCCCTTTTGTTACACGCTATCTGTATATGTCCGAGCACTCAGCACTGGTGTGCAATTTTTCAATTAGGATTGAATTTCTGGATTATACGCTCAGTATGGGTGTGCAATTTTCCAATTTATATCGAATTATTGGACTTTATACTCGGCATCGGTGTGCAGTTTTTCAGTTAATATCGAATTATTGGACTTAACGCTCTTCACTAGGGTGCAATTTTTCAATTTATATCGAATTTTTGTTATTCACTAGGCTGAAGGAGCATAGTCGGATTTTCAGATAGATCGGTTGTTTAATTGGGTTCATTAGGTGCAACGCGATAGATATAAAAATGATTGATTAAAAAAAGAAGACGAAAGAAGATGTTCAATGGTTAAAAACATCTCAATACTTGTACGTACATTGTAAGATGAAAAGCATTGAATTTATCTAAACTGTTATATTGGGGAGAAGGTCAGATATCACGATTCTCCTCCATTTTTGCCGGATAACGGAATATTTTCAATATTGGAAAGACTCAGCCCTCAAATATCAAGGTTTTGTTCCAGTGTGCAAATCGGGTAAAATATTAATTGCTATGAACATTTGCTGTTGACAAAACCACTATGTAGAGGTGGCAATGCGTAATCTCTATGAAATAGAGAGTCAACTGTACAGATCGATTATCCTGCGTGGCCTACGGGATTAACGGAGAAATGCCGCTAAGGTGCCACGATCCTAGCGGACATCGATCTTAGATCGATTCACAAAGGAGATTAGAATGAAACTACCCTTTCAGATGGATTTGGACGGCAAGGTTGCCGTCGTCACGGGAGCGGGCGGTGTGCTCTGCGGGATGTTCGCACAAGCGCTCGCCGCATGCGGTGCAAAGGTTGCGCTGTTGGATTTAAATCTTGATGCGGCGAATGCGGTCGCGAGTGACATCATTGAGCAAGGTGGTGTTGCAAAGGCGTATCGGTGTAATGTGCTCGACAGAGCGAACGTGGAAGCGTGCCATGAAGAAGTGAGTTCAGATCTCGGCATGTGTGACATCCTCATCAATGGTGCGGGCGGAAACAATCCGCGGGCCTCTACAGAGAAGGAGTATTATGAGGCGGGCGATCTGGATGCGGGCATCAAGACGTTCTTTGATTTGGATCAGGGTGGCGTGGAGTTTGTGTTTAATCTCAACTTTATCGGTACTCTGCTACCTACGCAAATTTTCTCCAAAGATATGTTAGGCAAATCAGGCTGTAATATCCTCAATATCTCGTCTATGAACGCATATACTCCGCTGACGAAGATTCCCGCATACTCGGGCGCGAAAGCGGCGATTTCCAACTTCACACAGTGGCTTGCGGTACACTTTAGCAAGGCGGGAATCCGCGTCAACGCTATCGCACCGGGGTTTTTCTCTACCAAGCAGAATAAGGCTCTGCTTTGGAATGAGGATGGTACGCCCACCGCGCGCACGGGAAAGATTCTCGCCGCCACTCCGATGGGTAGGTTCGGTGAGGCTGAGGAACTTATCGGAGGGCTGTTGTTCTTGCTTAATAATGAGGCTGCATCGTTCATTACCGGCATCGTATTGCCTATCGACGGCGGATTTTCTGCGTATTCGGGAGTGTAAGGGACGAGCTTTTTCTAAGATTTACTCTGAAATGAGCTAATCCGTTTCGGAGTTGTACGCGATGGTGGAAACATCCGTGTGCTTCACGGAACGTGAAATGCACACGGATTCCCTCACCGATTTTACGCGTTTATAAGACAGCGTGGGATAATTTGATTGATCTATACGGCCGCTTTTGGATCATGTTTTCGAGCGCTATCTACCCGCGCGTTCTGATAAGTTCTTGCTTACCGGCACAAGGGAGTCCGGCGGCCATATCCGCACACTCAGCTGTTTTTCGGCGAAGGACGTGAATGCCTGAACAAGAAGGAATAAACTCCCAACTCAAAACACGCATCACCTAAAACGCTTTTTTATTTCAGATTAGGCTATGAGATTAAAATATTCTTGAAGATTAATGACAGTTTTACTTGACAAATAGAACAGAAACAACTACATTGAATGAGTTGGGTGCTGTTAAAGTATCACAACACACCTGAAAAGGTGAAATATTCCAGAGTAGTGTATCGGTTAAAGGAATAAGTATTAGGGATATGAAAGGCAATCCCACAGAGAAAAGACGTATAAGAACGTCCCTTAATCGATACCATTTTAGCGAGGAGGGCTAAGAATGTTGTATCCCATCAGTACAAAAACACGGACGGTCCAGGGCTTAAATGGTATTTGGAAATTTAAGCTGGAAGATGACCTGGCACCTAATGATGTCCGCACTCCGTTAGAGACGAACCGCCACATGTCCGTGCCGGGCTCGTTCAATGACCAAGGCGTGACCCGCGATATTCGCATGCATATCGGATATGTCTGGTATGAAAGAGAGTTCGTCGTACCGGACTTCCTTTTGGATCAGAGAGTGGTTTTACGCTTGGACGCTGCGACACATGAAGCCGATGTCTATGTCAACGGAGAATTTGTCGTGCATCATAAGGGCGGCTTTGTGCCTTTTGAAGCCGAAATTCAAGATGTTATCCACTCGGGACGCAATCGCGTAAGCGTCAAGCTGAGCAACCGTCTAGACTACACCAGTCTGCCGGTCGGCAATTATTCGGAAACGAAGACCGAAGACGGCAAAATCGTGCGCAAGCTTTCAGAAAATTTTGACTTCTTTAACTATGCGGGATTGACTCGGTATGTTCGTATCTATACGACGCCGAAATCCTATCTGGAAGATATTGCCATTTCTTACGACGTCGATCTGACGGCACTTACCGCAGATGTGAAAGTTGCGACAAACGCGATAGGTGAATTTGATCAGGTTAAGGTGACGATTCTGGACGCCGCCGATTGTGTGGTAGGAGAAGGAGAGGGAGAAACGGCGATCATCCCCGTGAAAGACGTTAAGCTGTGGCAACCTCTCAAAGCCTATCTCTACAAAGCACGCGTTGAGCTTTGTAATGCCGGTGAAGTGATCGATGTCTATGAAGAGGAGTTCGGTATTCGCACGGTTGAAGTCAAGGGCATTCAATTTTTGATCAACGGCAAGCCTTTTTACTTCAAGGGAGCCGGCAAACATGAGGATACCTACATCAACGGGCGTGGTATCAATGAAGCATATAATATTGCCGACATCAATCTGTTGCGCTGGATGGGTGCCAACTCAATCCGTACGTCACACTATCCTTATTCAGAAGAAATGATGAGACTGTGTGACAGAGAAGGTATCGTTGTGATTGATGAGTGCGCAGCCGTCGGAATGTTTGAGGGCTTCAGTGTCGACTCGGCGAGCGGCATGGACGCCAAAGCGACATGGAAGATTTTGGATACGAAAGAAGCGCATGAGCAAGCGATGTACGAGCTCATTAAGCGCGACAAGAATCACGCCTGTGTCGTGATGTGGTCGGTTATGAACGAGCCCGATTCCGCAGGCCCCGGCGCTCGTGAGTACTTTGAACATATTTTCGCTTATTCGCGCAAACTTGATCCGCAGAATCGCCCCTTCACCTATGTCAATTTCCAGATTTGCGGCGTAGATAAAGATGTCTGCACGGATTTGGTCGACGTCATCTGCCTCAACAGATATTTCGGCTGGTATTGGGACACCGCCAATTTTGAAAGTGCCGAGAAGCACCTGATCGAAGATTTTGATAAATGGCATGCTAAATTCCCGGACAAGCCGATCATGTATTGCGAATACGGTGCGGATACGGTGGCCGGGTTGCATGCGGTGGACGACATTCCCTTCACCGAAGATTATCAGGTTAAATACTACGAGATCAATTCCCGTGTCTTCGACCTCTATGATTTCTTTATCGGTGAGCAGGTATGGAATTTCGCTGACTTTGAGACAAAGACCGGCCTGAATCGCGTCCAAGGCAACAAAAAGGGCATCTTTACCAGAGCGCGCGAACCGAAGGCCGCTGCTCGCTTGCTGAGAGATCGCTGGCTCAAGATTCCCGATTTTGATTACAAAAAATAAGACTAAGAGCCAAATATAGTTGACTCAACGATTATATGTGATGGAGTAAGACGTATGACTAAAACAGAGACGCTCTCAGGCAAAGAGATGCTTGTGGAGAAAAAGAAGTTTAACGTTTTCGATATGATCGGCGGTATTTTTAAACCGATCCTGATCGTTATCGTCGGCGCGGGCGTTCTGCAGACGCTACGCGACATTTTGGTGCAAACTGGAGCGATCTCCAAGGTAAGCAGCAGCTACATCTTTTTGGATGGTCTGGGCAGTGCTGCATTCTACTTCCTGCCGATCTTCCTGGCGATATCCAGCGCCAATGTTTTCAAAGCAACGCCATATTTGGCCGCTGCAGTGGCCGCATTCCTGCTTTTCCCCAATATAACTAATTTATTCAGTTGGGCAAACAGCGTCGGTTGGAACTTGACGTTATTCGGCAAGATTCCTATCACCTATGTAAAGTATGAAAGCAGTGTTTTGCCTATCATCCTGATCATCTTCTTTCAATCTAAGATAGAGCCGCTGCTTAAGAAGGTTATACCCGATTTGCTGCGGTCGATTTTATTCCCGGTCTTGACGCTGTTTATTACCTGTCTAGCCGGCATTATCATCTTGGGTCCGTTAGGAACTTGGGCAGGTGATGGCTTGGCCTTTGTCATTACTTGGATCAACGGTCTTGCACCATGGTTGGTGCCTACTTTAGTAGGGGCGGCTAGTCCGTTCTTGGTCATTACCGGTTCGCATTACTCGCTCTTCCCTGTTGCCACGCAAAATCTGGCGCAGCTGGGATACGACACAGTGCTGATGCCGGGTATGATGGCCTCAAATATTGCGTTGGCGGGTGCCTCTTTCGCGGTTGCCATTCGCGCCAAGCAGAAGTCCTATAAGAGTTATTGCGCTTCTTCAGGCCTTACTTCCTTTTTCGGCATTTCGCAATCTTCTCTATATGGTATTGCGATCCCGTTGAAAAAACCGCTGATCACCTCGGTAATCGGCGGCGGCATTGCCGGTTTTTATGCTGGTATTTCCGGCATACAAGCGAGGAGCTTCTCGACACCGGGTCTCTTGTCGCTGGTGGGGTACTCTTCGCCGACCTCTAACTTGATCAATGCGCTGATCTGCATCGTAATCGCTTTTGTGGCGACCTTCATCCTGACCTTCCTTGCGGGCTTCCAAGAGCCGAGCAGGGAGACGGTCAGAGAGTTGACCGGTGAGCCGATCAGCGAAGAAGAAAAACAGGAAATTATTGAGAAGGCTGAAGAGTTGGAAGCCGCCGCAAGAGAAGCCGAAGAAGCTTTGGGCGATGCCAGTATGGAGGTAACTCGAGCCACGATTGCCCGCGGCGCCACCCGTCTTGGCGAGACTACCGGCTTGGTTTCCCCCACGGAAGATGAGACCGGAGAGGAGGACGATCAAAAAGGAGGCGATGCATAATGAAACGAGTGTGCGCTCTCCTGCTGCTCCTTGTTTGTCTTCTGAGCGTGTCTGCCTGCGGGAAGGGTGGTGAAGAGAAGGTTTTTACCTCTTTTATACCGCCAAAGACGGCTTCTGTCCATGAAGACATTCAGGTAGATGAAACAAATCACATTACCATCGTCGAAACGAAGACGATCACACCGAATCCTGACAAACCGGATGAAAAGATATTGATTGTGACTTACGATTGGACAAATGGTTCCGACAAGCAGAAAGTCACGCATGGCAGTTTTCTACTGACCGCCAAGCAAGACGGTGCCGCACTGCAACCGAATCTTAAACATGTGGATGACAAGTTTTTGTTGGTGAAACCCATACAAGGCGGTGAGACGCTGGAGGGGATTCAGCAGGGCTTTGAGCTTTTGTCCGACAACGAGGTTACTTTGTCGATCAAAGGCAATATGCAAGTCGTTTTTGTGGATGGCGTACCGAAAGGCGGTTATCCCGTTGAGGTATCGATTTCCATCAATTAACGGTCCTAGGCCGTAAGTAAATCGCTGAAAGGGAGCCCGATTGATTCAAAGCATTGAGTCAATCGGGTTTCCGGTGCTATTCGCGATTTCTTGCAGGATCCCTCTTGCGTGTCGCGCCTGACAACTCCACCGCTCGTGTATGCACAAGGCTGATTGTTACTATGTTCAACAACGATGATTAAAAGAGACGCACGATGAAGATGACATATCGCTGGTACGGGGAAAGCAACGAACCGATTCCTTTTAAGTATTTCAAGCAGATTCCCAATTACTCCGGCATCATGGGGGTCTTAGATTAATACACGTTAGGTGAAGTATAGTTAGAAGATGTGATTGCCGATTACGTAACATTAGTAAACGCGTTCGGTCTGGAAATCGAGGTCATTGAGTCGGTCAATGTACATGAGGACATCAAGATGAGGCTCCATTCGCGTGATCGGCATATTGTAAGGCAGCAGCCGAATGCGTGCTCCGGCCTACAGGCTCCCTTCGCGTGATCGGCATATTGACAGTTACTGACAGATCGTTCGCCCTGTGGCAAAAACGACATCGGCTATCTGATTGATGATTTTATTTTACAGGGTGGCGTGGATGTATCGTACATCAAGCGGATGGAAATTGACGGTATCGGCAGGAGTTGCTGCAACGATATCAATTTTCCCGAACGCTATTACGGTGTGCACGGTGCACTCGCCATGACCACTCTGGGCGATACGACCAACCAATGGCGCGCAAAGTAGAGGTGGAAGCGTTGATAAGTGGCGCAGGTGCCTGAGTTGTGCGTTAGTTGCTAGAATTGGAGCACAAGCATGAAAAAATTCATAGATAAAAACTTCCTCTTGCAAACGCAAGCGGCGCAGACATTGTATCACGACCATGCTAAAAACATGCCGATTATTGATTTTCACAATCATTTGAATCCGCAGGAAATATATGAAGATCGCCAGTTTTCCGACATTTCAACTGTATGGCTGGCACACGATCATTACAAATGGCGGGCGCTACGTGCTTTCGGCGTGCCGGAAGAGCAAATTACCGGTACGGCGGATGCGTTTACGAAGTTCTCAGCTTATGCCAAGATGATGCCTTATACCATCGGCAATCCGCTCTTTCATTGGACTCATTTGGAACTCTTACGCTACTTCGATATTGACGAGGTTTTGACTGAAAAGAATGCACGTACCATCTATGATCGGTGCAATGCGTTGTTGCGGTTGCCGGACTATTCGGTGCGCAATCTTTTACTCAGGATGAATGTTGAGGCTTTGTGCACGACCGATGACCCCCTGTCAGATTTACAGTACCACAAGGCCTTGAGAGACGAAGGTTTCGCGGTACGCGTCTTGCCGACTTTCAGGCCGGAACGAGCGATGGCTCTTGAAAAAGAGGGCTTTGTCGATTACATGGTCGAATTGGCGCCTTACGCGCCACAACAAAGGATTCGCGACATTGAAGATGTCGAGGCTGCCTTATGCGATCGTATAAGCTATTTCAATGATTGTGGCTGTCGCATCAGCGACCATAGTCTTGAGAGCGAAATGTTTTCTCAGGCGGATCCCGAGCGCGCCGACGCCGCTTTACAAAAGGCATTGGCAGGCGACCCACTCAGTGCTGAAGAGAGATGTGATTACAAAGGATATCTCTTATCTGTTCTGGGCAAAGCGTATCATGAATTGGATTGGGTCATGCAGCTGCACATCGGTGCTTTACGCAACAACTCGGAGCGGATGTTCATCCGCCTAGGCGCGGACACCGGTTTTGATTCAATCGATGATTTCAACTACGCGAGGCAACTGTCAGGCATGTTAAGCGCTTTGGATTTGGAGGATCAGCTGCCGAAGACTATTCTCTACTGCCTGAATCCCAAGGACAACGCCATGATGGTAACGATGATGGCCAACTTCCAAGGTGGCGGACAACGCGGCAAGATGCAGTTTGGCTCAGCGTGGTGGTTCCTTGATCAGAAAGAGGGTATCATCAATCAACTGGAAGCGTTAGCCGGAAACGGTCTCCTCGCTAATTTTGTCGGCATGGTGACGGATTCGCGCTCTTTTCTCTCCTTCTCACGTCATGAGTATTTCCGTCGATTGCTCTGCGATTATTTTGGACAAATGTTAGAGCGTGGTGAGTACCCGTACGAGTTGGATTTTGTCGGAAAGATTGTACAAGATATCTGCTACAACAACATCAAAGCGTATCTGTTTGGCGAGGGGTAAGCTGAGGGATAGCAGGTAAGCGTCTTTAGAAGATAAAGTCGCGCGATCAATATTGAGAAGACCGGGGAGAGCAGTTCTCCGGTCTTTCTTTTGCATACGCACTGCTTCTGATATGAATAAATCAGGCTGCGCATTTTTACTCTATTTGTTCGGCGTAGCCGTTCAGTTTCTTTATAAAATATTCGTTAGACTGGATCAACTGACGATAGTAAGCATCGTAACTTGGGCTTATTCTTCTGAGAAGGGGGATGACGACATCATAGTAACCGGACTCTTGCAGAAATTTTTTCAAATTCATTTCTCGAAGGGGCGACCAGCCCTAAATCTTCGTAATATTCAATTGCTTTACGAGTCAATTCGGTTTTAGCTTGTACATCTTTGCTTTTCATATTCATGTAACCCCC
The DNA here is from genome assembly GCA_012841015.1 of Clostridiaceae bacterium. GTDB lineage: Bacteria > Bacillota > Clostridia > Saccharofermentanales > DTU023 > UBA4923. The sequence continues at coordinate 50,775 of DUVN01000001.1, forward strand.
AAGTCAATGGTAAAGCTGCCCCTTCGGTGCATGTCAAGTCATAGCTTTTAGAATCCATACTTTTTCTAGAAAAACTATTTATCTGCAATGCATCAGAAGAAATTACATTTTACAAGCTCCCTCTGTTCCCCAAACTATATTAGAATTGATTAAGGGGATGATTAGCTATGAAATACAAGTGTCCATGTTGTGGATTCTATACTTTTAGAGAGAGACTAGGCGGAACCTATGATATTTGCCCGGTCTGTTATTGGGAAGATGACCTGATACAGCTAGACGATGAAAATTATGAGGGTGGGGCGAACACAGTATCTTTAGTACAGGCACGTAAGAACTATTGTTTGTTGGGCGCCTGTGAAGAGAGTTGCATTTCCTATGTTCGAAAACCAAAAGAGGATGAGATGGAAGGATTTTACTAGATGGATCTTGATCGTATTGTTCAGCTCTTCTCTTCATGAGATCCTCGGTATTCTTTCAGGCTCAGGGGTTTTCTCTCACTGGCAAACATGACATCCGAGTCCGCATCAGCGATATTTAAGAGAGATTCTTTTTCCTCTGTGACGGCAATCTTCATCGATGAAGGGGTCTCTTTGCCGCGCCAGCGGAAGAAGGTGAGGCGCTCGATACGCTTGATCTCGATGTGGAATCTCTTTGCCGCGCCAGCGGAAGAAGGGGTGCTCAGCTGACTGCACCTCACCGAGTGCAAGTCTCTTTGCCGCACCAGCGGGAGAAGGAATGGACTTCTTGGGGCATGTTTCTTATCGCATCTTCTTTGGGGGAGCCTCGAGTAAAAGCACCGATGACTCATTGATCACAAGAGCATCGATTACTCCATCCTTGTACCAGAAAAGCACCCATTGTTGATTTACGGAATCGTGTTATGATGTGGCATGTGTTTGTTTGCAAGGTAAAATTCGGCTACGTGTAGAAGCAATGCCATTTTCGGCAACATGACTACTCGATCACGGCGTTTTGAAGAGGATGATCAATATGCGTTTATCAAAGGGTTTTTTTTATACTTTAAGGGAGCAGGCCTCCGATGAGGATTCTGCCAGTGGCAATCTTTTGGTACGTGCCGGCATGATTAAGAAAGTCGCCTCCGGTATTTACATGATGATGCCCTTAGGTCTTAAGGCCCTCAACAAGGTCATTAAGATTATTCGTGAAGAAATGAATGCCATAGGCTCGAAGGAGCTTTTGATGCCTGCCCTTATTCCTGAGGGCGTCTACGTCAACTCTGGCAGACGTGAGACCTTCGGTGATAGCATGTTTTCCCTTAAAGACCGTTACCGTCGCCACTATGTCCTAGGACCAACACACGAAGAACTCTTTGCAGCTGCAGCAAAAATGTACATCCGTTCCTATAAGGATCTGCCATTTAGTCTCTATCAGTTCCAGACTAAATACCGTGACGAACCTAGACCGCGTTTCGGCCTTATCCGCTTGCGTGAATTCATCATGAAAGATGCCTACACGTTCGATCTTGACCTAGATGGCCTACACCGTCAGTACATGGATATGTTCAATGCCTATAAAAAGTCTTTTGACCGTATGGGCCTCAATTATGTCATTGTCAATGCCGATACTGGTGTTATGGGCGGTCTCCTTTCTGAGGAATTTCAAGCACTTTCAGAGATCGGCGAAGATATTCTTGTCATCGATGATGCCAACAACTACGCCTCCAATATTGAGGTGGCACCCTGTATTTTGCGTGGAGAAAAAAGCACAGAAGAAGCAAAACCAATAGAAAAAGTATATACGCCTGAAAGCAAGACCATCGAAGAAGTGACATCTTTTATGGGACAACCCTCGGAGCGCTTTGTCAAAACCATGATTTACAATATTGACGGCAAACTCTATGCTGTTTGCTGTCGCGGCGATCATGAAGTTAACGAAACCAAAGTAGTAAAACTTGTCGGCGGTAACGACATTGCCTTCGCCGATGCCGTGGAAGTTGAGCAAGCCACCGGTGCACCGATTGGCTTTGCTGGTCCTATAGGAATTCATTGCCCTGTCTTGCTTGACCAAGAAGTAACGCTCATGAAAAACTTCATTGTTGGTGCCAACGAAGCCGATCATCATCTTATGAACGTCAATCTCACTGATTTCAAAGCCGAAGCTGTCGCTGACCTGCGCCGTATTTGTGAAGGAGATCTGAGTGAGAAGGGTGGCCCTGTGCGCTTTGCTCGCGGCATCGAAATCGGTAATACCTTTAAACTTGGCACGAAGTATGCCGAGGCCATGGATCTCTACTACAAAGATGAAACGAACGAGTGGAAACCTGTTGTCATGGGAAGTTATGGCATTGGGCCTGCCCGCTGTCTCGCTGCCATTGTGGAGCAAAATCACAGCGAAAAAGGTATCCTCTGGCCAAAAAATATTGCTCCGGTCGAAGTCGGCATCGTCATTGCTAACGTAAAGAACGAAAAGCATAAAGAGACAGCAGAATACATCTACTCGAGGTGCGAAGCTGCCGGCTTTGACGTTCTATTGGATGATCGCAATGAGCGTGCAGGTGTCAAGTTCAACGATATGGAGCTCATCGGTGCTTACGCCCGCATAACGTGTGGTCGCGGTGTTGATAAGGGCTTGGTAGAACTCAAATGTATCGGTGATGAGACGCCGCGCGATATTCCAGTCGCTGAGGTGCTTGATGAGTTGAAGCGCATCTTTGCCGAATAAATGGTTGCCTGCCCTAATCATTCGTTCTTTGATGCTTCTTTTGATTTCTAAAGTAAAAGTAGGACGTTTCGTTCGGTCTTGAATCACCTTATTTTTTCCGGTTTTCACTGGTATAAGATCATTGGTGTGCTTAAGACAGAGACATTATGCGTTCCATCATAAGACGGATAATAATTCACCAAAAGGTTTAAGAGGAAAATAAAGGCTCATGATTCATTGAGCCATACTATGGGGTAGCACTATGGTACATAGGTTGCGGATACGCACTCGGTCATCAAATTCTTTTGCTCTCTTTCATACGATAACTCGTTTCCTTAAGGTTGAACGCCCATCACAACTTGGGATGTCGGCTCAGCCGGGAGCCGCACCGTCTCGTACATCGCGATGTATGAGACATCTTAACTCCCGGCATCAGAGATTGGCTTCCTTCCTGCCGATGATCTTACAGATAAAATTCGTCCCAACATAATGCATTAGTCAAGATTAAAGATAATCGGTTCTTTTCGCGTTGGCCCTTGCTTGATGGGCTTCGCCGGATAGCCGATTGTCATCGCGCAGACCAAGTCGTAGTCTTCCGGCACACCAAGGTCCGTTTTAAATGCTGGAGAGTTGAAATAGTATTCGCCAAATCCTACCCAGCAGTTTTCAATCCCTATTTCGCGGCCTGCAAACATGATGTTGGCGGCTGCCAGCGTGCAGTCAATCTTATAGTAGTGAGACTTGGGACACCCGTAGATCAGTATCATGTTCGATGCGTTGTTGAGAGGGCTGAATCTGGGATTCTCTAGACCACCTCGGTACTGCTGCAGGTGTGGGTATTTCTCGAGATTTGTGAGCAGGTCTGCTTTGAGCACTTTATCGTGTTGAGCAATCAAGTCTTTCCCTTGTAGTATGACAAAACCCCAAGGCTGCATGTTGCTACCCGATGCCGCTAAGGTGCCCAATCTCACGAGCTCTACCAGTGTATCGCGGTCTATCAATTCGTCCGTATAGGCGCGGACGCTCCTACGGGTTGTAATCGCTTCGATTACATTCATGTTCTTTTTTTCTTTCATAGTTATCTTTCCTTTCATCATGATTATTCCTCTAATAACGATCTCAGGTGTCTGTCAAATGCTCCGAGAAACTCAACAATGTCCGACAACTTGTCTACAGGATATGAACGCAAGAAGCCAAGATCGCGTTTCTCCCAAGCTAGGTGCCCTTTACGGTGCTCGTCAAAGACGCGTTTTCCTTTCTCCGTCAGGGAAAAGTAGATTTCCTTACGGTTACTCTCTAAAGAATAGGAACGGAGAAGTTCCCTTGTCATCAGACGTCTCGTGATCTTACTGATCGCGCCACGCGTCATGCCCAGTTCTGTTGCAATATTCGTTACGTTCGGCCGTGCTAGACGACCTACTGCGTCGATGCAGTGTAGTTCGGATAAGCTACATTCACTTAACAGTGGTTCCTGTAAGGCTTTGGCTATGGCGTCCTGTTTTTCGTATACCTTTTTAAACAGGGCCAAAAGTTGCTCTTCCAGTTTCATGTCAAACACTCCCTATTGTTTCTGCGTAAACAATAACATAACTTTGTTTCCTTGTCAACAAAAATATCGCGCCAATACAGTCATTGAAAGATGGCGTACAATATCAAGCATGAAAATTTACCCGAGATCATCGTTTGTATGGGAAAATAGAACTCATCTGAATGACTAGGACAGTTTTTCCTTTCCATTGCATTGATGGAGTTTCTCCATTTCCATAAGACTGTGCCGCTTGAAATACGTCGTGGGTTTAGTTAACAGTCCGGCGAATAAGGTTCCTTTTATGTTAAAGCGGACAGCTGACCTGAAAACGCTCGAAGATGGTCAAAAATGACGCTTTGGGCAAGAAACTGTTGCTCAAGGTGTAATTTTTGTCCACAGCTGACTGGAAATCACCCCGATCTGGCCAAAAATGACGTTTTGGGTAAGCATCTGTTACTCAAGGTGTAAATTTTGTCCACAATCGGCTTAAAAACACTGGGATCTGGCCAAAAATGACGTTTTAGGCAAGGACCCGCTACCCAAAGCGAAAATTTTGACCACAATCCATTTAAGATCGGATTAAGAGGCTGCAGTTTTGAGACGCCTCCTTCATTTCCTTGAGTGTCAAGGTTAAGTCCGTATAGTGGTGTAAAAGCACGCAATAAAAAGAGCCATTATTCCTCTCATTCAGTTAATATAAAAGTTCAGCAAAACAATGAAGGAGAAAAACAATGGCTGAAATTCATTTTAAGGTAAG
>DUVN01000024.1 GCA_012841015.1 Clostridiaceae bacterium
AGCTGCTTTAGCAGAAGCTGAGAAAACCGGTGCGCGTGGTAGATTTTCAAAGGACGATAGTCCTGCCGGCAACAACCCCTTATAGGGGTTAAGCAAACCGCCGGCTAAGCCGGCGGTGCTGATTTTAAGTGCAAAAGCCGAGTTTCGCTACCTGCGAGCTACCCGTTCTCTGAATTTGAGAGGATGCGCCAGATGACGACATCAGTCTTAAGCGTCAGTTTCCAATTTTTTTCTTAACTGCTCCAACATGTCTGTCGTCGTGGCGGCGAGATCGTAATCAGGTTTCCAATCCCATTCTTCGCGTGCACAATGGTCGTCCATCGAATTGGGCCATGAGTCGGCGATTGCTTGACGGACAGGGTCGACGTTGTAGGTGAGCTCAAAGTCAGGGATATGCTTTTTAATTTCATTTCCCACATCTTCAGGTGCGATGCTCATGGACGCAATGTTAAATGCGTTGCGATGAATGAGGCGATCGGGGTCAGCTTCGAGCAGCATGGTGAATGCCTTCATACAGTCAGGCATATACATCATGTCCATTTTCGTCCCGGCTGCGATATAGCTTTCATAGCGGCTATACCGGATCGCATCGTAATAAATGTGGACGGCATAATCCGTCGTGCCGCCCCCCGGCAAGGCTTTATGGGAGATTAACCCCGGAAGCCTGAAACCTCGCGTGTCGACACCGAATCGGGTGTAATAGTAATCGCAGAGCAGTTCACCTGCTACTTTTGTGACGCCGTAGATTGTGTTCGGCCTCTGGATCGTAACTTGCGGTGTGTTGTCAGGTGGTGTAGATGGTCCGAATGCGGCAATGGAGCTCGGTGTAAAAACCTGTATGTTGTTTTCCCTCGCGACTTCGAGGACATTGTAAAGTCCGTTCAGATTGACGTTGAATGCGAGTTGCGGTTTGTCCTCACCGACAGCCGACAGGATCGCCGCCAGATGGATGATGGTATTGACTTTATACTTTCTGCAGATCTCCGCCAGTCGCTCGGCGTCGAGGACATTGAGCAGTTCAAACGGTCCCCCGTCGATGACTTCGGGAACATCTTTTTTTGTGCGATTGGAGGCGACGACATTGTCGTCACCGTATTCTTTGCGAAAATGCAGTGTTAATTCCGTGCCGATTTGACCGAGACAGCCGGTCAATAAAATCTTTCTCATAACTCCCCTCATTCCTTGACTATAGGTGTGCAAAAAAGGCCAACGTACAAAACGCAGTGTATAAACACGTTGCATATACAATCTTATCATAGAGGGGGGAGGTTTATTCATCTCCATGAACTCAGCGCACAAGAAAACAGCCATTGTCGCAATATGCCGACAATAGAACATGTGTTGCGAGCTGATGCGTTTGACTCGAAATAGTCTTCTGTAGTGAAATAGAGAAATTGCTCCGTTGATTGGTGCGTGGAGGCATGGTTAGCATGCTAAGTTGGTCAAAAATGACGCTTTCGGCAGAAAATCCCTGCTCAAAGTGTAAATTTTGACCACAATGCCTCCGTTTTAGTGCGAATGTGGTCAAAAATCACGTTTTGGGCAGGAATCCGCTGCCCAAGGTGTAAATTTTGTCCACAATACCCCCGTTTTTGTGCGAATGTGGCCAAAAATGACGCTTTGGGTAAGAACCCGCTACCCAAGATGTAAATTTTGTCCACAATCAATTGAGAATCGCTCGAATCTGGTCAAAAATGGCGCTTTCGGCGAGAAATCTGTACTCAAAGCGAAAATTTTGACCAGAAGCCACCAGAACATACCCGGGCAATAGAGTCAAGTCCATAAAAAAGAATCAAGTCCTAAATATGGTGTAATGTGCTTCTTTCTTTCATGCAGTACCTTGGATATTTCGAGCATACAAGAAGTCCTGCCTCATCCTATCTCTGATCGGTCGGCTGGCTATAAAGTTGGGGAGGGTACCTTCTGCTGCATCCGTCTCCTTCTATGATCGGTCGGCCGCCTAAGCCGCTTTCCTCTCACTGCCCGTCTACTTTGGCATTTATCTGCGAGCTCTTCGTACAGGTCGCGTATGGCACTCACCCGTAGAAAAAAAGGCAAGCGCGGCGAATTGGACTGCGTACAAGTCGTGCATGGCACTCTCTGCCCCATCTACTTTGGCATTTAGGTTACCTTTCTTAATGTGCCTGCGAATGCATAAAAGGGTTGCGATTGTATACAGAAATCGTATATAATGATTAAGCAGTCGTCGTTTCAGCGTATGCAGTTATTCAGTCTGAGGTGCTCATTGATGAGTAGCATGGCGATTGTAACTTGATAATTCAATGACAATAGAGGAGCAACGGATGGGTAAATGCGGCATCTAACCCGGGGCAGGGGTCGTGTTGAATTGTCCGCTGCCGAAGGGAAATGTGGTGCCCCGCCCATTGGCCCTGGTAAGTCGGACGAAGGACGGCTTACTGTCATGCTTGAGCATGAAGCGCTATGCGATTATACGAAACGCTGGCGCTTTATTTTTTTGAGTTAAAGACAAGAAGGAAAAGGGGTGACGTGATGGAAGCGATGATACGTGTGCGTATAGGTGCAGCAGATGCCCATTATGGAGGACAGCTTGTTGATGGGGCTCACATGCTGAAATTGTTCGGCGACGTGGCAACGGAGCTGTTGATTCGGCGTGACGGCGACGAGGGGCTTTTCCGTGCTTATGACAGTGTGGATTTTCTTGCGCCTGTCCGCGCCGGTGATTTTATTGAGGTGAAGGGGCGAATTGTGGAGGAGGGGAACAGTTCGAGGCGTATGGAGTTCGAAGCGTGGAAAGTGATCGCGCCGAGACCCGATATCTCCGAATCAGCGGCAGATGTTCTTGAGGAGCCTATTCTCGTCTGCAAGGCGACGGGCACGTGTATCACACCTAAAGCGAATCAGAGAAAGTAAGGGATGGATGAGAGCTCGTTCGCAAGGCGACGGCTAACGGCCATATATATCTCTCTTTCATGCTTAAGGCGAAATAAAGGACATTAATCGCGAGCCTATTCTCGTCTGCAAGGCGACGGGCACGTGTATCACACCCAAGGCAATCAGAGGAAGTAAAAACGAACTAGTCTTTGTCTTTATAGCGACGAGCATGTGTCTATCACACCGAAAGCAAATCAAAAAAATATAAGAGGGGGTAGTTTTTCATGTCAAAAGTCATCATCACTGCGGCGATTAGCGGCGCGGAAGTCACGCAGGAAATGAATCCTGCCGTTCCGTATACGGTGGAAGAGTATGTCAGAGAGGCAAAATCGGCGGCAGATGCCGGTGCGGCGATCATTCATTTGCATGCGCGCTGGGACGACGGAACACCGACACAGGATCGTGACCGCTTTAAGGTTCTAATTGATGCGATCCGCGAAGCTTGTCCAACTGTCATTATTCAGCCGTCAACAGGGGGAGCGACGGGGATGACATCGGAGGAAAGGCTTCAGCCGACAGAGCTCAATCCAGAGATGGCAAGCCTCGACTGTGGAACGATGAATTTCGGAGGTGACGAGATCTTCGTTAACACAGAGAATATGATCATCGAATTTGCCTCGAGGATGAAGGAGCGCGGGATTAAGCCGGAGCTCGAATGCTTCGACAAGAGCCATATCGATATGGCGATGCGTCTTGTCAGAAGAGGCTATATCGAGGAGCCGCTCCACTTCAACATTGTTCTGGGCGTTAACGGCGGAGCGGCGGCAACACCGCGAGATTTGCTCTTTATGCGTCATTCACTGCCGCCTGAAGCAACGTTTACTGTTTCGGCAGTCGGCCGTCATCAGCTTCCTTTGAACGTGATGGCGATGGTGATGGGAGGACATCCACGGACAGGCTTGGAGGACAATCTCCAGTACACCCGCGGCGTCAACGCGAACAATGGCGAACTCGTGGCTCGTCTCGTACGCATTGCACGCGAACTGGGATTGGAAATCGCGACACCTGAGGAGGCGCGCGAAATCCTCAAGATGCCGCCGCTCAAATAAACAAGAAGCAAGGGGGGAATTAGATGGCTATGGGAAGCAAATACGGAGCACACCGCGTTATCGAACCGAAGGGGCTCCTGCCGCAGGCGGCTGATAAGATCGACAATACGATGAAGATCTACGATAACGAAATCCTAGTTGATGTTTCAGCGCTTAACATTGACGCGGCGAGTTTTCGTCAACTCTGGGAAGCAGCTGGCGGCGATGAGGAACGATTGAAGGAGTCGATCTTATCGATCATCAATGAACGCGGCAAGATGCAAAATCCCGTGACGGGATCGGGAGGGATGTTGATGGGCTCGGTCGCGGCGATCGGCAGCGCGTTGCAAGACCGCGAACTCAAGGTGGGTGACCGCATTGCGACGCTCGTGTCCCTCTCGTTGACGCCTTTATTTATCGAGGAAATTACAGCTGTGTTTCCCGAGATTGAACGTGTTGAGGTGAATGGACAGGCGATTTTATTCGAAAGCGGAATCTATGCAAAGCTTCCAGCCGACATGAATGAAAATCTCGCATTAGCGGTGCTCGACGTTGCTGGCGCACCAGCCCAAACAGCGAAAATTGTCAGTCCGGGAGACAGTGTTCTCATTCTCGGCGCAGGAGGGAAAAGTGGTATGCTCTGCGGTTACGAGGCGATGAAGCGCGTCGGTCCATGTGGGTATGTCGTCGGCATGAGCCGAAACGATCGCCCAAAAGATACGCTGCTTGCCAACAAACTTGTACACAAGTTTTTCGTTGCAGACGCTCAAAATCCGACGGAAGTACTTGAAAAAGCGCTTGCCGCCAACAACGGCAAAGAATATGACGTCGTGATCAATGTTGTGAACATCGACGGGACTGAGATGTCGTCAATCCTGCCGGCAAAAGAGGGAGGTCTCGTCTATTTCTTTAGCATGGCGACGAGTTTCACACGGGCAGCGCTCGGCGCTGAAGGCGTGGGAAAGGATGTCACGATGATCGTCGGCAATGGCTACACGAAAAACCATGCAGAGTTTTCACTGCAGGTGATGCGTGAAAGCGCAAGCCTGCGACGTATCTTCGAGACGATGTATACCTAAGAAGACGTCGTGCGGTTGTCGGTCGATCACTTACTTCTTCGTTAGGTGCTGCAGGGAAGTCGACTGTGCGTGATGAACAATAGGAATCTAGGCCATTTGATTCTTCGTAAGTGAAAGCAATACGGCGAATGTGATGGCGTTTGATGAGCCTCAGGAATCTAGCTAATCATCTCATGGAGGAGGGTGTGGGTGCCATCATACCGGCTACAGGCTCAATGAAGTTGAGGGGGTAACTGAATATGAAAGCGGAAGATAAATACATCAATAAAAACGGCGTAAACAGAAGAGCAGAAATATTTGGAGACGTAACAGAGAAGGAGTGGAATGATTGGCATTGGCAGGTGAAGAACCGCATTACGACGGTTGATCAGCTTAAAAAGCTCCTCCGCATGACAAGCGAAGAAGTGCGAGGTGTAGAGCAAGCACTCTGTGAATTTCGCATGGCGATCACACCGTATTATTTGACTTTGATAGATCCTGATGATCCGCACGACCCTGTACGCAAGCAGGCTGTCCCGACCGTACAAGAGGTGGCCGCTGTAGAGGAGGATATGGAGGATCCACTCCAAGAGGATGTCGATTCGCCCGTGTTCGGATTGACGCATCGATATCCTGATCGCGTTCTGTTCCTCATCACTGATATGTGTTCTATGTACTGCCGTCATTGTACGAGGCGTCGTCTCGCGGGGCAAAAGGACGGTACGCGCACAAAAGCGGACATCGATGCCTGCATCGACTATATCCGAGAAAAGCCGCTTGTTCGCGACGTCCTACTCTCTGGCGGTGATGCGCTCCTGATGAGCAATGATCGCCTCGAATACATCATCAGTGAGTTGCGGTCAATCGACCACGTCGAGATGATTCGCGTTGGCACGAGGGCGCCCGTTGTGCTCCCGCAGAGAATTACGCCTGAACTTTGCACGATGCTCAAGAAATACCAGCCGATCTACATCAATACACATTTCAACCATCCAAATGAGATAACACCTGAGAGTCGCGAAGCATGTGAACGACTGAACGATGCCGGTTTTCCTGTCGGCAACCAGTCCGTTCTGCTCAGAGGGATCAACGACTGCGTGCATGTGATGCGAAAGCTCGTCAATGGTCTCGTATGGATTCGCGTGAGGCCATACTATCTCTACCAGTGTGATCTCTCGCGAGGGATAGCGCATTTCCGTACATGTGTTTCAAAGGGGACTGAGATTATTGAAAGTCTTCGTGGTCACACGTCGGGGTTGTGTGTGCCGACATTCGTCGTCGATGCACCTGCAGGAGGAGGGAAGATTCCTGTGATGCCCGACTATGTCATTTCACAAGGCCCGAAGCGTGTCATTCTCCGAAATTATGAAGGGTTAATTTCAGCGTATACGCAGCCGGCAGCATATGAGAGCGAGTGTCATTGTCCTGTCTGCGCTGGCGAGGAAAGAATAAAAATGATCGGTGTGTCAGGTCTGCTTGAAGGTCAAGAGCTCGCCATTGAACCAAAGGTTCTCCTTCGAAAAATAAAAGTTGACGAAGGCGTCAATTATATTTGATGGTCTGATCATTTGAAGAACTATTCTCGTCATTCGCCTGATTTTCTCGTCGATACTCTTGGACTCGACCACCTTCGGTCGCTCGCGATTATTGGCACGGGCAAGAACGCCGGAAAAACAACCGTTCTCAATCACATTTTAGGGGTCGTCCGGCGAATGAAACATAAAAGAATTGTCGCTGTCACATCGATTGGGCTCGATGGAGAAGATGAAGACCTCGTCACAGGAGGTGTGAAGCCGCGCATTTATCTCTCGGAGGGGACGTTACTTGTAACAGCATCTGGCACACTCAGCAAGGCCGATGCCGTGATCGAGCTTCTTACACTGACTGAGATTCATACAGCGGCAGGAGAAATAGTGATTGGCCGTACACGGACAAACGGTTACGTTGAATTAGCTGGGCCCTCCATTGCGCGCGATCTTGCGACGTGTGAACGATCTTGTCGTGTCATCGAAGATGATTGTCTTTTCATTGTCGACGGTGCCCTCTCAAGAAAGTCATCTGCAGGCGGCGGGTTGACCGAGTCGGTCATTCTCGTTGCCGGTGCGGCGAATGCGTCGTCGCTTGAAGAACTTGCTGCCGAAACAGCGCGACAAGTCTCATTTCTTTCACTACCGTCGTTGAATGTATCGGCAAAAAAGCAATTCGATAACGCGATAAAAGAACATCCGAAGAATCGAGTCTTTTTTCTTGAGGAGAGCGACGTTAATGCATCGGGATCATGCGAAGGAAAGGCAGAACAGCAAGTTGACATGCCTGATCTAGGTAGTGGCCCTCAGTCGGCGCCACGCGTGGAGACTTTTACACCTCAGTGTTGTGTGCCAAGAGAAATGGCAAAACGGATAAGATCGCTGCCGCTTCTCTCTATTATCGGAGAGGGGAAAGCAATCGCCGATGAACTCAGAAAAGGCGATACGGTGCTGTTATTGAGAGGGGCGATTACCGATAACGTGCTGGCTCCGCTGTTGTCCGATAGCGCTTTTAGCGATATGACGCTTGTTGCAGAAGATGGAACACGATTTTTTCTCAGCGATAAGGTCATGCAACAGTTGAGACACAGATCAATCGAACTTGCTGTTCTATCTGAGCTGTCACTTCCGCTCATCTGCGTCAACCCGATGCGGCGGGATGGATCGATCGTTTGCCGCGAAGACATACTAGCGGCGATTGAGTCTGTCGTGGACGTTCCTGTATGTGAGCTCGGTCCGGCGCTCGTTTGACAGGTGCGAAGACACAGATACAAGAAAGCAGAGCATGCGGACGCTAGAATTCAGATGTTGCAGGCAAACACTAAAAGGTGTCGTGATAGCGTAATTACAGGAATATGGACACTGAAAGCGGATACTAGAGCGTGTGCACTGAAACATAGAAGGTAAATATGCTGATAATAAGTCATCGAGACGAAGAGAGATTAGGGCTACCGGAGGTGCTTGATGCCTGTCGCTGTTATTCACCTCAAGGTCGTCAACTTAAGGTGAAACGCACTTTCTATGCACCTGCTGATCGCGCGTTACTTGAGCAAGAATTGAACGCGATCGAGGCACTTATCGTATTCCTCAATACATACCCGGAGGATGTAAGGTGCGCTACGGTGACGCTTGGTAGATTTCGCAATTTACACGGAACGCTTTTGGGCCTCAAAAAGAATCGTCTGCTTGAGGTGACGGAACTTTTCGAGATCAAGCAGGCGTTACAGTTATTTCGCGAGTTGTCTGCGATGGAGGCGTTGCTCTGCGCGGCGTCGGTCACAGTGACCGCAATGCCGGAGGCTGAAGCATTGCTCGATCCTGGCGATCGAATGACGAGCGGGTTCTATCTTTACGATGAATACTCGCCACGTTTGGCGGAATTGCGACAAAGGCGCTCTATCATTGAGCGTCAGATAGAACAGGGTTGCGTGGCAGGCGTGCCTGAATCGCTGGGCAAAGGCGCTGCTCTTTTTGGCGAAATCTGTGACTTGCCTAGTACGCGAATCACGTGCGAATGGACAGCCGCGCGTACGCGTGAAGCGTTGCTCGCAACAAGAGCTTCTCTCATCGAAGAAGAGGGACGTGAAGAGGTTATCGTCCGTGCTAGGTTGACCAATGCTTTAGCGGCACACTTAGAGACATTACAGACAAACTTTTCGTCTGTTGCTGTGCTTGACTTTCGTCTCGCACGAGCCGTGTTGGCAGATCACTGGGGTGCCGGCAAACCGTCGATTCTTGATGAGGGCGATGCTGCAACGCTCGAAGATCTGAGCCATCCTGTCATTGAACATGATTTGAAGTCGAGAGGCGCATTGTTCGTTCGCCAATCGATCACACTTTCACCGGGGACGACAGTTTTGTCCGGGCCGAACATGGGTGGCAAATCAGTCGCTCTAAAGTCGCTCACCTTAGCGCTCGTCCTGATCCAGCTTGGCTATTTCCCATCAGCGACGGCGTCGGCGACGCCTCTCTACGACTTTATCAGCTACAGTTCAGATCATCTTGATACGACGAAGCGTGGTTTATCCTCGTTCGGCAACGAGATCGTAAGGATCCGTGATGATGCTGCGCGTGCCCGACAAAAGCGCGGTCTTGTCGTCATGGACGAACCGTGTCGCGGGACAAATCCTGAAGAGGCGACAGCTCTCGTCGGAGCGCTGGCTCGTTTTTACAGTGAACGACAGAGCTCGTTTGTCATGGCAACGCACTACCATGTTCCACATCTCGATGGCATAGCACACGTGAGAATTCGCGGTATTCAGCAGGAGGCTCTCGATGTCATGGCAGCGGACGGTGTCCCTGAGTCGGATCGTGATGCCATTCGAAGGATTGAGGCCTTGATGGATTACCGACTTGAGCGTGTTGACGGGAATGCACCTGTTCCGACCGACGCCATTCGTATCGCGGGGCTTCTTGGTCTAGACAGAGACATTTTAGAACTCGCAAGTGATTTGAACGATAAAGATGAGGCTGCCATCACAGAACAACAAACACCATAAGGTGAGGGGGTAGCTATGGCGACATTGAGATTGAACTGGGATAAAGTGGCAAAGGCGCGTGAAGCATCTTCTGCGATTGCCGACGATGTCAATGACCGGCTTTGTCACTTTACGACGGTAACGGTCGAGCGATCAATTGCGCGTCTATTCGGAATTGATGGTGTTGATAAGTACGACGTTCCGCTCTCTAATGTCGTGGTTGATCACCTGAAGGACAAAAATGTCTTGGGCGAAGGTGTCGCCTACTGGCTCGCCCAAGGCGTTTTGACTTCCGGACTGTCCCAGCAGAAACTGGCAGAAGGGATCGCGACAGGCGACGTTGACCTCACGCGACTAGAACAGGCTGACCCCTACGTATGTTCGATCTGGGCGAAAAAACAGGCACAGACAGCTCTTGAGCGCATACGGAGAAACAAGCGATTTCGTTCCGATAGACTCGAACTATTTGGCGAGCGTCCTAGTCCGCTTCTCTATGCGATCGTGGCGACCGGCAATATCTACGAGGACATCGTGCAGGCGAAAGCCGCCGCACGCCAAGGCGCCGATGTGATTGCTGTGATCAGGACGACGGGACAAAGCTTGCTCGATTACGTCCCCTACGGTGCAACGACGGAAGGCTTCGGCGGGACGATGGCGACGCAGGAGAATTTCCGTCTGATGCGAGCAGCACTCGACGAAGTTGGCGATGAACTCGGACGCTACGTGAGACTGTGCAATTACTGTTCGGGGCTCTGCATGCCGGAGATCGCTGTCATGGGGGCTTTTGAACGTCTCGATGTGATGCTGAATGATGCACTTTACGGGATTCTTTTCCGCGACATCAACATGCAGCGCACGCTCATTGATCAGAGTTTCTCACGGATGGTGAACGGTGCAGCAGGCATCATCATCAACACGGGCGAAGATAACTACTTGACGACGGCCGATGCATGGGAGGAAGCGCACACTGTGCTCGCCTCACAGTTTATCAATGAGCAGTTCGCGCTCAGCGCAGGGATGGCAGAAGAGCAGATGGGACTTGGACATGCCTTTGAAATGAACCCTGAACTGAAAAATTCATTTGTTTACGAGCTCGCCCAAGCTCAAATGGCACGTCAGATATTTCCGAACGCGCCTCTCAAATACATGCCGCCTACGAAATACATGACGGGGAACATTTTCAGGGGGCATATCCAAGATGCGCTCTTTAATGCCGTGACTGTCATGACAGATCAGCGTTTTCTTCTGCTCGGCATGATGACAGAAGCGATCCATACGCCGCATATGTCCGACCGTGCACTCGCTATTGAGAACGCTCAGTACATAAAACGCGCCATGGCTGATTTCTCTTCGGAAATCGAGTACAAGAAAGGCGGCTTGATGGAACGTCGTGCCGATCAAGTGTTGAGTGAGGCATTGGAGCTTTTAGAGAATATTCGTGTCGACGGACTTTTTCATGCGCTTGAGACTGGACTGTTCGCTGGTATTAAACGTCGTCGTGCAGGAGGAAAGGGGCTCGAGGGCGTCGTCGCAAAAGGCGAACACTACGACAACCCCTTCGTGGACTTGTTTTTAGAGGAGCAACGTGGGGTGCAATAGCGATATGAAACAGCAGACATCGGGAAATGAGGGGGAAACTGCGATGCCGATTGAGCAATGGGTAAAACCGTATGGCGACACAATGAACGACGGACGCATTCAGGTGAGCTTTACGCTGCCCGTGCCCGACGGCGATCGCGCGGTTGAAGCCGCTAGAGAAATCATGTTTTCTATGGGGCTGACGGATCCAGTGATCGCTTGGCACGAAGCGCTCGCTGAGGGGTTTACGTTCTTTGTTGCTTACGGGTCGCACGAAAAAGGTATCGATTATTCGAAGATTAAGGTTCAGACAGTTGATGTGCACGTCATGAGCATGGAGGAGACGGATGCCATGATACGCGAACGTTTTGGCCGCAAAATTAGAGTCATCGGAGCGAGTACTGGAACGGACGCACACACGGTCGGGATCGACGCGATTATGAATATGAAGGGATATGCCGGGCACTTTGGGCTGGAGCGCTATGAAATGATTGAAGCGCTCAACCTCGGCAGTCAAGTCCCGAACGAGGAGTTTATTCGTGAAGCGATTGCATTCGATGCTGACGTGATGCTCATTTCACAGACGGTGACGCAAAAGGACATCCACATTCACAACATGACAGAGCTTGTTGAATTGCTCGAGGCGGAATCAATCCGAGATCGCTTCTTGCTGATCCTCGGAGGACCTCGCGTAACGCATGAACTAGCCAAAGAGCTCGGCTGTGATGCCGGGTTTGGTCCTGGAAAATATGCAGACGATGTCGCCAGCTACTTTGTGACAGAGCTCGACAAGAGGCGGCAAGCAAGGTCGAGCATGTCGATTGCGTGATTGAAATTTTGTGAACAGCTACGCAAAGAGCGCTTGGTAGGGGAATACGCTTTATCGGCATGATGGAACACAGAATAGGAATAGGAGCAGAAACAATGAGGGAACTATTGTGGCAACCGAGCGAGGATCGCATCAACGCGTCGGAGATGAAGTCTTTCATGAAGCAGCTGGAAGAGCGTCACGGGTTGATATTTTCAGGCTATCGGGCGCTTCACCAATGGAGTATCGACTATCCGGAAGTCTTCTGGGATGAGTTGTGGCTTTTCTTCGACATGATCACATCGCGCCATTACGATGCCGTTGTCGACGACTTATCGAAGTTTCCGGGGGCACAATGGTTTCCCGGTGCAAAACTGAACTATGCGGAGAATATGCTCCGCGACCGACGAAGTGATGAGATCGCCATGATTTTCAGAGGTGAAAATCACACGCGTCGCACACTCACTTGGCGAGAAATGCGCGACCGTATTGAGTGTCTTGCCACGGCTATGCGAGCTGAGGGGATTGTGCCTGGCGATACGGTCGCAGCTTATATGCCTAACATGCCGGAGACGATCATTGCGATGCTGGCCGCATCGGCCGTAGGTGCTATCTGGTGTTCGTGTGCGACTGACATCGGGCCGACGGCAGCGATCGATCGGCTCGGACAAATCGAACCGAAAATTCTTTTCACGGTGGACGGTTACACGTATAAGGGACGTCCTTTCGACGTAACGGAACGTGCGGCTGAAGTGGCAGCAGGTATCCCAAGTTTGCAACGTGTCGTTGTGGCCCATTATGCCGGTGAACCTGACCGCATCCAAGAGGTGCCATGCGGTGTTAACTGGGATGACTTCATCGCTGAAAAAGTGCCGGAGCCGTTTGTATTTGAGCAGTTGCCAGCTGCACACCCGCTAGTCGTGATGTTTTCCTCGGGGACGACAGGGAAGCCGAAATGCATGGTGCAATCTCAGGCTGGTCTACTCATCAATCAGCTCAAGGAAATCGCGCTCCATCACGACGTGACAGAAAAGGATCGCATGCTCTACATTACGACGTGCTCGTGGATGATGTGGAATTGGATGCTTGCCGCCTTAGGGACGGGGTGCTCGCTCGTCCTGTTCGACGGTAATCCCTCGTACCCCGATACGTCGACCATTTGGAAAGTTCTCGAGGAAGAAAAAGTAACCATCTTCGGGCTTTCAGCAAGTTACATTCATGCACTCATGGCGGAAGGTTTCGTACCGAAAGACCACGTAGATTTATCGCACCTCCGTAACATCTCGCAGACAGGTTCTGCGCTCTCTGATGCCGGATTTAAGTATGTCTACGACGCGATCAAGAGCGATCTGCATTTTTGTTCAATCGCTGGCGGTACCGATATCAACGGATGTTTTTGTCTTGGCAATCCGTTGGAACCTGTCTACAGCAATGAACTTCAGTGCGTTGGGCTAGGCGAACCGGTTAAGGCATTCAATGACGAGGGTGAAGTTGTATACGACGAACAAGGCGAACTCGTCTGCACGTTCCCGATTCCGCCCATGCCAATCTACTTTTGGGATGATCCAGACGGTCAGAAATACCATGATGCGTATTTCGACGTGTTTCACGACGTATGGCGTCACGGCGATTACATTGAAGTGCACTCCGATACGGGCGGCGTCACCTTTTACGGCCGCTCCGACTCCATCCTGAAACCTTCCGGCGTGCGTATTGGCACATCGGAGATCTATGCGCAAGTTCAAAAAGTTGAGGAAGTGCAGGATTCTTTGGCTGTTGGGCAACAATTTGAAGGCGATGAGCGTGTTATCTTGTTCGTTCAGATGAAGCAGGGGGAGGCTTTGACAGCTGATGTCGCCAAGCGTATTCGCTTGGAGCTTCGCCGGAACGCTTCACCTCGTCACGTTCCCAAACTTATCATGGAGACAGCAGACATCCCAAAGACACTAAACGGTAAAATTGTAGAGAGTGCTGTGACAAATATAGTGCACCGTCGCAAAGTGACAAATCGTGACGCGCTTCAAAATCCGGAAATATTAGACTTTTTTGAATCGCTCTTGCCGCTTCTGGAAGCGCCCGAAAGGGAGACGATGGCATCGGAGCTTGTGTTTTAGCACGTTTACTTGGTGGGCGTATGGTGCGATCTTGCTCATTGATGTCTCGCTTCCGACCGCATTTGTGTGATGTGGTCACGGCAAACAGGAGGTTTGACTCATGTTCTGAGCGACACGGCAGCTTGAAGAGTGATGGTATGACAGGTAAGATGTGGCTGGCTTTGTTAGCTGGTGAAAGTAACCAAAAAGACTTCGTGAGCAGTAGAGATAACGTTATCCGAGAGAAAAAGTCAGTTTCGCATAAAGGTGAAAGCAACAAGAGTTTTATTGGTCAATACGCTTTGATGGAGAAGAAAGGGACAGAAGATGAAGGTGTTTGTAGCTGGTTGCGGCACGATGGGGTCGGGGATTGCGCAGACGTTTGCGGTCTACGGGCATGACGTCGTCATGTTCGACCGGACGATGGAGCTTGTCGATCGTGGGTATTCCATGATCGAAAAGCAGCTGAGAAGACAAGAACAGAAAGGGCGCATGACAGCGCAAGAGGTCGATGCGGCACTTTTGCGTCTTTCGCGCTCTGTCGACTTGAATGATGCGGCCGATGCGTCGCTCGTACTGGAGGCAATTTTCGAGGAGATGAGTGCCAAACGCGAACTTTTTCAAGCTCTCGATGTTATCTGTGCTTCGGAGTGCCTGTTCGGCAGCAACACGTCGTCACTTTCCATTACTGAGATGGCGAGCGGCCTTCAACACGAAAAGCAATTTTTGGGTATTCATTTTTTTAATCCGGCGCCCGTGATGAAGCTCGTCGAGGTCATTCGCGGAGAAGCCACGAGTGATGAAACGATGGAAGCGGCGCTCGACCTTGTGCGCTCAATCGGCAAAGAGCCTGTCATCTGCCGTGAGAGCCCCGGATTCATCGTCAACCGCATCCTGATCCCGATGATCAATGAGGCGGTCGATCTTTTGGATCGCGGTGTTGCCAGCCGTGAGGACATCGATCAGGCGATGAAGTTAGGAGCGAATCACCCGATGGGACCTCTTGAACTTGCCGACTTCATCGGCGTTGACATCGTGCTGGCGATTATGGAAGTTCTGTTTAACGAGACGGGCGATCCGAAATACAGGCCAAGCCTTCTCTTAAAACGTCTTGTGCGAGCAGGTAAGCTCGGACGGAAATCAGGAGAAGGTTTTTATCAGTATAGAAAATAATAGAACGGATTGACTAAAGGGTGCGCACATCACCTAGGAGTCAGTCCTATCCCGAAAAAGTGACGTGAATTAAGACGACTGAAGCGCCATTAACTCATCGACGCGTTAGCGTTGTCGATATAGATACCTAGATGATGACATAAAGGGGCAGGCTGCTGGCCTGACCGACTATATGACTGATGCGCTCTGCTCCGAGCGGTTCTGATGATTGATTGCCAAAGAAAAATGAACGATAAAGATAAACAAGAAGGATAAACGAACATGAAAGAAGTTGTGATTGCAAGTGCCTGTCGCACGGCAGTTGGGAAATTCGGCGGGTCGCTCGCATCAGTTCCTGTTGTAAAACTTGGAGAAGTTGTGATGCGTGAAGCGCTGGCGCGTGCGGGGGTTGATGCTGAATGTGTCGATGAAGTCTTGATGGGTTGCGTGCTGGCAGCCGGTCAAGGCCAGAACGTCGCGCGACAGTCGGCCATCGCTGCTGGCCTTCCTCCCTCTGTTCCTGCGACGACGATCAACAATGTCTGCGGCTCAGGTTTGAAGACTGTCAACCTTGCCGCATCGCTAATCCGCGGCGGCGAGGCCGATATCGTCCTTGCCGGAGGCATGGAGAATATGTCGGCTGCACCGTACCTGCTCGATAAGGCGCGATATGGTTACAGGATGGGACACGGTTCTCTCGAGGACAGTATGATCAAGGATGGTCTGTGGGATGCTTTCGGCGATTATCATATGGGCATGACGGCAGAGAACGTCGCAGAGAAGTATGGTGTTTCCCGCGAAGATCAAGACGCGTTCGCCCTATCGAGCCAAGTAAAAACGAAAGATGCGATTGAAAAAGGTCGTTTTAAAGACGAAATCGTTGCCGTCCATATTAAAGAGAGGCGGCGCGAGTTCGATTTTGACACGGATGA
Organism: Clostridiaceae bacterium; assembly: GCA_012841015.1. GTDB lineage: Bacteria > Bacillota > Clostridia > Saccharofermentanales > DTU023 > UBA4923. The sequence goes on from DUVN01000024.1 coordinate 16,067, forward strand.
GCATCCGCGCCTCGATGCGACAATCGAAGGACTGGAGAAGCTGCGTCCCGCCTTCAAAAAGGATGGAACGGTGACGGCGGGCAATGCGTCGGGCATCAACGATGGCGCAGCGGCGCTCGTTATCATGAGTCGTGAAAAGGCTGATGAACTCGGTATTGAACCTCTTGCCACGATTAGTGCTGGGGTGTCGGTTGGGCTCGACCCCGCGTACATGGGTATGGGCCCGTACTATGCGACGAAAGCGATACTGGATCGTACAAGCTTAACACTCGATGACATCGATCTGTTTGAATACAATGAGGCCTTTGCAGCCCAAGCAGTCGCCGTGGCGCGCGAACTTGGCGTCGATCAGAATAAAGTCAATGTCAATGGCGGAGCCATCGCCCTAGGACACCCGATCGGTGCATCTGGTGCACGCATTCTCGTCACCTTGCTTTACGAGATGATAAGGCGCGATGTGAAACGTGGACTTGCAGCTCTTTGCATCGGTGGCGGTCAGGGTGTCGCGACGATCGTTGAGCGCGCGTATGCAGGGAGAGAAAAATGAGATTCATAAACGTTGAACAAAGAGAAAAAATTGCGCTCCTTACGATCAACAGACCTGACAGGTTAAATGCGTTGAATACGGCAGTTATCAAAGAGTTGTCGGATGTACTTGACACACTTGCGGAAGAGTGCAATGTGAGAGTTCTTCTCGTCACAGGTGCAGGCGATCGCGCTTTTGTTGCCGGTGCGGACATCGACGAGATGACGGAGTTGACACGTGATGAAGCGGCGTCTTTTGCACGTACCGGACACGAGACGATGCAGAAACTCGCTTCGTTCCCGGTGCCGACGATCGCCGCTGTGAACGGATACGCTTTAGGCGGCGGTTTTGAACTGGCGCTCGCGTGCGATTTGATCATCGCCTCTACGAAAGCACGGTTCGCTTTCCCGGAGACGGGACTCGGGATTACTCCCGGCTTTGGTGGAACGCAGCGCCTCGCGCGCCTTGCCGGCCCGATGGTCGCCAGTGACTTGATCTTTACCGGCAGACGCCTCAATGCCGAACAGGCTCTGGCGCTCAGGATTGTTGTCGAGGTAACAGAGCCGGAAGTGCTTCTCGATCGCGCATGGGAGATTGCGGGCACCATCGCCGGTAAAGCGCCCGCCGCCATACGAAACGCAAAACATGCAATCTATGAAGGTCTTAATGGCCCTCTTGTTGATGGACTTGCGATCGAAACAGAACAATTCAGTCAATGTTTTGATACCGACGATCAGAAGAACGCGATGCGCGCTTTTGTGAATAAAGAGAAAGCGCCGCCGTTTCAAGGTCGATAAAGCAGCCCATGAAGCAGTCACATATGTTCGCTCAATGCTCTGTCTGTGATCGCTACACGTATCCCGTTACACTCAGGTTCATGCCCTGACGGATAATAGAAGATGGTAACAACGCATGTTTTTTGTGCCGTGATGCCGTTTTTCTGCTAGGATATACATAAAATTTGCTTTAATTGTCAGCACATTACCTTTTAAGAACTGCTCTACTTAAGGTGCAGCTGTAAGAGTGCGCTGAAGGTAACGATTTTTCGTGAAACTTGTCGGTAATTATGACATAACTTCAAAGAGGTGACAGCATTGTCTGTGTTCACTCTCTGTACGATGAGAAAGCGATTTCAGCGAAACGTGAGAGGTGGCTGATTATGTATTGCGAGAATTGTGGTAAAGAAATACCCGACCGCGCACTTCACTGTAGATACTGCGGTGCCAAGCAGGAAAGCATGCTCGATGATGTTGATGCGGTGTCTCCGAGTTCGTCTGCTCCAGTTTCGCCGCCAGTGGTGACAGCAGACGGCGAACAACCCCCAGAACCTTTTCCATCTTCACCATCGGGGCTACAAGATGCAGTCCCGTCTACTTCAGATTTAGCCATGACCGGCGTGGAGTCCGATCAGCCTCTGCACAAGCAGGGTGCTTCCCGTAAGAGATCCAAGAAAGCTACTAAGGCATGGATGATCGCTGCTTCCATTGTCATTGTTTTGGTGACTGTTGTCGTTCTTTATTTCGTTCTACGCCCAAACTATGTCGACAAGATGATGGACGCCTTGCGCGAAGGTGACAACGTAAAGGCGGTAGATATTTATCGTGAGCATGTTAGTGGCCATGAAAAGCGTGAGCTACAGGCACAAGATGAGTATCGAAGCTGGCTTGCCGTCATTCAAGATGAGTTTGATCAGGAACTGATCACGTATGAGGAAGCGCAAAGCCGTTTTGCTGTTGCTAAACTCATCGCATTAGACTCGGCTGCATACGAGACAGTCGAGGAACATGTCACGAGTTTGCAACGAGCCAGAGAGACGATTAAGGCGGCGGCAGATTCTTTGAGTCAAGGCGATTTCTTGAGTGCCATGACAAACTATGGTGAAGTGCTCAAGGAGGGACAATTTCTCCAAGATGAGGCTGCCAAAGGCTTGGAAAGCAGTACGGATAAGTATCGTACGTACATGGTTGATGCTATCGAGGAACAGATGGAGGCGGGCAAGCATGAACAGGCTCAGGCGCTTTTACTGGAGGGCCTTTCTAACTTGCCAGAGGATAAACTGCTCTCAGAGACGAAATCACAGCTCCAAGCCGTCTGGAGCAAAGCCATCTCAGACGAATTTCAACGTTCCTTTGCAGCGGGCGACCATAAGCAGGCAGGAATCCGCCTGTTAGAGGGACTAAAACTCTTTCCTGACGATGAGATCCTGCAAAAACATCTGGATGAACTGGTAGCGTCTAGGGATTACAAGGTCTATGCTCCTTGGGAGATAGTCACTATTTTTGACGGTGAATTAATTGATAGCGATGGAACATGTCTGGGTGATGTCAAGCTAAGTCGGCCTGTGTTCCAGCCCGACTACGAACATGCCGATAAGCTTAACGCCGCGTTCGCCGCGTTGATTTTTAACCCACAACTTGGCGCTCTGACGGAGCCGGCAACAGCGGAGACGGTTAAAGAGTTCTTCAGCGAAGAAGTAGAGGCAGTCAGGGAAATGCTGAAACAGGGAGATACTGACAGTGCTTCTTTCTACTCACAGGAGGAATGGAAACAATCATATCGGAAAGGATCGATCATATCGTTCAAAGGTCTCAGCGAGATTATGAGAGGCGGCGCACCTAGGCCGAGTCATGCAGCCTACGGAAGGACTTTCGATTTGAAGACGGGCGAGGTGCTACAGCTGATGGACTTTCTATTAATCAGTCCTGAGCAACAAGTAGAGACGATTTACAAAGAGTATGTAGCATATTTGAAAAAGCGTGGCGGTGAAGGCAGCCGTCTCTTGGATGATCCTGAGCTTGTGGCAGAAGCTAAAAGACAGTGCGGGGAAGACGTTGTCTTCTGGATGGAAGAGGACGGCATACACGTTTATTTCGACTATGGTTGGGCAGAAGGCGATGCTGAATTGCTCCTTCCTTATTCGAGAGAGGACTTATTTCAACCGAGCTTCGTCGTTAAATCAGATGAATGGAAAAAGGCTTACGTAAAACAGCTGCAGAGTAAAGCTAAAAGCATAAAGAGTTGGTACAACTGGCAATATGAAGGCCCGTCTAGAAAAAATGTCGCAATCGTTGATATTTGCGGTGATGACACGCCGGAGTTGCTATATATCACACATGATCAGGAAAAAGACTCTTGCTTTAAACTATATGTTTGGGGTTATGATAATGGTCTGGTTCCGCTGTTGAAGGGAGCAGAAGCCGGTACGCCATATGGAGGCGGTGCTTATGCTGGAGTCGCTGGCCTTAAGGGCGGTAAGCTGTTAATTAGGTATGATGTTACCAGTGATTACTGGGATATGTACGATAATATATATGAATATAAAAATGGAAAACTGACATTAACAGAGGCACTCTTTTTCACCGAATATCCGGACTATAACAATCCTGAAAGAGCCATCACCGAATATTTTTATAACAAAAAGAAGATCAACGAGAAAAAATATGAGTCACTCCGTAGCGCAAGGATGTCGGAGATAAAGTCGCCGATCTTTGCAATTACAGATTATGTTTCATATGAAGGCTTGAAGAAATTTGTCGGAAAGAACGCCATGACTTACAAAGAGGCGATTGCGTTCTTGACTAAATAACATCGCTCCCCATATGTGTGGCGAAAAAGTGAACTTAGCGAAAGCGAGAGGAGATAGCGCGTGTATTGTGAGATTTGCGGTAAAGAAATACCTGATCAGGCACGCTATTGCAAATACTGTGGTGCTGAGCAGTTGAGTTTGCTCGATTATGCTGACGAGATATATCCGCGTTCGCCCGTTAGAGCCCCGTCGCCAGCAGACGGAGCTCAACCACCCAACATGAGTAAGCGTAGGCCCCCTCTCATTATTGTCAGTGTGCTCGTTGTTATCGCTTTGATTTGTGTGGGATTGTGGCAATTCGTCTTAAAGGGAGATAAAAGCGATGAGGAGGAGCCAGTCAATCTATTTATCAATGGATTAATCGTTGCCGAAGATGATCGTGGCAGAAGGGGCTATGTCGACAAGACTGGTTCTTATGTGATCAGTCCGCAATTTGATGCCGCATGGCCTTTTTACACTGATGGCCTAGCAGTCGTCGAAATTAATGATAAATGTGGCTATATTGACACAACAGGCAGATTTGTGATCAATCCACAGTTCGATTTTGTAGGGTTATTTTCTGATGATGGCTTGGCAGTTGTTGAGGTTCGTGACAAATGGGGTTTCATTGATAAGACCGGTTCTTTTGTGATCAATCCACAGTTTGATGATGCATGGGTTTTTTCTTCTGACGGCCTGGCACGCGTCAAGATTAATGACAGATGTGGCTATATTGACAAGACTGGATCCTATGTGATTGAACCGCAGTTTGATTATGCATGGGATTTTTCTTCTGACGGTCTGGCACGTGTCAAGATTAATGACAGATGTGGCTATATTGACAAGACTGGTAAGTATGTGATTAATCCTCAGTATGATAGTGTTCAGGGGTTTTTAGATACTAACGTGGCTGCTGTCGAAGTTGATGACAAGTGGGGCTTTATTGACAAGACCGGAGCTTATGTAGTCAATCCTCAGTACGATGAATTTTGGGGTTTTGCTGAAAACGGTCTAGCTAATGTCAGGATTGGTGAGAAATGGGGCTTTATCGATGAGACCGGTAACCTTGTGATTAAACCACAGTTCGATTTTACGTGGGGATTTTATAATACTGATTTGGCCCCCGTCGAAGTTGGTGGCAAATGGGGTTACATCGACGAGACTGGCACTTTAGTGATTAGTCCACAGTTTGATGTCCCTGGTTTTTTTGACAGTAATCTAGCGCCCGTAAGTATTGGTGGCAAATGGGGTTTTATCGACAGAAGCGGAAAATTTGTGATCAATCCGCAATATGATGGAGTTTGGGATTTTTTAGATCATGATCTAGCAGCTGTCAAGATCGAAGACAGATGGGGATTGATCGATAACAAGGGCAGATTTGTTATTAACCCGCAGTTTGACAGCGTGGGGCAAGAGTTTTCCGATGATGGCTATCTCGTGGTGATACGGGGAGGCAAATGGGGTGCTCTAGATCGAAAAGGAAACGAGGTAATCCCCTGTCTGTATAGTAGCTTCTACTATCTGCCAGAAAAGCTAAGTCCTATCGACTATTAGTTAGTTTTTGCATCTTGGGATTGAAGTTGCCTAATCTTGATTGACATGCGTCATGAAAAAGGATCGGTTATTATGGTTTAATGGCGTATGAGCAGAATAAATATATTGGAAAAAACGACCCTTTCGGATCGTGGGAGGATTTAGGTTATGTATTGTAGAAAATGTGGTGGTGAATTGCCTGTTGGAACGCGTCACTGTATACACTGCGGTGCTTTGCAGGAGAATGTCTACGCTGGTGCAGATGAGATGCGCCAGAATTCATTTGGTCGACCAGCATCAGCATCCCCAAGGTCTGCCGCGGACAGGAAGCGAGCCCCGTTACCGCCAGAGCCGAGAACAGGTTCAGCTCATCATGCTTCTGCTCCTTATCGTATGCCATCTTCAGAGCCGGCTATAGGTGGAGTGCAGTACCAAGATTATGACCACGCACCTTCATCGGCAGAAACACAGGATGCATTTTCCTTTGCGCCATACTCTCATACTGATTATCAGTCAGGCCGGCCTCGGTATACACGGGGTCCTTCTCGTAGAGGCAATAACGTTGGTATAAAAGTTTTGATTATCGCTGTTTCCGTCATCATTGTCGTGGCTGCGGTCGTTTTGTATTTTGTTCTTCGCCCGAAGGATGCAGATGAGACGCTACCTGAGTATACGGGCACTGATGTCCCGGATGTAACAGGTGGGGATCACTTGGATTATATTAGCGAGATGATGGTGGCCTTACAGGATGGCAACAAGGAAAAGGCGGTAGATATTTTCCAAGAGCATATCGTTGGTAACGAAGACCTAGAACAGCAGGCACAAGGTGAATATCGCAACTGGCTTGCTAAGTTAAAGGAGAATTTTGAGAAGGAGCTTGTTTCCTACGAGGAAGCACGAAGCCGATTGTCTGCAGCTGAGCATCTTGCGCTGGATTCGGCTGCATTCAAGACAACCCGAGATTATATTGAGAGCTTGCAGCGAGCTAGAGAGACAATGAAAGCAGCCGCGAGTGCCTCTAATCAAGGTGACTTTCTGAGCGCCATGGCCGGATATCGAGAAGTGATCAATGCCGGACAATTTTTCGAGTATGAGGCGGCTAAAGGATTGGAAAACAGCATTGACATGTATCGTACGCAGGTAGTCAAAGCAGTTGATGAACAGGTTAAGGCGGGCAATCTTGATCAGGCTCAGAAACTTTTACAGGAGGGCCTCTCCAACTTACCTGAGGATAAAACTCTTCTGGAGACGATGTCAAAACTTCAGAAGCCGCAGCCGAGTTCAACACCCGCAATTGAAGTCGAACGAGAGGCATGGAAAGAGGCTTACATAAAACAACTTAAGAGCGATGCTGGCAAGATAACGAAAGTGAGCGAGCAGTTTAAGGGCAGCGCGATTGGATCTGGCGAGAAGGTTGTTGCAATTGCCGATATTTGTGGTGATGAAACGCCGGAATTGATTTATGTTATGTTTGAAGACTATACATATAAAGCAATTGTCTGGGGTTATGATAATGGCCTGATTCCGTTGCTAAAAGGCGTAGAAGTAGGTGTTTTTCCTGCTTCTGGATGTGTTGGAATTGCAGGCCTAAAAGATGGGCAACTACTGATCATGCACGAGTTCCTCATAGAAAGTTTTGGTAGGTATACCCAACGATTTGAATACAGTAAAGGCAAACTGAAATTAGCAGAATCTCTCGAGCATTTAGAAGAGTATTTTGATGACGATAGCGAAGAAATAACATTTTATCGTAACGATGAGGAGGTCAATGCCGATGACTACACAGCAAGACTTGACTCATTGATTGCGGATATAAAGTCGCCGCTGATCGCCTTCGCAGATTACAGTGATGCTCAAAATAAAGTATTCAAAAACTTTGTCGGCAAACGTGCCATGACCTATAAAGAGGCCGTCGCTTTCTTGAGTAAATAGTTGCGCTCAGGATAGATGCAATGAAAAGCGGACTAAAGGGGCGAAGAGAGGAGTCACACAATGTATTGCATGAAGTGCGGTAGAGAATTACCAGACTGGGCAAGCTTCTGTAGATACTGTGGTACTTCGCAGGCATTTGCTCCTGCTGGTTCTTTGGAAAGACAACAAGAATCAGCTGCTCCGAAACCACCACTGGAGCCGATGGTAAGAGCTCAATCTCCCCTGCCTCCGAACCTGAAGGTAGGGGAACCACAGGCTCCTTATACTCACCTCTCATTTCCACCTGAACGAACGGATGATAGAACTCAAGTCAAAGCACCGCCGGCTCCGATGTTAAGAGAGCCACAGACTCCTACATCACGGGATGAGCCAGTGATGATTACAGGTGCTCAAATTTCTACGTCACCTGAGCCATTAGAAAGCAGACCTCTGGCTCCTGATTTTGATTATCCATCGCCGCCAGCGTCCGCTACCAGAAGGGCTGACACCTCAGTGCCTGTGTCACCGAGCCCAGCGGTAGGTGAACAGCAAGTTCATCAGGCTTATCATTCATCTTCGCCTAGACTGATATCGGGAGGGGTGCAGCGGCATCCAAGTGCACCACAACCTTCCCGTCTGTCGAAATCTCACGATCAGCAGCCTAAGAAAAAGAGGCGTAACCTCCCCCTGATTATCATCGGCATACTTGTTCTCATTGCCTTGATAGGTGCAGGATTATGGTATTTCTTCTTTAGGGAAAAAGACCCCGGTGATATAGATAAGCCAGAGTATCTGTTCTTTAATGGTTTGCTCGCTGCAGAAGATAATGATGGCAAATGGGGCTATATCAACAAGACTGGCACCTATGTTATAAAGCCACAGTTTGATAATGCGTGGTTTTTTTCCGGTAACGGTCTGGTATCCGTCGAAATTAATGGCAAGTGGGGCTATATCGATAGGTCTGGCACTTTGGTGATTAAGCCACAATATGATTTTGCGTGGGCTTTTTCGGATATCGGTCTGGCACGAGTCAAAGTTGATAGCAAATACGGTTATATCGACAAGACTGGTACCTATGTTATAAAGCCACAGTTTGATGATGCTTGGGCTTTTACAGTTAACGGTCTAGCAGCCGTTAAAATTGATGGCAAGTGGGGCTATATCGATAGGTTTGGCACTTTGGTGATTAAGCCACGATTTGATTTTACGTGGGCTTATCCGGATATCGGTCTGGCATTAGTCGAGGTTGATGGCAAGTGGGGCTATATCGACAAAAAAGGCTCCTATGTTATTGAGCCACAGCTTGATAATGTACAGGAATTTACAGCTAACGGTTTAACAGCCGTCCAAATTGATGGCAAGTGGGGTTATATCGATAAGACTGGCAGCTTTGTGATCAGACCGCAGTTTGATTGGGCGGAATCATTTTCTGCTGACGGCTTGGCAGCAGTTGAGGTCAATGACCAATGTGGCTATATCGATAAGACTGGCAGCTTTGTAATCGATCTGCAGGTTGATTGGGCGGGTACTTTTTCTAACGGTCGGGCCTATGTTTGGGTGGATGGTAAAGGCGGTTATATTGACAAGTCCGGAACCTTTGTCATCAGGCCGCAGTTTGACTGGGTGGGGACATTCTCGGCTGACGGTTTGGCAGTCGTCGAGGTTGCTGGCAAATACGGTTGTATCAATAAGGCCGGTGCTTTTGTGGTTGAGCCTCAGTATGACGAAACAGGGCAAATATTTTCAGATGATGGCTATCTAGTAGTGATCCGGAATGAAAAATGGGGTGTTCTGGATCAAAAGGGAAATGAGGTGATTCCCTGTCAGTTTAGTCGATTGAATGTGCTGTATCCGTTTGACCCCACTTGGCGTCGTACAGATTACTAAACCACTATAAACAGGGCGCTAGCAAAATAACCTGAAGTAAAGAGGGGAGTTTTTCCTCTTTATAAACTGAATACGAGGAGATTGAGTATGTATTGTTGGAAGTGTGGCAGTAAGCTGCCAGATCAGGTAAGCTTTTGTTGGAACTGTGGTGCTGCACAGGAAAGTGTTCCTGATGATACGGAGCAAATGTGGCAACAAACACCAGAACCGTTGCCAGCAACGGAGCCGGAACTAGATGGATCTCAAGCATCTGATCCTTTCGATACATCTCGGTCCCAGCTGATGGATGATAGCGTTCTAGCTACTATGCCAACGGAACCGGTGGTAGGTGGCTCGCAGGATCCCGATCCCTGCCAAGTGCCTACGCAGGAGCCGGTGACTGATAATGCTCAAGTCCCAGCACTGCAGGGTCAAATGGCAGGCAGTTTTCAGGCTCCTAGTATTTACCATTTATCACCTCCTGAATCCGTGCCCAGAAGAACCGAGGACACAGCGCCAACGGAGCCAATGACGGTCAGTCCACAAGCTCCAAGTCCATACCAGACAACATGGCCGGAGCCTCCTGCAGACAGAGATCAAACCCCTGCGCCACCGGCTCCAATGAAGGGTGATTCTCAGACTTCCGATCCTTATTATGCGCCTATGCCTGAACCGGTGATTGGTAGAACTCAAGCTCCCATGTCATCAGAGTCGATGGCAGGTAGACCGCAGCCTCCTAGTTCTTACTATCCATCGCCGCTAGGATCCATACCCAGCATAGCGCACCCTCATGTGCCACCGGAACCTATGACAGCTGCCCCTCAGACTCCCGGTTATTATCAAGCTCCTATGCCTGAGCCGATGATTGATAAATCCCAAACACCTGCGCCACTAGAGCCAATGGCGGGAGCGTCTCACGTTTCCAGCCCTTACCATGCACCATGGCCCGAGCCTGCTGCGGGTAGGGGGCAAGCCCCCATGCCACCGGGCACGATGGTGGGTGGCCAGCAAGCATATGAGTCATATTACTCTCCTCCGCATAAGCCGACGCCCGGAGAGGTGCAGCCTCCGAGCTGGTATCCTTATTCGCCTTCCCCGCAGGATGTTCAACCTCCTAAGAAGAAAAGGCGAAAGCTCCCTCTAATGATCATCATTAGCGTAATTGTCGTTCTCGCTTTGACTGGTGTGGGGCTGTGGCAGTTTGTCTTTAAAGATAAGGAGACTCGCGGTGTCAATAAGCCGGGAGATCTCTTTATGAACGGTTTTATCGCTGCAAAAAACGATCATGGTAAATGGGGTTACGTCGATAAGACAGGTACCTTTGCGATCACCCCGCAGTTTGATTTTGCTGAGCCTTTTTCTCATAACGGTCTGGCAGGGGTCAAGCTTGATGGCAAATGGGGTTATATCGATAAGGCGGGTGCCATTGTCATTAGGCCTCAATTTGATTATGCGGGAGAATTTGCATCTAATGGTTTGGCAGCTGTCGAGCTTGATGGCAAATGGGGTTACATTGATAAAAAGGGAAGTGTTGTGATCAGACCCCAGTTCGATTTTGGATGGATATTTGTAAATGACCTAGCAGTTGTTAAGGTTGATGGCAAATGGAGTCATATCGATAAAAAGGGAAATTATGTATCCGCTCCACAGTTTGATGACGCAGGGCACCTTCTTAACGGTCTGGCAGTTGTCAAGCTTGATGGTAAATGGGGTTACATTGATAAAAAGGGCACGTTTGTGATCCAGCCACAGTTTGACTATGCACTTGATTTTTCCACTAATGGTCTGGCAGCTGTTAGGGTTGATGGCAACGGGGGTTACGTCGACAAAAAAGGCACGTTCGTTGTAGAACCGCAGTTTTATAATGCTAGGCCTTTTTCAGCAAACGGTCTTGCCGCTGTTGAGGTTGATGGCAAATGGGGTTATATCGATAAGAAGGGAACGTTTGTGGTAAGACCACAGTATGACGAGGCAATGTCTTTTTCTACTGTCGGGCTAGCAGTTGTCAAGGTTGGTGATCAATGGCGCTGCATCGACAAGGCAGGCAATTATGTCATTAGCCTGCCATTTGACAATGTGGGACAACTTTTTTCTGAAGACGGCTATCTGGTTGTGGTCCGCGACAATCAATGGGGTGTTGTTGACCAAAAGGGGAATGTGGTCATCCCTTGCAAGTTAGGTGAATTTTGTCTGCCATATTTGCTCCACCCCATTCTCGACAACTGAGCATCTTGATTTCAAAGGGAACTCAAAGAGTAACATAATGGTGAGGAGCATGTTTCATCAGCTGTGATGAGGGGAGATTGAAAATGTATTGTCGCAAGTGCGGTGGTGAATTGCCTGATCAGGCAAGTTACTGTTGGTATTGCGGAACTGTGCAGGTGAGTGTTGCTGCTAATACTGAACAAATAAGGCTGTGGTCACCTAATCCATCGTTAACATCGGCTCAGGTGGCAGATGGGTCTCAGGACCCTAGTCCTCCCCATGCACCACCGCCCGAGCTTGTGGCTAGTAATTCTCAAGTTCCCGATCCTTCCCACGCGTCAGAGCCAATGCCGAGCAGACAACAAACAAATGATTCATACTATTCATCGCCGCCAAACTATTACTGTCAACCTTGCCTTAATGGTACACCAAAAAGATTTCACCAGTAAATGGTTGTGATGAAAGGATTGGAAGGTTGTTTTTGCGCGATCAGTTCAGCTGGCTTTGGCTCGTTTGCTTCACTTGAGGAGCCATTTTACTTACGTTAAAGGAGATCGATTTTCTATCAGGGAAGCTACAGGTAAGACGGTACGATTCTCCTGCAACGAACGTATGTGCAATGTTGCCACCACCACGAACATTGCTCCCGACAAGATTGGATTTATAGTAGGAAAGCGATAGTTCTCGACGACCTTCTGGAACTAAAATGAGTTGAAACCCCGGTATAGATTTGGGATTTTCACGATCAACCGGCACACCTTCAAGTCCCCCGATCGAATGCACCGTTATATCCTTCGCAACATGTAGGAAGGACAATTGCGCTGAAGAAGTTTGTTTAACTCTTTTAAGCGCTTCCTCCTGGCTAGGCCTATTGTATGCGAACTCATAAATAAGCCAAATGAGTCCTAATACAGCAGCTATGATAATCCAAGTCATGTTATTTTCTCCTTCTAATCTAGAAATATTATGGTGTTTGTGTTTCTGCAGTTGGGCTTTCTATGATCGGGATGAGTTTCTGCTGAGCAGTCGGAGAAAGAAGCAAGAACGTACCGTCATCTTCAGCGAGAAGAAAATAGAGGTGCTTCTTATTCAATTCCACGGTGACTTTCGCTGTTTTTTCATCCATTTTACCAATAGGGAGCAGATGAAGTGTGAACGACCCAAACGCCACATTGAATACCAAAGTTGGCATCTTGCTCGCATAAACGTCCGACTTTTGTAGCATACGCAGTTCCGCAAGGATTAGACTGTCTGAAATTCGTGAGATGGTGGAGCGTCGTGGACTGCGTTTTATGCCATCTCTTTCAAAAGCGACGACTCGCATGCTCTTATCTACAATGATACTAGCTGCTTCATCCGGTAGAGGCGGGTCAAAGGACGGTTGCTGCACACGTCTTTGCTGTGTAGCTGCTACACGTCTTTGCTGTGATCGTCGAGCAGCGGCGGTGCCAATACTGTTTCGGATGACTACTTCTATGACCACAATTGCAATGGCAATCAAAAGGACTAGAATAACCATAGGTAAACCCCCTTGGCGTGTAATTGGTGCTGTCAATGAGCCTTCACATAATTTTTCGTACTTCACAAAAGTTGAGGGAGCTACCCCCAATTGGCTTAACTGTACAGTGCAACTGATGGCGGATTAATTCAGTGTGAATGTTTTATCATTAAGGCGTGCTGGCAATATACCATTCGCCGTCGATCTTCTTCAAAATAAAAATTACATCTTGAGAAGAAACTTGGCTGCCCTCTTCAATACGTAACTGTCCGGCAATTCTAGCTCTGTCATCCTGTACTGCGATGTTGTCATATCTCATTGAAAACTTTGGCCAATGAAAGGCGGGAGAATCTGCTGTTAGTTGTAAGCCGTCAAACATCGGCAAAATCATTAAAAGGTCTTTGAAGTCGATATCGATACCTGTGAGCATTCCCAAAAGGCCGGCTGATGCATTATATACGGCTCTCATCTTTCGCGCTTCCCTAGGTTCAAAGCAATCAAATATGCCGTCAATATCCATATCATTAAGGGCATCGATGAGTTTTTCAACAGTCTTTTCAGGTTTTTTTGAGGCACATCCTGTCGTAAGAACTAACGTCAATAACAGACAAAGACAAACACTAATACTAATCACAATACGAACGGGGGATTTCTTCATAGCACATTACTCCTCGCTAATAATTTTCAGAAACAAATCAAATACTCTCGATGTCGAGTATATCACAGTGTTCTCTAAAATTGAATGAATGAGTGGAATATTTATCACAGATATTATCCGCAAAAATGAAAAATCAAAGGCTAAAAATCGAGCTCAAATCAATAGTTTTCGTTAAGTTTTTGCCTCAGCATTGTTGACGTAGAGTAAGAGGGGTGGGCAGTCTCCCTCATATTGATCATCGAAAGAAGAGACAAAAAGCTAGCTTTTCAGAAGGTCAGCCTCTGTTATAATGAAGATAATCCAACGCAAGTGAGGCAACCTGATCAATTCCAGTTTTCGAGAGTGACTGGACTGGGTGTATTTTTGACTATAATAACTGACGGAATTGATTGAATCCGATTTTATATCCACTATCTCCAAATTACGTCTGTCAAGGAGTGAACTGATGAAAAAATTAAATGCAAAACGTGTTAGGCGTCACATGCTTAGAACTTTCGAGTTTTGGCAGCTCGATGAGAAGTTTCTTATTATCTCACCGGATAAAAAACTCTGTACTCTGACGGGAATGGAGTCTTTGCCTGAGAGCGATACGGGCTATTTCGGATATGCATACCTTGACGATACGTTGCGCGTTGCCTTCTTGGGGTTTTGCAACGAAGAGGACGGTACGTACAAGTATTTTGATGCAGATCAAGTGCTCGTCGCGCAGGCTCATATGTTGCCTACGATGCTGGTACGTGTTGTCAAGCCAACGGAAGAATTAGTAAAGCATCCTTTCGTCCGAGGTGTTCTTGAGTTTCATCAATCTGACATCCTTCGTCGTAGCACGCTCGCCCTCCGCCAGATTGATCACTTACGTGACCCGTTGCGTCCCGAAATCCTGAAAGCCGCATGGATAAAAGACGAGAATAAATTGGAAAGAATATTTGATGATAGTGTCAAAGTTTACGTCGATGCCCTTTTAACCGCCTACGAGCAGGCAGAAAAGGACGGTATTCGAGCGAGAGATGTTGAGATTGAGGGTGAGCCGGAGCCGCCTCCCGTCGATGCTATGATAGTTGAGTTTGTCCGCATTACAGATCTGACACCGGCCAATAATGGGACGTGGCGCGCAGTATTGCTTGACGATATTTCAGGGACGAGAAAAAAGAAAAAAGGAGATGATGTCACTTTATCGCTTGTGACGACGACGATTGATGAAGAGGAGCGATCTTACACCATGCTTTTTATCGATGTTGATGCTCCCATTGAGGATACAGCGATTGACGTTACCTCTTTTAAACCTTTCCGTCTCCCTTGGCGCATCGCGTATACGCTGGAATGCCCCGATTGCAATTTTAAGAATACATATTATCTCGGTCGGAGCGGCGAAGATCGCCTGTTATTCAAAGAGATTATAGAAGAGATTCGTGCTGGAAGGGTAGATCCGTTGATAGCAATTGATCTTGTTCAGCGCGATGACTGCGAAATTGATTTTTCTCGTGAGCTCTATCGTTGTCGGTCGTGCGGAACGCTCGATGTAAAGAAGCGTGTGCGCCTCATCACAAAGGATCATACGCTCTCCATGATGTATTATTGTCTCGAATGCGGGGAGCGCATGTCACACATTAAACGCGGACATATTGCATCGCTCGACTGTCCGCGATGCCACGAACAGCTGAATCCCGTCGAAGAAGCACTCTGGGACGGTGTCGATCCGAATTAGTTTTTGTATGACGGGCAGCATGTACCGCACGCTACTGTGGGGGAGGTGTTCTGACTGAATGGCAGATGCGACGAGATGCTATATTTATACCGAACGTTACCGTGGCGGCTATCAGACCGGATCAAGTAGTCAATACGACGCGATAGCGTGTGCTGAAGACTGAGATGAAAGATAAAACTGATTGGATTCACTCAAATAGGCTGTATTAACATACCTTGTTTTAGTGTGACGAAGTTAGCTGCGAATGATTCAGAATATAAAAGAGCCGAAAGAAACAGATGCTCTGACAAATTCTATCAATGTTGATTCACCGATGTCAGTTTTAAGTACTGAACAACACAGTGAATTAATTGCACTATTGTCTGACCTCATTCGCCTGCCCAGCGAAAATCCACCTGGTCGCGAAGTTCTTGTTGAACAGTATTTAATTCAATATTGCGAGAAGAACGGTCTTCATGTAGAGCGAATCCCTGTCACTTCAAACCGTGCAAATTTAATCATTACATTGTGTGGTGAAAGTGAGCACAACCCGATTGCCTTTACTGGGCATATGGATGTGGTGCCCGTATGGAGTGACGAGCGTTTTCGCTGGAATACTGACCCCTATGAGCCCCTTGTTAAAGATGGCTGGTTGATCGGTCGTGGGGCAGCAGACATGAAGGGCGGGCTTGCGTGTGTCCTGCTCGCAATGAGTGAGCTTGCGCATACTTCAATTCGCCCGAGTCGAACGATCCATTTACTTGCGACATGTGATGAAGAAGACGCGATGCGTGGTTCACGCACTCTTCTACATCATCCCATTATGAGTGAGCTGTCCGATCTTGTCGTCTGTGAACCAACCGGCATGACGCTCTGCCGATGCTCACGCGGTCGGACGTACGGTGAACTTATTATAAGGGGCAAGACAGCTCACGGTTCGCGCCCCGGCGAAGGTGTTAACACAATCGACATTGCTGCGGACATCATTCGTTCTCTTAGTTTGTTAAATTCCAGTTGGACGCTATTGCCGAAGAGAGACCGCGATTGGATGTCACAACAGAATTGTTACTCCCACGATGATGATATGAGTCAGGAAGTCTGCGGAAGGCGGGAACTTGACAATTCTTGTGGGTTTGAAGTTCCATCTTACTGGCAGCCGCTTGCCATCCACGCTGGACTTGAACCTGGAATCATCCCCGACGTCTGCCGATTGCGTCTCGATTGTCGTGTGTCCCCTATGAGTTCTTGTAACTATGAGATCGAACGCCTTAATCAAATACTTGATGAGATTGAGACAACTCATCATGTAAAGGCAGAGTTCCTTGTAGAAGACAAGAGAGAACCTTGGATCACGGCTTCCGACCATCGTCTCGTGCTAAAAATTCATTCTTTAGGTGCGTTCGATGAGACGGTTTTCTCAGGCAGCACAGATGCTAATGTGTTGCGTGAAGCAGGATTGACGCCCGTGATCATCGGCCCGGGAGATCTCAACGATGTTCATCATGAGAATGAGCGCGTTTTGTTGGCAGAACTTGAAAGGGCATTTTTGTTATATAAGTCGCTTATGTTGTAATCTTTTCCACTAGCTTCATTAATTCATCTGCTGCGGAGCTAGGCGCTCGTATCGAAGATCGAACGATTTGCAATAGCCAAAACGGCAGGAAACGTCACTTGTTGGCGAGCGATAAGCCATCCATACTCATGTTTTTGTGATCTAGTATTAGTTTATGGATCGATGTTTATCTCATGAGAGCGCTCTTGCGTACTGGCCCTTATCTCTCGCACACAGTTATTTTGCGGAAGATATTGCCGCGACTGGCAATGAATACTACACAATATTCGCCAAAATAGATCGGCCTAGAAGCAATTCATCAACACATAGTGTTTGTTCTCTTTCATTGCCAGAACAAAGTATTATGAATCGTGGAAGCGCGTCAGTCGCTTCCCCTCCCCTAATGTTCTTACAGTTAGCTCACCGTTACGATCTTCATAAAACGATATTACTGGCAAACCTTCTCTGCGCTAGACCCAATGGGCCATATTCCAAACCATTTTTATCCAAAAAGCAGTTATCAAAGTTTGTTCGCGATGCTACAGGGTATTTCGGTCGCAAGAGGGCACTACGAGCACTGGCCTATGCTAAGGGAGGTGCATGTTCTATCATGGAGATCTTTGTCGATATGTTTTTAGGGTTGCCACATGTGTTAGGTGGCCTAGGCCTAAAGGGCGGCGTCTTTAACCACGCGGTCAAGCTGCCAGCCATATCCTCAAAAGCATTGAAAAAGAAATACTGTTTTATCGATTATTGTTTTCCGCGCGATAAGATTGCATACGAGTACTTAGGAGCACATCATGAGAGAACGGTCGATAAAGATTCTCTGAGGACAACAGCATTACTGAACATGGGATACACCGTTGTGCCTATCAGCAAATCTCAACTCTACGATCCAGATAGCCGTATGCAGTTATTCGAATACGTGGCACGCAAGCATAAAGTAAGAATCCGTATTCGAACATCAAAGTATGAAAGTTCTTTACGCCGGATTCACGTTCTTTTACCTCGAGTTCCTCAAGTTCAATGAGAAAAGGTATGTTGCACTGTCTATTTTCCTGCAAGTCACTTTGTAGTCGGTAGCATTATCTTTCCATAGAAAATTGGCACACAATGTCAGCAAGTACAAGTCGAAACACCCAACACGCTAGATTGGCCAGAAATGACACTTTGAGCAAGACTCCATTACCTAAGGTGTAAATTTTGACCACAACCGAGTGAGAAGCACCCGAATGTGGTCAAAAATAACGTTTTAGGTAAGAGCTCGCTACCCAAGGTGTAAATTTTGTCCACAACCGAGTGAGAAGCACCCGAATGTGGTCAAAAATGACGCTTTGGGCAAGGACTCGTTACTCAAGGTGTAAATTCTGTCCACAACCGAGTGAGAATCACTCGAAAATGGTCAAAAATAACGTTTTAGGTAAGAGCTCACTACTCAAGGTGTAAATTTTGACCGTAACCGATTGCGAAACGCTCGAAAATGGTCAAAAATGACGTTTTGGGCAAGAACTCACTACTCAAAGCGAAAAATTTGACCGACCGAGTTCTCTTCTGATTTAGCCCGCCATAAATTCCAGCATGGCAACTCAGGCGGGCGTAAGTCTTTAGAGTGCATTAGAGACGCAGAACCGCCACAACAATCACTCCGCTCTGATAAGTACACTTTTACGACGAACTGAAGCTAGCGCAGGGTCTCTTAGCGGTGAATTGAAAGCTGGCGCGGTGGAATGAAGATCTGCTTAGAACCTGTTTTTTGCGAACTGAAGCTAGCGCAGGGTCTCTTAGTGGTGGACTGCAAGCTAGCGCGGCGGAATGAAAGCCTACACAGAATCTATTTTTGCAGTGAACTGAACGCTAGCGCAGGGTCTCTTAGTGGTGGACTGAAGACCGGCGTAGAGCCGGTAACTTCTTTTTAGTCTGCCTTGATCTCCTCGGGTTTGACGTAGGAGTATACGGTCATGGCGTTGCCATCTGCATCTTTGTCGGAGTAACCGTATGAGATGTAGTACTGTTCAATAGCGTTATTGGGGATTGCATAAACGACAAGGCCCTTGAACACCTCGCCAGTCTCAATGCTTTGAACTTTTTTGGAGATATCGATGCAGTTGAGGCCGATGTATGTGAGGCCATCGGCTGTATCGAGACCACCACCGCCTTCAGCAGCGATATTGAAGTACAGATCCGGTGAATAGATGGTGGTGCCTTCATCACCATATCCGGGATAGTCTTTTGCGTAGACGACTTCATACTCGCAGAGCTTGAGTATAAAGTTCGCGGGAAAATCGGTGTCTACTTTACGATAGTTGTCGTCATCTTCATTATAGGCTTCGATTGCGGCCATGATGGCTTCTTGATCGTCAGAGAGGCTGGTTACTCGATAGCGGAGGTTTCCGAGCTGTGTGTCCTTTCCGAACTTCATCGTCGAGATCCAAACACCTAAGCCAGCAGCAGTGTCCATAGTCTTGGCTTCGACGGTTTCGACTTCTGGTTGGTCTGCTTCCGATGGTTTAGGGGCTTCTTCTGATGGTTTGGGCTCCGTTTTATCCGCTGCAGTTGAGGGCGTCTCTGGCTCACTCGTAGGTTCAGAGGTGGTATCTGCGGGTTCTTTGACTTCTGTTAACGGTGTATCAGATGACTTGCTCTCTTCAGGTGATGTGCGGTTTCCGCAACTCGTCGAAAACATGAGCAGTGCCATCGCGAACACCAAAATCATAAAGAATGTACGTTTCGATTTCATGTATTATTCTCCCTACTAATTTATTGTTTGCCAACGGTGTGATTATATCACTCCTTTAAAATGATTCTTCCTTTATGTGATGTGAAGTTTAGAATGAAACTATACGGTACAATAATCAATAGTACTGAAACTGTGACCGAGGTGGCTATGTGCTGTGTGAACACATCGAAAGCGTATAGCTTTATCTCTAGCGGATGGCAGGGTAGATAAACTATGATGAACAGTAGTAACGTTGCGGCATATGGATAAGGCGGTTTTGAGAGCGCAAAGACATGGCTGAGATGCAACATTTCTTATTGCTTAAGCAAAGCAGAGCGATCATTTGGGGGGAGTAAAATGAATCAGGAATATTATCTTCAACAGCTAGAAGAAGAGCTCGTTGTCGCACTTGGTTGTACGGAGCCGGTGTCTGTCGCGTTTGCGGCAGCGCTAGCAAGAAAAGAAGCTGGATACGACGAGCCGATTGAATCGATTGAGTTACAGGCAAGCGTCAGCATTTACAAAAATGCGATGAGCGTTTTTATTCCAGGGACATCCGATATGGGGGCGGCGATGGCGGCCGCCTTAGGCGCTATCGGGGGTGATCCTTCGCTTAACTTACAAGTTCTCCAGAATATTCGCGAAGAAGACATTGTCAAAGCTCGTAATCTTTGCGCTGAGAGAAAGGTTGTGCTCGATCTTGCTCCTCAGGGAACACCGTCTCTTTACGTCAACGTTATTGTCCATACACAGAACCACACAGGGCGGGCGACCGTGGCGTGGAAGCATGATCTCATCATGGAACTGGAGCGCGACGGCGTCATGACGTTTTTAAATGATACAAGTCAAGTGCAGGAATTGACCGACTCCATCACTGTGGATGATTTGCGTGATATTTGGGATTTTGCGACGACGGTGGATATTGAGAAGCTTGATCTCATCCGACAGGCGATCGAACTTAATGAGAGGATTGCGATTGAAGGGATGTTGAACTCGTACGGACTTGAAGTCGGGCGTTCTATAGCGAAATCATGTCACGGCGCAAAGGGTAGTTCTTTCATAGAGAAGTGCACTTCATGCAATCTTGAAACAGATTTCTTCCCTGAGGAATCATGTTGCAAAGTGATTCCCAAGGTAGAGGGTTGCTCATTGTCAGATTACTGTGCGGCTTGGACTGCCGCTGCGACTGATGCACGGATGGTCGGCGTTTCACTGCCTGTCATGAGCAATTCGGGGAGTGGGAATCAGGGGCTCACCGCAACCGTGCCTGTTTTAAGTGCTGCGCGTTATCTCGGGAGTACGGAAGAAGAGCTGCTCCGAGCTCAGACTTTAAGTCATCTTATTGCTGTCCACGTAAAAAAGAGTTTCGGTCGCCTTTCGCCGCTCTGCGGCGCAACGGCTGCAGCAGTTGGTGCGAGTGCAGGGATTGTGCTTTTGCAAGGTGGAGGTATTGAGCACGTGATCGCAGCCGTGCAAAACATGTTCGGAACGGTGACTGGCATGATCTGTGATGGAGCAAAGCCGGGATGTTCTTTAAAAGTATCCGCATGTATTTATTCAGCTGTGCAAGCGGTTGCCGTTGCCATGCAAGGTAAGCAAATTGCGCCAACAGACGGTGTTATTGAGAGTGATGTTGAAGAGACAATTAAGAACATGGAGCGAATTTCAAAAGAGGGTATGGATAATATGGATGAATTGCTTCTCAACATTATGCTGAATAAGAAAAGTGAAAATACGTAAACTCAGTCGTTTCAGAGTCAGCGCAGTCGGATTACCATTGAAGTCGTTGTACAGATGATTGAAGGAGTAGCGATAACTAGGAGGTGCCCATGATCATTGATGAACTAATTAATATTGTAGAGCCGAAAGCTGGTTCTCAGACAATTAAAGACATTCGGATTGGCCTTGGCTATACGTGTGTAGAGTTGAGCGGTGGCGGCTGTGGTCTGGCATATACCTTTCGAAAGGACACAGGACATACGTGTTCTGTTTTAGGGGCTGCCGGTACTTTACTAGGTACGCCGGCGGCTGAAATGATCACTTGGGCAAAGTCGAATAATCGTATTAGGGCGGCTCTCGGACTGGCCACCATCAATGCCTTGATCAACGGCAAAAGTCCTGATATGACATCTGCCAATGTTGTGGACGCTCTTGAGGTGCGGGAGCATGACGTTTTCGGTATGGTAGGAGCTTTTCGACCCATTCTCAAAGAGATCAAAACTCAGACGAGTAAGATTTACGTTTTCGAGAAAGAGATCGAGGAGGGTAGTGGCTTTTATCCATCAGAAGACATTCCTCGATATCTACCGCGCTGTGATGTCATTGTTCTCACGGCGACCAGCCTCATCAACCACTCGATTGATGAGGTTCTGGAGCATTGCCAAGGCGCGAGGGAAGTCTGTCTCGTTGGTCCGTCGACACCCATGTGCCCGACCGTCTTTGCTCCTCACGGCATTACCCTGCTGGCAGGCAGTTTAGTCATGCGACCGGCCCTTGCCTTGGAAATCGTCAGCCAAGGCGGCGGAACAAGGAATTTGCGACCGGCGATTGAACACGTTCTACTTCGGCTTTCGTGAACTGGGCACAGCGCATTTTACGCTGACGAATGATCTCCTGTCACAAGTGAGGATTCTAGTATGAATCTAATCAAGTGACTGCAGAATAGTTCATGATGTAATTCATACTGGAGACTCATTCGTCCTTATCATAACGATAGTAATCGACTTCACTGATCTCGTTAAAGGTTGCCTTGACATAGACCCGAAGGCGATTTCCCTCTTCGTCAAACCAGCAATAGTAGGCAGATTTTCTTTCGAATGTATCAGGGTCAGCTGTCTCGGCAATCTCCAGTCCCGGTGTTCCAAGTTTCGTGAAGGCGTCATTGATCGGCATGTCTTCAAAATCAATATCGTTATCTAGGTTTATGCTCGCGGGCGTCAAACGAGCGTAATCTTTATAATCAAAATATTCCAACATAAGTTGTTTATGACTGACACGTAAATCTGGTGTCAGCTTTACCAAAAGCGTTTTCCCACTCATATCAGTAAAAAAGACGGTTTGCTGGCCTAATGGGTATAGATAGTCTCCTTTATGCCCTGTTATTGCTCGAACCTCATCCAGCGTCATGCCGAGCTTTACTTGTTCATACCATTCGCAGGTTCTTACCCTTAGCTCTTCGACACTCAACTCCGAGCCCGGACGAGGTCTCTCCAAGTTTTCAAAAGTATTGGTTGTATGAAGAGTAGTCTGGTTTTTTACGGCCAGTTTTGCCATGTCGATCAAAACGTCGAGAGCGACTTTTTCTGAGCCACCTATGAAGCTGTATACACACTCGCCGTTAACCACAAGAACGGTAGGCCTAACGGAGTACTCCTTAGTGACCGTAAAAGCGAATGCCTTTTCTCCAAAATCAAGACGTTTAAGGGTTGGATTATCTTCTTGGTCCTTTATATCCCATTCAAAGCTTTTTCGAGCTGCGCGTTCTTCAGGGGGTTGTTTCGTTGAGTAGTTCACACCAATGGTGATGAAATAATCCGTTTCATGCAAATCTGAAGCGAGAGGCATTGAAGCCTTGTCACCGAAGAAGATACGATTTCCTGTCTTGTCTCCAAAAAGATCTGTTGCCTCACGACATGCGAGGACCTTGAGATCGGTCAGCGCCTCCAGCTCGTCTTTAGAAATAACCTGATAAAAAACGATAGGCTCGCTAGGCTTTGGCGGATCATCTGCCTTTAAACGACTGCTTTGTTGAGGCTCTATCCGATCATCCGTGGTCTTACTCTTGGGCGAACAGGCCGCTGTGAATAGGAGGAGGACTAGAGTGAAAGATAAAACGGTCAAAAGTACTTTTCTCATGATGAAGACTCCGATCTATGCGCATATGATACGCATGTAGAAATTCCCCAAACCATTCGTGTGCGATAAGGATTACCCGGAGAGTCTGGCGAAAGATCAGCCTGCGGATACTGATTATCTCACATCTTTACATATAGCAGACAAGACAGTTTTTTGCAATATATATGCGATGCAAAATCAAAGATATCTTAAAATAATATTTAAATTCTTTAACTTTACAACATAAGCTGAGACAGAAGATTAATATTGTCGTTATCTTGCGGGACATTCGTATGAATTATTTGTAGGCAGAAGATACTGAACTAGCAGCTTTTGTACGTGTAATGTGAGCTGTACGGCTCATGCAACAAGGGTGTGCGCGCAAGATGTTTTTAGGCGCAAGTCACCGAATAGTTAGCCTATTATATGCGCGATACGAGGGGCGCTCAGCCTAGGGTGTTCGTAGAGAGATTTTTGTTGGATGATTCGTCACAGATTGTTTGATCGTGTTATAATGCATCGTGCGAGTGCATATCGTGCTGATTGAAAGGGGCAACGCCTTTAAGTCAAGGCGCTTGTGTAGACTTTGCGGGTGTAGTTCAATGGCAGAACATTAGCTTCCCAAGCTAAATACGGGGGTTCGATTCCCCTCACCCGCTCCAAATTATCGTCGTTTTCTCAAACAAATCTAATTATTGACGTGTCAATAGATGGTTGCCTTGTGATCCGCCTTCTAGGTTGAGGAGGCGATTGAATGAAACAGCTAATTAAAGGGAGCGTAGCTCCTGATTCATCGCATATACCTAATCGGTCCTTGTAGCTACCCGTAAGAGAACAGATCAGAGCTTCGTGTTGAGTGAGTATGATTCTATCCTAGGCAGGGCGGTTAGTTTAGTCCTTATGAGCACCCGTAAGAGAGCGAATCAGTGCTTCATGTTGAGGGAAAGAGGCAATCAATTGCTCCGGATTTTCACAATGCTCATAATCACGTTCGTCAAACCCTGGAGACATGCTAGTCCCGACAAATGCAAATGACCCTCCTGGTACGACACGTGATCCGTGCCACGTATTCGCGCGAATGACAGCTTGGGGGACGTGTCCAGCTAGATAATTGTTGCCAAGTACGATGTGACGCGAGGTGCCATCAGGTGAGAGTTCGAGAATTTCCATCGGATCTCCGTAGTAGAAATGATAGATCTCGTCTGAGGGTAAGCGATGCAAGTGAGAGAATACATCGTCATAGAGCAAATAAAAAATGGCATTGCACAGATCGCGGTCATTGAACGTGCGCTCTGAACGGTAACTTGAACGGAACATCCCTCCTTCAGGTTCCAAGGTGACTAATCCGAATTTTTCGACGATTATCTCAGGCGTAATCAGTTGGTTCATCATATTGATTCCTTTCCTCATGTGGGCTCTAAAGGAGCTATTTTGATTTTTCGATGATCATCACAGGCAGAATACGTAGTTTTTAGAGGATACTACCTCTCTTGGTTAACACTACGCTCGTCCTGTTTGCTACGTTCGAATTGTTCATTTTCAAGATTGAGTACCGTTACTTAGGTCTGACTCTTCCACATTGATCCACGCACCTTCCTGTTGAGCGCTCTGGTAAATGGCCTCACAAAGAATTGCCAACCGCAGACCAGCGTCAAAATCAGGCAATTTTTCAGGGCGCCTATTTCCACCTGTTTCGATTGTCTGATAGAAATCTCGAACAAGATGGCGAACACTATCATTAAATCCATTATTACCAAAGGGGAATAACTCCCGATGGATACCCTGTTCACGGTCGCCCCAGTTGAATTGTGTGTAATTTTCAGAATTCCACCATAATGACTGATGTTCTCCCGAGATTTCCACATTCAGATGATTGACGCGACCGGCAGAAACTTGTGATAGGACGAGAGAGCCGAAGCTATGGTTCTCGAGCTGAAAGTGAACGAGTGCTACATCTTCCGAAGTGACTTGAACGCGTTTTGCATGATGAGAGGGCGGCTCCTTGTGAAGAAGTGACCCTAGTTCATAGCGTATGGGAGACGGTGTATTGAACAGTGCGCTCACTCTAGTAATTCGCATCCCAGTTAAATATTGAACGAGGTCAAGCCAGTGCGTTCCAATTTCAGTTGTCGCTCGCGTTTTGCCTGCGAATGTTTCATTAAAACGCCAGCTGTACTGCGTTGGAAGTAAACCGAACTGCTGTAGATAACTGCCGTGGATCAATACGACATCGCCGAACTCTTCCGAATGTAAAATGGAACGCATACGATCTATTGTGGGAGCGTAGCGGACATTGAGCCCAAGTGCCGTTGTCTGTTGAGATGTGTTGGCCAGCATCGCAAGCTCCCTAGCTTCCTCAACATCGGTGCTAAGAGGTTTTTCACAGAGAACGTGTTTTTTGTGTTGTAGCAATTCGCGTATTGAAGAAGCATGCAATAGTGGCGGTGTACACACGTGTACACTGTCGATTGACAGCTGGTGAATGAGCGAAAGATCATCACTGTGAAAGGGGATGTTCCAACGCTCTGCAAATGCACGAGCGCTCTCTTTACGGCTTGTAATGACCGCTTCCAATTCAATGGCATTTGAGCGTAAAGCTTCTGCGTGCGCTTGAGCAATCATACCTGCCCCGATAATAGCAGCCTTCATGTTATATCTCCTCGTTTCATCGATTTTGAAGAGGAATTTCTCTCATTTTTCCCTTCAGATTGCTGTTGCTAGCCACCATTGCTTTGTCTGATTCGGTGTAAGCGATCAGAGGCTTTCTGCGCCTCTTGCCGTATTTCTTCCACATTAATGCCAAGGATGACCTTATCTTGCATGAGCTGACGACCATTCACAAAGACGTCACTCACATTGGCGCCTGTCGCGGAGTAAGTAATATGTGAATAGACCATGTCACGCATGTTGTCTTGAAGGGGCGTTAAGTTAAGATCATTCGTATCAAGTGAGATGATATCTGCTTTTTTCCCCACTTCTATGCTACCAATCGCATGACCCATTCCGATACTGTCAGCCGCATCAATTGTCACCATGCGCACAGCTTGCCGTGCGGGAAAAAAGGTCGGGTCCTTTTCTTTCATTTTTTGAATGAGAACACCAGTTTTCTGGTCAGCCAGAAGATCAAGACTGTTGTTGCTCTGCGCACCATCTATACCGAGCGTAATTCTCACACCTGCATCAAGTAGGCGACGGGCAGGAAGAATGCCGTCGCACAGCTTTAGATTGCTGACGGGATTGTAACTGACACTCGCATCATGCTCATGAAAGATCGACATATCCTCATCAGTAAGCCAAATGCAATGTGCCCCCAAAAATCTCCGCTCAAAAACACCTGTTTGCTCAAAATAGCGCGTGGGAGTCACACCATATTTTTCGAGAATTTCTTCGTTATTCTCTACTGTTTCAGAAAGGTGGGCATGGACAATCAGTGTATTGTATGTCTCGCTGAGATGTGCGATCTCGCGCAGAAGCTCTTGGCTGCAGCTGTAGGCATCGTGCGGCCCGTAACACGGATATACTAATGTTTCATTACTTTTGTCGTAGTATTTTTCAATAAATTCACTTGCGCAATGTAATGAATCAGACGATTCGGGAGTTGGCCACGAAAATACTCCTGCTGCAACAAGAGAACGAAGTCCAATGCTTTGGGCCGCTAAGGCAACAGACTCGGAAAAATACCACATGTCAACATTCGTCGTCATGCCATGACGTAAGTATTCGAGGTAACTTAGACGCGACCCATGGTAAGCATCTTCAGCAGTCATATGGCGCTCTACTGGCCACATATAATTGTGCAGCCAATCCATCAAGAACAGATCGTCTCCGAAGCCTCGAAAGAGTGAAGCCGGTGAATGGGTATGCGTGTTTATGAGCCCGGGGAGAACAATTTTTCCTCTCATATTAAGTTGCTTTCCCGGAGGCAATGGCTCCACCTTGGGGCCGGCATATTGAATAGTGTCGCCTTCAATAACGAGCATACCATCCTCGAAAATGTGGTCTTCTTGGTCAACTGTCACAAGGATACAGTTGTGTACGATGAGAGAAGTGTGATCCATGAGAACCTCCTGACATACTCAAATTTATATCATTTAAGTGAAAAATGCAATGCAAATCCACAAAAATCCATAAAATTTCAGCAATTTTATTGACTGTTTGTGTGTGTTGTGCTAAAATATCAACAATAAATCGTGGAATCATTACAAATCCATGAAAAACAACAGCATCAGTCATGCGCAAAAGAGGAGGAAAAACTAATGTATTTTAGAAGGATCATGGCAGTTTTGCTGGTGGCTATCTTGGCGTTCGCAGCAGTAGCATGCTCATCGTCAGAGGAAAAGCCGGGCACGGAAGCGGTCGATTCAGGCGACCAACAGGGAGGAGAGTCGAAGGCTCCTGATGCATCGAAGCCACCAGAGGGTGACGTTGAGCTCAAAGGACGTATAGGTATTGTTTATACGATGACGGGGCGCGGCGATATGGCCTTTAACGACATTACTTACCGTGGCGCGATGCGTGCTGCAGAAGAGTTTAATCTCGAAGTTGACCATGTCGAACCTAAGACTTTGTCCGAAATGGAAATGGCGTTTGAGGATATGTCCTCATCGGGCGACTACGATCTGATCGTAGGGATTAGCTTTGAAGTGCTTGATGCGCTCAACCGTACGGCTCCGGAATATCCTGAGCAGAAGTACGCACTTGTCGACACGTCAATCCCGCTTGATAATGTTGTCTCATTTATCGCAAAAGAGAATGAAGCGGCGTTCCTTTCAGGTGTATTTGCAGGGCTTCTTAATATCTATAAACCTGAAAATGGCATGGTCGGAGACGCGAACGTGATCGGGCTTGTCGGGGCAAAAGACGTGGAAGTAATCAATCGTCACATCGCCGGTTACACTTGCGGAGCCAAATACGTTAATCCCGATATTGAAGTATTGTTTGACTACGTAGGGAACTTCAGTGATACAGCGACTGCACAAACGATTGCCGAAACGATGCATAATCGCGGTGCAGACGTCATCTACAATGTCGCAGCCGGTGCAGGCCTAGGGATGTTTAAAGCCGCCAAAGAAAAAGGTTTTATTGCCATCGGACTCGACAACAACCAATGCCACATTGATCCCGATCATATCGCCGGCAGCATGCTGAAGCGTGTTGATGAATATGTCTACTCGGCGATCGCCGATGTTGTAAAGGGCGAGTTCAAGGGCGGACAGACATTCAACATGGGGCTGGCTGAAAATGGAGTCGGATTTACGACAGAAGACAGTCTTGTTGTCATCGATCCAAAAATCATGGAGATAGTCGAAAAGTGTAAAGAACGTGTCATCAATGGCGAGCTCAAAATTCCGACAACCAAAGAAGAAATTGATGACTGGGTCGCGAATCATCGTTACGAGTGGTAAGACTGTACTACTTTACGGATGAAAATGCGTGGCTGTCCATTGTAAGTGGGCAGCCACATCCATAAGTTTGGAGGCACTGATTTGGAATACGCGATTGAGATGCGTGGCATCACGAAACGATTTGGCGCCGTGACAGCGAACGATAACATTGATTTTCTTGTCAAACCTCAGGAAATTCATTGTCTTCTCGGCGAAAATGGTAGCGGTAAAACGACCTTGATGAACATCCTTTTTGGCATTTATACCATGGATGAAGGTCAGATAAAAGTAAACGGTCAACCAGTTCATATCCGTTCACCGCGCGATGCCAGTAGGCTAGGGATCGGCATGGTTCACCAGCACTTTATGCTATTTAACCAAAATACGGTGCTGGAAAATATTATATTGGGCGATGAGAGAGTTCCATTTTTTCTTGACTACGAGAAAAGCAGAAAAGAAGTTCAGTCGCTTTTAGATCGCTATGAATTCCATATCGATCTAGACGAAAAAATCTGCAATCTCTCTGTCGGTATGAAACAGCGTGTAGAAATTTTAAAAGTTCTGTATCGTGGTGCAGAAATTATCATTTTTGATGAGCCGACAAGCGTGTTGACTCCACAGGAAAGTGATATTCTTCTCGGAATGATTCAAAATCTCCGTGAGCAAGGGAAGACGGTCGTCTTCATTTCGCATAAGCTAGGCGAAACAATGACAATCGGCGATAGTATGACCGTTTTACGTAAGGGCGCAGCCGTGGCAAACGTCCTGCGCGAAGAAACGAGTGTCCATGACCTTGCCCGCCATATGGTAGGTAAAGAGGTTGAAACTAGTCTTGAGCGGGAGGAAGTTGAGCCTGGTGAGTGTGTCTTTGAATTGGCCGATGTCCCCATCTGGGAGCATCGCAAGAGCTGCAATCTTCGTGTGCACGAATATGAGATTCTCGGTATAGCCGGTGTGGATGGCAATGGACAAATGGAGCTTGAAGAGAGCATCATCGGATTGCGCGATCATCGTCAAGGTCATCAATATCTATTAGGAGAAGAAATAACGCACGAACCGACACTCCTGCGCAAGCTTAAAGGCATGGCACACATTCCGAGCGATCGCCATAAATACGGCATTTTACCTAACGAGACCTTATGCAGAAATTATTTGTTAGGTAATCAGGAGCGCGAAGAATTCAAGTCACACGGTCTAATTCGAACTCAGCGTCTCGATCGTTTTTCTGAAGAGATGATTGAAAAGTACAATGTGTACACATCAGGTATTGAGCAGACATCCGGCTCGTTAAGCGGTGGGAATCAACAAAAGCTTGTGCTCTCACGCGAGCTTAGCCAGTCTCCCAAGTTCATTCTTGCCGCACAACCGACGGTAGGACTCGACATTGGAGCGATCGAATTTGTCCATAGAACACTACTGCAAAAACGTGAAGAAGGTTGCGCTATTCTTCTCATTTCGGCCGACCTCTCAGAAGTGATGGCACTGAGTGATCGCATTGCGGTCATGTATGAAGGGGAGATTGTTGCAGTTGGCGATTCGTCGGAATTTACGCGTGATGAGCTCGGGTTAATGATGGCTGGACACTTAGGGGGAGCTAGTTGATGAGTATTAAAAAATTCTTTCGAAGATTTTCATTCGACAGTTTGGCATCGTCTCTAATTTCGTTGCTATTGTCGTTCGTCATTGGCGGTTTGCTCATTTGGGCTATAGGTACGAATCCTTTCCAAGCTTATTACCTTATAGGTGTAGGTGCCGTGGGAACGATGAAGAATTTGGCGAATACGTTAGCCAGTAGCATACCGCTTATTTTTGCTGGACTTGCAGTGGCAGTATCGAGCAAGGCAGGGCTGTTAAATCTTGGAGTAGAAGGTCAACTCTACATGGGCGCTATGGCCGCGACACTTTGCGGTCTATACCTACCCGCAACGAACCGCTTTATTCTTCTTATTGCAATCATGATTGCAAGCATGTTGGGAGGAATGCTGTGGGCTTTGATTCCCGGCGTTTTGAAAGCTAAATTTGGCACCCATGAGGTCATCGTCGCTATCATGTTAAATTACGTGGCGGAGCTCTTTACAACGTATCTGATCATTGTACCTTTCCGTGAACACGGATCGACGGTCAATCAGACGGCTGAGATTCCAAAGGCGGCAAGACTGTCTAAGCTGTTCCCAAGGACACAATTGACAACAGCATTTATTCTGGCAGTCATTGTTGCGATTATTGTGTGGTTTTTACTCCGCCGAACGACATTGGGCTTTAAGATTAGTGCTGTTGGTGGCAACAGAGATGCGGCCAGAGCAGGTGGAATTAATCCGACGGCCTATGTGATTATCGCTATGTTAATCAGTGGAGCCATTGCTTCTTTCGCCGGTACGACTGAAGTAGTTGGGAAATATTTTCGTTTTAGAGAGAATTTCTCTCCCGGTTTTGGATTTACGGGTCTTGCAGTTGCCGTATTAGCACGCAACAATCCCTTTGGCGTGATTGCAACGTCCATCTTGTTTGGTGGGCTCAGCACAGGTTGTCTTTACATGAGCCGCATAACGGGTATTTCCGGACATATGTCGAATGTCATTCAAAGTATCATTATTCTACTGGTCTCAGCTCCCCGTTTGTTTGAAATCATTAAGGGAAGTAGAAAGAGGACATAATGGACGTCATCATAGATTTTATTTCATTGGTTTTGAAGCTTGCTGTTCCGCTTACGCTTGCGGCATTGGCAGGTACCTTGTCAGAACGATCAGGTGTCATCAACATTGGTCTTGAAGGAACAATGCTTATGGGCGCTTTCTTTGCCGCAGTAGGTGCTGGGTTGTCAGGAAATCCCTGGGTGGGTGTTCTCTTTGCGCTCCTCATAGGTGTTATGATGGGACTCCTGCACGCTTTCTTCTGTTTAACGTTGCACGGTCATCAAGTTGTAATTGGTGTAGCAGTGAATCTTTTCGCAACAGGTATTACGCCCTTGCTCACGCGACTTGTATGGAATCGTGAAGGTGCAAGTGATACCCTCCCTTCGATTGCAGCTGTTTCAGTACCGCTACTGAAAGATATTCCGGTCATAGGAAAACTCTTTACGAATCAACCTCCCTTTGTATTTATTACGCTTTTCATTTTTATCGTTCTTTTTATTTTCATGAAACGAACGAAGTATGGGCTCAGGTTACGAATGATCGGGGACCACCCGACTGGGGCGCAGACGCAGGGAATCAATGTGAAGAAGTATAAGTATTTCGCTGTGATGGTGAGCGGATCGATCGCCGCACTCGGTGGAGCCTATCTATCCATCGCGCACAGTAATGTGTTCGTGCTTAATATGGTTGCAGGGCGCGGATTCATGGGTATGGCAGCCAATATTTTCGGTGGGTGGACCATTGGAGGATCTGCACTAGCGAGCTTGTTTTTCGCTGCCGTACAATCGACACGCTACTATTTGATAGGGAGCCCGATTCCGGACCAGTTTGTCCTCATGATCCCGTACGTTGCAACATTAATTATTCTGACTGCCTTTAGCAGAAATTCAAGATCCCCAGAAGGACTTGGGAAAATTTAATTAATTGAAAGAGATTGATCAATGATATTAGAGAAAGAACGCGCGGACCTTATCCGCTATTCTAACAAGATGGCCCACGCGGGATTGACGCGAGGCACTGGAGGAAATATCAGTATCCTTAACCATTCTAAAGGGCTTGTTGCGATCACGCCGAGTGCAGTAGATTTTGAGGAATTAAAGCTTGAGGATATCGCGATATTGAAACTCGACGGGACTCAGGTGGATGGAAACTATGTTCCTTCTAGTGAAACGAACATGCACCTTCTGTGCTACAAGAAACGAGAGGACATTGGAGCCGTCGTACATACTCATTCGTTGTACTCAATAATCGCTGCTTGTCTGTATGAAGAGATTCCGCCGGTCCATTACTTAATCGGGTTTGCAAAGGGGCCAGTTCGTTGCATACCATACTTCCCCTTTGGCAGCTTGGAACTTGCAGAGGCAGCTTCTGAAGGGATAGAGGACAGAAATGCCGTATTGCTTGGGAATCATGGGCTTTTGACAGTCGGTACAGACATACGGCATGCGTTCAGCGTTGCGGAAATCATAGAGTATGTTGCAGAGATACACTACAAAACAAGTTTGAAGGGTTCGCCGCACATCCTTGATGACGATGATATGGCAGAAGTGTATCATCGCTTTGACGCCTATCGTAAATCGGAACGACGTTAGCAAATGAACCGGATTGATTAATGAATGGAGGAAGCGAAGATGACCGTTGTTGACAAGGCGTCCGTTACCGGACAAGATATCAGACAGTATTGTACTTCTCTTTCGCGAGGAGATGTGGGCGAGTACGTTCTTTTGCCCGGTGATCCTGCAAGAAGTGACCGCGCTGCCAAATTTCTCGATGATGCGATACTCATCTGTGATAATCGCGAATACCGAACGTTCACAGGTTTCTACAAAGGAGTCAGGATGAGCGTCATGTCGACAGGGATGGGGTGTCCATCAGCGGCCATCGGTGCTGAAGAGCTGATCAATATCGGCGCGAAGGTTCTGATCCGTATAGGGAGTAGCGCTGCTCTCGCAGACAACATCAAAGTGGGTGACTTGATCATTAGTACAGGGGCGATGAAAAATGAAGGTACCTCTAAGTTTTTTGTACCAGATTCATTTCCTTGTATTCCTGACTTTGATTTGACAGCACTGCTTCTTAAGACTGCTCGCGAAATGGCTGAAGGACAAGAATTCAAAGTCCATTACGGAATAGGAAGTACAGACGACAGTTTTTACGGTGAGACACCTGAATATATCGAAAGAGTACACAGTTACGGATGTATCAATCTTGAAATGGAGGCTTCAGGCATCTTTACGACGGCATACCGCAAGGGTCAGCGTGCTGCAGCCATTTACGGCGTATCGGCCAACTTGAGGACGGGTGAGATTTACTATGCAGATGGAACGAAGGAATCTGACAATACGAAGTTGGCGAAGGCTTGGGACGAAGAGATCAAAATTGCCCTTGAAACTTGTTATCGATTTGAGCGATTGAAGAATTAGTAGTTGTTTAAACAAAAAAGCCATAGGAGCGAACGAACGATGCTTGTATCAGAGAGAAGGCAGCGCATCATTGACATTCTTCGAGAAAAGAAGAGTGTGACGGTCACTGAGTTGCGTAATGAATTCGGGGTGAGTGAAGAGACGATCCGACGTGATCTATTGCAGTTGGAACAAGACAAGATGTTGAATCGAGTGTATGGAGGCGCCTACTTGGGCAATATCGTCCAGCAGACGCTTCCAATTACGCTTAGAAAAGAAACGTGTCGCGACGCAAAGGAGATCATCGCTGATATTTGTGGAGAAATGATTGACAACGGTGATACAATCATGCTCGATACGAGCACGACAGCTTATTATATCGCAAAGACTCTAAAAAAGCGCAGAAATGTCACGGTGATCACGAATTCTCTCGACACTGCACACTTTCTCTCTTCACTCGATTCGATCAACTTGATCTGCGCCGGAGGGCGTCTGATCGGTGAATTTCAGGCTTTCCTAGACAACAGTGCGCTGAAATTTATGGAGGGTTTTTACGCTGATAAAGCATTTGTGTCGTGTACAGGTATCAGTATCCAGAACGGTTTGACAGATTCAGTCGTAGAGCAAGGCAACATACGCCGAGTTATGTTGAAAAATGCTCAACAACGTATTTGTATCGCTGATGACACAAAGTTAGGGAAAACAACATTGGCGAGGATCGTGCCGCTAGATGCGATTGACTGTCTCGTGACGAATGTAAGACCTTCAGAGGTGTGGCTAAATGAATTGAATAGTCGGAAGATAAGTTGTCTTTACCCCGAAAGCTAAAATCAAAGTATCAAAGCCCGACATCAATGCAGAAATATATGAAAGAATTACATTGAACATGTTGCTGAAAAGATTAATCGAAGCGCCGTCTGGCTCGATTGCCAAGACGGTGCTGCTCCCCGGTGATCCGCTGCGTACAAAATATTTCGCGGAAAACTTTTTGGATTCGCCAGTCTGTTACAACAAGTCACGCGGTCTTCTTGGTTATACGGGATTTTATCACGGAGTACGAGTATCGATCCAAACATCAGGTATGGGGACAACCTCCATGTCAGAATGTGTCACTCAACTTGTTGAGGAGCATGGGTGCAGAAACTTCATCCGTGTAGGTAGCTGTGCGTCCAATGATCGCGCTGTGCATGTGGGCGACTTGATCTTGTCGATTGCCAACGCAAATGAGTCGAACTGCATCGGAGAGCCTCTGTCTCACTATGATTTTGTTCCCACGGGGAGCTTTGACCTGATCAGGTATGCGTACGAGGCGGCACATCAGCACGGGATCCCTGTCCATATTGGCGTGACAGGCTGTTGTGATCTCCTCTATCGCGAAAAAGATCGTCCGCCGCTGATAGGTTCTGAGATGGAAGGAACAGGACTTTTGGTGACTACTTCAAAGTATCCCAACGTCAAGGCTTTCGTCATGATGACTTGTGGAGCGCACGCCATCTATGAGGATGAGGTTATTCCTGCCGTCCGACGCAGCCAATCTGTTTATGACGACATGGTGAAGGTGGCACTTGAAGTTGCCTTCAGGCTTGAAAGGGAGGAGTGAGATGGGCGTTTGCATTAGTGGACGCGACGATGACTTTGCGCCGATTGTGCTACTCACGCGCGATGATAGCGATTCGCAATTAATAGCCAAAGAATTTCTGTCTGATGTGAAAATTGTTCACAGTATCCGAAATATGCACGGACTATCGGGCACATACGGCGGGTATCCTGTCTCAATACAGGGCTTAGGTATCGGCGGCGTATCAGCTTCCATTTATGTCGAAGAGTTAGCGCGTGAGTTTGCTCCAAAATATTTCATAAAACTTGATGGTTGCATCGCACTTCGTAAAGAAGTGGGCCTTAGTGACTTCGTGTTTGCGCAGACGGCGCATACAACATCGAAAATCAATCGGTATCGCTATGGCGGGAAAGTTTTTCCTGCTGCAGCTCACTTTCCCCTGCTGAATGCCTATTATGAACAGGCATTGCAGAAGAGAATTCGTCCCCACGTGGGAGCCGTTGTGTCGATCGATACGCGCGCAGAGATGCCCCTAGCATTTGAATTTGCGAAACGAGGCGCGCTGAGTCTTGATCTTGAAATGAGCCAAGTATTAACAGTGGCAAGCTTGTACGGGATTTCTGCTGTGGGGATTCTTCGCGCTTTCAAGCACGCGGTGACAGGTGAAGCATTGACAGAGAATGACATGCAAACACAATATCTGGAGCTCGTTCACTTTGTACTAGAGGGTCTTCATCTGCTTCCTAAGTAAGCGACGTATTGTGTTTCAACGTGATTTCAACTGAATGGTTATGGTTCCGTGAACGCGGCAAGGATCGACTGAATAGCGCGTTCGCCGTCTACCTCCAGACAAAAGGCCGCAAATGGTGTATCAAGGCGCCCTTCTCTGAGATCTGTGACAATTTTGCCGTATGTTAAGGAACCCATTGTTTCGACACGGGCCCTCATCTTCCTCATGAGCACAACACTTGGGTCAACTGCGACAAGTATAGCAAGTGGATCGTGCACAGGGCAGGAATCGATAAAATTTATCTCTCGTCGGTAATAATGAAAATAAAAACTAAAAGCCTCTTTCAGATAATCGACGATGGCGCGATTCTCCTCACGACATACCGTATCTAAATACTCTAGGTGCTGCGCTGTCAGGCGAGTTCTCATTGAGACATCTAAGGTGACCATCGTTAGATCAAAACCTGCGGTCAGTACGATATCAGCTGCCGGTGCATCGCCAACAATGTTTGCCTCACCCGTAAGATTGGCATTGCCTGGGACATATAATGCGCCTGCCATGGCAACAACGTTCTTGATGAGCTTAGGGAGTGCCGGTTCTTTTTGTAAAGCAAGTGCTAGATTTGTCATACGCCCCAACGTGACAAGTGTCAGTTCTTGCGGATACATTCGTGCCATGCGTACAATAAAATCGGCAGCATGTTCCTCTAGAGGTTTTTGACAGGCGGGAGGGAGTTTTACATTGCCAATCCCATTCTTTCCATGAATATGAGGAACGGGATCGCCCCGCTTACCATTAAGCGCGTGTTCTGCGCCGATCGCGACAGGCACGTCATAGCCCGGATTAGCCAGTTGGATCAGACGAATTGAATTATGAGCCGATTGCGTGGCAGTCGAATTGCCAAATCCCGTCGTGACTCCCATCACGCGCACATCTTTTCTCTTTAAAGCAAACAACAGGGCAAGCGAATCATCAATTCCAGTATCACAATCAATCAGCATGTAATTCATCATGTCCTACACCTCGTTTTTTCGTAAATCCGTAACCGTTTACTGTATTATCATATCATCTTGGTGTTCATTCATTTCCATCGAGTCGATCTGGTATCCCAAGCGCTACCATTTCAAGAACAGTTCTCCCGTGTTAAAAACTTGAGCCGATTGAACGGCTGATATAGAATGAACGCGAGTATATTCGCGTTTTTCGTTTGTTTGTCGTCTGGAAGGTGTACCATGAAAATAATCCATTGTTCTGATCTTCATTTCGATTCTAAGATGGAGTCTAATCTGCCTTTTCGCAAGGCACAAGAACGAAATAACGAATTAAGCACTACTTTTGCAAAAATGGTTTCGTTCGCTGTTGAAGAAGGCGTCGAGATTATTTTGATAGCGGGCGACATTTTTGATGCTGAGAGAATTACTTCAAGGACAGCTGATTTTTTTCTCGATGTTGTTAGGGAAGCGCCAGGCGTACAATTTCTGTTATTGAGAGGCAATCATGACGGAAGCAGAAGAGCTTTCGCCGGAAGAAAGACCCCGCCGAACTTAAAGTTTTTCGGCGAGCTTTGGACGTACTATACATTTGGTGAAGTCGTTATCGCAGGCGTCGAGTTGAACAATGATAATTGCCGCTCAATCTACGACCATCTACAGCTCACACCTGAAACGACCAATATCGTTGTGATGCATGGTCAAGAGTCGACTCAATGTGGTGAAGATAATGTCTGTCTCCCTGCTCTACGAGGCAAACACATTCATTACTTGGCCTTGGGACACATTCATAGTTATAAAAAAGAGAAGCTCGATACAGAAGGAGAATTCTGTTACAGCGGTTGTCTTGAAGGAAGAGGGTTTGATGAGTGTGGGGAAAAGGGATTCGTTCTCTTACATCTCAAAGAACATCGGATAGAAACTAAGTTTATTCCCTTTGCTCGTCGTCGTCTCTATTCTATTCCTGTCGATATCACCTCTCTTACAACGGTTCATCAGATCGGCAGGGCCATGAAACAGGCGGCCGATGGTATATCGAAAGACAGTCTCATCAAGTTTACGCTCACAGGCAGTTATACACTTGACACACAGAAAGATCTTCGCTTTCTTACGCAACTTCTCAACGATGAATTCTACTTTGTGAAAATCGATGATGAGAGTCAATTGGCTTTGGAACAAGGCTCCTATGAACACGATATTTCTTTGAAGGGTGAGTTTATTCGTACAGTCTTGGCTTCTGAATTAGCTGATAGGGAGAAGGACATCATCATCAACTGCGGCATTCAGGCACTTAGCGGTGAGGAGATTGCGTTATGAGAATAATCAGCCTGAAAATCGAAAATTTCGGAAATCTTTCAGACTATTCCCTCACGTTCGATCGCGATCTTACTGTCATATGTGAAGACAATGGCTTTGGTAAAACGACACTGGCTGAATTCATAAAAACGATGTTCTACGGTTTTCCTAGAGCCGGCAGAACTCTCGAGAAAAACAGCCGGAAAAAGAACGATCCTTGGCAGGGCGGCACGTTTGGCGGGAATCTCGTTTTTGAGCACGAAGGGACGCGCTATCGCATCGAGAGGACTTTTGGCTCAGTGCCGCGACACGATACTTTTGCTCTCTATGATCTCGACAAGAATAAAAAGAGCAACCGCTTTTCGGAGGACATCGGCCTTGAACTGTTCGAGCTCGACGCCGATTCCTTTGAGAGGAGCACTTACCTGCCTCAGATGCAGACGATAAGCTCATTTTCTACCTCAAGCATTCAGGCGAAGTTAAGTGATCTTGTTGAGGACACAAATGACATTATTAATTATGATAAGGCACTCCAAGCGCTAAAGAATAAAAGGAGCTCCTACATTCCGTTTCGCGGTTCAAGTGGATCAGTTGCAGAGGCCGATCGACGGCTTACAAAGCTCCACCATCAACTCGAGCAGGCGGAAAACATGTTTCCTGAACTTGACGCGTTGCAACAGGAGATCGACCAACTTGAAGATCGAAAAGAAAAACTTCAATCTTCCCTCGAAACGACTCGACAAGAGATTACACTCTCTGCAGAAGCCGCCTCACGAAAGGCCCTCAAATCACAGCACCAAGCACTTCAGAACCGTGTTCGTAAGATCGCGGGGGAGCAGAGCGTGATACAGGATGCTTACCCCAACGGGATGCCATCTGAGCTCGACGTCGATCAACTGCTTGCAGTGTATGACAAAGTAGCTCAAGTTGGACCTGAGCCTATAAAAAGTGAGGCTGAGCAGAGAGAAGAAACATTTGTTTCTGACAATGCAAGTCGATTTGCAGGTGGGATTCCCAGTGAAGAGGACTTTGACTATTATCAACAAAGGCTCAATCGACGCATCTCTTGTGTCAGTTCCTTAGAGCATGCCGATCTAAGTACAAACGAGAAGAAGAAGTTGCAGGAACTGGAAGCATTTTTCTCCGATGGAATACCGAAAGAAGGCATCATTGATGAGTGGGAAGAAAAGGAAAACGAACTCAAAACATTGAATAGCCAGCTGAAAGACCTTCAACTTCCATCGGACGAAGCGACAAAATTGCGGCACTTAGAGATTTTCTTCGCTCCTGGACTTCCGGACGAAGCGGCTCTTTCGGAAAAACAGAGGGAGCTTGCAAGAGCAGAGGAATTGAGACTTGAAAATCTTACGATTGCTATTGATGAAGAAAGTCTCATGCAACAGCATCCTCCAAAACAGGAGAAAAGGGTGCTGTTGGTTATGCTGATTGTATTAGGACTCTGTGCCTTAGGAGCCGGCATAGTGTTTTTCGTTCAGCAGAGCTTCCTCTTTGGGGGTGGTTTTCTTGCATTGGGTATCGTACTTCTCCTAGCTGCCGTCTATAACAGACTCAGGCAGATGATCTCCGGCGGATCGCCGTCCGCTGCACATAGTGTGATCAGTCGGGAGGAGAGAGAGGCTATTCAGCAAAATGAGCGGGAAGCTGCTGCACTAGAAAAGAGTGTTCTTTACTATGTCGCGCCGTATATTTCTGATGATCGATCTCTCTCTTCAAAGCTCTCTGAGATCGAGACAAAATACAGTCAATACCAGCTCTTGAAAAGAAGAGAAGAGCAGTTGACCGACCAGAGGCAATCGATGCAGGAACGTGTTGCAATCCTTAGTGCTCAACTTCAAGAAGTTCTTGCTCCTTATCGACCCAATAAAGATCTTCCCTTTCGCGATTTATTGGCGAGGATTCGCACAGGACGGTCTCAGCTCCTTGAGCTAACAAGGAAGTTGCAGGACTACGTAGAGACAGCAAAGAGAACAAGAATAGAAATAGATTCTATCGATGATGAGATGAATGCGTTTTTCAGGGCATTTGAAACATCAGTACAACAAAAGGACTACGGGTCTCAGTTGTTACAACTCCAAAAAGAGGCTTCATTCTATGTGAGAGCAGAGGAGAATATTGAGGAACGCCGAAGTCAAAAAGAGAGACGAAGGCAGATCATCTCCGAGTGCAGAGAAAGAATCAAGGTCTTTTCAGAGACATTCTCCCTTGCTTTGGCATTGGAAGATAAGGAAACAGCACTCAGAATACGCGACGACGTCAAAGAAGCTAAGATGTTGGCTAAAAATGCGCAGGAGGCGAAGCGTGATCTTGAGCAATTCTCTGTGAAACACAAAGAGGAATTAGCGACTCCGATCTCTGATATTGACGTGCGAGACCTCGGCGAACTGAAAGAGATTGAGAAGCGTTCCGTCTCAGAGCTGACTAGAGTAGCAGAAGCGTTAACACACCGCCATCAGAGACTGCGCGTGATACAGGAACAGACAGACAAGATACCTGCACTTCAAGATGATCTGACGGAATGGACTGAGAGACGGAAAGACGATATTAAGAGGGCGGACCTTCTCGATTGGGCCATTCATTTTCTTCAACAAGCGAAGGATAGCCTTTCAAAAAGCTATCTGGGCACGATTAAACAGAGTTTCACGAAATACATGAAGCGTCTTCTAGGAGAAGAAGAGGAGAGTATTTTTGTCAATCAGGAACTTGATGTGCAGATGGAGCGAGGCGGAGTGGCAAGAGAGCTTGCGTATTTCAGCGTCGGTCAGACGGATATTGTGATGCTCTGCATGCGCTTTGCCCTTGTTGATGCGCTGTTCGGGGATAAAAAACCGTTCGTTATTTTGGACGATCCATTCATCAATCTCGATGATGATAATACTGAAAAGGCTCTGAGCCTGATCAAAGACTTTAGCGAGGAATATCAAATCATCTACATGACCTGTAACAGCAGCAGAGAACTGGTCGTGTCTTAGACGATATTTGTAACAAGGTCATTGCAGTGTTTAGCGGAGTGCAGTCGCTCTGATACGGTATTTTCTTAATCGTTCTTGTTGAACTAGCTGTGCTGTCCTTCTCAATATTGGCTGTAAAACTAAAATCCGAACCACTTATCTCAATCAAGTTGAAGTAGTTCGGATTTTCTGTGTGGAGCCTTTTGCCGGAATCGAACCGGCGACCTCATCCTTACCATGGATGCGCTCTGCCTACTGAGCTAAAAAGGCATATCATGTTCGCTCGTCAATCATACAGAGTAATCATCGTTTTGTCAAAACATTGCTACATCGCTTTTTTGACCCGTTAAAATCGCATATAGGCTGAATGCTAAACAGTTGGGCTTGTGACATCTGAAAATGCATGAAGTTATGTGATTCTGCCTTGTCGTTTTTATTACATTCGTATATAATGAATCCGTTTCGTATATGTTAGCGAATCATAAAGTCGACATAGCCGTGAGAGGGTAGTTGAAACACGGGTTGTCGGCTTTACAGTGTTTGCTATCAGCAATTAAACCATAGGAGGAAATTCATGAAAAAAGCACTACCAATCTTTTTGGCATTGGTTATCGTCGTTGCACTTCTTGTCGGTTGTGGACCGCCGGCAGTTCCGGATCCACCCGCGACGGACCCCGGTACGGAGGAAAGCGTAGATCCTAGCGCGGAGCCCGGTACGGACCCTGCTCCTGAGCCCAGTAAGGAGCCGGAGCCAGCTGAAGGTCTGAATGCCGCAGAAATCACCGTTCAGGTTGAAGAAGGATGGCTAAAGTATTACGAGGCGGCCGTCAAACGCGTGACCGATGCGAACCCTGACGTAACGGTCAACCTGAAAACAATCGGCTCGTTCGATCATCTCGACATTCTCGACAAGACAGATGCGACCAACCCGGATGTTGCCGACGTGTTCGCTCTTCCGGCTGACCGTCTGACGGGACTTGCCGGCAAAGATATGCTCGGTGCCATCGATGCCAAAGCGATCGCTAATAGGCTCGGTGGCTGGACAGATTTTGACGCCGGTCTTGGTGGCCTGTTCAAAGTGGGCGATGAGTATCTAGCGTTCCCGTACAACATCGAGACACTCGTCGCGTTTGCCAACATCAAAAATGCTGAAG
The DNA here is from genome assembly GCA_012841015.1 of Clostridiaceae bacterium. Classification (GTDB taxonomy): domain Bacteria; phylum Bacillota; class Clostridia; order Saccharofermentanales; family DTU023; genus UBA4923. Next base: position 58,730 of record DUVN01000024.1, read on the forward strand.
CAGAGGGTGTTGATCTTTCAAAGCCTGCAGAGCTTGCAGACGCAAAAGATCCTGCACACCTTTTACTGCCGGTTTTTGATACATGGTTCGGTGTCGCACTGACAAACTCTGCCGACATCGCACTTCTCAAGGAGGACGGCGATGCGTTCGTCACCGATTTGACAGCAGCCTGGGCCGATCTCGCTCCTGAGAAGCAAGCTGCTATTGACGTTCTTTACAAGTACTGGAAACTCAACCGCGATGCGAATACAACCTTGTTCGATGCAAGTGCAGGATGGGGCTACATTGACGAACAGTTTACAACTGGCGGCAAAGGTGTTCTGCGTATCGGTGGCCCGTGGGAAATCGGTAGCATGTTAGAGAAGACGAATAATGGTGCAGATCTCGAGATCTTCCCGATCGGTCAGATCACTGTGGCGGGCAAGCCCATGAAGCACTGGCAAGGCGGATGGGGACTGGCGATTAATCCTCGTATCGAAGAAGACGCCGACCAAGTTGCACTCGCTGAAGCAGTGATTGCGGAACTTGTCAATCCCGAATATTTTGTCGAACTCTTCAGAGCAACAGGTAAGATCCTTGAGAACGTTCCCGCAGAAACATATCAGGCATCAAGCCTTGACGACATCGAGAAGAAACTCGTTGTCGCAGTCATCGATTCCTTTAAGGTTTCACCGGGAAGGCCTCTCTTCCAAGAGTTTGGACCTGTCTGGGATACATGGAAAAACGCAGTTTTGTCTTGGAACAATGTTGCTCCTGCTGATGCCGAAGCGGCATACGGAGAGATCAAGGCGGCCTTTGATGCCATGATGGCTGATCTGCGCTAATTGATCGTTGTCCAATGTATGAGGCAGGAGGGCTCTCGCAGTTCTCCTGCTTTTTTCTTATACGTTATTTGATCACATGATCAACACATTGTAGTATGTGTAGATAGAAGAGTAATCTGCTGGTGATGCCGGCATGATGGAGACAGAGGATTCGTATGAGAGATGAACGACTCCTTCGTCGTGAGGCAAAGGAGAAACGTCATAATCGTCAACTGACGGTATTAGTTTCGTTTTGCGCTGCGCTGATCGTCGTTTCAACGTTGGAGACTGTGATGTTCGCAAATCCGGAGGGCTATCGAGTCTGGCTTGAAATCAACCCGGAGGCGACAACGGCTGAGTATTCGGCTTTTGTTCTCACGCGATATTTGCTCGATATTTTTCTTCCTGTCGCACTTGCTCTATACACCTATTTCACCATATCGCGCCTTGGAACACCGTTGACGTATCGGCTGGTCTGGGGGGCCATTATCGTGGTGGCGATCGTATATAAATTTATCACGTTTCAAACAGCGTCAGTCTTTTGGTACTTGACGCTTGTTTTATTGGCGGCACTTTTCTTTGTCGTGATCAATATTCACCGATTTGAGTCAGTGCCGCTGGAAAGATAAGACATCTTACTGCCCCGACATACATTGACTTGTCAACCTCGCTCGGGATTAGAAAGTAGGAAAGCATGAGGTACGGAACAACGATTGTAGACGACATCGGCAACGAACACCCTCGCCGAAATCTCAGTCTCGCATTGAAGGGAGAAATTGAGAAGAGGCAGAAAGCGGAGCCGAATAAGGACGTCGCGCGAATTAAAAGCGAGTTTGAGTCATTGACTAAATCAGCTAACGACTATGATAAGAGCCTCGCCGATGTGCGCAGAGAAGAAAAAGCATTTCTTGCGAAAGCGCCTGAGCGCAAAATCGGTTTTGAGAAGACGGTGACGGATCGTGATGCTAAGATCCGCAAATGGTGCTTTGAAGCGATGGAGAGCGCGGCGCGGGCAGAATTCTATGGACAGCATATTGAGCTTTCGTATGATTATGAGTTGCTCGCGAGACAGCATCGCATGATTGCAGAGCAGTTGCCTGATATAGCGAGTGTACGACGGAAGACGCTGAATGAACTCGAGGAAGTGACTGCCGAGCTCGAACGTGCGAAACAAGAGGATCAGTCGCAAGCAAAGGCTGAATTTCAGCAATACCGACAGGATCGTTTGGATCAGCGCAAAGAGGAGAAAGCTAATCTGAAAAAGCTTTATAAGGAAGGACAGATTTCGTCTAAGGCATTCGAGAACGAAAAGCGTCAAAGAGATCTCGCCGCCTCAGAAGATATCCGCGCTAAAAAGCAATTACTCCCCGTGGAGATGCTATCGGACCGCAAACGCTATCTGAAGCATCGTTTGCGCCACGATGAAAAGCAGGCGATTACAGTTTTACACTCCGACATTGCTGATCTGCGTCGCAAAACGCCGATTGAAATCTCGAAACGATTTCCGTGGGTCTCGTATTTGACGATTTCCGTTCCAGGTCTTGGGCAATTGATGCTCGGACAGTCAGTTAAATCGATCTTCTTCTTTATCGGGACTCTTTATGCTTATTTGATTGCGATCCCGTATGCGCTTGGCCGCGGTAATTACCGTGGACAGGGTATTTTCGGTCTCATCTCGCTTGCGAAAGGCGGCTCGAGGCTCGATCGATCCGATATCTTTATGATTGAGGGCGTGATCGCGATTATCTTATTGGTGATCGCATTCTTGATTTTTTACCAGTCATTTCGTGATGTCCATAAAAACGAAAAGCGAATGATTAAAGGGATTCGGATCAACAACTGGTTCGAGACACGAACAGTAGCAAAGCGCAGTGGGTTCCCATACTTTGCATCGGCGCCATCAGCGCTCGTCACGCTCTTTATCGTCCTGTTGCCGATCGCTGTCACCGTCTTGATTTCTTTTACGAATTACGATCCAAAACACCAATCGAAATTCAGCTGGATTGGGTTGGCTAATTACAAGCAAATTTTTCTTGGTGAAGGCATTGCAGGCAAGCCTTTCTGGCTGATTACGGGTTGGACGGTGATCTGGACACTGTTTGCGACGTCTCTTGCTATTTTTATCGGGTTTGTGCTCGCGCTTCTTGTGAATCAGGATCGAATATATGGCAAGCGATTCTTCCGCACGATTTATCTGTTGCCGTGGGCAGTTCCCGCCTTCATCACGATCATGTTCTTTTCTATCATGTTTTCGCCTGATGGACCACTGACGAATCTTCTTCACCAGTTGACAGGTCAGATTATCAATATTAAAGATTCACCCTGGGGGACGCGAATCGTTCTGATTCTTCTTCAGGGTTGGCTCGGGAGCTCCTACGTCTTTCTCTTATGTACCGGGATTCTGCAGAGTATCCCGAAGGACTTATACGAAGCGGCAAATATTGATGGCGCTACAGGTTTCCAACAGACGCGGCACATCACGATTCCTATTTTGCTGTTTCAGACGGCGCCGTTGATGATTGGGCAGTATACGTTTAACTTTAACAATTTTTCGATCATCTATCTGTTTAACGGTGGAGGCCCGTTCGAGCCAAGCAAATACGGCAATACTGCCGGTTCTTCTGATCTGTTGATCTCGTACATCTATAAGTTGACGATTCAAAAACAGTTCCAGGGAATCGGCGCTGCTATCACGATGATCGTATCGCTTGTGTTGATCTTTATCACGTGGATCGGTTTTAGCCGCTCCAAATCGTTTAGGGAGGAGAAGCTATGATAAAGCAAAAAAAGAAAGGGCTGTATCTATCGGATCGTCCGCCGTTGACTCCGCTAAAAACAATACTTTTGGCCATTAGTTATATTCTTCTCTTCGCCTACGTCTTCGTCATTCTCTGGCCGCTCGCGCAGATCGTGCTTTCGAGTTTTAACGGTAGCCAAAGCCAGTACATTCGGATCGGCGGAACGTATCAGTTCTCGTTTAAACACTTTAAGTTCTTGTTCGAGGAGAAGCCCTTTTTGAAGTGGGTCATCAACACGATCGTCATTGCCGTGGCGACAGCTCTATTGACGCTCCTGTTCGTATCATTTACCGGGTACGCTTACTCGCGCTACAGATTTAAAGGGAGGAAAGCCTCGCTGATGGCGATCATGCTGATTCAGACGATCCCGACGTTTGTGGGTATTGCCGCTTTCTATACGCTACATTCGATCATTTCCGCAGCCATACCTGGTTTTAGCAGGCAGATGTTTTTAGTGTTGATTTACGCAGGCGGCGGCATCGCCAGCAATACGTTTATTCTGAAAGGGTATATCGATTCGATTTCTACAGAATTGGACGATGCTGCACGCATTGATGGGTGTGGAAACTTTCAAGTTTACCGCCTGATCATCATGCCGATCGTCCGTCCGATGCTCGCTATTATCGCGTTGTGGTCTTTTATCGGACCGTTTCTCGATTACATGTTGCCGAGCATTATTCTTGGCGATCCGGAACAGTATACACTTGCGACAGGCTTATACACGCTGATCAACGATTCGCGCAACATGCACCAGCCGGCATTTGCAGCAGGCGGGCTGTTGACGGCATTACCGATAGTTATCTTATTTATCGCTTTACAGAAGCAGCTCGTCTCAGGACTTGCTAGTGGTGCTGTCAAAGGCTAGGAGGACACGATGAAAATTCAATTAAATAATATTGGTAAAAAATATGAAGGTAGAGAAAACTTCACAATTCGAAACATAGATCTCGAAATTGATGACAAGGACTTCTGTGTTATTTTGGGTCCGTCAGGCTGTGGTAAGAGCACGTTGCTACGCATGATCGCAGGTCTAACGTCAATCACAGAGGGCGATCTGTTTTTCGGCGGTAAGCGCATGAACAGCGTTGAGCCGAAGGACAGGGATATTGCGATGGTCTTTCAGTCGTACGCACTCTACCCGCACATGACAGTCTATGAGAATATGGCGTTTTCACTCAAAATGCGAAAGGAACGCAAGTCAGTCATTCACGAACGCGTACTCGAAGCGGCTGAACTTCTGCAAATCACAGAATACCTCTACTCAAAACCATCGGAAATATCCGGTGGCCAACGCCAGCGCGTTGCGCTCGGTCGCGCCATCGTAAGAAAAGCCGATGTGTTCCTGATGGATGAACCGTTATCAAATCTCGATGCGAAACTGCGTGAGCACATGCGTGTAGAGCTCGTACGCTTGCACCAATCGCTTGAGACCACTTCGATCTACGTCACGCACGACCAGACGGAGGCGATGACGATGGCGACGAAGATAGTGTTGCTTGACCAAGGTAAAATCCAACAGGTTGGGTCTCCGACGCTCTTCTACGAAAAGCCTGCAAACTTATTTGTCGCCGGTTTTATCGGGTCTCCGACGATGAATATCTTCCGCGGCAAGATCAAACATGGTCATTTCCTTTCGTCAGAAGAGGACTTTGTTATCGAGCCGAAAGCGAAGGATCGCGAGCTCTTGAAGCCTTTCGAAGGCAAAAAAGTTGCCATGGGCATACGCTCAGAGCGCTTCATTGCAGGAAAAGCAGATAAGAATGCGATCAACGTCAAGGTCGACGTCATCGAAATGCTCGGAAAGGAACAGCTGCTCTATTGTCAGTTCCCGAACGGCAAAGAGTGTGTTATTTCCGAACCCGGGTACTTTGAATATGCCGTCAACGAAGAGCATAACTTTCATCTCGACATAGAAGGGTTACATTTTTTCGACGAGGAGACGACAGAACGGATTAACTGAGACTTGTAGGCTTAAAGTTTAACCAGAAAGAGGCTGTCTCGAAACCGCTCATTTGTAGCGAATACGGGACAGCCTCTTAAAATTGATTCATCTAAAATCAAATGAAAACGAAACCTCCAAGGTACTGCGTGAGAGGAAGGATGAAAATACACCACCTTTAGGACTTGACTCGAGCTCTTACCTAAAACGTCATTTTTGACCATTTTCGAGTGATTCTCACTCGGTTGTGGACAAAATTTACACCTTGAGCACGGGGGCCTTGCCTAAAGCGTCATTTTTGGCCAGATTCGAGCGTTTTCAAGCGGCAAGTGGACAAAATTTACACCTTGGGAACGGGCTCCTTACCCAAAACGTCATTATTGTCCAGATTCGAGCGTTTTCAGGCGGTATGTGGACAAAATTTACGCTTTGAGTAACATGCCCTTACCTAAAACGTCATTTTTGACCAGATTCGATTGATTTACGGCGGTTCATGGTCAATATGTTCGTTTTGAGCAGATTTCCTGCCGAAGGCGAAATTTTTGACCAACTCAACGTGTTTAGCGTTTGCATGTTTCCTTAAATCCTCACTCTTGCAGTCATATGGAGTGTAGGTATACTTTTCGTCTTCCGTTTGAGTCTAAGTACTCGCTCTTTCAGTCATATGGAATCTCGACTAAGCTATCTTATAACTCAAGTGACTTAGCGATTTTTACAATTCGTGAAGTGCCTAGGCGATCAGCACCTAGTTCAGCAATCACTATACTCTGTTCAGAAGGTTGGGTTCATTTCTTCCACGAACGTACGAGTTCCTCACCTGCGGGTGATTTGAAATAACGAAACGTTGTCGCTGGAACAAGTGGTTCGATTTCATCTAGTTTCCCTGAAAGGAGCAATTGCCTTACGCGTGATGCCGAGATTGATTTGCCATCTGCTGTTTGTTTGCGAGGTATCACGGATAGTTGTATTGATTCTTGAAACTCTTGTGCAAGACAGGCATTGTATAGAGCTGTTACAGCATCATCTGTCTCATCACCGACGGTACGATGTGTGATCCCGAGCGCAGGTGCAATTTTGTCGCGGAATAAAACGGCGTCCAAGCGAGCCTGTGTCCTTGTCGTGTCAGATTCTCTTTTTAGAAAGTAGGAGGGGAAGTGAGCGCGCGAGATGATATATGAGTCTGTCGGGTGATAGATAATCCCCGAGAGATCTGCCGTTCCTTCCATAACTAGCCTGCGGCGGATGTTTGCCGGCACGGATGAGGCATCTTCACTGAGGATAAAGAGATGAAGGCGTTCAGATCTTGAAAGTGCGTTTTCAACAAGCGCGCGGTGGCCTTTTGTGAAAGGATTTGCGTTCATGACGATTGACTCGACAGGGCCAAAGGTCGCACCATGCTCTCTTTCATAGTGATTGCGTTGTTCGCTAAGTGAGAGAATAAAGTCATCGATATTCGGCGTGCCTCGTTCCATAAAACAGATGCCGTGATCGATTTGTGCTATCAATCGAAAACCGAGCTGTTCAAACGACCGTACGGCATCAGATGTCGTATACAGAAAGAGTTTATTAACACCTTCATTAAGGGCATCATGAATCATACCGGATAATAATTCGTGGAACACGGTACCACCGCGGTAATCGTGATGGATGGCAACACACTTGATGCGCGCGCCGTCACGTGCTCCTGTCGCGATAAGCTGTCCTTCTCTGTAAATTCCGTACACGGCGGTATACGGGGGGTCGGTGCGAAGGCCTGCTGTTAAAAGCAACTGTTCCCACTCTTGGCGGCTTTTTGCATTCTTCGTATAATCCAACCGTTCAAGCATGTCAAGTCTCCCGTCGTGTGAAAAAAGATCGCGCGATCTATATGGCGTAGCGGTTTTTATCATTCACTATTGTACTCTACGCCAGGTCCATTTTTCTGCGCCTAGTATGCTAATATCTTCGGTAGAACAAAAGAGAGGGAAGAATGATGACGCTCCCAGATCATAAGAGTATTATTGAGGATCGCTACAACTATAAGGTCTGTCGCACAGGGAGAAAAAGCGGCGTATTAATGCATATTACGAGTTTGCCTTCGCCTTATGGGATCGGAACGATGGGCGATGATGCGTTGAAGTTTATTGATTTTCTCGTGCTTTCAGGGCAATCTTATTGGCAGATTCTGCCTTTAGGTACGACAGGGTTTGGCGACTCCCCTTATCAGAGTTTTTCTACTCGGGCAGGTAACCCCTATCTCATTGATCTCGACGAATTAGTGCGTAAAGGTCTCCTCGCGAAGGATGCACCGAAACGATTCGATTTCGGTGATGATCCCGAACGCGTCAACTACGGACGTCTCTGGGAAAGCAGACGTGAACTTCTGTATTTTGCGTGGGAAGCTTTTCAGAAGGTACCGAACGAACAGCTAAAGCAAGCATTTGATACTTTCCGTCAAAAAGAAGGCCCTAACTGGCTTCATGAATACGCCCTCTTTATGACGATCAAGTCGGCTATGAAAGGTGCCCCATGGCGCTCCTGGCCCGATCTGTTCAAATGGCGTGATCCTATAGCGCTCGTTGGATTTGCTGAATTACACCGCGATGAGATTATGTTTGAACAGTTCATTCAATTTCTATTTTTTCGCCAGTGGAACCGCATCCGAGAATACGCGTCACGAGAGGGTATTGCTATCATTGGTGATTTGCCCATTTACGTTGCAGAGGATTCCGTCGAAGTCTGGCAAAACCCCTCTCTATTTCAACTCGATGAAACACTGACACCAACTTATGTCGCAGGCTGTCCGCCTGATTTCTTCTCTGATGATGGTCAGCTATGGGGCAATCCTCTCTATGATTGGGACGAACATAAAAAACAAAATTATGAATGGTGGATCGAACGTTTCCGCTTTCAGATGCGCCTTTACGACATTGTCAGAATCGATCATTTTAGAGGTCTAGAGTCGTACTGGGCCGTTCCGTATGGCGATAAAACAGCCCGTCGCGGCCAATGGATTGACGGTCCCGCCGATTCACTCGTAGATGCACTCCGAGACACTCTAGGCCCCCTGCCTGTCATCGCTGAGGATTTAGGCTACATGACAGAGGAGGTTTATGAATTCCGCGAGAGAACTGGCTTTCCCGGTATGAAGGTTTTACAATTTGCGTTTAATCCCGATGCTTCGAGCGATTATCTGCCTCACAACCTCACAGAAAACGCTGTCTTGTACACAGGTACGCACGATAATGATACTGTCGCTTCATGGATATTAAATGCTGACCCGCGCGAACTCGCTTTTGCAAAGCAATACCTTGGACTTAACACAGAAGAAGGATTGATCCGAGGGATGCTCCGCGGTGCAGCGACCACCGTCTGCCAAACAGTCATTTACCAAATGCAAGACTTACTCTCCTTAGGAGAAGGGAGCAGGATGAACCACCCAGGTCAAGCTGAAGGCAACTGGCAATGGCGTATGCTGCCGGGCAAGCTGACGCTTGAACTGGCATCTGATCTTAGAGAACTTACACGAATGAGCGGTCGCCTGCCTGCAAAGTAAGACAATCTGCCTGAAAGAATGTGTTTCGTACTTATTAAACACGTTTAGAACGAGAAAATGTGTTGCTTTTCGTGTCTGCTTTTTGTTGTTATTTCGCATCGTTTCTTATCATGCGTTGGCGTGCATTTTTTATAGACGTGCACGAGGTGTCTTTTCTACAAGTCATCATGACGACTGAGCAGGTGTCCGTAGTATGTGGACATTAATATATATGCGCTAATAGAAAAACTCTAAAACGGTTGCCACATCCGAGTTTCAGAAAATCGTCTGCATATATTATGTTTTCATTCAAAAAATGTAAAATGTGCGAAAAGCCTGTTTTCAAGGTGTTCAACGACTTTAACCTCTCAAAAGCCTGTCATGCAAGTTATACACAGAGTTATTAACATTATCAACATAAATGTGCATAGAACCGAAAAAAAGTGAACAAGAATTTGGGGAAAGATGGGTTGAAAAATCGTGAATAACGTAATGTTCATAAGGATTTCTTCTCAGTATAGATGCAATAATGCGGCTTGCAAGCTTCATTGACGGAATGTGGATGAGGATATATACACTCATCACTTATAAGGGTTAAATAATGTTATTAAATTCGTTTGGGAGTCGCTTTTTCCTTAACATAAATGAATTATTTGCAAATCGCTCTCATTGTCACTGATGGTGGGCTGCGGTAAAATAAAAAAGGAGGAATCTGATATGAAAATTGCTGTCGCAAGTGATCACGGCGGATACGAATTAAAGGAAAAGATTAAGCAGCATTTGATTGAGCGAGGACATGAAGTGACTGATGTAGGCACCTATTCGACGACTTCGGTCAGCTATGTAGATTTCGGTCATCAGGCGTGCGAAAAGATCAACGATGGTTTATGTGAGCGCGCAATACTTGTGTGTGGGACAGGTATCGGGATGTCGGTCGTCGCGAATAAGCATAAAGGGATAAGGGCAGCGCTTTGCACGAACACTTTTATGGTTGATATGGCGCGCCGTCATAACGACGCCAATGTGCTCGTTCTCGGTGCACGCGTTCTTGCCATCCCCTACGCGATCATGTTAGTCGATATTTTTATGTCGGAGCCGTTTGATGGAGGTCGCCATCAAGAGCGTCTCAATCAGATTACTAAACTAGAGGAGAAAATCTGTGACTAAGACATTCCGTGAGAAAAATGGTGTGTACGTCTTGGATCACCCGTTGATTCAACACAAACTCGCGATGCTACGTGATAAGAACACCAATACGAAAGATTTCAGAGAATTGTTAAGTGAAGTGGCGATGCTCATGGCATATGAAGTGACACGTGACCTGCCCTTGCGTCCAGTTGATGTGGAAACACCAATAGGTCTCGCGCATTGTCATATGCTGGAGGGGAAAAATCTTGCACTCGTACCGATCCTGCGCGCGGGGCTCGGTATGGTCGATGGCATGACGAATCTCATTCCCATGGCAAGGATCGGTCACATTGGGCTTTACCGTGATCCCACCACGCTTGAACCTATTGAGTATTACTGTAAATTGCCTGAGGACATTCAGAACCGTGTCGTCATCTTGCTTGATCCGATGCTCGCAACAGGTGGTTCAGCAGCTGCAGCTGTCGGTTTTCTCAAAAAAAGAGGGATTGAAGACATTAAGTTTGTCTGTCTCGTTGCCGCGCCTGAAGGCATTAAGCACCTCCACGACGCACACCCGGAGATTCCGATCTACTGTGCGGGGCTCGATGATGGACTCGATGAAAATGCCTATATCGTTCCCGGTCTTGGTGATGCCGGCGATCGTCTGTTCGGTACCAAGTAATTGGAATTATTAAAACGCTGTTGCCAAGGAGCCTGACGAGTGAGGGGAGGTGTGGCGTTAGCTATGCCGATCGAAAGTAATAGACGTGGTCGGCGAAGCTGATTTTACATTTGTCTGGCAAAAGGTGTTCGCGATGCTTTATCAGTTTCACTCCGTCTAGTATTGTTCCATTTTTTGACCCGAGATCTTCGACAAAATAGCCTCTCGCTCGTCTCCGTATAACAGCGTGTCGTCGGCTGATAGAAAACGAGTCAATCCAAAAATCTGATCTGCTCATATCCCTACCAATCACAAACTCATCTGTGAGGATGTAAGCGTGATGCCCGAGCTCCTCATCGGGTGTACCAGGTAGGCCTTCAGAGAGTTGAGCGATCTTAAGGTGGTCGGAGGAGAGATCGAGTTCCTCTGTCACTTCGTGAACCATCTCATGAGTTTGCAAGCCGAAAAGAGCTTGTCCGAGCTGTTTCAATCGCGCTGTAATGCGCTTTTTCCATGAATTGCCTATCGTTAAGCCTCCGCTTCTGTCGCTTGCCTTTTTTTCCTGAAGAGCGGATAGAGGAGAGGAAGGTCGCTCAGAACGCTGTCGATGTAGAGACTCAGTTGTATTTCTTATGGGGGTGTATGGCTCACCGCATAACGTTTTCGCTTCGAGCAAAAGATCGAACAAAGCCCCTCTGTCGAATAATTCTGCCAACCGTGTAATCAGCAACGTATCCCAATGAAAAACGTTGCCCATCCATTGAATCAATCCAAGGTTTTGTTGTGCTTGCCCCCGTTCAATGTTGCCATTGCCGAGGGGTAACGTGACAATTTGCACATGGAAATCCTCACGTTCGCCCCCGATGTTTTTGATCGATATCAGATCCGGATGCAGCAAAGTGGGGATGATGGGCAGGAGATGATCACATGCAATCTCAACGGCCTCCATCGTTTTGCTCAAGATTTTGAATCCTGTTTCAGGATCACTTGATATCGATTCCACAGCTTCTGACAACGGTAATCGTGCGCGCCGCTGTGGGACACTGAATTTCAAAGATGTTCGATCTACTAGGAACCATGAGACAGAAGAGACGACATCAGGGCGATGCCTTAGGAGCGCTGTATCTGCCAGTGTATCAACAAACAGATACGGCGCTCGGTCAGGAACGGTCAATTCCCATACAGTTTGCGTGTCGGTCCTGTTCAACTGTAAGGTGCTTGTTCCGTTATCCTGCAAGGTTGATTCTTTTAACTCATAGTTGGTCATAGACAGAGGACCTGAACACTTTGTTGATGAGATTTCTAGCGAACGCGATAATGTTCTCACGGAACAAGAGTGCAACCGTGATGAGTACAGCGATGATAATGATGATCTCAAGTGTTCCGAAGCCGCTCCATGCGACTCGCTCCGGTACGTTGTTCTTGTTAAGACGTTTCATGGTGATGCTCCTTTCATACGAACTCAGTTTAATCAGTACGTAAGATAATTATCGTCGTGAAATACAGTGTGAGGGGCCTTCTTTCTTCGCAGATTTCTGTCGAGGCAGTCAAAATTGACAGCCCGCCAGAACATGCATCACCCTAAGGCTCTCATCTGCGTGATCGCAGGGAGGATGACAGTTGCCATAACAACGATTAAGTCGATCGCCATGGGGACGACAAACAATAGTGAACGCTGTTCAGCTCGCCCGCGCATCGCATCACGGTACAGTTGCCGCCCGCGATCTGCCTGCATGCGGATTAGCTCTAAGATTTCCCTTCCGCCCTCACGTTCGTATCGTGCCATGAGCCGTAATGCTGTTTGAATCTCTGGCAGGGGACAGTGTTCGGCGAGCCAGTTCGCTGCCATAACACTGTCATAACCTGTTTCGAGATGAAGGACGGCCTTGTTGAGGTCGTTTGTAACGGGGTTATCGGAGTTCCTATTGGAGAGATTGACCTTCGCTACCATACGTAGTGCCCTGTCGAAAGTCAGTCCGCTCTCGAGGAGAATGTAGAGAGAATTGACAGCAGACGGATAGTAAAAGCGATAATTCTCTCGCCGCTTAGACGCTTTTGAACAGCATTCGATGTCGCGGGCGATCGAGATAGAGACGGCTGCTAAAGCGACGATAAACAGCGATGCTCGACACGTCAGAAGAAGAATAAACGCGATCATACAGCCAAATAATAAATCTTTTGCTTTCTGGATCATATAGCGTATCCAAGCGCCTTCCTTTTCTTCTGCCAACAAATTGACGGATGTCGCGATCGTCATACCGATCTGCCCCGGGAACCAATCAAGGTAGAGTTTCGATAAAAAAGCTGCCATACGACTCTTCTTCGGTCGATGTTTTGCCTTTCCTTTTTTCTTTTTCGATCGACGTGCTTTTCCCTTGACCTTTTCAGGCGCGAGTAAAAGGAGGAGAATGAACAGGGCGAACATGGCGAGGAGATAAAGAACGGAGAGAGGAAAGATCATATTCGCGTCCTGCTGAACCGATTGACTATAAGAGACAGTCCCGCCGAATACGAAGCGAGCCATGAAAAACGGAATAATCGACAGGATGGCCGCTTCACTCGATTGTCCGCGGCGCTCATTGGCGACTTCACTTTGCATATTGATTTGTGCCGATAAATCATGGTGGCTTTGCCGGACGAAGACATCGATGCGACCGCCCGATCTCGACAAAAGCGTCAGCATGGTCACGTCACGTGTGCAGATGGGCAGTCCGACTTCACGAGTGAATGATGCAAGCGCCTCATAGAGAGACAGTTGTGCTTCTAGATTCTTTTTTAACCTAAGAAGAGAACGGATGAGCCTGTTGTTTTTTCCCAGTTGTTCTGTCAGCGGCTTCACAGATTCCACGAGTGCCATTTCAAGAGGGATGCCTGCAGATAGGCGCGTGGAAAGATAACCTAATAAGTGTTGGTACTGTATGAGAAGCAGTTTATCCTCGCGCAAGTGGAAGAGATGTGCAAGCCCGAATCCCAGCAAAAAAGTCCCCGGAATAGTGACGAACCATCCGGTAGATGCTGATCCGAGAAACGCAATGGCCGCCAACCTAGAAGGAATGATGGCGAAAACAATCCATTTAAGAGCAGCTACGCTACGCCTACCGAAGTCAGAGGTTGTTTCTCCTCGTTGGATCGATGTTGACGCTTGGAATCGATAGCGTTGTTTGCTTATTTTCTTCTTATTGCTTTGTTTCTTCGAGCCTTTCCTTTTCGATTTGCTCCTGATTGCCTGCCTGCTTTTTGCACTGTAATTGTATCGGGTCATCGTGTCTCCTCTCCGTGATTGTCGATTGTCATCTTGATTGTTGTTCGTCAACTGTTAGTGAATAGTGGTTTTTGAGCTGAAAGGTATCGTTGTGGAATCCTGTTACGGAGCTAATCTCTTGGACGAGTCGCCGTCCGTCTGCTAGGCGGACGAGGTGGATCATCAAATCGATGGAGGACGCGACCATTCTCCTGCACGCTTCCCATGGGAGCTGTGAGGCGGTCATGAGCAATAGGGATAGGCGATTGAGCATCTCAGACGTGCTATTGCCGTGTCCTGTTGACATCGAGCCAGGGTGGCCTGTCTGCATAGCCTGGATCATATCGTACGCCTCCGTCCCGCGAACCTCTCCGACAATGACACGGTCGGGTCGCAAGCGCAAAGATGAGTGGATGAGATCGGAGAGGGAAATCGTTCCGCCTCCGTCAACGGCAGATGTTCTCGCCTCTAGTCGGACGATGTTATGCTTGCCAGTCAGGTCAAGTTCAGAGGCGTCCTCCACCGTTACAATACGTTCGTGCTCGGGAATGAAGGCTGCAAGTGCGTTCAGGAATGTTGTTTTGCCGGAGGCTGTGCCACCGCTTATGAAGATATTTTTACGGGCTTTGACTGATTCGATAAGGAAATGCGCCTCTTTAGCCGGCAACGTCTTGTTTTCAATGAGAGCTTCCATCGTCGGCATAATACCTGTAAATTTTCTGATTGAGAGAACAGGGCCGTCGGGTGCGGCAGGCGGCAAAATTGCATGAACACGGGAGCCATCACGAAGCCGCATGTCGGCGATGGGTGAACGTTCGTGGACGAGTTTATTGGCGCGCCCAAAATAGCGGCTGATGACATGCGTGAGGTGTGCGGGAGAATCAAAGGAGATGTCAGTTTTTTCTAATCGGCCGTTTCGCTCAACGTAGATTTGTGAAGGGCAATTGACCATGATTTCTGTGATCGATGGCTCGTCGAGAAGAGGCTGCAATATGTCGAGTCCGCGCATTGCATCAAAAAGATGGCGAATCAAGTGCGTCTTTTCGTATACAGTTAAGTGGGACCCTTGTGTGCGCCTTGATACTTCTGCTGCGATCATGCGCCGAAGTTCGTCATCTGTCGGCTCCACGCCAGGTTCGAGACGTGAGGCAATTCGCCGAATCCAAATTTGTTTTTCACTATAACTTGGAAGCAATATTTGACTCCTTGTCATGACCTCTGTGATTGACTTCTGCAAAGGATCTGCGTCCATGCGGGAGTTCAAGGATGCGGCATTCTTTAGGAAGTTGCGCCATGAATAACCCTAATTCACGTCGAGCGATCCCTTCTTTGTCAGAATGTCCGATAGGAGCGTCGACGTAGATAAAGTCACACAGAACGGCGAGTTCGAGGATTTTGCATAGAGGCATTCCTTCAATGTCAATCCATGATGTTGTAGGCTGCGATCTCGTATGCGTGTAGTCGCGCCATGCATTCGTTATCTGTCTTAATGTACCGATGTCGCACGTGATCAGATCGTCAGATCGTTCCGGCAGAGCATAAGTGTAATAGCCTGCCTCATGCATATAGAGCCACTGTCCCATATCGCTGATTTCTGGGATGTCTCCCTCGGAAAATCGGTAGATCAGATCGCCGATTGTCAGCCCGTGACTGCGACGAAAACGGCTCTCCATCTTGTAAAGAGGTTTGATTGGAAGATAAATGACCGTATGTCCGCATGATTGTTCTTTGCCGATCACATAGCGCGTGACGCGTGTACTCGCCTCATGTGAAAAAGAGAGGTGCGTACCGATGCTGTTGGAATGCTGATGCAAAGCTGTCAACGCAGATGTGCCAACGATGAGATGACGCCGTATGATCGCGTCGATTTCTGAAGCTCGTGTAAACCGGGATACGACGTAGACTTTTGTTGTTTTCTCATTTATACGTATATCGGATTGGATAGGGCGACTTATACTTGTTTGATGTTCACGGGAGCAGAATGATGATTCATTGGTGTTGTTCTCTTTCCCGCGTTCACATAACTTGATACAGACTGTCAGCTTGGGGGGCTGATCGGAAAGTGTCTCGAGCGAGATATGACGAGGTAAGAGGGCGACTGTGACGCGGTCAAGAGTATCCTTTGTCATGCTCTTCAGTGCGTTGAAGATAGCTGTTTCGTGCGTAGCAGGCATAGCTACGACCTCATAAACGTCGTAGGATAAAGAGTGTAGGCGCCTTACAAGTCGCGCTTGATAGTCGTGGTGGTCGTCAAAGTATAATACAACAGGTCTCATGTTCACTCCTATTCTGTAGCTATGCTCGATTTATCGTACGGTCGTTACCATTCACTAGAGGAAAGAAAAAAGTGTCGAGGGCCGTCAAGCGTTAGCAGATTTGTCGAGAATGAAACAGTGCAGTCAAAAATTCCTATGGTACAATATGGAAAGTTGAATACAATAATTATCAAGAGTGGCGGAGGGACAGGCCCTATGAAGTCCGGCAACCGGCGGTGTCGCATCGGTGCCAAATCCTGCAGACCGGCGAGGTCTGAGAGATGATGCTTTCAAGACCTCCACTTGGGAGGTTTTTTATTAGAAGAGTCGATTGAGCCGACTTGGAAATTTTCTATGGAAAGGGAGAATACGGATGTTAAATTCTACTCATGACACGTGGCTATTCACATCGGAATCGGTAACGGAAGGTCATCCTGATAAAGTATGCGATCAAATCGCCGATGCCGTCTTAGATTCAATTCTTGAACACGACCCCAATGCACGCGTCGCATGTGAGACAGTAACGACGACGGGGCTAGTGCTCGTGATGGGAGAGATCTCGACGACATCGTACGTTGATATACCGTACATCGCTCGCGAGACAATCAGGAGGATCGGCTATACGGGCAGTCAATTCGGTTTTGACGCAGATTCATGCGCCGTTTTGACATCGATTGATGAGCAATCCGCCGACATAGCTATGGGTGTAAACTGTTCTTTTGAGGAGAGAGCTGGCGAGCTGGGGGAGCATTTAGGTGCTGGCGATCAGGGCATGATGTTCGGATTTGCTAATACGGACACGCCGGAGTTCATGCCCCTTCCGATTACATTGGCGCATAGACTCACGCAAAAAATGGCCGAAGCGAGAAAAACTGGTGAAGCTCCGTTATTTTGTCCTGACGGTAAATCACAAGTGACGATTCGCTATGAGGGTAATCGTCCCGTACATATCGATGCTGTCGTTATCTCGACACAACACCATGCAGAGGCGACGCTTGAACAGGTGCGCGACGAGGTCGAGGATCACGTGATTTTCCCCATACTCGCAGGAGATCTTTTTGACAGTCAGACTAAAATATACATCAATCCTACCGGGCGATTTGTCATCGGTGGACCACGTGCTGACACTGGTCTTACCGGGCGCAAGATCATCTGTGACACATATGGTGGATTTGGACATCATGGGGGAGGTGCCTTCTCCGGTAAAGACCCAACGAAAGTTGATCGAACGGGCTCGTATGCAGCGCGCTATATTGCGAAAAATATCGTCGCCTCGGGGCTCTGCTCGCAGTGTGAAGTCCAGCTTGCGTACATTATTGGCGTCGCCCATCCCGTTTCTGTGACCGTCACGACGTACGGTACGTGCAACAAATACTCAGACGAGTTGTTAAGTCGACACGTGCGGTCGAAGTTTGATCTTCGCCCTGATGCGATTATCGAGCGTTTCGATTTAATGCGGCCGATTTACACGCAGGTGAGTAACTACGGTCATTTTGGTCGTCCGGAGCTCGACTTACCGTGGGAGCAACTCGATGCCGTTGATTTATTCTAAGTGGCGAGGCGTGAAAGGTTGATTCTTTGATGCGCGACCGGCAGCAGTCAGTGTTTAAGAGTGGTGAACTTGTGTCCTTTTCGGGCGTCGTGACGCGTGTCATCTTTCGGAATGATGAAAATGGTTATTCTATTCTCGATATTGAAGGCCAGACGGAAGAGTGGACCGTTACGGGCGTGATGCCACACATTATGGCAGGTGATATGGTAATGGGCGAGGGCTCATGGAAAGACCATCCGACGTATGGGCCACAGATCGCCGTTCGAGAGATCAGTAAAGACGAGCCGCGCGAAAGTGAACGCATTGAGAAATACCTCGCCTCAGGCGCCATAAAAGGGATAGGCGAGGCTACGGCTAAAAAACTCGTTGAAACATTCGGTGATGACACGCTGACGATCATGAGAAATCACCCTGAACGCGTTGCCACAATTCGCGGTATCGGGCGGACAAAGGCCGAGAGCTTCAGCAAACAGCTCAACGCCGACCGCGCCTACCAGGACTTGTCACTTTTTTTGTTGCCGCACGGTATCGGGCAGGCACGCATCCACCGCATTTACACCATATTCGGTATGGCGGCGGAGATGCTTATTAAGGAGAACCCTTTCATCCTTGCCGAGCGTGTGCCGGGCATCGGCTTTCAAACGGCCGATCGACTTGCCGCCGAGTTAGGGTTCGGAGGTGATCATCCTGCGAGACTGAAAGGTGCCGTTCTTTTTGCGATGAATCAATCGCTTTTTAAGAACGGCAACACGGTCATCCACGAGGATAGTGTGGCGAGCTTTCTGTCGGAACGCCTCGTAGTTTCTGAAGAAAAGATTAATGATGCGATCGATTCCCTCTTAGCAGAAGGAAACATCGTCAAGGTGTTAGGCGATTCACATCAGAGCATGACAGAAGGCGTGGTGACAACAGGGCTAGCGAATGTCTTGGGCCAATACCGATCGTCGTCAGGCGAGGAATACGCACCGGATGGGCTTATCGCTCTTTCTGATGTTGCAGTGATTGAGCGCTCATTAGCTAGGCGTCTTCGTTTTTTATCGTCTGTTTCTCCATCAGATGCTCGTTTTATGACGGAAGAACAGGCGCGATTCGCTGTTCAATGTGTGGCGCAAGAGGAAGGGTTTGAGCCGGGCGACGAACAGATTCGTGCGATCGTCATGGCACTGACGCGCCCGCTTTCTGTGCTGACCGGAGGCCCCGGCACAGGGAAGACGACGATCGTGCGATTATTGACACGTATTTTGAAAAAGCGAGGTGAGGAAGTCTTATTGGCTGCGCCAACAGGACGCGCTGCACGACGACTGGCAGAAGTCTGCCGAATGAGCGCGCAGACACTTCACCGTCTGCTCTCTTTACAAGTCCGAGATGACAATGTCCCCAACGCTGTGCTCTGGTTGACTGCAGAGGCGATCGATGGCGATACGCTGATCGTTGATGAATGCTCCATGATCGATTTGTTTTTGTTTTCCCACCTGATGTCTGCTATACGCCCAGGTATGCGTGTCTTGCTGATCGGCGACGCCGATCAGCTCCCGTCGATTGGCCCAGGGCAGGTATTGCGCGACATACTTTCCGCTCCTTTTTTGCCGCATACGAGGTTGACACAGATTTACCGTCAGGAGGAGCACAAGCTCATCGTTTCGAATGCGCACCGTATTTTAAGAGGTGAAGAGCTTGTGTTTGACCAGTCACTTGAATCAGATTTTATTTTTATTGATTGTGCCAACGAACAGGAAATGCACGACGGCGTATTGAAACTTTGTCAGAATGTTTTGCCCAATCATTATGGAACGGACGGTATATACGGCGTTCAGGTGCTGTCGGCGATCAGACGCGGCAAAGCAGGTGTCGTCGAACTGAACCGAGCGCTTCAGCAGTTGTCGCGCGGTGAAGAATTCTATTCAATTGAAGCACACGGTTACCGCTTGACATCGGGCGATAAAGTGATGCAGACGAGGAATCACTACGATCTTGAGTGGCTGATCCCTCGCGCGGGCATCAAGGGAAAGGGCGTTGTGAACGGGGAGATGGGTATTGTTCAGTCGATTAGCCTTTCAAGAAAGAGCGTAACGATTCTGTTTGAAGATGAGAAAATCGCAACAATTGAAGGTGCCGATCTCGACGATATTGATCTAGCATATGCGACAACGATTCACAAATCACAGGGCTCTGAGTATCCCGTTGAAATTCTTGTCATCCCTGCAGGTGCGCCTGCGTTCCTAACGCGCAATCTCCTCTACACAGGCGTCACGCGTGCGAAGGAACGACTCTTTCTCCTCACGCGGCGGCGCACGTTGGAGATGATGCTCGCAAACAACGAGGCAAACGAGCGCCGCGGCATGCTCCTCCACTGGCTTTGTGAGCAGGCAGATGCATAAAAAGCGCACAAGCAGGAGAAAGAGCGTACGAATCAGAAATTTCCTGCGTCAACAGTTTGTCACTCTTTATTACCATCCGTATTGCGCTGTCTGTGATCGTCCCGTTCAACCGCCACTTCCATCCCCCTTCGTCTGTCGTGATTGTCTTTCCGTTCTCCCATTTCGCATGGAACGGGAACAGCTATCATGGGATCATCCATGGCGGCTTTTTGCGACTTTTTATTATCGTGATCCCCTGCGAAAGATGATCGTGTCGATGAAGTTTTCAGAGAGGATCGACAGGGCGGAGGCGATTGCACCGTTCATGTACAAGACAATGGTGCGCCATAAAATAGATGTCGACGCTGTCATCCCTGTGCCCTTGCACGAGAAAAGGCTATCAGAGAGAGGGTACAATCAAGCGGCACTGCTTGCCGACGTGATTGCAAGGGAGGCGGGGATATCGGTCGTCGATCAAGTGCTTTTCCGCGACATCTATACTGATCGTCAGAGTGAGAGCCTGACAGTTGAAGAGCGGCATCGACATTTGGCTGATGCATTTAAGCTCAATAATAAGTCGCCCGTCATCAGCGAATTGTGCGGTCGTAAAGTGCTCCTAGTGGACGACGTGTTGACGACGGGCGCGACGCTCTCTGCCGCGGCCAAACCGCTCGATGAGGCGGGTTTACACGTTGTCTGCATGGTAGCCTCATCTGATAAGGATAAGTACCGTGGTTACAGGGAGATTCTTAACGATTGGACGACACTTCCCCAAGAGAGTCATTCGGCACGACAGAGGCAAATGATGCGTGATACAATGGGGCGATTATTCTATGTGGGGTGGCAAGGATGCCGAACTTTTGGATCGTAGCCGCAGGACTCGTCCTGCCTGGTCTCATGACCGGCATTGGCGCGTTGCCGGCTCTTTTTACAGGAAATGTAACAAGGAAGTGGCTCGATGCGATGCTTGGGTTCGCTGCGGGCGTTATGTTGGCTGCGACGTGTTTCTCTCTTATTCTGCCAAGTGTCGAGTTTGGCGGGGGAACGTTGAAGGCCGTTTTAATCACAGCCGCTGGTATTATCGTTGGTGCAGTGATCATCGATTTATTTGATCGGTTCGCTCCACATGAGCACTTGATCAATAAACATCATGAGGGTGTGCCGACAGAGTCGCTCAAAAAGATTTGGCTTTTCATCATCGCGATCGCCATTCATAATTTCCCCGAGGGCATGGCTGTCGGTGTCGCATTTGGTTCCGGACATATGTCGCACGGGATCCCCGTTGCAATCGGCATAGGCCTTCAGAATATGCCAGAGGGGCTCGCTGTCGCTTTTTCTCTGATACGTGAAAACTACAGTGTCGGCAAAGCTTATTGGGTAGCTTTTCTGACCGGTTTGATCGAGCCTATAGGAGCACTGTTAGGTTACGGGCTTGTCCGATTATTCAGTCCCGCGCTCCCATTCATACTCGCTGTCGCTGCAGGTGCTATGCTCTTTGTGATCGCTGACGAGGTCATACCGGAGACGCACAGTGGGGGTAATGAGAGGATGGCGACATTTGCTCTCATCATCGGCTTTGTCATCATGATGATTATGGACATCGCGTTAGGGTAGATCGATACGTTTGTTTAGATCAAAATAGTATCGCGATAGTTCGCCAAAGCGTTGGTGGCTCATCTCGATCAGCCGTTCCATTGTGAACGGTGGAATACCGAGAATCTCGTACGGTTGCTTTGTCTCGGAAGATACAGCTGTCTGCATCATGTGGGCAAAGTTCAACTGCGACTGCAATTCAGAAAGAAAACTCATCATCAAGATGGGATCGTGAATAAACATCACGATTGAGAGCAGGCAGGCGTAGGGATCATTCGTGCCGATGCCTTCATCGTATTCGCCACTTGTCAGCGCGCCCTCAGGGAGCAGCATGAACAGCTCTTGTTCGGGCAGCGAACTTTCAATTTCGCTCGGGAATATGCGCTGACCGTGTGCGATCGTATTTCTATATTCTCTTAGTACCTGTAAAGCCTGAGAAAGAAACGTTTTTGCTTTTTCAATCGATAGATCGGGCGGCATATGACCCGTTTCTCCCCAGATCATCTTCTCGCACACTTCATTTTTGTCTTGTTCACGGAGAATGTTGTACCACTGAATAGCGATGCCGAACTCCACGTCATGGATGAAGATCCACGGCGGAAGCTGGCGGTTGGCGAGCAAAAAGTGGCGTGAGTACGAGTCTTTATCTTTTTCCGATTGAAGATAGCGGAGTTTCCCTGCAAGTGACCGCAGCGTATTCGTCGAGGCAGGGTGCATATTATTGTAGTAACCGCGATACAGAAAATTATTGTTCGGATCGTTGATGTCTTCACGGCTCATCACACCGTATTTTCGCGAAACTAAGTATGCTAGTTTCGTCTTAAAAGATGTTTCGATGTAGAGGATACCCTTGAGAACAACTTGATAGAAGTTCATGTTCAACATATGAGCTAATTGTAAGTCTAAAAGCGATGGATTACCAATGAACTGCCGTTCCTTCAAGCCTCCATAGAGATGTTTGTTGAGGTTGACGAGCGAGTAGTAGGAATACGTACTCAGCGCCTCAATTGCATCTCTTTCATCCTCGATCGCGATGTTGCGGCTTCTTAAAAAGTCGATCTGCTCCTCGTATGTACGAAATGTCTTCTTTCTTAGCATCATCACGACCCCCAGTGACTAATGATCTGTTCCATTGTCTCATAAACACATAGCGCCTGCCGCCTCTCTCGAGGTTAGAAACTCTTCTACTTTACACTTAAAATACGTTACATGAATTTGTGCAAACTTATCTCAATGAGGGAATGTCCGATAAACACTAAAATTGATGTATTTGCGTAGTCTTTCTCCAATAGCTCATGGACAAAAAATACACCTTGAGTAATGGATTCTTACCTAAAGCGTCACTATTGACCAGATTCGTGTGATTTATAGAGGATTGTGGTCAATATTTACGCTTTGAGTAACAGTGTTTTGCCTAAAGCGTTATTTTTGACCAGATTCGAGCATTTTCAAGCCGGTAGTGGCCAAAATTTACACCTTGGGTAACAGGCCCTTACCTAAAGTGTCATTTTTGGCCAGATTCGTGTGATTTATAGAGGATTGTGGACAATATTTACACCTTGGGTAACGGGTCCTTGCCTAAAGTGTCATTTTTGACCAGATTTGAGCGATTTCAAGCCGGTAGTGGCCAAAATTTACACCTTGGGTAACAGATCTCTTACCGAGGGAGGTTATTGTTTTTTTTGTCGCTTCCGTGCTTGCTAGATAGCCCCTTAACCTAAATTCATACTGTAAAATAGATATTCAGTTAATGCTCTTGCCCCTTTCGGGAAGAGGAACGTATGAAGGGCGGTATTGATGAAACAACTAGGGTTCGGTTTAATGCGGCTTCCTATTTTGGATGGCGATAATAAAGATTTAATCGATATGGGTCGATTCACAAAAATGGTTGACACCTTTATGGAGAGCGGGTTCTCTCATTTTGATACGGCTTATGGGTACCACGGCGAGCGGAGTGAGTCGGCGTTCCGCGAGGCGGTTGTCAATCGTTACGATCGTGGCAGTTTTACCGTCACTGATAAGATGCCAATGTGGCTGGTCGAGAGCGAAGAAGATCTGAATAAGTATTTTATGGAACAGCTTGAACGATGTGGAGTCGATTATTTTGATTTTTATTGGCTCCATGCTCTCAGCGAGACGCGTTATCAGAAGTGTAAGGACGTTGATGCGTTCGGTTTCCTTGAGCGTAAAAAACGCGAAGGCTTTATTCGTAAAACGGGGTTTTCATTTCACGATTCGGCTGAAGTATTGAATATGATCCTGACGGAGCAACCGGAAGTCGACTATGTCCAGTTGCAGATTAACTACCTTGACTGGGAGGATGAGGAGATCCAATCGCGACTTTGTTATGAGACGGCCGTCAGACACGGGAAACGCATCATGATTATGGAGCCTGTCAAGGGCGGTACGCTTGCTTCTCTTCCTTCGGAAGCTTCTGAGCTCTTTAAGGCCTATGCCCCTGATGTCTCCGATGCGTCTTGGGCCATTCGCTACGCCGCTTCGCTCGATTCGGCCGACTATGTCTTAAGTGGCATGAGTAACGAAGAGCAACTTCTCGACAATATCAAGACGATGCGCGATTTTGAGCCGTTATCTGACGAGGAGCGCGAAGTGATTGGGCAGGTGATTGATGTGTTCTCGGAGTGTCGGGCGATCGCCTGCACGGGCTGCGGTTACTGCCTTGACGGCTGTCCGAGGCACATCGCCATCCCAGACTACTTCACGGCATACAATAACTTCATCATGTTCGGTGAGCCGGAGCGATGGGCCTCCTTTTCGACTTTTAGGCGGTTGGGAGAAAAAGGAGGAAAAGCTGATGACTGTATAGCTTGCGGCGCCTGCGAAAGCGTCTGCCCGCAGCATCTTCCCATCATTGACCATTTAGAGTCGGTTGCACAGCTGATCCATGACGAATCCGATAACGAATAGAATCAACGATATTATCCGCGCGATCGATGAGCGACGGCTACGAAAAGAATGCGTAGTCGTCGCGATTGACGGAAGAAGCGCTTCCGGCAAGACGACGCTTGCTTTAGAACTGGGAGGCCGTATCGGCGCGACCGTCATTCATTTAGATCATTTCTTTTTGCGCTCGGAACAGCGAACACAGGAGCGTCTTAGTGAACCGGGCGGCAATGTCGATTACGAACGTTTTCTTGAAGAGGTACTCGTCCCTCTAGGCTACGGCGCTTCGTTCTCCTATCGCCCTTTCGATTGTAAGAGTATGTCGCTCAAAGACCCGATCGAGATCATCGTAGGTGAAACGGTTATTGTTGAGGGCGCCTATGCCTGTCATCCTCGTTTTCGAGATCATTACGATCTGACCGTGTTTTTGTCGATTGATTCCGCCGAACAATTGAAGCGTATTGGTGAGCGCGAAGGTGGAACGACGGCTCGCGTTTTCAAAGAGCGCTGGATTCCTATGGAGGAGCGCTACATCGCGTATTATCAAATTCCGGAACATTGCGATCTTGTTTTCGAGACATACGATTGATTTTTCGGCAGTTTAGCGAGCGTTAGGTTTGCGCGGTATCTTTTCCATTTCTCTCTCTTTGTCATGTATTTGTCAAACGAACGTCACGGTGTGCTATTTTTTGTGCTTGCCTCGAACAAATGTTCGTGATATTCTTAAATAGAACAATCGTTCTGTGTAGGAGGTGAAAGTAATGTTCGAATACAACACAAAGCGGCTCTACATCACGGTAATCGTGGAATTCACTCCTGAGGGAGATCTGTTCCCCGTTGAGATACGTCTCGACGACGGGTTAGTGATCCCTGTCGACCGACGACTTGTGACACCGCTCTGCAATCTTGCAAAGGACGGATCCGATGCCTGGCGCTTTCTCTGCATGATCGAAGGTATGCCGATGACGCTGTACTATGACGCGGCGTCCTACCGCTGGTGGTGTGAACCTGCTGCTTGACGACAGGAATAAGGAAAGTACAAGACCGTCAAGTTCAGTATCGGAAACAGTCAGTATTTGGATGCAGATGAGAGGAGGGGTCGTGGTGACGGATCGCGTTATTTTACATGTGGATCAGAACTCTTTTTATGCCAGTGTGGAGATGTTGCGATCCCCGGCGTTGAGAAATGTTCCCTGTGCCGTTGCTGGTGACCCTGTCAATCGTCACGGTATTATCTTGGCGAAGAACCAAATCGCAAAAAGAGCAGGTGTTAAAACGGCTGAAACGATTTGGGAGGCAAAACAGAAGTGTCCCGATTTGATCCTTGTGCCACCAGACTATGCCTGCTACCTCTATTACAGCCGTCTGGCACGCAAATTGTACAGCGAATACACTGATCGTGTCGAGCCTTTCGGTATCGACGAGTGCTGGCTTGATCTCACCGGCTGTCCGCGTGATGACGGTTACGCTGTTGCCGAAGAATTGCGCCGACGAGTCAAGGAAGAGCTCGGATTGACCGTCAGCATTGGTGTCAGCTGGAACAAGATCTACGCTAAGCTCGGCAGTGATCTGAAGAAGCCTGATGCCGTCACCACGATTACGCGCGATAATTACCTCGATGTCGTCTATCCTCTCCCTGTCGAGGAGCTACTTTACGTCGGTCGGGCGACAAAGCGCAAATTACGTCGTATCGGCGTTCGAACGATCGGCGAGCTCGCTGCCTTGGAGCCGGCGTATCTTCGCTCTGTTTTCGGTGTTGTCGGTTTGAGTCTTCATATATTTGCAACCGGTCTTGATGAGACGGCTGTCGCAAAAGCAGAGAAGGAAATCCCTGTAAAATCTGTCGGCAATTCTCTCACCACGCACCACGACCTCTACACGGAGCAGGAGATCAAGGCTGTCACCTACATGTTATCCGAGTCGGTGACAAGTCGTCTGCGTGATGCCGGTATGGCTGCGCGGACGGTTCAGATTAGCGTGCGTGATTATCAGCTTTTCAATTTTGAGCGACAAGCACCGCTTCCGTTCCCGACGCAGTTATGTGCCGAGATTGCACCTGTGGCGACAGGGCTCATCTTAGAACATTTCGAGCGGGGGCAAAAGATTCGAAGTCTCGGCGTCCGCGCCTGTAACCTTATACCTGTCTCGCGATTGAAACAGCAGACGTATCTCGAACAGGAAGTAAAGCGTGAAGCAATGTTACGCCTTGAAGAGACGATCGATGATCTGAGAGGCAGATACGGAGGACTCTCTGTACGGCGCGGTATATCGCTTGTCGATCGGTCACTGACAGAACACGATATCAAACGTGAAAACGTCATCCATCCAGTCGGGTTTTTCGGACCATGAGCAGACCTGTTCGCGTTGCTGTTTTGCTGGAGATGCGCTCATCGGGCGTACGGAAGCCCCTTGCGATCACGTGGGAGGACGGTACGCGGTATGAGATAACAACCTCACAGTATGTTGGCTTTCGAAAGGCGCGATCTGCTGGATCAGGCGAATGCTGGCTCTGTCGTATCGAGGGAAGAGATGTTCCTCTCTATTTTTGTGCGTTGACGGGATGTTGGTGGATGGATGGTAAGGGCGAGCCGCCGCCGGCACCGGCACCGGAACCTTATCGACGCGTTAAAGATAGAGATTACAAACCGCGTGATTCGAACACTTGACAAACTCCACTTTTCGGCGTTAGTATAGGAAGGCTGTTATGCGCCCGTAGCTCAATTGGATAGAGCGTCTGACTACGGATCAGAAGGCTCCGGATTCGACTTCTGGCGGGCGCGCCATAAGAAAACCCCTGTGGCTCAAGGGTCACAGGGGTTTATCTTGTGTGAATTATTTGTTCTACTTAAAGTCGTAAACGAGACTATTTCATCCTCAACTCTAAGCAGATCCTACAACCTTATCTCTTGCCCTTGTCAAAGTGCTCACCCAAGGCGCGAGGTGGCCTGTTGTGCTTCGAGAAAAAGATCAGGACGATGAGGGTTAGCACGTAGGGCATGACGGAGAAGAGATCTGAATAGTTACTGGACAGGCCCAACTCATTGACCAGCTGGTCACTGAAGGATCGGCTAAAGCCAAAGAACATCGAGGTCCAGAACGTCGTCTTAATATTCCAGTTACCAAAGATCAAAGCGGCGATCGCCAAGTAACCGTAGCCGACGTAGCTTGCAGGAGAAAAGTTAGCTACAACATAGGTGAAGGCCATACCGCCCAAACCAGCAAAACCGCCGGCGAGGACGACGGCAGAAAATCGGAGCTTGTTGACATCAACACCTGCAGCATCCAAACTGTGAGGATTGTCACCACCTGCTCTTAGGCGGAGGCCATAGGTGGTCTTGTAAAGTATGTACCAAGCCAGCACGGCCACCGCAATGATGATGAAGGCAAAGGGGTACATGTTTTGGAAGAGGCCGCCAATCACCGGTATCTTTGACAGGCCAGGTATGGTGTACCTCGGCGCCACACTTAGCTGAATCTTGGTCGTAGCCTGCCCTGTAACGGCGCCCGTTATGACGCTCGACAAGAAGGAGGTCAGGGCAGCAGCCAAGATATTAACCACGACACCGGCAATCGTCATCTTTGACTTCAGCTTGATGACCATAAGGGCATTAAGCAGGGCAAGAAGCATGCCTCCCAAGATGGCTGTCAAGGTAGCAACGTAAATCAACCAAGTCGGCTCCATACCTAAAGCTTTCCGCAATATGACGACTGTGATGGCGCCTGTGAAAGCACCAAAACCCTGAAAGCCTTCAATCGACAGCATGGTGACACCGGAACGCTCGGAATAGATGCCGCCAATGGCCATGATAAAGAGGGGCAGAGCAAAGGCCAACCCATCAGTCATTATTTTATCTATATTCATACCTACTCCTCCTCTGCTTTGCCTAGATCGGTCTGAGAATCCTGCTTAGAGCGGGAAGACCTGCCAAGGCGTTTTAGCTTTTCTTCAATGTACAGGCCACTAGCTGAGAACATGAGCAGGATACCGGTAATGACCGCGGCAATATCCTGCGGCACACCGACGTTCGAGCTCATATAAATACTTCCCTTTTGGAAGATAGTGACCAAGATGGAGGCAAAGAGGCAGCCTACCGGCGCAACATTGCCTAGGACCGCTACGGCAATGGAATCATAGCCTAGGGATACTAGGACCTTAGGCACCATATGATAGGTGAAACCTAGATAGTAGGTAACACCGGCCAAGCCGGCCAGAGTGCCTGACATTGCCATGGCAAGGACGACATTTCCACCTACGTTAATACCGGCATAACGCGCACAGTACTTGTTCAGGCCTACGGCATTGATACGGAAGCCTACAGTCGTACGGTCTAGAATGAAGCGTATGAAAAAGACTGCAATCAAGGCTAAGATCAGACCCACCGGAAATTCAAAGCGGACACTGCCCGCCTGTCCCGCAACTAATAGACGGCTAGCGTCCGAGACCGGTCGTGAGTTCCGCGTCATGGGATCAGCATAGTAGGTATTGATAAAGAAGCCCGTCACAAAGCTAACGATGTAGTTTAACATGATGGAGGTGACGACCTCATGGATGTTAAAGCGATGCTTGAAAAAGCCTATCAGGGCTCCCATGGCGCCACCGACCACGAGACCGATGATGATGATGAGGGGCCAAGCAATGTACGAAGGCAGGTCAGTATAACCGATGAGAACACTGGCTAGGAAACCAGGCAGGAGCATTTGCCCCGCCACCCCAATGTTAAACAAGCCAGCGCGCATGCCCAGCATGACGCCCAAAGAGGCAAAGATCATCGGTGTCAGGATCGAAAGGTAGGAGAACAAGTCGGTCAGGATACCCTGACCACCACCGTAGCGCGGCTTAGGCGCCATACCAGAACCGCGCAGGAAGCCTAAAAAGACCTCTATAGGGCTCTTACCTAAGATAAGGACGATGACTGAGGCAACGATTAGAGTCAGAACGATGGATACTAAGGGCACTAGCATGCCTGACAGAGCAGACTTAACCCTATTGTTAAAATTCTTCATTGTGTTACCCCCATCATGTACTGGCCCACTTCTTCCTTGGTGAGATTGCGGGCGTCATCTGTCTTCAAGATTTGGCCGCGGAACACAACGCTGATGGTATCCGCTAAGGCCATAACTTCATCAAGCTCTAGTGATACGAGGAGGATGGCCTTACCCATATCGCGCTGTTCGAGGATCTGTTGGTGAATATTAGCGATGGCGCCAACGTCTAGGCCACGTGTAGGCTGCACGAAGATCAATAAGTCCGAGTCAAGCTCTACTTCACGCGCAATGATGGCCTTCTGCTGATTACCGCCACTCATCGAGCGTGTTATGGTCAGGCTGCCTTGACCACTGCGAATATCATAGCGTTCAATCAAGTCTTCGGCTTGCTTCTC
Organism: Clostridiaceae bacterium; assembly: GCA_012841015.1. GTDB lineage: Bacteria > Bacillota > Clostridia > Saccharofermentanales > DTU023 > UBA4923. Next base: position 88,856 of record DUVN01000024.1, read on the forward strand.
AAAGGCATCCGGCTGTAGGACACCTTTCTTGGAAAAGGGTTCACGGTCAAAGGTCTTAATGGCTAAATTGTCCTTCAGGTTGAGGTCCATAACGAGACCTTCCTTCTGTCTGTCTTCAGGTATGTAGGATATGCCCTTTGCAATACGTTCTTTAATGGACAGACGGGAAATCTCTTCGCCGTTCAAGATGATTGAACCTGCACTAATGTTTTGCAGGCCGGCGATGGCATCGGCGATGTCGACCTGACCGTTACCTGAAACACCGGCTATGGCCATGATCTCACCTCGCCTGACCTGCAGTGACACGTCATCGACGACTTTAACTTTAAGATCGTTATAAACTGTTATGTTGGAAATGTCCAAGACGACTTCACCGAAGTCATGGTCCGCCTTGTCTACGGTAAAGTCCACTTCCTTGCCGACCATAAGGTTGGCCATACGCTGTGTCGTTGTGGTGGCGACGTCGTAGACACCTACCAATCTGCCGCGGAGAAGGATACCACAGCGGTCAGCGACTCGCTTGATTTCTTCTAGCTTATGAGTAATAAGGATTATCGTCTTACCACCCGCGCGTAATTCTTCCATGATACCTAACAGGTAATCAATTTCCTGCGGTGTCAGGACGGAAGTAGGTTCATCAAAGATTAAGATTTCTGCGTCGCGGTACAGCATTTTCAAGATCTCAACCCTCTGCTGTGTTGAGACTTGTAAATCTTGAATCTTGTCATTAGGATTGACTTCTAGACCATACTCTAGCGAGAGGTCTCTGATTCTTGCAGATGCGCTTTTCAGGTCCACCCACGAAAAGGGTCCAAATCGCTTCACCGGCTCGTCTCCTAGGACGATGTTTTCGGTGATGGTATAGTTTGAAACTAGCTTAAAGTGCTGGTGGACCATCCCGATGTTGAGGGCGGCTGCATCCTTCGACGAAGTCAAGTGGACCTCCTTACCTCGTACAAAGATTTGGCCTTCATCGGGCTCATACATGCCGAAGAGGATACTCATCAGGGTAGACTTGCCAGCACCGTTCTCTCCGAGGAGGGCAAATATTTCACCCTTCCTAATATCAAGAGTAACGTTATCGTTGGCAACGATACCAGGGAACCTCTTCGTAATATTTCTCAGTTCGACAATTGGTTCTGTCATAGGCTCCTCACAAAAGGTTAATATTTTACTTGGCTACCTGCCAAGTAACTGTCTTCGTTGAAAGTTGCTTGCGATAGCTAGGCATTGTGCCAAGCTGTTTCTAGAGCAATTTCCATCATTTCATTAAAGGTTGTCTGTCGCTCTTCGACTGTCAGCTCTTCTTTGGTAAACAGGTGATCAGAAATTGTCAGGATGCTCAGGGCTCGTTTGTTATAACGCTGGGCTGTCAGATAAAGACCGGCTGTTTCCATTTCTGTACAGAGGTGACCCGTCCTGCGTAAGATCTCGTGCGTGTTGTAGAGGGTATAGAAGTAGTCTGAAGTAAAGATACGACCCACATGCACTTTCTCTATGATGCCCAGATCTTTGGCGGCCTGAACAGCCTGAGCGACTAAGCTGTAGTCGGCTGACGGGGCTAAGATGCCGGGGAAGTCCATAGGACGAGCAAAGGATGAGTCTGTCGAAGCAGACATTGCAATGACGATGTCGCGCATCTTGACGTGATCCATCGTGCCGCCGGCCGAGCCCACACGGAGAATAGCGTCTACATCATACAGATTGAACAGTTCTGAAGCATAGAGACTAAAGGAAGGAACTCCCATGCCGCTGCCCATCACGGATATGCGCTTGCCCTTATAAATTCCGGTAAAACCGAGGATATTGCGCACGGACGTGAACTGCTGTAAGCCCTCTAGGTAGGTTTCTGCAATATACTTTGCGCGGAGAGGGTCTCCGGGCATGAGCACAACCTTGGCAATGTCGCCCATCTGTGCTGCTATGTGTGGAGTTGGTACTGTCATATCTTCTCCTTTCTGAATAAAAACAATGAGGGCAGCCTAGGCTGCCCTCTTCAGTTAAAACGATATGACCTAGTTGAGGCCGGGGAAGTTGTCTGGCTTATGGCCATTGTAGCTAGAGGCCGGTACGACGGTACCGTTCTTGACCAGCTCATAGACCTCGGCCAACTTAGCTAGGGCATCTTCTGACAGCTGATGTCTGCCGTCTTCGCTGACATACCCTGTGCCACCTTCTGCAGCACCGAGGAGGGCATTCTCACCCTTGAAGGTTCCATCATTGATCTTCTGCAGTTGAGCGGCCACGATCGGCGTCATATTCTTCAGCGCTGAGGTCAGCACGATGTTCCTTGAGCCTGTGGCTCCATCGTCGAACTGGTCAACGTCACAGCCAATGACGTAGTTGCCTTCGGCTGATTCTTTTACAGCGGCGAAGACACCGTTACCGGAATCGCCGGCGGCTACTAACATGATGTCGACTCCTTCGGCTAAGAGTGCCTCGCCTACAACCTTACCTTTGGCCTGGTCAGCGAAAGCACCAATATAGTTGCCTCCAACGTCTTCGTCTGTGATGCTGCTTTTGCCAGCATAGGCAGGCAACTCAACGATTTCTGCTGAGGTGCCGTAATGCTTGTTGGCGTAGTTGACGCCTGACATGAAGCCGTATTGGTAGTTCACATTCGACGGGAAGGCAATGCCATTGACTACGGCAACCTTATTGGTTTTCGTGTGTAATGCTGCAGCAATGCCCGCGAAGAAACCTGACTCATCCTCTTTGAACATCATCGCATAGACGTTGTCGAGCTGAACCTCCTCTTCTCCGACCTTAGGGTAAGAGTCCACTAAGATAAAGTGCTTTTCCGGGTTCTCTTTTGCTACTGAGCCGGCGCCGGAAAACTGGAAGCCGGGCATGACCATGACGTCGTAATCTGCAATAACATCCGCCACTGCTTGGACTACACGGCCAAAGTCATCTTCTTTGATGTCGTTGACTGACGTGCCGGGATTAGCTCCCACAAAGTTTTGGATACCCTCGTAACAGGCTTGACCAAAGGATCCGTCGTCAACACCTGACGTCGTTAAAATACCCACATGCAGGCCCTTGTCGTCGCTTTCCCCGCCACCACAGGCCAGAGCCGTAAAGGCAAGGGATAGGATCAGCAACAGAGCCAATACTGTTTTAATTTTTTTCATCTTTTCCTCCTAAGTGCAATATTTGCTTTTCCCAAAATTTGGTTACTATACATATTACTGACAAATCAACTCAATTTCAACTAGAACTTTGGTTCAAATGAATATTTGTTATACCTAAGACATGCCTAGGCACTAAAGCTGTAACAGTCAAGATTGATCTCACTTGTCAGTGTGATGTCATATAGGCGATCTGTTCCGGTAAGAGCGTGTCGAAACTTCCGCCAAAGGACTTCAACTTCATTTCAGCAACTGCCCTGTCGACTTCATCCGGTATGGCGTGAACGCCTGCCTCAAGCTGGCCTTGGTGTTCAAGGATGTAGAGGGCGCCAAGCGCTTGCAGGGAGAAGGACATGTCCATTATTTCCATAGGATGACCGTCTGCTGCTGCGATATTGACAAGGGCGCCATCCGCTATGACATTAATCGATCTGCCGTTTTCCAGTCGATAAGCATCAATGTTCTTTCGGACTTCTTCCTTAGCTACTGCCATATTGCTCAAACCTGCTAGGTCAATTTCAATATTGAAGTGGCCCGCGTTGCAGACAATGGCACCATCCTTCATCACGTTGAAGTGCTCGGGACGAATGACATCGCAGCAAGATGTAGCTGTGATGAAGATGTCACCTAGAGGAGCTGCGTCAGCCATGTTTTTGGCCTCAAAGCCATCCATGATGGCCAAGATTGACTTGACAGGGTCAATTTCTGTCACAATGACCCGTGCACCGAGACCCTTGGCGACTTTAGCAATGCCTCTGCCGCAATAGCCGTAGCCTGCCACAACAACGACCTGTCCGTTGACCTGCATATTGGTCGTCCGCATAATGCCGTCCCATGTTGACTGCCCTGTACCGTAGGTATTATCGAAGAAGGACTTACAGCGTGCGTCGTTGATGGCCATAACAGGGAAGTGCAGTAGGCCGCTGGCTTCCCAGCCCCTAAGACGCTGCACGCCGGAGGTTGTCTCCTCGCAGCCGCCGATGAGGTTCGTCGCGTAGTCCTTACAATCTGTAAGGAGCAAATTGATCAGATCAGAGCCGTCATCGATCACAATATGAGGCTTACAAGCTATGGTCTCCTTCCAAAGGGCAATCGTTTCTTCACTGTCGCTCCCATGGATCGCATAGACTTCTATGCCGTCATCGACGAGGGCCGCACAAACGGCGTCCTGTGTCGAGAGAGGGTTAGAGCCTGTGACATGCATTTCAGCACCACACCTAGCCAGAGTCTTGGCCAAGTAGGCCGTTTTGGCCTCTAGGTGGATGCTAAGTGAGATTTTGAGCCCCTCGAAGGGTCTCGTTTTTTCATACTTATCGCCAATTTGATTGAGGACAGGCATGTGCTTGGCCACCCAGGCAATGCGCTGGTGCCCCTCATCTTTCAAAGCGATGTCGCGGATAATTGCCATATCATCACCTCTCAACTAAAGTATGTGAAACCACCTATTCAAACAAGGCTTTTAGGCTCTCTGTATAAGGGGCGCGACAAATGCCCTTGTCAGTCACGATAGCATCGATGAGCTCGTGAGGCGTTACATCAAATGCCGGGTTAAAGCAGCGGGTTTCGGGTAGAGCCATGGGTTTCTCGTACCATTTCTTCCTGATTTCATTTGGATCTCGCAGCTCAATCTCAATGTCTGCCCCTGTGGCTGTATTCAGGTCGATCGTCGACGTTGGTCCCAGCACGTAGAAAGGAATATCGTAGTACTTGGCTAAAATGGCCACACCGCTGGTGCCAATCTTGTTAGCTGCATCGCCGTTGGCAGCAACGCGATCGCAACCGACGAAGCAAGCCTGCACCCAACCCTTACTCATGACGATGGAGGCCATGTTGTCACAGATTAAGGTGACATCGATGCCGGCCACTTCCAGCTCGTAAGAGGTCAGACGGGCTCCTTGGAGTAAGGGTCGCGTTTCATCGGCGAAGACACGGAAGTCCATACCACGCTCGTACCCCAGCATGATAGGCCCTAGTGCAGTACCATAACGCGAAGTGGCCAAGGGGCCCGCATTACAGTGGGTGAGAATGCCGTCACCGTCTTTGATGAGTGTCAGTCCGTACTCGGAAATGGCCTTGCACATGGCAATATCCTCATCGTGAATGGCGATACACTCCTCTTTCAAGTCTTGCAAGACATCGGCTTTCGTCTTGCCTTCAGCTGCTTCAGCCTTGGCTACCATGCGGTTCAGAGCCCAAGAAAGGTTGACGGCTGTGGGGCGCGAGGAGTTCAGGTAGTCCGCCTGGCTCTTAAGTTCTTCCATGAAGGCAGCGTAATCGCCTGCATCGATTTGTAGGGCTAAACAATAGAGGGCATAACCTGCGAAGATACCAATGGCCGGTGCCCCTCTAACTCTGAGCTGATGGATAGCCTCATATAGTTCTCCCGCCTCCTTTAGGTCGAGACGGACTGTTTCATTTGGAAGCAGCGTCTGGTCAATGATAGTGACGGAGTTGCCCTGCTTGCTGAGCTTGACACTGTCTAAGTGTTTGATTTCACGTTCGTTCATTTCTGTCTCCTACATTCTGTTAATAATCTCGGATATCAGGCGGACAAATTTCGCGCTGGCTTCTCCCGCGGCCACAATGACTTCCTCCGATGACAGAGGCTCGTCGAGGATTCCTGCGGCCAGATTGGTAATACAGGACATGCCCAGCACCTTGAGGCCGGAGTGTACGGCCACGATGACCTCGGGTACCGTGGACATACCGACAGCGTGGGCGCCCCAAGTCTGCATCCAGCGTATTTCTGCCGGTGTCTCAAAGCTGGGACCGCTGTAGCCGATGTAGACACCCTGACTGAGAGGTATATCGAGGTCTTCCGCTACCTGCAAGGCTAAAGCTCCAAGGTCTGGATCATAAGCTCTTGTCATGTCGGGAAAGCGAGGACCGAAGTCGTCCTCGTTGTGACCGATCAGGGGATTGCTACCGGTAAAGTTGATGTGGTCTGTAATGAGCATAAGATCGCCTGGTTTGCCGTTAGGATCAAGACCGCCGCAGGCATTCGTTATGATCAGCTTTTTCAGGCCGAGTTTGGCCATGACTCTGATAGGATACGTCACTTCCTGCATAGAGTAGCCCTCGTAGTAGTGTAGCCGTCCCTGCATGCAGAGTAGGGGAACGCCGTCAAGGTCACCAAAGATGAAGCGGCCTTCGTGACCAGGGGCTGTCGATTCCTTGAAGTGTGGGATTTCACTGTAGGGGATAATAACCTTGTTTTCTAGGCGGTCGGCTATCGGCGCTAGGCCGCTGCCTAGGATCAGACCGATGTCCACTTCTTTGTCAGTAAACTCGCGAATTTTACTAATACTTTCTGATACTTTACGTATTAACATTATTCAACCTTTCCATTTTTAATTTAGTCTCTAGCAGAAGGACAGGGCCATGTCCTGTCTCTCTCGCAAAGCTTATTTTTATTAAGGATATCGTATTTGTGTAGTCCGTGCCACAGGGCTGTGTAAACCTTATCCAGCTCTGTTGTTTCTGTACATCCGAAGAGTTTTATACGGGGAAGTTTCTATTATTTCTTCCTCAATAGGCCGCGAAAAAAGAAAAATAATCGATCAAAGTTCCATGAGTATCGGAAGTGAATCTGCACTTAGCAGCACGTTTCCCAACATAAGAAAAGTTCCGGACCCAAGGGCCTTTATATTGTCAGGATTTAACGTTACGACTCGATTGTAATGGTTAAACGCATGATGAAATCTGTCTCGACCTGAACGGATAGTGTTTTCTTAACACTCTTTCCTCGCGACAGGACATAGCCTTGTTCGCGGACAAAGGGATAACGCTTGTAAAGCTCATAGATGGAGGAACCCGGCGTTAGACCTGAACCTGTGCTGAACTGCGTGTATGTCGCAGATACTTGGCGAACTTTGCCGCTGAACGTGAGTGAAGGAATATGACATGTACCAATGGCTTCTACTGTTAAACCAGGCCAAGCAACACGAAAAATTGAGGTATCGCTGTCTGTGTTGTCTAGGATCGTAATGTCGAGGGGTATACCCAATAGGGGAATGATGCGTTCCGCTTCTATGCGAGGATTGTTCGTGCCTAACCCAAGCAGTGGACGTTCGCGATAGTACAACGTTGCATCATCAGATGATAATATCTGCGGGAAAAGTTCATTGGCGATAATCGTTCCGTCCGATTCTACAAACGTGACTGTCCGATTCAATTGCGTCGTCCCTTTCGATGGAATACCTTGCTGTTCAACTTCTGCGAATCCTGGTACGATCTCAATGATTCGGTAGGATGTCTTCCCAGGAGCGACATAGAGCGGGTACAATTCTACGAGGGAAGAAGCACGTCGGTTGATCGATTCTTCATGGCTTTTCGATTTGATGGTTATATTCTGTTGGATGAGTGATTTGAGGGCAGATGCGTTTTGCATCTCGACGGCATCGAGATAAAGGACGATGTAATGGAATAACCGAGATTGCTTCTGCAGCCATGATTTCGAGAAATAAGGTACGCCTTTGTCGTTCGACGTGACAGGGATGGCAAACCGTGACCCTCGCACATCAGAAGTCTCCGATTCAATCCACCAAATGGTCGCTTCCTGTGGAGAGGGGGTGAGCGACTGATCTGTTTTTACCACATGACTGAGAATCGTTTCCGTCTCTTCGTCGGTTGCCTTTGAATACGATTTGACGGTACCGGGAATTGAGGCGCTTAGAAAATCAGTGTACATAATAAAATCTGAGAGAGTTATTTCAGAGCGTTGAACGTTAGGAATCGATGACCACAGCGTTGAGCGATCCTCAAGATTCGAAATAGCCAAAGTCAGCATCCGAACCCACTCATCCTCTCTAAAATAGCGATCATTTTCAGCCTTGATGACCACATTAGGCGCGGTGCTATCATCTGTCGGAAATAGATCAGATTCCGAAACGGAACACGAGGCGAGAAAAAGAGAGATTAGTAGAGCGAGCAACAGAGCGCCACTATGAAAAAGGCGTTTCGTTTTTATTCGCTGTTTCACGTTAGTCTTCAAAGAAGTCCTCTGTCACTTTTTGTCTTGAGATGCATTAATTGTGCATTATTTATCCTGCGCATTCAAGCTTATCGCGGGATGTGTCTGCGCTGCCGAGCCGCCTCAAACGCGATAATCCCGCTCGCAACGGCAGCGTTGAGAGAATTCACTTTCCCGTAAAGCGGGATCGTGAGAAGAAAATCACAATGATCGAGAAGTTTTTTCGAAATCCCTTGGCCCTCGCTTCCGATTACGAGCGCAATTTTGCCAGAAAAATCGACTTGATCATACGCTATTCCCCCTTCAGCTGTCGTCCCGTAAATCCAAAAGCCCTGTTCTTTTAAGTCGAGCACAGTCTTCGAGAGGTTGATGACGCGACAGAGGGGGACGTGTTCAACAGCGCCTGCAGAAGCTTTCGCGACAGCGGCATTGAGCATGACGGAACGCCGCTGAGGGATCACGACGGCATTGACACCTGCGCCGTCAGCAATACGCAGGATGGAACCTAGATTGTGAGCATCTTGGATATGGTCAAGTAAAATCAGAAACGGATCGGTAGCGCTCAGTTCATATTGGGCGAGCATGTCAGCCAGATCGGCGTATTCATACGGAGCAATATCAGCAATGATACCTTGGTGTGCTCCTGAAGTCGCCATGGCATCGAGTGTGGCGCGGTTAACGTACGTGATGACGGCACCTCTTTCTTTACAGTCGGCGATGAGGCGTGCGAGGGTTGTATCAGAACGCACGTTGCGTGCACTTTGAAGCGTGTAAACTCTATTGATTGATCGACCGGCCGCTAGTGCCTCGGCGATCGGGTTCCGGCCTTCAAGTTGGCAAAGTTCACGTTCGTCTCGTGTCATGTCTTACTCTCCGTAATTGTCAAGGTTCTCAGGATAGAGGTCAATCGCCTCCGCAATACTTGACTGCCGAAGAGCGAAGCTAACGAGCTCGTCGACGCGCTCACGCTGTCCGTTGAGCCAAAGCCAACCGATCAACGCTTCAAAGGCCGTTGCGCGCCGATAGTCGTGGAGATCGATATCTCGAGGCATGCTGTGACAATGGAAATTTCTCGCTCTTCGCAGCAGATTGATTTCCTGTTCCGATAGAGTCAATTCGCTTTGGTCGTCATCTAATGCGTCCAAAAGAATCGCCTGTCCCTTCGCACTGACGAAAGAGGTTGCTATGCGGTGGAGCTTGCCTGAAGGCGATAGGAATCGCTTTGCGAGTCGCGACCGGATGAGGAGCTCGAACACAGCGTCGCCGACCCAAGCGAGGGTCGAGATGGAATAGGAGAGCAGTTCTTTTTCCGAGAGAGATTCCATGGATCCATTCAAAGTGAAAACTATCAGACGGGGATGACGCGCACGCCTTGGGGCGTGTCTTCAACCTTGAAGCCTCTCGAAAAAATCTCATCTCTGATTCTGTCTGCCGTAGCAAAGTCACGCTCTTTTTTCGCCTTTGTGCGCTCCTCGACCATGGCCAAAATATCATCAGGGATTGCTTCCTTGCCAGCTGTCGGATCGAGGCCAAGGACTTCGAGAAGTTCAATCAGGGTATCGCGTGCCGATAGCAACAGATCGGGTGACACGGCGCTTGATGTGGCCGCCGTATTCGCAGCACGGACGAGCTCAAAGATCGCGGCGATCGCATCTGCTGTATTCAAATCATCATCCATCGCTTTCTGCCAGTTAAAACGGCAAGTAGCGATCTCTTCTTCCAGTTCCCGCTCTTTCATCGGGTTGATCTTAACCTTTTCAGACGCACTGGCAACGAAAGCGAGGAGATCGACACATGAGACGATGCGGTGCCAGCTCGTGACGGCCGCATCGAGCAGGTCATCGGAAAAGTTGATCGGCATGCGGTAGTGTGCTTGCAGGATGAAGAATCGCAAGATATGGTATGGATAATGTTCGACAAGATCGCGGACGGTAAAAAAGTTGCCCAGTGATTTTGACATCTTCTCGTAATTCACGTTAACAAAGCCATTGTGAACCCAGTAGCGGACGAACGTTTTCCCCGTTGCGGCTTCGCTTTGCGCGATCTCATTTTCATGGTGAGGAAATTGCAGATCGACGCCCCCTGCGTGGATATCGACTGTTTCGCCGAGATTGGCAAGGCTCATGGCGGAACACTCGATGTGCCAGCCGGGGCGTCCCTCTCCCCAAGGACTCGGCCAGAACGGCTCACCCTCTTTTTTGAATTTCCAAAGGGCAAAATCGAGAGGATTGCGTTTCCCTTCGAGTTCCGATACGCGCTCGCTCGCACCGGCGATCAAGTCATCGAGTCGATGTCCTGAGAGCTTGCCGTAATCGGGATATTGATCGATCGAGAAATAAACACCGTCATCTGTTGTGTAAGCGTAGCCCTTGTCAAATAAGATCGAGATCAAGTTGATGATGTCATCAATTGACTCCGTCGCACGCGGGTGTTTCGTCGCTCGCATGATGTTCAAGCCGTCAGCATCTTTGTAATACTCATCGATCATCTGATCGGCGAGCTCCTCTGGAGCAACGCCTTCCGCCTGTGCTCGGATGATGACTTTATCGTCGATATCGGTGAAATTCTGAATGTAGGAAACCTTGTTACCGCACCAGATTAAGTACCTTCTTAGCGTGTCAAACGTGACAAACGGGCGCGCGTTGCCAATATGAAACAAATCATAGACAGTCGGTCCGCAGACGTAGATTTTATAATGATTATCTTCAAGCGGCGTCAACTCTTCTTTTTGTCTTGTCATGGAGTTGTAGATTCGCATAATACCTCCGCTTCGTATATAAGTACGATTTCTGAGCATAGGAAACCCGAAATGGCGGACTCCCTTTTTGATACCCAGCCTCACGCCAGGTGGGTGCCCTGCGGTGGTCTTGGAACTTCCTCCGAAAGGCCTGTTCGTATTCCACTTCGACCCGGACTCCCCTTCAAAGAATGGTGGTCCAAAAACGAGAGCACCGCGCATTTCAGGTGACCTCATGATAGCATGATTTGTAAGAGCCTTCAAATAGGAACAGTTTTTGCCGTCAAAGTGAACTCTTAAACGCGCTTTCTTGTAAGTGTTGTTGATGATTTTGCTAAAAAGTGTTGGTTGACGTCTTGAAATACGGTATAGTTACCCTTATGAGAGAGAAGTTGCCAATTTTTGGATTTGCTAATCGCGCTATGCCTGTCACGTTTGCTGCTGTTACGTGCGGTCTTGTTGGTACGTGGCTTGCCTTGTGTGGCCGTGTCGATGCCGGGATGATCTGCCTTATGATGTCAGGCATCTTCGACATGTTCGACGGGCCAATTGCGCGCGGCAAGAAAGGGCGTGTCGCTGATGAAAAGCGATTCGGTATCGAGCTCGATTCTTTGTCTGACGTCATCAATTTCGGGTTTGTGCCGATCTTGTTGCTTTTTGCTAGCGGACTTGACGCTTGGTATTACATCCCCATCTTTTTGCTCTATCTATTGGCGGGAATCGTGCGGTTAGCGTACTTCAATGTCATGGCGCTGCGTTCAATGGAAAGCGCTATGTCGCTCGATCATTATGTCGGCGTGCCGATTACGAGTGCAGCAGGCGTTTTCCCTTTATTTTGGCTGATTGCTCGCTCATTGCCCGCTTTGTATGCAAAAGCTTTGTTAGCCGTCGTGATGTCCATCATGGCTGTTCTCTTCGTCAGCCCGATTCGTATCCCTAAAGTCAGAAAGAGATACTACCCTCTCGTATTGCTCTATATTTTGGCGTTGGTTATTGCGTATGTCCTCATCCGATAGCAGCCGTAAGGGTACGACGCAGGAGCGTTTGCTCTGCCGCCTTTACGGGACGGTTTTTGGACGAGCAATCGTCAATGCGTTCATCTCGCGCAAGTGGGTCTCGGTGCTCGCCTCTCTTCCAGTCCGTTCGCGATTGTCGAAGGGTCGGATTCAGCCTTTCATACGCGCGAATCAGATCGATATGTCTTCTTACGAGGAGGAGCCTTTCCGATCGTTCAACGATTTTTTTATTCGCAAAATAAAGCCAGGTGCTCGCCCTTTTTCGAACGCTCCTGAGGATGTTGTTAGTCCCTGTGATGGACTTTTGTCGGCAGTTGAGATTTCGCCAGACATGACTCTTACGGTGAAAGGACAGCCGTATACACTCGCCACCTTACTGCGCGATGAGGAAGTGGCATCATCGTACGCTGGCGGTCTTGCGCTTATCTTTCGCTTAGAGGTGCATCATTATCATCGGTACATGTTTTCTGATAGCGGGCATGCGTCTCCCCCTCAACGTATTAAAGGGCGCTACCACACCGTCCATCCGATCGGTTTGAGTTCTACTTCTGTCCTGCAGGAAAATGCGCGTGAGTGGAGGATACTTCATTTCGATCATCTAGGCGATGTCGTCCAAGTAGAAGTGGGCGCCATGCTAGTCGGGCGCATCGTCAACCATAAAGTAGACGAATTTCGCCGAGGTGATGAAAAGGGGTATTTCTGTTTTGGTGGATCGACGATAATATGGCTGCTTCATCATGAAGCAATCCATCTTCTCGATCGATGGGTTGCTACTTTTGAACGGGAGATGCCCGTTTTGCAAGGCGAAACGATCGCTAAGTCGCGCTACTTGGCTCGTCCTTTGCCCGATTCTGATTCCGTGTACGCGATGCGGTCGAGAATCTGATCGAGCTCAAGCGCTTCGACCCAGCTCGTTCGGACAAACTTGCGTCCTTTATCCGTCTCTTTTTTCTTGTAAGGTATTCTGAGATCAGAGGACACCTCAGCTTCAACGTAAAGGCGCCCTTTCAAGCAGAGCGGACGACCGCCTGAGGGTGCTAAGGGTCGGATAACGCGTTCGTTTCCTTTTTCGAGCACTTCGTATTCGCATCCATACTCGCACGCTTTGCACTGAATTGTCTGACGATCTGCATCCCATGGGCGAATCTTTTTCTCTCGCACACGGCGATCGATCAGCGCGCCGACAGGGCAAACGGCGACACAGCGACTACAAGAGACACACGTCGACGCCTCAAGCGTTTCATCGCGGTCAGCGGCGACTTTCGTCTCGAAACCGCGACCGGCGAACGAGAGGACAGAGCGTTCATTCAGGGCGGCACACGTACTGATGCATTTGCCGCAGAGAATACATTTGCTCTCGTCACGGAGAATGTACGGGCTCGACGTATCGGTAAAGCGTGCCTTTTCACTGCCTCGCCTCGCGCCGTTATGTGTTCTGAACGTGACACCGTATTCGTAGGCATACTTTTGTAACAGGCACTCGCCGGCTTTCTGACACGTGAGGCAGTCATTCGGATGATTGTCGAGTAACAATTGCAGGATCTCACGGCGCGTCGCACGGATTTCCGGCGTGTTCGTTTCGACGACCATGCCGTCCCTCACAGGTGTCCCGCATGCGACACGAGGCCATCGACGGCCGTCAACTTCGACAAGACACAGTCGACAGGAGCTTTCAGGTTTCAAGTTGGGGTCGTGACAAAGAGCGGGTATTTCAATGCCGTGGGCCAATGCCGCATCGAGAATCGACATACCTTCTTCTGCTGTGACCTTCTGACCGTTAATCGTTAAAGTAATCATGCAGCACTTTCCATTTCGAGTGTTTCGCGTATCATTTCTTGACAATCGCGTTGACGGGGCACTTGTCGTAGCAGAGACCGCACTTGATGCATTGGTCCGTATCGATGACGTGCAGCTTTTTTCTTTCTCCTGAGATACAGGAGACGGGGCAATTGCGCGCGCACAGTCCGCAGCCGATACAGGCGTCCGTGATAAAGTAGCTCGTCAGTGCTTTACAGACGCCGGCAGGGCATCGCTTCTCTTTGATATGTGCTTCATATTCGTCGCGGAATGTTTTGAGCGTGGAGAGGATCGGGTTAGCTGAGGTTTGCCCGAGTGCACACAGGGAGGCGAGTTCTGTCGTTTTTGCCAGTCGTTCAAGGCGCGGTATGCTCGTTTCATCGCCTCTGCCTTCCGTGATGTCAATCAGAATCTCTAGCATGCGCTTCGTTCCCTCGCGACACGGTGTGCATTTGCCACACGATTCGTCCGCGATGAAATCCATATAGAAGCGCGCGACGTCGACAGCACAGTTGTCCTCATCCATGATAATCATACCGCCCGAGCCCATCATCGAGCCGACTTCTGTCAAACTATCAAAATCGATGGGCGTATCGAGATGTTCGGGACCGATGCAACCGCCGGAAGGTCCACCTGTCTGGACAGCTTTGAATGCTTTTCCATTTGGTATACCGCCGCCGATCTCCTCGACGACTTGGCGAAGTGTTGTCCCCATAGGGATCTCGACGAGTCCTACATTCTTGATCTTTCCGCTGAGGGCAAATACTTTTGTGCCTGGTGAATTCGCCGTGCCAATTTTCTTGAACGCCTCCGCGCCGTTCAACAAGATATAGGGGATGTTGGCGAACGTCTCGACGTTATTGATCATCGTTGGCTTGCCCCACAGGCCTTTGTCGGCTGAGTAGGGCGGCCTGCTCCTCGGCGTGCCGCGGCGCCCTTCAATTGATGCTGTTAAAGCCGTTGTCTCGCCGCAGACAAAAGCACCGGCTCCGAGGCGAATCTCGAGATCAAACGAAAAATCAGTCCCGAAAATATTCTCACCCAATAAACCAAGGTCATTTGCCTGCCCGATCGCTTTTTCCAATCGTTCAACGGCGATGGGATATTCTGCACGGACGTAGACGTAGCCTTGATCGGAACCGATAGCGTAGCCTGCAATCGCCATCGCTTCAATGACAGAATGTGGGTCGCCTTCGAGAATGCTGCGGTCCATAAAGGCACCGGGGTCGCCTTCGTCAGCGTTACAAATGATGAATTTCTCGTCTCCGGGGGAGGCTTGTGTCGCACGCCACTTGCGTCCGGCGAGGAATCCACCGCCGCCGCGTCCGCGAAGACCCGATGCCGTGACAACGTCGATGACTTCATCCGGTGTCATCTCGACGAGAGCTTTATAAAGCGCTTCATATCCGCCGAAGGCAATATACTCGCGGATATCCTCCGGGTCAATATGCCCGGAGCTCCGCAGTGCAATGCGCTCTTGATGTGCCATGAAAGGAATATCAAAGTAAGAGAGATAGCCGTCCTCTGTAATCGATTCCGGGTAGATGAGGTCCCTGACCGGTTCACCGCCGAGGAGGTGTTGCTCGTAGATGAGGTCGATATCGTTAGGATCGAGGTGGTAGTAAAACGTATCTCCTGGACGAACGATGACGATGGGTCCGGCTTCACATAGCCCGAAACAGCCTGTCCCGACAACTTCTATTTCGCCCTCTTTCCCGTCTCGTTTAATCAGGTCAAGGAGACGCCGTTTAATCTCTGGCGACTTAGAGGACATACAACTCGTCTCCATGCAGATGGCAACGGACCACTTATAGGGAGCGTTCGGTCTGTCTGACGGCAGACCTCTCAGGTTCATATGTTTTAGAGTTTCTTCACGAATCTCCTTTAGCTTGTCAATTGTCATACTCATCGCGTGTTCTCCCCTATTACTCTTCATCTGATTCCGATTGCGAGCCATACTGTTGTTGCAGGTCAGCCAGAAGTTTTTTCATTTCCTGTACTGTCATCCGCCCGTGAACTTCGCCATTAACAGTGACGACAGGAGCGAGACTACACGCTCCGACACAGCGCGTTGTCGAAAGCGAGAAGTTTCCATCGGGGGAAGTCTCACCACTCTTGATGCCGAGCGTTTCCTCCGTTTCCTTCAGCAATTCTTCAGATCCCTGAATGTAACATGCTGTCCCCATACAGATGGAAAGATCACAGCGCCCTTTCGGTACGAGCGTAAATCTCGAGTAGAACGTGATGACCCCGTACACGGTTGACAGCGGCACCTTCAATGTATCTGCAATAATCTGTTGGACGTCTGAGGGGACATAGCCGAACCTGTTCTGCGCCAGGTGGAGTGCATGCATCAACATGCCGCGCCCATCCTTAATGCGCTCCAGATCTCTCTCAAATGCAGCAATTTCCCTCTGTCTTTCTTCCTGATTGAAATGACTGACCATAGCCTCTGACACTCTCTCCTTTAATAATCTCGATCAATGTACTCATTGTCTCACAAATTTCGTTGAAACAAATTGATAAAATGCAATGTGTACTTCATCATACACCACAATGACATGAATGATTGAAATAATATGTATATTGTTTTCACGTAACCAGAAGTTCTTTTTGTCGTCCTATAGAATGAGATTACCGATGAATCGTTAAGACTTTGACTGTTCGTAGTCATCGGGAAAGCTTCTCAATAACACGTGCTTCTTATGAGGCGCAATACCAATACGGAGGGTCATGGTATGGCAATGAAAAATGAATCTAAAACAAACTCTTTGAACATACGACTTCGCGCCATTACAATTCTGATCTGCCTATCTCTCTTGGCTACGGCAGTCATCGGCTGTGAAGGGAAGAAGACGAGAGCGGACACTCTTGCGAGTCCGGCAAACGTCAAACCGAGTGATCGCTATAGCGATTTATCCGATACGTTTCGAAAAGCGCTCTGGGAATTTGCGTTTAAAACATCAGGATCAGCTCTTACCGTTCATGATGACGCCAACGCTCTCTATTCGCCGATCAGTCTATACTACGCACTTGCTATGGTAGAAGCCGGAGCGGGAGGTGAAACGAAGTCTGAACTTCGCGCGTTTTTGGCGATGCTGGATGAGATGGATGCCGGAGCGGAACTTCAGAAGTTATACGCCCTGATGCTGCACGAGGGCACAAGCGAGGAGCTGATTGCCAACGCTGTCTGGATGCGTTCGGAGCTCGGCGATCAAGTCGGTCAAGATTGGCTCGACCAGTTGGCGAACCGTTTTTACGCTTCCGCTTTTAAGGTCGATTTCAAAGATAAGGCGACGGCCGAGAAGATGAGCAAATGGGTGGAGAAACAGACGCGCGGCAAAATTAAGCCGAAGATTGATCTATCAGATGCCGACATGATCTTGATGAATACGCTTTACTTCAAGGCGGAGTGGGAGAAGGCATTCGAGAAAGCTGACAGTCTGAGTGATGTCTTCTTCGCACCATCCGGAACGCTCGCTGACGTATTGTTCATGAATGCTGTATGCTTTTCTCAGGAATACCTCGTTGCTGAGGAATTCCGTGCAAGCGCAATCAAGCTGAAGAATGGAAAAATTGATTTCATTCTACCGAACGAAGGCATATCACCGGAGACACTCCTTGCGAATCCTGAATTTCTGAAATCAGTTTGTGAAGGGAAGAGAGAGACGGCAGATATTGCGTTCAGCATCCCGCAGTTTTCGTATCGCAGCAAGATCGATGTTTTTGAAAAAATGGAGACGTTGGGACTCAGAGAGATGCTACAGAATAATCCTGATCTTTCGGTGATGCTGCCGGCAGTAGAGGCTATCGTCAGCAACATCACACAGGAGGCCTTTATCGACTTGAATGAAGAGGGAGTGGAAGCCGCTGCCTATACACAGATCGACATAAAGTGCACGGCCGTACTTCCCCCGGACGATCTCGTCGAGATGAAGTTCAACCGTCCCTTTATCTACGTTATCAGCGACGACGCGGGCGTGCCGCTATTCGTCGGCGTTGTCAACAATCCGCTGGCAAACTGATGATGGAGCGTCGGGCGGCAAGATGACGTTGTTTTTGCGTAACCGCACAAGCAATTTGTTGCCCGACAGAATAAGTAGACCGGTGAAAGATCAAAAATTTGCCTTTTACAGTCATTACAAGCAAACTCGCATATGACAGGTGTTCCTTAAAGAACGTGGGACTAAGTTGGAGGTCACGATAACGATGAAGAAAGAATTGATGAAGCGCTCATTAGACCGTCGACTTCGCGTTAAGGCGTTTATTGTCTGTCTGTTACTATTAGCAACGATGGTCATCGGCTGTGATGCGAATAAGACAACGACAGGTTCAGATACTCTTGTAAATCCTACAAAAGACGAACTGAGCGATCATTCTGATCCCTCAAAAGTTGAACAGAACGATCATGTCGCTACGCTTGTAAGTCCCGCTAAAGTCAAACCGATTGGTCATTACAGTGAATTGCCTAATTCATTTCGAAAGGCACTCTGGGACTTTGCGTTTAAAACGTCTGGACTAGCTCTTACCGTCAAAGGCGACGAAAACGCTCTCTATTCTCCGATCAGTCTTTACTACGCGCTCGCCATGGTCGAGGCGGGCGCGGGAGGTCAGACGAAGGCCGACCTGCGCACCGTATTGGAGCTGACGGGGGAAATGGATGCCGGTGCGGCACTTCAAAAATTGTACAGCATGATGCTGCACGATGGCACAAGTGAGGAGCTGGTCGCTAACGCCGTCTGGATGCGTTTGGAGTTAGGTGACCAAGTCAGTCAAGAGTGGCTCGACCAGCTGGCAAGTCATTTTTATGCTTCTGCCTTTAAAGTCGATTTCAACGACAAAGCGACAGCGGAGACAATGAGCAAGTGGGTGGAGGAACAGACGCGCGGCAAAATCAAGCCTGAGATTGATCTGTCGGAAGCCGACATGATTCTAATGAATACGCTGTACTTTAAAGCTGATTGGGCATCGGCGTTCGAGGAAGTTAATAATCGGCAAGACTTCTTTTATACGTCGCTCGCGATACCTTGCGAGGTGACATTTATGAATGCAAAATATGATGATCAAGAATATCTTGTCGCAGACGAGTTCCGAGCGAGTGCCATTAAGCTGAAGAACGGAAAAATTGATTTTATTTTACCGAATGAAGGCGTGCTACCGGAGACGCTCCTCGCAAATCCTGATTTTCTAAAATTGGTTTATGAAGGCAAGAGACAGACAGCCAATGTCGTATTCAGCATCCCAAAGTTTTCGTATCGCGTGAAAATCGATGTTTTCGAAAAAATGGAAGCGCTGGGACTCCGTGATATGTTGCAGAACAAACCTGATTTTTCGGTGATGTTGCCTGCGCAGAAGGCTGAAGTCAGCAAAATCACGCAGGAAGCCTTCATTGATCTGAATGAGCAGGGCGTCGAAGCCGCTGCGTACACAGAGATCGCCATGAGATGCACGAGTGTGCCCATTCAAGACGATTTCGTTGAGATGATCTTCAACCGTCCTTTTATCTATGTTATCAGCGATGACGCAGGTGTGCCGCTGTTCGTCGGCGTGATCAACAATCCGCTGAAAGAATAGACAAGAATAACGCGAAGACAAAGTGGTGAAGCATCACAATTCAATAATTGATGCCTCATAAGGCTGAAGGGTTCTCTTATGCCTATCGTGTGTGCTGATGATCAAGTGTCCCTGCGGTTTCCCTGTCGGGCGCTTGATCGGTTTATCCGATAAATTCGCTTCGATGAAGTAGCGCTTGTCTCCGTATGTACGATAACACGCCCAGTAGTGGCGTTTCTTCTTTTTCATGAATTTGACGTCGCCGTAGACGAGTCCTTTGTGGCGACGTCGGATGTCGATGAGTCTTCGGTAAAAGTGCCAGATCGATTGCTCATCTGCCTGCTGTGCTTTCAAATGATTCGAGCGATTGCTTGATGATGACTCAATCCAAGGCTTGACGGAACTGAAGCCTGCGTAGGGTTGATCGTTCCAAGGGTACGGAGTTCTCGCATGGTCGCGACTTCCCGCCATGACGTCACGCCACCCTTGTTCCTCTTTACCTTCAGCGACTTTTTCTTGATAATAATTCAAGCTCTCAACATCGCGGATATCGTCCATGGAACGGAAGTCTTCGTTGACGAGTCCAAGCTCCTGCCCCTGGTAGAGGAACACAGTCCCGCGCATCGAGAAGAGGAGCAATGCGAGTAATTTCCCGAGCTGTTCACGAACGCTTGGATCTGGATTGACCTTGGAAATCATGCGAGGGTTATCGTGGTTCTCGAAGAAGAGACTCATCCAATGGTTGCTCCCGAGTGCCTCCTGCTCATTGATCATGTATTGTTTGTAGTAATTAAGGTCGTAGCAATAGTCGTCCCAGCGCGTAAAACCGGGGTTTTCTAAATGGTCAAAGGAAAAGACGAGATCCATTTCGCCTCGCTCTTCGCCAGCGAGTAATTTACTCATTTCACGGCCAACGCCTGGGCATTCTCCAACTGTAAAAGCCCGATAAGGTGTGAACGCTCGTGCCTGCATGTCCCTTAAGTATTCGTTAAGTTTCGCGCCGAATACATAGTGTTCTATGCCGTAGAAACTGAGCATCGCACCGATTGTCTCGTTGCCGTCCGGAAGTCCTTCTGCCTTAGAGATATAATTGATCACGTCGAGACGAAACCCTGACACGCCCTTTTCTAACCAGAAATGAAGGATTTTCATGATCTCATCGCGGAGCGCCTCAGATTCCCAATTGAGATCCATCTGCTTCTTGCTGAATAAGTGTAGTCCCCAAAGTTCCTCGTCCGGAAAATAGCGCCATGCCGAACCCCGGAAGAACGATGTCCAATTGTTGGGCGGTGAGAGGTCGTCGTGACCGTGAGCATGAAAATTTTTGTCGGTTATCCGCTTTGGGGAGGCAACATCGCGTAAGAAATAGTAGTCACGTTTTGGAGATTGCGGGTCGCGTAGGGCTTCCTGAAACCATGCGTGCTCATCTGATGTGTGGTTCAGAACCATATCCATGATTAGGCGCATATCGCGTTTTTCGAGCTCAGCGATCAGCTCGTCGAAATCGGCCATTGTACCGAAGTCCTCATGGATGTCGTAATAATCGGAGATATCATAGCCGTTGTCGTCGTCCGGCGACCGGTAGATGGGAGATAGCCAGAGGGCATCGACGCCGAGCGCCTTCAGATCGTCGAGTTTCCCGATGATCCCTTGAAGGTCGCCGATCCCGTCTGCGTTCGAGTCGCAAAAGGAGCGCGGGTAGATCTGGTAAATGGTTGCTTCTTTCCACCATGCGGGCGTCGGTTCTCCTGTTCTATTGACAGGTCGCTCTTTCTCGATGTTCAGCAGACGAAAGAAACTCTCCATAAAGGCATCGTCGAGCTGCCCACGTGAAAACTTGGCCAGTGTGCGGAAGCGAAGACGTCGGAGAAGTTTGTTTTTCAACAGAAGCGGATTCAATCCAAGCTCGAGTAAGAGCCGATAACACATATCGTGCCCGACGGGGTGGTCGATGATATCGCCCAATCGGCTATCTTTACTCAGCTGAATCATGTGCACGCTCCTTGTCCTGTTTGCGTACAGCAATCTCGCCCACGATACGATCGAAGAATGCCTCGTCGATCTTATAGAAGCGACGATAGATGAAGTAGCTGAGGGCGATCAACAAGAGAGGCAGAATCATCATCGATGTTTTGAACAGCATCAGCCCTGATGGCGTCATGTCGGCAGGTCCCTTGGCTTCTTTCATGCCGGAGAGTATGACAGTCGCACCGACGATGCCGCTTGCGACGGCAGCTCCGAGCTTATTGATAAAAGGCTGGAGCGAGAGCGTGATGGAGTCGTTGCGTCGCCCAAGTTTCCATTCGCCGTACTCGACACAATCAGCGATGAACATCAACATGAGTACTTGTATCCAACCTTCGCCTACGAAGATCAGAATTCCGGCGGCAGCGATGATGGCGATTGTTCCCGGAGGGGCGATGAAGAAGAGAATGTAGCCGATGACGATCAGGATGGTAGACAGCGTATAAATGTGTTGGCGTTTCATGTATTTCCGTAATAGGGGAAAGACGGCGAGCGCGCCAATTTGCGAGACGCCAAGAATGAGGGCGAAGATGGCATACGTCTCCTCATTACCATAGTAGTATTTGAAGTAATATTGTCCGAAAGATGTTGTTGTGACGTATCCGATCATGAAGAGTGTCATCGCAACCGTCGTCCAGAGGAGCTGATCATTTCGGAAAATGACACGGAACATCTCTTTCGGCGATGTTTTCTCTGTCTGCGAGCGAATACCTCGATCTTCTTTGACACCGATGACTGTGATACTCTGTGTGACGATGAAAGCACCCATCGCAACGAGGGCAAGGATGAAGTAGCCTTTCTTCATACTGCCGGTCGCTTGACCGAGTACATTCGTGATCGGGACAATACCGACAACCATCGCGAACATACCGATGTTGGCACAGATGCGGGCGATGGAACCTGCCTTTTCTCTTTCTTTCTGATCGTCAGATAGCGAGGGGATCATCGACCAATAGGCGATGTCGTTCGCTGTGTAGCCGATCTCCCACAGGATGTATACGATGAGAAAGATGAGTGCAAACGATACACCGCGGACGCCGTAATCGATAAAGAGAAAGATGTAAAAGATACAGCTGAAGATCATACCGATAACGATCCACGGCTTGAACCGGCCAAAGCGGCTGCGGGTGTTATCGACAATGACACCCATGAAAGGGTCGTTAAAGGCATCGAAGACGCGTGTTGCGATCATGGCACCTGTGACGTACCACATCGTCGTCGCGTCCAGTTCTAAAATGTCGGTAAGATAGAACATGAGGTACATACTGACCATCGTGTAGTAGAAGTCTCGACCGACTGTCCCCAGACCGTAAAACCAACGGTTTTTTATATTGCGGCGTTTCTCTTCCATATTGTTCACCTCTTTTGAAAATATACCATAGGAATTAGTCCAAAAGATGATGCAGAGACGTGCCAATTGGCGTATGATCGTGAAGGACGCGCGGGTGTATAATAGGCGCATGCCGATGCAGATGGGTTTCCCTATGGATCATGGGCGTTTCTGCCGAAGCTATTTTAGTTAATGCAAGGAAGGTTTACTGCATAAACAGATTAAGCATAAAGAATAATTCGCCTTTTAAGGCGTTATTGCGAAATCCCCCTCTTTTAATGACGATTCTCTATCTCGCTGTCGTGGCGCTTGGAACGGCACTTCTCAGTTTGCCGTTCGCAACGGCATCGGGAAAGGGCGCTAGTCTGATGGAGGCCCTCTTTACGACGACGACGGCACTCTGCGTCACGGGGCTTGTGACGGTGACGACGGCGACTTACTGGTCACTGTTCGGCAAAGTAATCATTTTGCTTCTTATTCAACTTGGTGGTCTTGGTATCGTGACAGCGGCTGCCGGCATCGCGATGACGCTCAACATGCGAATAACGATGAGGAGCCGTCTTGCGATTGCCGCAGAAAAGAACGCGATGACGCCGAGAGGTATGGCGCGTCTGATTCAATTTGTTCTAGGTGCAACGTTTACGATCGAACTAGCCGGTGCTGTTATTCTCGCTACGAGATTTGTTCCAGTATTCGGCTGGAAGAGAGGTTTATGGTATTCCGTTTTTCATTCTATCTCGGCATACTGCAATGCTGGTATTGATATCTTGGGAGACAGTTCTTTGGAGTTATGGGCGTCGGATGTGATCGTCATTCTCGCCATTTCATTGCTCATTATCCTAGGTGGTATCGGATATCCTGTTTATCGTGATATCATCAGCCGACGGCGTTGGAAGAAGTTCCGCCTCCACACGAAAATTGTTATCACGACAACGGCTGTGCTTCTCATCGGTGGGACAATTTTGTTTTGGCTTCTCGAGCACAACAATCCTGCAACGTTAGGCAAGCAACCGGCAGGCGTTCAGTGGCTCAGCGCGTTCTTGCAATCGACGACGACGCGTACGGCAGGGTTTGCCGGTGTGCCTCAAGGATCGCTGACGCACGCGTCCGCACTTCTATCAATAACATTGATGTTTATTGGAGGGTCACCTGTCGCGACGGCCGGCGGCATCAAGACGACGACGCTTGTCGCGCTGCTCGTCAACACGAGAGCAGAAGCCACTCGCAGGAAAGAGACGACCGTCTTTAAGAGGAGGCTCCCGGCTGAGATTGCACGCCGCGCGGCAACGATTGTGCTCTTATCCTCTCTTTGGTGCCTTGTGGCTTGTTTCATCATTACTGTGACCGATCCGAACGTGCGTTTCCTCGATGTACTATTTGAAGTCATGTCGGCCTTCGGGACGGTCGGGTTATCGCGTGCGACGACGGCGATTTTCAGTACGGGCGGACAACTCGTTTTGATCGCCACAATGTTGTTTGGCAAACTGGGGCCCTTGACAGTCCTCTACGCGTTAGTGACAAAGCAACGAATTGAAACGGAGTTTAGACAGGCTGAAGAACACATCATGATCGGGTAGCACATCTTAAAAAAGGTGTGCTGTAACATTGCGATAGATACAACGACTGTGGGCAGAACGGCCATAGCATTTTAAACGTTAAGATAATGAAAGAAAACTGAAATTGACGATCGTCACAATGATGAGGCCTGCCGGGAGAGGCTCGTCGATTTCATTGAGAATCATAGAGAATAAAGACAAGAGGCTTTTAGTATGAAAAAAATTAAAGATGTCGCCGTGATCGGATGTGGCAGATTTGGATATCAAGTGGCAATCACTCTGACGCATATGGGCGTCGACGTGATCGCGATCGATCAACAGGAAGAAATAATCAACAAACTCTCAAACGACGTGACTTACGCCGTCTGTGCTGACGTCACACAGGAAAACGTCCTCGCGGAAATCGGGATCGGCAACTGTGATGCTGCTGTGGTCGGTATCGGCGATCGCTCAGAAGCAACGATCATGGCGACGCTCGCCTGCAAGGAGCTCGGTATTCCGTTGATTATCGCTAAGGCGAAGAATGAATCGGTTGCCAAAGTATTGCGCAAAATCGGCGCGACACAAGTCGTCATTCCTGAGCGAGACCAGGGAACAAAGTTGGCGCTTTCGCTTGTCTCAAACAATATGTCTGAGATCATAGAGCTTTCGACATCGCACTCTATTTTGGATGCGAAATGTCCGAGATCATGGGTTGGGAAGAGCCTCAAAGCACTCGAGATCAGGCCGAAGTACGGCGTGACAATCATCGGAATTGTCCGTGACGGGCAGCATATGATCAGCCCACACGCCGATGAGATTTTTAAAGAGGGTGACCACGTGTTCGCACTCGGCGAAAACAAAGCGCTGACACGTCTCTCAAAAGAACTACACGGCTAGCGTGCGTCGGTAATAGGGAAGATTGAGAAGATTGATAACAATAGCTCTCAGCGGGCGTGTTGTGCGTGACACGATGATCTGTTGAGGCAAACGGGATAGTCGGCATCGCCTTTGTAGCTGGATGATGCGTAAATCCGCTTATTATGCAGAATTGGCAAGACCTCTTCACTGTCGGAGGATTCTTTGTCCTCGACAGAAAACATCACGAATCTTCAAGTCCTTTCCTAAGACAATCAGATCTGCGTCAAACCCGACATCAATAATCCCTTTGCGTGTTTCGAGACTGAGGAGTTGTGCGGCGTTCTGGCTTACACAAGGGATGATGTCGCCTAAAGGAGCCTCGGTGAAAAGAGAGAAATTCCGAAAGGCGCCTTCCATTGTCAGTGTACTACCTGCCAGCGCGCCGTCGTTCCTTCTAGGGATGCCATTTTGCACTGTCACTTCGCACGTTCCAAGAGTATACTGTCCATCCTTCATTCCAGTCGCCATCATAGAATCGGTTATGAGGACGAGACCGTCCTTTCCCTTTGTCCTGTAGACGAGACGAACAAACGTGGGGTGCAAGTGGATGCCATCGCAGATTAACTCAGAATAGATGTTAAGATCGAGTGCAGCGCCCAATATGCCTGGCTCGCGATGATGGAGCGGGCGCATCGCATTTCCGAGATGCGTGACCCCCATAGCTCCTGCCTCCGCCGCATCAACTGCCTCCTGCCACGTCGCTCCTGAGTGGCCGAGCATAACGGCAATGTCGAGCTCATGGCACGTGTCGATCAATTCAATGGCGCCGGGGAGTTCAGGTGCGATCGTGATCGTGCGGATGTGACCATTTGCTTCTCTTTGGTAAAGTCGCAACAAATCAGGATCTGCAGACAGAATGTTGTCAGTGTCAAACGTTGCGCTGTATTCGAGAGAGAGGAATGGTCCTTCGAGATGGATGCCTAACAACTCTGCGCCGGTGTCGAGCGATTCAATAGCTTGTGCCGCAGCATGAAGAGCGGTGATCGTCCGTTCTTCAGAGTCAGCTGAGATTGAGCAGAGCCAGCTCGTTGTGCCACTCTTTGCGAAAACATCGCAAAGCTTTGCAAAATCAGATACCGACGCGTCATTGCAATCGACGCCATATCCTCCGTGCGTATGTGTATCGATGAATCCAGGGATTAGTAGGAAATCGGCGAGGTCGAGTTCTGGAAGCTGATAGACATTAGGCTCGTTGATGGAGGCAATGTGGCCATCAACCACTGTGATATTTGCCTTAAAGAAATCACCATCCATGTAAGCATCGGCATTCTTCAGGTAGTGGCTACGCATCGAATCATCCATCTCCTCTCAGACAAGTCATCGGGATCGCTGGGAGCCGACAAGGCGTATTTGGCTCATCGACTGTATGATAACTTCAACTGAAACCTGAACACGGAGCCTTAGCCGAGCCCCGATTCACACCATGCTCAGCACTTTAGAGTTCAAAGATCATTTTAACAGTAACAAGCTTGAGCCCTGTTCTTATTATGTTATGGCGCGTCTGTGTTTTTTGTCAACTTAGAAGGAGGATTTTGCTCGCTTTCAGGTGTCTTCGAGTCCTCATCACTTGTTTCAGATGTTTCGTTCTTTGCTGCATTTCGTTTATTCACCTGCTCTCGCAACAACTTGTAGATGGTGGCGGCGAAAGGAACACCCAAAAGAACACCAGTAATTCCACCCATTCCCATACCGATGATTACGGAGGCGAAGACCCAAATGCTTGGCATGCCAATCGAACGACCGACGACTTTGGGGTAGATTAAATTGCCCACTAATTGTAGAAGCACAATGAGGAACAGGAGGAAAAGGAGAGCCTTGTTAATACTATGCGGAGCGATCATGATGAAGCCGACTGCACCACCGATGAAAGAACCGATGATCGGGAGCAACGCACAAAAGCCGACAGCTGATCCGACC
Source organism: Clostridiaceae bacterium (assembly GCA_012841015.1). Lineage (GTDB taxonomy): Bacteria > Bacillota > Clostridia > Saccharofermentanales > DTU023 > UBA4923. Next base: position 115,790 of record DUVN01000024.1, read on the forward strand.
ATAGGTGCGTACGGAAATTTAAAGATCAACATGCCCACGGTGACTAATGCGCCCACGAGTAATGCCTGTACTAGCTGACCTGCAAAAAATCCAGCAAACGTGTCGCGTGCAACGGCAAGGACGTGGTACAACCGGCGTTTTGAGACGGGTTTCAGGAAAGCAGCAAAAAGCCTGTTAAATTGTCCGCCCAACTTGCGCCTGTTGAGCACAAGATAGATCGCGAATATAATCGTAAAAACGGCAGAAATAACTGCGCTCAGTACAGATTCTGTGATCGAGAACACAGTGCTACCGAAGCCGGAGAGGAGATCAATCAATTGCCCCGTGGCGGATGCCTCTTGTGAGCTCGCATCCTTAAACATATCCCCGATTAAAGGAATATTCTCTGTATTTTTCTCGAGAAATTTTATGACCGTATGATATGTTTCTGGTAACTGATTGATGAGAAGGGTGACAGTGTTAATTAACTGCGGGACGATAAGGTAGAGAAGTAGTGCGATAATGAGCAGCACAATGGCGAGGGAGATAAACAAGGCTAAGGGCGTTCTCAATTTATTCAGAAGAGGTTTCTCCGTCCGCTGGAAGAGCACACGCTCAAACGCGTTCACAAGTATTGTCAGAATAAAAGCGAGGATTCCGCCGGCGATTAAAGGCGAAAACGCAGAGAGGAGTTTTCCTGTTCCCGACAACAGTCGCTCTGAGCGGACGACCAAAAGCGCAATCACCCCAGCAAGGATAATCATTCTGGTCACGAATTGCTTGTACGACTGAAGCTTCAAATTCATGTGCTTATATTACCATGTCGTGCGACAGATGTGGTTCCTTCATTGGAAAAATTCTGTTTTGATTGACCTTCAATAAACTGAATTCTCACTGATCTCTGGAGAAGATGGTGCCGGCTACGTGGATTTTGAACATCATCTACTAGGAAAGACTGCTTAGCCTGCTAAGCTGGTCAAAAATGACGCTTTCGGCAGGAAATCCCTTGCTCAAAGTGTAATAATTGGCCAAAACCCCCTGAAAACACTCGAAAGTGGTCAAAATTGACGTTTTAGGTAAGAACCCGCTACTCAAGGCGTAATTTTTGTCCACATTCCGCTGCAAAACACTCGATCGTGGTCAAAAATGACGTTTGAGGCAGGAAAACGTAACCCAAGGTGTAATTTTTGTCCACAGCCGACCTGAAATCGCCCGAATCTGGTCAAAAATGACGCTTTAGGCAAAAAACCGTTACCTAAGGTGTAAATTTTGACCAAGCCTTGAAATTGTTCGTATCTGGACAACAAAATCACTTTAGGCAGGAAATCGCTAAAAATCGAAATTATTTCCAAGCTTTACCCTGAGAAACAGATTATTTGCATTGCGCCCCAACTGCAATACTGCTGTCTGGACGTATAGGTCGGTACGCTGTAGGTTGGCACACTATTTATAGGGCGGTTTAGTTGTTACAGCGTAAGGGAAACGCCTGTCGTCAGTCAGCAAGCTCGCTCTTTTTTACGAGTGCAAGGTCGAGGACTTCGTCCATGTTGGAGACGGTTTTGAATGTAAGTGCTTCGCGGACGGTGTCGGGGATGTCTTCGATATCGCGTTCGTTGTCTTTTGGTATCAGGACAGTGCGGATGCCTGCTCGATGAGCGGCGACGGCTTTTTCCTTGAGACCGCCGATTTGTAAGACGCGTCCGCGCAACGTCACCTCACCTGTCATGGCGATCTCATGACGGACAGGTCGTCCTGTTAAGGCAGATGCCAGAGCAGTGGCTAGAGTAATGCCTGCCGAAGGGCCGTCTTTTGGGATAGCCCCAGCTGGAACATGAACATGTATGTCACGCTCTTTCATGGTCTCGGGGTTCAGTCCGAGCAATTCCGAACGGCTTGTCGTATAAGTGAGTGCGGCTTGTGCAGACTCCTTCATGACGTCGCCAAGTTGCCCTGTTAGAATCAGCTTGCCCGTTCCAGGCATTACGTTGACTTCGATGGCGAGCGTGTCACCGCCAGCCCATGTCCACGCCAGACCTGTGGCGACTCCGACTTGGTCTTCTTTGTCTGCCATATCGAACGAGTAACGCGGTTTTTCAAGAAGGTCAATTAGATTGTTTGGTGTGACACGCAGGACTTTTTTCGTCCCTTCTTCCGCGGCTTCCGCGATGACAATCGCTGCACGGCGACAGAGTCGGGCAATTTCTCTTTCGAGTTGTCGGACTCCAGCTTCTTGTGTGTAACCTTGGATGATTTTTGCGAGTGCGGCACGCGTCACTTGCATGTCTGCACCTGTCAATCCGTGTTGTTTGCGACTGCGCGGAAGAAGGTGCTTTGAAGCGATTTCCACTTTTTCCGCCTCGGTGTAGCCCGATACTTCAATCACTTCCATGCGGTCGTAAAGTGCGGTTGGGATTGTGTCAACGGTGTTCGCCGTTGTAATGAAGAGTACTTTTGACAGGTCATAAGGGATCTCGATGTAATGGTCGCGGAAAGAGTTATTCTGTTCCGGATCGAGCACTTCAAGCAGGGCTGAAGACGGATCGCCTCGAAAATCACTGCCGAGCTTATCGATTTCATCGAGTAGAATGAGCGGGTTGTCGGTGTTGACGTGCCGGATGGCTTGGATAATGCGCCCAGGCATGGAGCCGACATATGTTCTGCGGTGACCGCGAATTTCTGCCTCATCGCGTATACCGCCGAGCGACAGACGGTGGTAACGACGTCCAAGAGATTCAGCGATAGCTTTCGCAATCGATGTCTTGCCTGTTCCGGGAGGACCGACGAAACAGAGAATCGGTCCGCGGAGCGACGAATCGCCCTCGGCTTCGACGAGCAGTTTGCGGACGGCAAGGTACTCCATTATTCGCTGTTTGACTTTCACCATGCCGAAGTGGTCGCGTTCGAGAATGCGGCGCGCTCTCGCCAAATCGTGCTGTTCCGGGGAAATCCGACCAAAGGGCAGTTCGAGTAGTGTCTCTACCCATGTTCTCTGTGTTGAGTATTCAGGGAAATGAGAAGGTAATCTCTCGAGACGATCGATTTCTTTTTCGATTTTCGGTTTATGTTCATCCGGGATCAGAGATTCTTTGAGCTGTTCGCGCAACAGGGTTATTTCGTCGTCATCATCGCCTTGTTCGCCAAGTTCTTCTTGGATGACGCGTATCTGTTCGCGCAGATAATAATCCTTTTGGTTTTTGTCGAGCTGTGTCTGTACCTGTGTCGCAATTTTCTGCTCAAGCTCAGCAAGCTGGATCTCGCGGTGTAAAATCTTCAAGATCATTTGGACACGATCAATAACAGAAATCGTTTCTAGTATTAGTTGCTGTTCGTCGAAACGTATAGGAAGCTGACCAGCGATGATATCGGCAGCATGACCGGGATCAGTTTCATTGCGGACAAGTATCACCGCCTCCGGTGCAACGCGTTCCGAAATCGCGGAATAGCGCTGGAATAGATCGCCCATAAGGCGCATCGACGCATCGAGGAGGGGAGTTTTATCGGGAGTAGCCGGCGCGAGCGATGTGTAACGAACCATGTAATGTGCGCCATCTACAATGAAGTCTTCAATTTCGACGCGCTCCAGTCCGTAAGCAAGAACCTTCAGTGTGTCATCTGGTAGTTCTAGAACTTGGCGAATAAAGACGCGTGTCCCAACGCGGTAGATTTGGTCAGTATCAGGCCAGAAAGCATCAAGTTTCATCTGGCTTGCAAGAATGATCTCGTGGCGACCTTCCATTGCAAATCTCAGTGCTTCGATTGACTGCTCTCTTCCAACATCAAAAGAAAGTAGAACGCCCGGGTAAATGACCATGCCGCGCATGGGGATAAGTGGCAGAAGACCGCTAATCGTGCGCTGCGGATGACGAAAGAGGCGTTTTGAAGAGCGTGCAGACCGCTTGTACTGACGTTTCACATCATTTTCATTGTCGTTCTCGAAATCGTTGCCCACTTCGCTCTCATTTTGGTCCTCTGAGACTTTTGATTCCAAGTCGATTTCCTCGCCATTGACGTTCACGCCTTGGTCGGCTTTTTCGTCATTGACGATCAAGTTTTGGTCGATTTCCTCATCATTCAGATTGAAGTTATCTGCAGAAGAGATGTCAGGTGAATCTTCATCTTTTTTCGTCATATCTCTATCCTTCCGACCTGTAGCGAGCGAACCAGCGTCGAATGCTTATGGCCAGTCCTTCTTCCTTTTATGATTTCGTTAATGCCCACCTACGTCCGCATCCAGTTGATGACAATCAGATCATCAGCTTGAATTTGTATGTCACCTGTTGGGATAATGACTTCACCATCGCGCTCCAGAAGGATGATTCGCTCGTTGGCGCGCAATTTTAGATCGCGGATAAATCGTCCAGCGAATCGATCACCTTCCTTGACGGTGCGTTCATTCAGTTCGATTTGGTTGAGCGTTTCATCGTAATGTAATGCACTGAGTGTTAGGCGGTCACCAGCATCAAATATTGTTTGGCCGTTTGGCATAAATTGTTTGCCATTCCTCTCGACGAGTACGACGCGTATGTCATTTGGAAGGAAAACATCTTGCAACATGCGGCCGATCCAAGGATGTTCTTCATAGATCTCTGTCAATACAAAATGAAGTTTTCGCTCCTCTTCGTAATCGGTAAATGTTTTCATGACGTCGCCTTCAGGGTCGTACATTTTCGTTTTGACAGCGACAAACGGCATGAGACCCCCTTGGAAGGCGAGCGACAGCAAGACAATCGTAAAGATGATGTGAAATAGATCGTTTTCTAGTTCGACGCCACTGCTGACGGCGAAGATCGCAAAGACGATACTTGCGGCACCGCGAATCCCTGCCCACGAGACGACGAGCTTTTGTCGCCAGTAAGAGCGCTTCGACAGTGACATCAGTCCGATGACGCTCACTGGTCTCGAGACAAACGTCATAAAGAGCATAATCGCGAGCGCATAGGGGAAAGCCTTAATGATTCCCTGTACATTGGATAGCAGTCCTAAGACGAAGAAAATTAAGATTTGCGCGAACATGTTGATCCCATCGAAGAATGCAACGAGGGAACGCTTAGAGGGAAATTCTTGGTTTCCAAGTACAATGCCAATGATGTAGACGCTCAAATAACCGTTTCCACTTAAGAGCTCGGCGACTGCGTAGCCGAGCAACGCGATGGCCGTTGCAAATACTTCGTTGCCGCCGCCCTTGAAGGCGATATTTTTGCGGATTAAAAAGACGAAAGTAACCGCCAGAACTCCGCCGACGGCAAGGCCGACAGCGACCTGCAAGAACAGCATCAGTAATGCCTGCCCAGCCCTCATGCCTTCGACCATCAAAGAGAGGCAGACGAAAGTGAGAATATACGAAAAGGGGTCGTTTGATCCCGATTCGAGTTCAAGCAACGAATCAGTATTATCTCTTAGCGATAATTTACGCCTTCTCAAAATTGAGAACACAGAGGCAGCATCGGTTGAACCAATGACACTTCCGAGCAATAAAGATTCCAAAAGCGGAAATCCTAAGGCAAAGTGGACGAATAACCCCGTAATAGCTGCCGTAAAAAAAACGCCAAGCGAGGCGAGTGTAATGGCTCGGCCAGCGACTGGCTTTGCTGCGCTCCATCTCGTTCCGAATCCGCCATAAAACATGATAAAAATCAGGGCGATCGAACAGATCTCGTTAGCGAGATCAAAATTATCGAATGATTTTAAAAGTCCCGAGCTCCCAACAATGACACCAAATAGTATGAAAATGAGCAGCATGGGGATCCCGAATTTGTCGGAGACTTCGCTGAGGAAGACACTCACTAATACGATGATACCTATAAAAATTAGACCATTTACAATCAAAACAAACTACCTCTAACGATTTGCTTTCTAAATAGAGTTTGAGCCCGTGCAATAACTCTTTCAAGTAGTATAGCCTGAACGTTGGCCTGCTGCATTGCGAACATTTGACAAAAGATCAACTTTTGAGTGTTGTTTTTTTAGGAAACGTCTTGATGTCAGACCTTGTTGAACCGAAGCGCCGACGGCACTAATAATACTTGTACGCGCGCGTGATCGTGATATCGTGGTGTAAGTATAGGATTCCTTGTGTGCTTGGCTATACGTACGTGTGCGTTCAGCTCGTGCTAGGCTGTGTGCATGACCTAAATGGTCCGATTCTGCCGGTTGCGTATTCCGATGCAGGTTGCGCGTACGGAGCTGTACACGTATGCGGTATTGGCTTTTGCTCACTTCGTGACGATGGTGACGCGAAGTGTGGTAGAATACTTTCGCTTTAATGCTTACAGGATATTACCGAGGGAGGACGAACATGACGTCGCAGAAGGTTCAAGAAGAAAATAGAACGATCAAGTTGGCGGTCGAAGTACCGGCAGGTGAATTTAAGAAATCGCTCCAAGCTGCTCACAGGAAATTGGCGAAGCATTTTCAAGTTCCAGGATTTCGCAAGGGCAAAGTCCCCTATCCGATCGTGGTCAATCATTATGGTGAGAGTGTCTTTTATGATGACGCTATCGAGCATGCACTGCCAAAGGCGTACGAAGAAGCGCTCAATGAGCACGACATTGAGCCCTATTCGGATCCGCGATTCAATATCCGTGAAATTGGCGGGGATGTTGGTTTAAAGTTTGATGTCAGTATTGCTTTGAGACCAGTTGTGGAGCTCGGCGAATATGAGGGACTTGAAGCCTACCGTCCACCGGTCGAGGTGAGCGAAGAGGAGATCAATGAGGAGATCGAAACGGCCCGGATGCGCGTAGCGCGCCTTGTACCCATCGGAGATCGAACGATCCAACAAGGTGACCACGTCACCATCGATTATACTGGGTTGAAAGACAACGTTCCTTTCGAGGGAGGCACAGCTGAAGATCACGAATTGGAAATCGGTTCTGGATCCTTCATCCCTGGCTTTGAAGACGGTTTAGTTGGTCGGATGGTGGGTGATGAATTCGAACTTCCTCTTACGTTCCCCGAAGACTACCACGCAAAAGATCTTGCAGGTGCGGATGTCGTCTTTATTGTCACGATTCACGAAGCACTTGAGAAGAAAGTTCCGGAGGTTGATGACGATTTTGTCTGCGATGTCAGTGAGATGAGTGACACCGTCGATGAGTATCGTGAGGAGATCAGAGAGCGGCTGGAAAAAGAGAAAGCCGTTGAATCTGATCGCGTCTACGATGACAGAATCATCGACGCCATCGTTAAAAGGTCAAGGATTGAACTGTCGGAGCTCATGGTCGATGATGAGGTCGAACACAAGATTGAGCAGCAGCAGAAGCAGTTCTCGATGTATGGGCTTAATTTTTCGGACTTTTTGCAGTATTCAGGGCAGACGATAGAGGACTACAAGAGCACACAGTCAGAAAATCTGCGCCGCGTGCTTGAGGGCTCGTGGATTTTGAACGCTGTGCGTGAGCGCGAGCAGGAGCGGATCGAGGTGACGGACGAGGAGTTCGAGGAGGGAGTCAAGGAAGCTGCGGAAGGCGCCGGCGTTTCGGAGGAACTCTATGAAGAGCAATACCTAAAAACTGAGCACGATCGTGATCGCTTCCGACATGATCTTGAGATGAAAAAGCTTCTCGCTTGGTTGCGCGAGGTCAACGTGCCAATCGATGAGGAGCCTGAGCAAGAGGTAGAATTTGATGAAGAGCCGGAAGAGTCTGCAGGAGTAGATAGGCAAGGAGAGCAGGAATAACCAAGAGAGCAGCTGTAAGGCGCGGAAGAAGAGAATGTAGGCGATCAAGCCTCATTTACTTCTTAAGCGCTTGCAACTATTTGAGACGTCAGCATGGAGACCGAAGAGACAATAGAATACCGGAAGGAATGAGTATATGACAGCTTTTGACATCGGAGGTCACAATAAAATGATTACTTTTGAAAAATACAACCATATGGACATGAATCTTGTCCCGATGGTTATCGAGCAGACAAACCGTGGAGAGCGTTCGTACGATATATTTTCAAGGCTGTTGAAAGAGCGGATCGTGATTTTGAGCGATTCTGTTAATAACGTGACGGCCAATCTCATCGTCGCGCAGCTTTTGTTTCTGGAAGCCGAAGACCCAAATAAGGATATTCAGTTTTACGTTAACAGTCCCGGCGGAGAAGTGTCGGCAGGACTCATGATCTACGATACGATGCAGTACATTAAGCCCGATGTGCAGACGATCTGTATGGGTATGGCGGCGAGCATGGGAGCTTTTCTCGTTGCAGCCGGAGCGAAAGGCAAACGGTTTGCACTTCCTAATGCCGACTTGATGATCCATCAACCATCAGGAGGTGCTCAGGGACAGGCGACGGACATCACAATTGCGGCAGAGTACATCCTCAAGTTGAAGCAGAGACTTAATCGCATTCTCTCTGAACACACAGGGCAACCGATTGAGGTGATTGAACGTGATACAGATCGCGATACATGGCTTTCAGCGGAACAGGCGATTGAATACGGCTTGATTGACAAGATTATGACAAAGCGCTTATAAGACGTAGTTGCGCTGGTCACTGACCGTTTTGCGGAGGAGTTGTGAATGGCTGACAGGAAAGATAAAGACAGATCCAGCATGCTGCGTTGTTCTTTTTGCGGTAAGACAGAGGATGAAGTGGCGCAGATGATCAGGGCGGACGGTGGAGTCTGTATCTGCAGTGAGTGTGTGATGCTCTGCGACGCGATGCTCGACTCTAGTCCGATGCTCCGTCACACGAATCCGAAGATAATGCGACGGGAAGATACGAATCTCTTGACGCCCAAGGAGATTAAAGAGAGACTCGATGAGTACGTGATCGGCCAAGATGAAGCGAAGAAAACGCTCGCTGTCTCCGTCTATAACCACTATAAGCGCGTTTATGCAGAATATATCGATGATGAAGACGATGGCGTCGAGTTGGCGAAGACTAATATCATGTTTTTGGGGCCAACAGGTTCCGGGAAAACGCTTTTGGCGCAGACGCTCGCACGCATCTTGCACGTCCCTTTTGCCATTGCAGATGCGACGGCTCTTACTGAGGCCGGCTACGTCGGTGAAGATGTTGAAAACATTCTCTTGCGTCTCATTCAGAATGCCGATTATGATATCGATCGTGCCGAACAGGGAATTATCTATATTGATGAAATTGACAAGATTACACGTCGCTCCGATAATCCATCGATCACGCGCGATGTCAGTGGAGAAGGTGTCCAGCAGGCTTTGCTGAAAATCCTTGAGGGTACGGTGGCGAACGTTCCTCCGCAAGGCGGTCGCAAGCATCCGCATCAAGAATTCATTCAGATCGATACGACAGATATCCTGTTCATTTTAGGCGGCGCTTTTGACGGTGTTGATAAGATTGTGCGAGACAGAATAGGCCATAAATCAATCGGTTTTGGCGCGGAAATAGAAGGTTCTAGCAACATGGATAATAAGGAGTTATTCTCGCATTTGCTGCCTGAGGATTTGCTCAAGTTCGGATTGATCCCCGAATTTATCGGTCGTGTTCCCGTGGTTGTCGCCTTGGATGAACTTGACCAAGAGGCGCTTGTGCGCATCCTAAAGGAACCGAAAAATGCTCTGCTAAAACAGTATAAGAAATTGATGCGTTTTGAAGATGTTGAACTCATTTTCGAAGACGACGCCGTGCAGGAAATTGCCGAGGAGGCAATTGCGTTGAAAACGGGTGCAAGGGGGTTGAGGACGATCCTTGAGCGCTTGATGCTCGATATCATGTATGAAGTACCGTCGCGTGGTGATATTTGCCAAGTGATCGTCACGAAGGCGAGCGTAAGGGGTGAAGAGCAACCGAAACTCATCTATCGCTCAGAGCCGACGAGAGAGCGTGGAGCCGTCAACGCATGAGGTGACACGGAACAACTTCTTTGACCGTTATTGACGAAAAATGCCGGGAGTTTACCGGCTTTTTTCTTATACGGAGACCATATCATGTCGTTATGATGGAACTTCAATGAGAGGCTGCAAAGATTATGGCGGAAAAGAGCGAAATGAATGAGGGATATCCTGCATACACGTATGACAGGCGACGCATCGCCGTCAAGTCCTTGGATGAATGGACTGATCTACGTATGGCAGAGCTGCTCTACCATGTGAGGTCACCTTATTTGCCGAGGTGTCTTGGCAGAACATCTCACGAGAGAGGTGACGGTACTGATCATAGAGCTGTACGCACACGACTTGACCTCGACGGCCATCAGGAGTGCGAGCGTCTGCCCTTGATTGAGTGTCATCCTGTTCCAACGACGCCGTCGCTTGTTTTCGAATGGGTTGAAGGTAAAACAATGCGTGAGATCGATCGGCAGGCACTATCTTCCACAGTGGCAGAGCAGTGGTTCGATGACATTCTTGATGGTTTGTCGTGGCTTAGCCAGCGTGCCAACAAGCCGATTGCTCATCTTGATATTTCGCCCTCTAACATTGTGATCACAAACGCTGGCGACGCTCTCCTGATCGATTTTTCCGACTCGCGTGTGCTTGATGGATACGCCCGAACTCCTTCAACATCTCGCGTTTTTAAGGAAGGTTACGCTGCACCAGAGATCTTCCTTGGCGATCTTCTTCCTGAAAGTGACTTGTACTCGTTGGCAATGTCGATAATCTCCGTGTGGCGTAATGAGCCGGCAGCGAGCATGAGTCAGCATTCAATAAGGACGACTTTGAAGAAATTCGCACCGTCGTTTGCTGATCGCTTGCGATGCTCTTTATCAGAGGATCCTGTCGCTAGACGTGCAGCGCTGCGACATCATATGTTAATGCCGATCTGGGTGGAAGATCAACCGTCCCGTGTGCGACGCGATGAGAACGAAAAATCAACTGAAGAGGGAGACGTATGTCCCTATTCTTTTAGCACGTGTCCGTTTTTAGAGGTTGCCTATATCCTTTGCAGTGAGTAATCAGCCTTCAGTGCTTCGCGATTCATGCTAAGATATTGTTACCATCAGAAATATTTTTCGAACAAGGAGAAAATCATGGCGAACATATTGCTTGGCAAAGAAGTTGCTGATAAGGCGACTGAACTGTTGATTGAGCGCGTAGCGCGGTTGAATGAGAGCGGCATTGAACCGACATTGGCGATCGTCCGTGTTGGAGCGAGCGAAGATGATCTTTCTTATGAGCGCGGCGCATTGAAAAGGGCAGAGAGAGTAGGGGTCAAGGTTGACGTTCGTGCACTGCCGATTGATATTTCTCAAGCAGCTATTGAGAAAGAACTCGAGATGATCAACCATGATACAACGATTCACGGATGCCTTCTTTTCCGTCCTCTTCCGAAACATCTCGATGAGAAAAAAGTCTGCGATACGCTTCGTCCTGAGAAAGATGTTGATGGCATCACATCGGCTTCAATGGCGGGAATTTTCATGGGTGTCGATACAGGCTTTGCGCCTTGCACGGCAGAGGCTGCGATGGCTATGCTGAAGCATAATGATATTCCCATTAAAGGTGCGCGAGCCATCGTGATCGGACGCAGTCTCGTGATAGGAAAACCTGTCGCCATGATGCTTCTCAAAGAGAATGCGACTGTGACGATATGCCATACGCGTACGGTCGATCTGCCAAGTGTGGCGCGTGAAGGAGACATCATTATCGCATGCGCAGGTGTTGCAGAGATGGTAACGGCCGACTATGTGAAGCCAGGTCAGGCCATAATCGATGTCGGGATCAACTTTACCGATGAAGGTCGTCTCGTCGGTGACGTCGCGTTTGATGAGGTGGAGCCTATCGTAGGCAATATCACGCCAGTCCCGCGCGGAGTCGGTTCAGTGACGACAACAATTCTGATGCAACACGTCGTTGAGGCAGCTGAAAGGGCATTCTCGGCCTAGTTGCCGTGTAATATTGACGTAGAGGTCATTCATTCAGTATAATCTCAGCGTTATGCCCACATCACAAGCGGACATGGGTCCATTGTAGTGAATAGATCATCCTTAAATTTAGGGGGAATATATGAAACGCACCTATCAACCGAAGCGCAAGCAACGCTCGCGTGAGCACGGTTTTAGAAAAAGAATGCGAACAAAAGCCGGACGCAATATTTTGAAAAGGCGCAGGCTTAAAGGTCGCAGTAGGCTTTCGCTGTGATCGATGTTGTCGATGCCGGCAAGCGCTGATCGATTGAAGCACAACCGTGATTTTTCCCGTGTGTATCGGCATGGAAAGTGCTACAGAGGATGTTGGATCCGTCTCCATGTTAACAGGAGACGGCGCACAGAGTCGAGCGCAAATCCGCGCGTCGGATTCGCAGTGAGCCGTGCCGTTCGTGGTGCCGTTCAACGGAACAGAGTCAAGCGACTGCTTCGAGAATCGTTTCGCCTGAGGCGTGTCGAATTATTATCGGGTTTCGATCTTATTGTGACGAACCGTTGGAGCGATGCGAAAGAGCCGGCATTAAGTGCCTTGATCGACGAGGTGGATCGACTTCTGATAGAATCAGGTGTCGGGCGACACCGGAGTGACGTAAGTTGAGTATGAGAAATTTCTGACCAATGCGAAACAATGTGAACAAGCGCGGAACACATAATAGTAGCACTGACGCGACTGTTGAGGTGTGTGCTAACACGCGAAAACCTTCACTGCTAGCTTCTTGCTTATTATGTATGATCAGATTTTATCAACGTTTCATATCGGCGGGACATCCCGGAAGCTGTCGATTCGACCCCACCTGTTCGGCGTATGCTGCAGAGGCAGTTCGTCGACACGGTGCACTGAAGGGTGGGGGACTAGCGATATGGCGTATCCTAAGATGTAATCCGTTTTGTAGGGGCGGGTACGACCCGGTTCCCTGCAAAAAAACAAATAACGATTCCGCGCGTAGGCGTTCGAACGTACATGATGCCGCTGTGCGGAAGGCGAGAAAAGAGGCGACATGACATCCATTATTCCTGTTCAACTCGGCCTTTTGGACCCGTTATACTCACTATTCGGGTGGGTTCTTGGCGGACTTTACACGTGGCTGAATAATTACGGTCTTGTTATCATTCTTTTTACCGTAATCATTCGCGCACTGCTGTTGCCGCTCGGTCTCCGAAGCCAGCGCAGCACACTGCGTCAGCAGATGTTGCAGCCCGAGGTTAACGAGATTAAGCGCCGTTACCCTAAAGACACACAGAGAGTGCAAACGCTCACACAGCAGCTTTACAAAGATAATGGCATTTCAATGGCTTCTGGCTGTCTGCCCTCTCTTCTGCAGTTAGCGATTATTTGGCCGATTATTTACATCTTCCGTGCGCCTCTTCGCTTTATTACGAATGTACCTGTCCATAACTTAACGAAGATTGGAGAAGTGCTGCAGGGGCAAGGACTGATGACAGAAGCTCAGGTCAATAATATTGCTGTTATGGATATTCCGATCTTGAATGGATTGCGCGATTCCGGTTCTGCTCTTCAACAGTCTGTTCAGAATGGATGGATTCGTCTACCGGAGTTGATCAACACAAATTTTCTCGGGCTCGATCTTGGGATGACGCCATCGTTCAAACCATGGGAATGGTTTGGCGCAGATTGGCGCGTGCAATTGCCGCTTGTGTTGTTGATCCTTATCACGATGTTCACGTACTGGATGCAAATGCGTGTGATGCGGATGAGTACGGCACGCCCTGAGAAAACGAAAGAAGAAAAGGCACGTGAAAGAGCTAATCCTGCTAAGCGCGGTCAGAACCCCGAGCAAGGCGCCGGTATGATGAAAACGATGAACTTGGTTATGCCGATCATTATGCTGTTTACGATGTTCAGTATGCCGTCAGCGATGTGCTTGTACTGGCTTTTCCAGAATATTATGTATTTGATTCAATCGACACTTGGGTACAAGTTCTACGTTACGCCCCTCCGTCTCGCGCATGCGGAAGAGCAGGCGTCGTTCGATCGCTCGCGGCGGAGAGGAGCTGCTTCTTCATCAGGCGAAGAAAAAGATGGCTTCTTCAAAAACTTATTTACGAAGTTGAAAAATCGCAATAAGCCGGAATGATCACAAAAAACTGCGCGTCTGCGACGCGTAACAAAAGACTGAGGCAATGAAAAGCTTAAAGGCTCACGATCTGGTCGAATGCGATCAAGTGCGCCGGTACTTTGAAAAGCTTCGTGATGGGCGTGAGGGGAGGATACCTAGATGGAACGCACCATTGAAATTACAGGCAAGACAGTAGATCAAGCCGTCCGGCAGGCTTTGAGAGAATTAGCCGTCAGCGAAGACATGGTGCTGATCGATGTACTGGATGAGGGGGAAACAGGCGGACTGCTCGGTTTTGGGCGTCGTCCGGCTCGCGTGCGCGTGACAGTTCTCGATGACGAAACAGATCTTGAGGATGATGATGACATGCTTGATGACGATGAGGATGACGATGACGATTATGAGCGTGTCGATCTTGATGACGAAGATTTAGATGTAGAACCGTCCGACGAGGACGGTTGGCGTGTTCCTGCCGATCAGCGCGGTCTACTTCCCGCGGAAAATGCAGCGCTCGATTACGTACAAGATGTACTGTCCGGCATCGGCATTCACGGGCGTATTGAATCATACCTTGAAGGAGAGAATACTCTCCATATCGACATCATCAGCGACGATGGCGGTGTTGCCATTGGGCGCCACGGCGAGACGCTCGACGCGATTCAATATTTGACGAACATCGTCACAAATCGTTGGATCGACGAGTACTTGAGGGTTGTTATCGATGTCGGCGATTATCGTCGCCGCCGCGAACAACGCTTGCAGCAGACGGCTAGAAAAATTGCTTCACGTGTCCTTGAGAGGGGGCGCGCATCTAAGATGAAGCCAATGTCGCCTGCCGATCGACGTATTATCCACATTACACTTCGCGAGACAGATGGTATCACGACATACAGTGAGGGCAGTGAGCCGCGCCGTTACGTCGTGATTGCCCCGACAGCTGGTCTGGAGATTATTGATCCATAGAATGACTTACACTGACATGGACACGATCGCGGCATTTTCAACACCGCCGGGCGAAAGCGGCCTGGCGGTGCTTCGCATTTCCGGTTCTCTTGCAGCATCGATATGCGATCGGCTATTTGTTCCCTCGTCCTCGAAATTTGCGAAGCCGTCCGATATGGAGGGCTATACGCTCGCTCATGGATATTGGGATTCGATCGACGAAGTCGTCATCGCCTGTTTTCGCGCGCCGCACTCGTACACGGGTGAAGATGTCTATGAGATTTCGTGCCACGGTGGACAAGCAATTCGTCAAGCTGTTCTAGACAGTGTGCTCGCTGCCGGCGCTCGTGCCGCTGGACCGGGTGAGTTTAGTAGGCGCGCTTTTTGCAACGGCAAGATGGATCTCACTGCTGCAGAGGCCGTCATGGATATGATTGGAGCTCAAGCTGAAAAGCAGGCGCAAGTCGCGTATCGGCAGCTGATGGGTGGCGTGTCGCGTGTCATACATGAGAGAACGGATCATCTTTATGGAGCGCTCGCTCGATTGGAGATGTTGTTGGATTGGGATGAGGAGGAAGAGCGACCGGAGGATCGCGCGTTGCTCGTGCGCGAATTAGAGCACTCTGAACAAGAACTGCGCCACTTGGCTGAAAGTTTTACCGGTGGGCGCATCATACGCGAAGGGCTCGCCGTTGTGATTGCAGGCAGTCCCAATGTCGGCAAATCGTCACTACTCAATGCTCTTTCCGGGCGTGATCGCGCGATTGTCAGCCATATTCCGGGCACAACACGCGATACGGTAGAGGTTGATCTTTCGCTGGACGGATATCTCGTTCACTTGACCGACACGGCGGGGCTGGCGATTGATAGTCATGATCCCATTGAACGAGAGGGAATCATACGCGCCGAAAGTGCCCTTCGCACAGCAGATCTTATTTTGTGGGTCTTGTCTCCGCCATTGCCCTCTGAAGATGACCGACGTCAAGAGGAAGCTCGAATCGATCGTTGTCTTATGGACGGAAAGGAGCTCCTTCTCGTGTTGGGCAAGGATGATTTGCGCCTGTCACTTCCAAAGGAGGAAGATCCTGCTTATTACGCCGCCGAGCGTTATCCTGACTTGCCAACGATAACATGGTCTGACCGCTCTGAGGAAGATCTGCAACGACTAAAAGATACGCTGGTGCGTTTTATTGAAGGTGGCACGCTTGTCATGATGGAAGATGATCGCGAGGTTACCTCGCGCGATCAAGTGAAATCTCACGGCGAAGGGCAAAGCCACGGTCTTCTGACGCACGCCCGTCATAAGGCTGCCGTTGACCGTGCCGTTGAGTTGGTTGGGAATGCAAGGGCCGATCTTCAGACAGGTCTTTCGTTCGATCTTGTAGCTATCTCTCTGAAAGAAGCGCTGACGGAACTCTCAACAATCACAGGAGAAGACGTCTCCGAGACATTGATTGAGAAGATATTCAGTCGGTTCTGTATCGGTAAGTAACGATGTTGTCACTCGCTGAAGCACGTCAAAAAGAGAATGCTTTTGTTGCTGGCGAGGCTGACATTATTGTCGTCGGTGCAGGTCATGCAGGTTGTGAGGCGGCTCTTGCAGCGGCACGTCTCGGGTGTCGTGTCCTCTTGTTCACGATGACGCTCGATAGCCTCGCCAATCTGCCGTGTAACCCCAACATCGGCGGTACGGCTAAGGGGCAGATGGTCAGGGAGATTGATGCGCTCGGGGGCGAGATGGGGCGCCTTGCTGATCGCCACATGATACAGTTTCGTATGTTGAATGCGACAAAAGGACCGGCAGTTATGTCGCCGCGTGCGCAAATGGATCGCACAGGTTACCAGCGCGGTATGAAAGCAGTGCTCGAATCAGAGCCCCGCCTCTCCTTGATACAGCAGGAAATAACGGGGCTTCTCATCGCAGATGAGAATGACAAGAGAAAAGTAGAAGGTGTCATCGCGGCGACAGGCTCACTCTATGTTGCAAGTGATGTCATCCTTTGTCCCGGAACTTTTCTCGATGCGCGTGTGATCATTGGCGATTCTGTGCGAAGTTCAGGTCCCGATCAACTCGCGCCAGCTTGCGGCCTAGGAGATACCTTGACGGCACTTGGCTTGCCGACGCGCCGCTTTAAGACGGGGACGCCTGGGAGATTCCACCGGCGCAGTATTGATATCGAACAGATGGAACTCCAACCAGCTGACCGTGAAGCAAGACCTTTTTCTTTCGAACATGAAGATGACCCGTCATGGCGCCCTTCAGCTGAGCTTCCCTGTTACATTACGTGGACAACAGATGAGACGAAGCAACTTCTCTCCGATAATATGGATCGATCACCCCTATATTCCGGCGTGATCGAAGGAATAGGACCGCGGTACTGCCCGTCAATTGAAGACAAGATCGTCAAGTTTCCCGATCATACGCGCCACCATGTCTTTCTCGAGCCGACAGGGCTGGATACGCAAGAGATGTACGCCTCGGGTCTCTCAACGTCTATGCCGGAAGAGATTCAGCGGGCTATGCTCAAGACTGTACCGGGAATGGAACGTGCCGAAATTATGCGTCCGGCGTATGCTATCGAGTATCTCTGTGTCGACCCAACGGTCCTTGAGTTGTCTCTCGAGGTAAAGGGTATCGAGGGGCTATTTCTTGCAGGTCAAATCAACGGATCGTCTGGTTACGAAGAGGCGGCTGCCCAAGGGCTGATGGCAGGTATAAACGCTGTGCACAGGCAACGCGGACAAGAGCCGCTCATCATCGACCGGTCTGAAGGATACATTGGTGTCCTGATCGATGATCTCGTGACGAAGGGCACGAACGAGCCGTATCGTCTGATGACCTCGCGTGCAGAGTACCGTCTTCTTCTCCGTCAAGATAATGCTGATGCCAGATTGTCTCCGATCGGATACGAGATCGGATTGCTCTCAGAAGAGCGCTGGCAGCGTTTTCTCGACAAGCAGCGGGCGATCGAATGCGAGAAAGAGCGTCTGAGTGCTGTGCGTGTCTATAAGTCAGAGCTGTCGGATCAAATCTTACAAGAGGCCGGGAGCACACCGCTCAAAGCAACGACGCGACTGTACGATCTGCTCAAGAGACCGGAGCTCACTTACGAGATACTGGCACCGCTTGATCCGGAGCGTCAAGAGTTGCCCTTGTCTGTGCGCGAATCAGTTGAAATACAGATCCGATATGAAGGCTATCTCAAGATGGAGAGAGACCGTGTGGAGAGGTTTAAAAAGCTCGAACACAAACGCCTTCCGGCGGGGATCGAGTATGAACGTATTCGAGGACTGCGTCTCGAGGCGCGGCAGAAGCTGAGTGAGCGCCGACCACAATCGATAGGTCAAGCAAGCCGTATATCAGGTGTATCCCCCGCCGATATCCAAGTGTTGCTCGTCTATATGGAACAGTGGAACGGCTAGGTGCGGCCGTGGAAGAGCGTATCGTCGTCAAAGCGCTAGAGCGTGCCGGCATCAAAGTATCACCGGAGACGGTTAACAGGACGGTGCTTTTTATCGATCATCTGATCGACGTCAATAAGACTGTTAACTTGACGACGATAACAGATGACAAGATGATCGGAACACGTCACCTCCAAGACAGCTGGATGCTTTGTCCGCACATCCCAGATCGTTCGACACTTATTGATATAGGTTCCGGCGCAGGATTTCCAGGGCTCGCGCTAAAAATTGTTCGCCCCGATCTCGATGTCACGCTACTCGATTCCGTCCGCAAGAAAACAGATTTCCTTGATAGCGCGATTGAACGACTTGGTCTCTCGCATGTCCGAGCGATCCATGGCCGTGCAGAGGAACTCGGAAGGGATCTCCTGTACCGTGATCGTTTTGGTGTCGCTGTCGCGCGAGCTGTCACGGCGTTGCCGGCACTTCTCGAACTATCACTTCCGCTCGTCAAGCCTGGTGGTCTTCTTATTGCCATGAAGGGTCAGGACGACGAGACGACAGGACTAGATTACGCCCTTAAACAGCTGAAAGGAAGACTTGAGAAAATCATCAAGTACGAGCTTCCTGACACCGACTATACGCGTTCACTCGTTATCATCAAAAAACTTTTGCCCACTCCTTCGCGGTATCCGCGGCGCATGGCTGCCATAAGGAAAAACCCTCTTTAAATCATCCTGATATAACGCACCAATTCACAGATGAAAGTGCCTTTAGAGCACTGATATTGAGCGGTTTTGTGCATTTTAATTCAAGGCGTTTTTCCCTTGAATATGGTAAAATAAAAATAGTTAAACAGCTCGAAAATGATCACTTTTTCATACTATTTTTCCATTCAGAATAGGGAGGAATCTATGGCATCCGAGCCAAATAATGTAAACGATTACCAGCAGCGCGAAGAAGCTGTCGACGCGGCATTCCAGAACCCGGATAATGTTGTCATCCCGGTCGATCTCGATCAGGAGATGAGGAAGTCATTCATTGATTACGCCATGAGCGTAATCTCGGATCGTGCACTTCCCGATGTACGCGACGGGCTAAAGCCGGTACACCGGAGGATTCTCTACTCTATGTATACGCAGGGGTTCACTGCTGACAAGCCTCATCGCAAAAGTGCGACGACGATCGGTGATGTGCTCGGACGTTTTCATCCGCACGGTGACCAGAGCGTCTACGACGCGCTTGTCCGCTTGGCGCAGGATTTTTCGATGCGTTATCCTCTCGTCGACGGTCACGGGAACTTCGGTTCGAGAGACGGTGATCCGCCTGCAGCATACCGCTATACAGAGGCACGTCTGACACGTCTTGCTGGCGAGATGATGTCCGACTTGAATAAGGATACAGTCGATTTCAAGCCAAACTATGACGATCGTTTTGAAGAGCCGACTGTGTTGCCGGCGAGTTTCCCTAATCTGCTTGTGTCTGGTTCGACGGGAATCGCTGTCGGTATGGTGACCAATATCCCGCCGCACAATCTTCGCGAGGTGATTGCAGGTACGATTTTTCTGATCGACAATCCCGACGCGACGGTCGATGAGTTGATGGATTTCATTCCGGCTCCTGACTTCCCGACGGGCGCTCAGATTATGGGGGTTTCCGGTGTGCGTTCGGCTTACAGGCGCGGGCGCGGGCGTATCGTCGTGCGCGGGCATGCTGAAATTGAAGAGGTCGCGAATAACCGCTATCGTATCATCATTAATTCGCTTCCTTATATGGTCAATAAAGCGCGCCTGATTGAGAGGATTGCCGATTTAGTTAAGGATAAGCGTATTGAAGGTATATCTGATGTGCGCGATGAATCAGACCGACACGATGATATACGTGTCGTCGTCGAACTGCGTCGTGATGCGACCCCGATGGTTGTGTTGAATCAGCTTTATAGGCATACGCAATTGCAGGACACGTTCGGCGCAACGATGCTCGCGCTTGTGTCGGAAGACGGCAAGTACGTCCCGGCGCTTCTCAGCTTGAAAGACATGCTTGAACATTTCATCAAGCATCAGGCGGAGGTGATCACGCGCCGTATTAATTTCGATTTGGCGCGTGCTGAGGCGAGGCTCCATCTTGTCGAGGGGTTGCAGCTCGCTATCGATTATATCGATGAAGTGATCACGATCATTCGTCAGTCTTCCGATGAGGAGACAGCAAAAGCACGCCTCAGCGAGCATTTTGGGTTATCGGAAAAACAGTCGCAACACGTTGTTGACATGCGTCTCGGGCGCCTCTCGGGACTTGAGCGCGAGAAGTTATTGGCGGAGAACGCCGACTTAACCGATAAAATCAAAGGGTTCAAGACAATCCTCAGCGATGAGGCTCTCTTGCACAACGTGATGAAGAAGGAACTTCGGGCGATCGCCGATAAATACGGTGACGATCGACGAACAGAAATACTGCCAGCCGGTGAGTATGAGATTGATGACGAAGAATTGATCGAAGAGGAGCAAGTCGTCATCACCATGTCAAAGGCCGGCTACATCAAGCGGATGCCTGTTGATGTCTATAGCGCTCAGCATCGAGGCGGGCGCGGAATCACGGCAATGCAGACGCGGGACGATGATTTTGTCGATACGATCATCATTACGTCGACTCACCAGACACTTTTGTTCTTTACTGATTTCGGGAAAGTTTACGAGCTTAAGGGATATCAGGTGCCTGAGTTCAGTCGGACGGCACGCGGTATAGCGATCGTCAACTTACTCCATCTCGATCCCGAGGAAAAAGTTCGCACGTTGATTCGCATTGATTCGTATGATCAAGGAGGCAATCTCGTCATGGCGACAGCCAGTGGGCTCGTTAAAAAGACGCTGCTCTCTGATTATAGGAACATACACAAAGGCGGACTGATCGCGATCAAGATGCGCGATGACGATAAACTCGTCAATGTGCGCCTATCGGATGACGAAGACGACATTTTGCTCGTCACGCGTAAAGGAATGGCGATCCGTTTCAATGAGTCGACCGTCCGCGCAACAGGGAGAAACACGATGGGTGTCAATGGCATCAAGTTAGATGAAGACGACCAAGTCATTGGCATGATCACGACAGATGGAAGCGGGACGCTTCTCGTCGTTACCGAACACGGATTCGGCAAACGGACCGCTCTCTCTGAATACCGCGCCCAAAATCGCCATGGCAAGGGGCTTATCACGTACAGGACTACAAGACGTACAGGGAAGCTGGTCGGTATTGCCGAGGTGACCGATGAAGATGATGTGCTTCTCATCAATGATCGCGGCATCATCATCCGCTTCCGCGCGAGCGAGATCCCCGTGATGGGGCGCATCACGTCAGGTGTTACGTTAATGAGAGTCCGTGAAGGGCTGGTCGTCGATATGTCCGTCGTGTCCCCCGATGAGGAATGTGAACACGAGACAGTCAACGGAAGGGTTCCAGAGGATCTTGACGATGACGAAGGGTTCAGCGATGACACCGATGATGCGTCATACGCTTCGGATGATACTTCAGAGAATTTTTAATGGCACACAGTAACGGGAATACTTGTCAGATAAAAGTTCTATCAATAAGATAGAAGCAGAACAATCTAAATGAGGGGGGAGAGATCATCCATGTGGATAGACACTCAAGTACTTAAAGAATTCGAAGAAGAGGAAGCCAAAGAAGAAAAATCTGCCAGACAACTCCATCGTTCAGAAGTGCCGATTGAGCAGACGTGGGACATGACGACAGTGTTTCCGTCCATCGAGAAATGGGAGGAAGCGTTCACAGCGCTCGTGGCAAAGCGCGAGCTGTTGACGCAGTACCGAGGGAGACTGACCGAGTCAGCGGATGCTCTGTATGAGGCAATCCAAAATCGCCAAGAAATCATGATCAATCTCGGTATGCTCGGTGCCTATGCTTTTCACCGCGAAGATGAAGATACGTCGAATCCTGTATTCTTGGCGATGAAAGGAAGGCTCGGTGCAGTTTTTGCGTCTTTTATGGGTGAAGACGCTTGGTTTGAATCCGAGGTGATCGAGATTCCAGAAAAGACTTTGGAGCATTTCATTGAGAAGAAGCCGGAGCTTGGCGCTTACCGACACTTTTTCGAGATGATTCTCAGAGAGAAAAAGTACAAACTTTCACAGGTTGAGGAGTCACTTTTAGCTAAGGCATCTCAAATATTTGGAGCCCCCGACGAGATTTTCGGTATTTTATCGGATGCTGACATGACGTTCGATCCGATCGTCAACGAAAAAGGTGAGACGGTGCCCATGTCTCATGCGCATTTCGGCATATATCTTGAGAGCCGTAACCCACGTGTGCGCCGCGATGCTTTCAAGAGCATGTACAAAACATTTGGTCAATTCAAGAATACGTGTGCGGCGACGTTGCAGAATGCGATCCGCATCAATACATTCAACAAGAATATTCGCGGTTTTTCGACTGGCCGTGAGGCGTCTCTGTTTAGTAATGCGATCCCAGAATCTGTTTACGACAGCTTGCTGGAAGCAGTGAATGAGCGCTTGCCTCTTCTGCACCGTTACGTCCATCTTCGCAAGCGTATCCTCGGTGTCGATGAGCTCCACTCGTGCGACATGTATGTCTCGCTCGTGGAAGAAGTCGACTTGCACTATACGTTTGATGAAGCGAAAGAAATACTGTACAAGGCACTTGCACCACTCGGCGATGAATACGTCGGGTTGTTGAAGCGCGCATTTGAAGAGCGTTGGATTGATTGGGCCGTAAACATCGGTAAACGCTCCGGTGCGTATTCTGGTGGGAGCTACAGCACGAATCCGTTCATCTTAATCAGTTGGCAGGGGACCCTCGACAATCTTTTTACGCTCGCACACGAGCTTGGGCATAGCATACACTCGTACTATACGCGTAATACGCAACCGTTTCAGTACGGTCGATACCCTATTTTCCTCGCTGAGATTGCGTCCACATGTAACGAGATCCTGCTGACACAGTATTTGCTTGAGACTGCAGACAATGACACGATGCGCGCCGCCATAATCAATCATTACCTTGATGGGTTTAAGGGAACGGTCTTCCGTCAGACGCAGTTTGCTGAATTTGAGCATATGATTCATCTTGCTGACGAAGCCGGTGAAGCGCTAACGGCTGATTATCTGAGCGAAAAATACGGTGAACTCAATAAAAAATACTACGGCGAAGGTCTCACATTCGACCCGGAGATCGCCCATGAATGGGCGCGCATTCCGCACTTCTATTACAATTACTACGTCTTTCAGTATGCGACAGGCTTTTCCGCCGCGACAGCCTTTGCTGAGGCGATCCTGAATGAAGGTCAACCTGCTGTCGATCGCTTCCTCGGGTTTCTCAAGGCAGGATCGTCCGATTGGCCGATCGTTGTGTTAAAACACGCTGGTGTTGATATGACGCGACCAGAAACGATTGTGAAAGCTCTCGACGCGTTTGAGCGGACGCTCGATGAGATGGAAGCACTTATTGAACGGAGCGATACCTGATTACGGTTTTCTTACGGGTTTTTTAGTTGTCGTGGCGGCGATCATTGGCATGGTCGCCGTCGTATCAACGTTACAGAATAATACTGGAAAGATAAGATAAAGGTAACGTAGCAGAACGTCTTATAAACAATCATATCGTGAAAAGTCGATGCGCAATACATCTGCGGAACGCATTGGCACGCCGATGGGGCGATCGCGGTTTGTCCGCCATGAGTTACCTGCGCAGAACGCCCGAGCCGATTGTGATTGCGCTTATGTTCTGGTCGAGACGCCCAATTGACTCCTTTTTAGTTGCCAAAGCGTAAAAGTATTCAGCTGAAAGTGCTTGTATGACGCACTTTTAGGTTTTTTGAAATTTTTGTCTCAATCTGTGTAAGTCTGGGCAAATCTCTCCGAAAAGGAGTTGACAAGTGTGAAAAAGCTTGCTATCCTAGCAAGGCGCCTTTCGGGAGGAGGGTGTGTTGGACCTTGAAAATTGAACAGTGCGAACAAGACGGGACCTTGGATCTTGAGAGATTTAA